>URXV01000001.1 GCA_900551865.1 uncultured Rickettsiales bacterium
CGCCGAATCGAAAGTATAGGTTTTGCCGGTGGTTTTAAGGGCGTTTTTCTGGTACCGGGCTTCCAATTCCTGACTAACAGACTTGGGCGCTACGGTTTGCGGATAAGCCCCGTATTCGCATATTTGTACCGTCTTGCCGTTAGGCAGCGTCAGTGTTTTTACTTTGTTCGGACGAATTGCAGGTGTTACGGTGGCAGGTATTACCGGACGACCGGCAGCTCCTCGTTCGTTAGGGTTGCAATTGTCTTCGACGCCGGTCCAGCTGACGGTGCGGAGGATTTCATTTGAGACAGAAGATGCCGACCAGGCTATTCCGGTAGTAAAGCCGGCATTGTCTTCGTCTTTAAAGCTGTATGTACCCAAGGCAATGGCAGTATCTGAAACTTCTACTTTTTTGCCGTAGGTTTGCATGATTTCCAATGCGTTGTAGTTCCATTTATCGTTCCAGATTTCTTCTTCCGTTAAAAACGTTATTTCCATTATGCCCTCTGCCTAACTTATTATTTATAATATAAATAATTTACCATATTTTGTACCCTTTGGCAAGCGGTTTTTGCCAAATACGAGGGACGCGAAACCTCTAGGGTGCGAAAGGCCGAAGGAACGAGATAGGGAGAATGTTTTTCAGACCGGAGCTGACAGCAGGGCTGATATCTCGGCGGGAATTTTAGCTGGGCGCATAGCGGGAAGGCTTAAAAATACCAACGTGATTTCTATTTCACAAATGACGCTTTCTCCGCGGTAGAGCTTTTGTTCCATTTTGAGCGAAACGCCTTTAAGTTCGGTTACCTTGCAGGTTATGTTCAGGGCGTCATCAAGTTTTGCCGGAGATTTATAACTGATATGGCAATCGCGGACAACAAACCCCATTCCCTGGCTTTTCAACATTTCCTGCTGGTTTATGCCGAGATGGCGTAGGAATTCGGTGCGGGCGCGTTCGGCATATTTGAGGTAATTGGCATAATAGACGATACCGCCGGCGTCAGTATCTTCGTAGTATATGCGAATGGGAAAAGAAAAGGTTTTGTCTTCAAAAAGCATGCCTTTGACAGTTTCTGTTTCGTAGCTCATCGTGTTATCCTCAAATAGGTTAAATTCCTAAATCTTCCATAAAACTAAACTGATTGTTGTTATTTTTGAACTTGCTGACGCCTAGGTATTTACAGCCCTGTTCGGACAGAACACGGCCGCGGGGCGTGCGTTGCAAAAAGCCCAGTTTCAGCAGATAGGGTTCTATCACTTCTTCTATGGTGTCGCGTTCTTCGGAAAGAGCCGCTGCCAGCGTGTCGGCTCCTACCGGGCCGCCGCCGTAGTTTTTGGCGATACAGTTCAGGTAGCGGCGGTCAAACTCGTCAAGGCCGTAAGCGTCAACGTCCAAAAGGTGCAGAGCCTTGTCGGCAATTTCCGAATCTATTTCCACATTGCCGGCGACAGCGCCGAAATCCCGAACGCGTTTTAACAGGCGACCGGCAATTCGCGGCGTTCCGCGGGAGCGTTTGGCTATTTCCATAGCTCCGTCATCAGAAATCGGCATATTCAGAAGATGAGCGCCGCGCAAGACGATTTTCTGCAGGTCTTCGTGGTTGTAGAAATCCATGCGCAGAGGAATGCCGAAACGTTCGCGCAACGGGGTTGATACAAGCCCGGAGCGCGTGGTGGCGCCGACGAGCGTAAACGGCTGAAGGTCAATTTTGACCGAACGGGCGGAAGGGCCTTCACCGATAATGATGTCAAGCTGAAAGTCTTCCATGGCAGAATACAGGACTTCTTCAATCGCCGGGTTTAAACGGTGAATTTCATCAATGAACAGAACGTCGCGCGCTTCAAGATTGGTTAAAATTGCTGCCAAATCGCCGGAGCGGGTTATCATCGGGGCGGAAGTCGCTTTAAAACCGACGCCGAGTTCTTTGGAAATAATGTTGGAAAGAGTGGTTTTGCCCAGTCCAGGAGGGCCATAAAGCAGGACGTGGTCAAGGACTTCGCCGCGGCTTTTGGCGGACTGGATAAAAACTTTCAGGTTTTGGCAGACTTTGTCCTGTCCGACAAATTCATCCAGCGTTGAAGGGCGCAGATTGACGGCGGCGGGAGAATTGGCCTCGTCCGTAGAGAGCCTTTGCGCACTGACAATACGTTCTTTATCTTCGGACATTCAGCTTCTCCTATTGGTTAAATTCCTTTAACGCCAGCCGAATCAGCGTTCCGAGGTCAGCGTCGGGGTTTTTCAGGCAGATTTCGGCGGCGACCCGGTAGGCGTCAATTTTCTGGTAGCCGAGGTTGGTCAGGGCAGAGGTAACGTCTTCGGTTCTAACATAAGTGTTGTCTGCTTCCTCCGGCGGTTCGGGCGCTTTTTTCTTTTTGCCTTTGGTTTGCGGTGCAGCGTCAGCAGCGGTTTCCGGTTCGGAAACGGCGTTTAAATCCGCACCGGTCAGGTATTCGGCGGGAATGGTTACGATTTTGTCTTTCAGCTCGGTAACAAGGCGTGCAGCCAGTTTGGGACCGACCCCGGCAGCACGCAGAAAAGAGTTTTTATCCTGCGCCGCAACGGCTTGCGACAACTGGGCGGGGGACAGGGCACTTAAAATGTTCAGGCAGACCTTGCCGCCAACGCCCTGAATTTTGGTCAGCGTGTTAAACCATTCCTTTTCCCACGGGGTCTGGAATCCGAACAGAGTGATACTGTCTTCCTTGATGACGGTTTCTATCAGCAATGCCGTATATTCTCCCTGTTGCAATCTGGAGAGGGAGCGGGAAGACATATTGACGAGATAGCCGACGCCGTTCACGTCTATGATACAGCAGTCTTCGCCGATGTTGTCTATTATGCCTTTCAGTTTTGCTATCATATTCTTTCCTTTGTTGCAGAACAGTCTAAATTCTTTTGCTACACGGTTCAAGAGTTTTTTTGTAAATCCCCCTTTTTTTCGCTGTTTGAGGGGTTATATCCAAAGGGATGTTTAATATAGCCGAAGGATAGAAAGATGATGAACAGCAGAGCAATACTTCTGGGGACGTTTTGTACGATGTTTGCCTTGAATGCCTATGCGGACGGTTCGGTTGGCGATTACCAGGATTTTAAGAACAGCCTGAATAAAAAATACGGCTTTGACTATAATCTGGACGTTTCGGTTTTAGGCCAACGCACCAGCCCGAACGGGAAAAACAATGCGGTGCAGGCGTACATATATCCTGAATTTGCCTGGACGACGTTTGATAACGAATACGGAACCGGAACATTGAATTTTGCATATACGGTTATCAGGTACGGCAACCATAATGCCGCAGATTTGGCAAACAATTCGGGGTATGTAACGGGAATTAACGATTATACCGACGGCGAAAACCAGTTTGACGAGTTGTATTATACTTATCAGTTAGGCGGAAAATGGGACTGGCTGACGGTGGCTCTCGGCCAATTTCCGTTGTATAATTTTGACGGAACGGAATATGACGCCAATCAGCAGGTCAATTTCTTAAATGATGCTTTGGCGCAAAATGCTTCTTCATCTTATTCTACGGCGGGGCTGGGCGGCTATGTTCAGATTACGCCGAACAGCGAGTGGAACTTTACTTTCGGCGGGCAGGACGCTACAAACGTTGATGCGCCGAGCATAAGATTTAACCATTTGGACGACGGACATTACACCACATTCGGCTATATAGCCTATACGCCGACAATTAAAGGCTGGGGCGATATGGAGATTTCCCTGCTGGCGTATAATCAGCCGGGCGTTCCCGAACAGCCGGAAACGACAAACGGTTGGTCGCTGAATTTATCGCAGGATTTGGGCGAGAAACTCAGCGTTTTTGCCCGTGTTAATGAAGTAAGCGGAAGTACGGAGGAAATTCGTCAGTCGTGGGTTATCGGCGGTGTGTACAATAATCCTCTGGACAGGAATCCTTTGGATCAAATAGGATTAGCTTATGCTTATAATAAATTGGACGAGGCTGCGGTCGGCGAACCTCTGGTACATAAGGCAGAACAGATTGTGGAGGCCTATTGGGCATGGGGGATAGGCAATATGCTCACGATAACGCCGGATGTTCAGCTGTATATCAATCCGGCGCTTAACCAGAAGTCTGACTACGGTGTGGTTACCAGCTTGCGTGCAACGGTGTTTTTCTGACAAAGCGTCCTCGTGAAAAACAGTTACGACAAAACCCATCGCAGCCTAGTGTTGCGGTGGGTTTAAATACATCGTTTAAATACATTGTCTGATATTTAAATACAATGTTTGTGATGATTTGTGCGGGGGTAAACATTCGCCCGGGCTTTTTTTCTTTGTGTATTAGTATTATTTTGTTGATGTTTCTTCGGGAAAAAGAGGCTATGAAAACAGAACATAAATTGACTTGGAAACAAAGCAAAGTGGCGGAGTAAAATTAAAAATGCGAAAATTGTGTCTGTTGATTGTATTGTTTACGGTTTCTGCATGCCAGTCTAAGCAGGTGATTGTTCCTGCGGTGGTACATAATGTCAGTACAACGGAGGAGGTTGTCGTGGAAAAGGCTCATTTGCCGATTATCGGAGAAGTGGAACCGATTTATTTTTTGCCGATGAAATCTCCTTTTGCTGCCAGAATAGATACCGGCGCGACGACATCTTCGCTGGATTGTCAAGATGTCGAATATTTTGAACGGGACGGCGAGAAATGGGTTGCGTTTAAACTTAAAAACCGTAAGACCGGCGAGGAACATGTTTTTGAAAAGAAAGTCGAACGTTCGTTTAAGGTTAAGCGTGCCGGTAAAGACGAAAGCCGCAAAGCCATTAAAATGGATGTTAAAATGGGCGGAGAGGTGTTCAGCGCCGTATTTTCCATAGCCGACCGTTCTAATTTTGACTATCAGGGACTGGTGGGACGGAATATCCTGACCGGAAGGTTTTTGGTAGACACGTCGACATCATATACATTAAATTAACAGGGTACACTAAACTGACAAGGTTGCGATTATGAGACTAAAATTGGCTGATTTTTTTACGGTGAGAAAAGTTCTGACTTTTCTCTTGATGTTATCTGTCGGATATGCGGCGTATGGTATTTATTACAAGGTTAAGTATTGGGGATTTACCTTGTCGCCGCGGGCAATTACAGACGTTTGGACAGTGGAGGCCAAGGTTTCTTTTGAGGCTCTGGGCGGTGATACGAGTGTGTCTTTGGCCGTACCGAACGACAAGGACGGCTTTAAAATTCTGAATGAAGAAATTACAGCGAAGGGATATGAAGTCAGCAGAAACAAAAAAGACGGCCGTATTGTTATGACGGGAAAAGACAAGAGCGGGCGTCAGAACTTATATTATCGGCTGAGTATATATGACGATGTCCAGAACCGGGCGGCAAATTTTATGCCGGCGGTTAAAATAGAACGGCCCGTCTTATCGGAAGAAGAACGGATACAGATGCGGAAAATCTGGGAATTGTCCGAATTGCAAAGAGGAGATAAGGTTCAGAAAGCCATTTTGACGGTTAATCAGGAACTGTCCAGTCCGACTATGAGCCCGGTGCTGCCGTTAAATCATACATCCAAGGAATTTGCGGAGAAAGTTATGCAAATTCTTGCCTATAAAAGGATTCCGGCGCGGATTGCCTGGACTATCAAGCTTGAGGAAGGGAAAAAAACAGAACGTCCGGATATTATGCTGGAGGCATATCTGGACGGGAGATGGACGCTGTATGATTTGAATACGGCAAAAATCGGGTTGCCGAAAAACTGGGTTATTTTTCAGCGCGGTGGCGTCTCGCTGCTGGACGTTCGCGGCGGGGAAGATTCAAAAGTTATGTTTTCGGTTTTGAAATCAGTGGCGACGCCGATGAAAATGGCGGAACACAGGGCCAAGGCCAACGAAAAGCTGATGAGTTACAAGTATTCCATCTATACGCTGCCGATTTTGGAGCAGAATACGTTGAAGTGGCTGATGATTTTCCCGCTGGCGATTTTGGTGGTCGTTATTATGCGCAATGTCATCGGCGTGACGACAATGGGAACGTTTACGCCGATGCTGTTGGCGATGGCGCTGGTCAAAACCGGGTTTTGGCCGGGGCTGATATGTTTTTCGGTGATGATTCTACTGGGGTTGGTTATGCGTGCGCTGGTGGCGAAACTTAACCTGTTGCTGGTGCCGAGGATATCCTTTGTCGTTATCTTTGTCATTTTGCTGATACAGGTTCTGACGGTCGTCGGGTACAGGCTGGACTATACGATAGTCAGTTCGGCAATTTTCTTCCCGATTATCATTACCGCGTGGATTATTGAACGCGCGTCCATAACGTGGGAAGAAGAGGGTGCCGTCAATACGATTAAAGAAATTTTGTTTACGTTTTTAACGGCGGTAGTTACCTATTTTGTCATCAGCAACGAGTATGTCCGCCATGTTATGTTTGCATTTAACGAACTTAATCTGGTGATTATGTTTGTGGTTATGCTGCTCGGCACTTATACGGGCTACCGGCTGACGGAGCTGACTCGTTTTGCACCACTGATTAACAAGGACGGGCAGAATGTTTGAGTGGCTTTTTAACGGCAAGAAACTGCGTGAAAACGGCGTGTTGGGCATGAACGACCGTAACTATTCGGTTATTGCCAAATACAACAGACGCTCGCTATATACGCTTGTCGATGACAAGGTCAAGACCAAGAGGCTGGCGAACAGCATTAACATCAATACGCCGAAGATGATTGGAATTATTGAACACCAGTATCAGGTCAGGAATCTGCTGGAGATTGTCAAGGGTTATGATACGTTTGTCATAAAACCGGCGCACGGCAGCGGCGGCAAAGGCGTTTTGGTGATAAAGAAATATGACGCCGGGCATTTTTACAGCGCTTCGGGCGATGTTTTAAGCTTTAAGGACGTCTATCAGCATATATCAAACACGTTGAGCGGTCTGTTCAGTCTGGGCGGCAAATATGACGTGGCTCTGATTGAAGAAGCGGTCAATTTCAGCGACGTATTTAAAGATTTCAGCTATCACGGCGTGCCGGACGTGCGGGTTATCGTTTACAAGGGATTTCCGGCAATGGTGATGATGCGTCTGGCGACGAAAGAATCCGGCGGACGGGCGAACCTGCACCAAGGCGCTGTCGGCGTCGGGCTGGATGTCCGGACGGGGCTGCCGTTGAATGCGGTTATGCATAACAGGCCGGTATTGCAGCACCCGGATACGAAAGCCAATTTGATGGATTTGCGGGTTCCGTTTTGGAAGGAACATCTAATTATCGGGTCGTTGGCGTATGATATGACCGGTTTGGGATATCTGGGGGCGGACATCGTGTTGGACGAGAATCGGGGGCCGATGATGTTGGAAGTCAATGCCCGTCCGGGGTTGGCGATTCAGATTGCCAACGGCAGAGGATTGAAAAACAGACTGAAGGAAATTGACGAAACCTATCCGACCGGGCTTTCGGCGGAAGAAAGGGTGGATTTTGTCTTGAATAGCGGAAAATAAAAACCTAAATATAGGACAGACGATAAGAGCGGCGGGAAAACGGCTGCAAAAAGATATATTGGGAGTTTACAGATGTCTAATGTTTTAGGAAAAAGCGAAACGAAAAGCCTGAATAAAAGCGATACGAAAAATCTGGCGGCGGAGGAAAAGAAAAAACTCGGTGTCAGCGAAACGAGAGGAAAGAAAATGAAGTATTCTTATGATGTAACCGATCCGGAAAATGCACTGGTTATGAAACTGAAAGACGGGGAAGTGGTTATTGAGATGTATCCCGACGCGGCGCCAAACCATGTGGCGAGGATAAAGGAACTGGTGCGCGAAGGGTTTTATAACGGCTTGAAATTTCACCGCGTTATTGACGGATTTATGGCGCAGACGGGATGTCCGCTCGGCAACGGTACCGGTGGCAGCGGCAAGAAACTGAAAGCCGAATTTAATACAATTCCGCATACGAGAGGCATTGTTTCCATGGCACGGGCGATGAGTCCGGATTCGGCGGACAGCCAGTTTTTTATCTGTTATGACGATTGTCCGCATTTGAACGGGCAATATACGGTTTGGGGAAAAGTCGTTTCCGGTATGGAATATGTTGACAAGATTAAGAAAGGCGGCGGCTATAACGGTATGGTCAGCCAACCCGACGAGATTATCAGCATTCAGGTTATTTCCGATTTGTAGATGACCGATTTGCAAAACGCCCCGGAAGGGGCGTTTTTGCTGGCTAAAATCGCTTGCCAAAGAAGGGAAAATGTAGTAAAATGGCTATATGTAAGATATGTTAAGCGGAGGCTGTAATGGAAGCAACGTTTTTAACGGAAGAAGAAATCTGGGGCGACAGCGCGCTGGATGTTATGCAGGCGTATGGCGCCAAAGTAGGTATTTCAGATGTTGCCATTGCCTTGGGAACTATAATGGGAAATGGTCCTAAAGACAGTGCTGGTGTTGCTTCCGGAGCAGTCTGGTCGGCGTCTACCTACGAATATGGCTTTGTCCGCACCGTCAACGCCTACGGTGTCAAGAACGGTCATTGCCCTCACCAGCGGGGAGGCGCCGGTCGTCCGGCAATCCCCGCCTCAGCAACATCTTTAATCCGTCCGAACAACGTGAGGGCAATACGTCTTGCCAACGGCAAGACGGTACAAATCTGTGAATATGGGGCCTATCCGCAAACCGTGGCGCCTAAGTCCGTTAGTCAGGAATTGGAGACTCAGTACCAGAAAAACGCCCTTAAAACCACCGGCAAAACCTATACTTTCGATTCGGCGAAGTTTAATGCCAACGACACCGGTTTTACCCCGCGAAATTGTGCGGAGTACAGTTTTGCGGGCAAAAAATATGTCCGTATCAAGGGCGAGCCCTATGGTGACAATGTTATCCTGTCCGACGGCACGCAGGTTCGGAGAAAAGCTGCCTATTGGTTTGAGGTTCAGCCGATAGAATGGCTGATGGATTCCAAGGGCACTTGGGTTGCGAGACAGGCACTGTTTGGGGGAATTCAGTTTGATTCGAAAAGGGAATACGACGGTAATTTTGCCGATACGGCAATGTATAATTATCTGCAAAAATATTTTGTTAAAGAAATGGAACCGCATGAATTTACGGAAACGTTGTCGCGCTTGGCGATTCACAACCGTTATTTCAGCGCGTATGTCAGCGGCTTCGGGAATGATAAGAGGTTTTACCCGAACGGCGACAGGCCGGGGTTCACCCCCAACATTGTCCTGCCTCAGCTTTCTTCGTCCGGCTTTTTGTCTTCCTCCGCTTCTGTCAGACCCTTTTTCGGCCCCTTTACTCCTGAAAAAGCCCGCGCCATTGTTGACATTACCAACGCGCCGCCGTTTATGCGCGATTTGTTAAAGCTCATTGCTGCGTTCCCCAAAGAGGAACAGGGGCAGTTCAAAGATGCGGTGCTGGCCGTATTTGACAAAGAGCGGGATTGGTGCGATCAGCCGAACGAGATAGTCGTTCTGGGCAAAAAGCTGGCGGTTTCCGGCGAATATGAAGAAGAACTGAATCGGGTTTTACTGGGTAAGCAGATTGGAGTGGAAAATTCCACGGCTGCACAAAATGCTTTTGATATGAAAACGGTTGGTTTTTCCGGAAAAAATGAGGGGCGGTAATATCCAAACAAATGGCAACAACGATTATACGGCGTGGTCTTTATAGGAATTGCGCAGGTTACAGTGCGTAATGGCTATGGCCAGAGCGTCGGAAGAGTCGTTGTTTTTGGGCTGGCATCCGGGGAGAAGAATCTTTACCATTGTTTCCACCTGGTTTTTATCTGCCTTGCCGACGCCGGTCAGGGCTTTTTTGATTTTGTTGGGTTCATATTCAAACAAAGGGATATTGTAAATTGCCGGCAGCAGAAAAACAACGCCGCGTGCCATACTCAGTTTCAGCGATGTTTCGGGATTGGTGTTTAGAAAAGTTATTTCAATAGAGGCTTCGTCCGGCTTATATAATTCAATAATGCGCCGGAGTTCTGTATAAATGGTATGCAGGCGGTTTGAGAGAGTGTCTTTGGCAGAAGTCGGAATGAAACCGTCTGCCACATAGGACAGACGGTTTCCGTTCATCTCAATAATTCCCCAGCCTGTAGAGGAAATGCTCGGATCCAGACCGAGGATACGCATTATTCGGCCTCCAGCTGAGCCATAATGTCGTCAGCAATTTCCGCATTGTGGTAAACGTGCTGAACGTCTTCATCTTCTTCCAGCGCGTCAATAAATTCAAGAAATTTCTTTGCTGTTTCCAAATCCGTGATTGGGGTTTTTACGGTCGGTTTCCAATCCAGACGGGAAGCGGACGGCGTGCCGAATTTCTTTTCCAAAGCGTCGGTTACGGCAGACAAGTCGTCCGGCAGAGTTTCAATTGCGTGAATTTCTTCTTCGGAAACGACTTCGTTGGCGCCGGCTTCCAGTGCTTCTTCAAACATTTTGTCCGCGTCGGCAACGGCAAGCGGATATTCAATATAGCCGATACGTTCAAAGTTGAACGATACGGAGCCGGTTTCGCCCATAGCGCCGCCGCGTTTGCCGAAAATGGAGCGGACGTTGCTGGCCGTGCGGTTTTTGTTGTCAGTCAGAGCTTCAACAATAACGGCAACTTTGTTGGGAGAAAAGCCCTCGTAGCGCATAGTCGTAAAGTCGGCGCCGCCGGCAACCTGCGTTGCTTTGGCGATGGCGCGTTCAATGTTATCTTTCGGCATACTTTCCGCACGGGCGGCTTGGATTGCCAGCCTTAAGCGCGGGTTTTTGTCCGGTTCGGGCAGGCCGCTTTTGGCCGCTACGGTAATTTCACGGGCGAGTTTGGCGAAAACTCTGGCTTTTTTGGCGTCCTGTGCGCCTTTGCGATACATAATGTTTTTAAATTGGGAGTGTCCAGACATTGTAGAATCTCCATAAAAAAGTTAGTTTTAGCGTTATAGTTTATTTTGCGAATCCTGAAAATCCGTGTGTGCAGGATTGCTGCATTATTCGGCTTCTTCAACAAGCTTGGTATCGGCAAGTAAGAACGTTGGTGTTTTTTTGCCGAAAACCTTGTAGCGCTTGGACAAGTCTAATGCTTTTTTATCCAGTAAGGGAGGCTTTAAGTCAATTTTTGCGTTCGGTGCCGGCCGTCTTGCAGCTTTTTCGGCAGAGGCTTTTTCTTCAGCGCGAATTTCTTTTTGCGGGAGAGCGGGAACATTCTGCCCGATTTCCGCAGTTTCGCTTTCTCTGGCTTTGTCAACTTTGATTTCCGCCGGCGTTTTCAGTATCTTGTTTAGCGTGTCCTGCGTTTCCTTGGAGCGGCGGGTGGTGAAGACGATATTCTGTTTATTGGCGGGCAACTGAGCCAATATCTTGTCCAGATTGTTCAACTGCCGTTTCTTTTTTATCAGGTTAATGTCGTCAACCACCAGAATATTGACATTGGAAACGTCAATGCGGTTTTCGGCCAGATTTTCAAGCAGCAAATCCGGCGAAGCGATGATGACGTTCGCTTCGCTGTCAATATTTTCGGTATCGCCGTCTTTTAGGGTCGTTTCGTTTATTTCGTGATATTTGTTAAAGATGGAAAATTTATCGGAAATATTGACCGCTTCTTTGCTGTCGGCCGAGATAATCAGAATGTTCTGGCCTTCTTTTTTGGAAATAATGTCAATCAGCGGAAAGATATAAGAGCAGGTTTTGCCGCAGGCAGCCGGAGCAATGGTGAAGATGTCCTTCCCTGCGAGAACCGACGGGATAACGTCTTTTTGTACGGTTGTCGGCTCCTGATAGCCCAGGTCTTCTATCGCGTGGATGGTCTGTTCGCTTAACCCCAAATCTCTAAAACTCATATTTCTTTCCTGATTGCTGGTTATTTTAATCTTTTGAATACTATAACTTTATTGCGCAGAGTCAAGAGCTATATGTATATTTGTCGGACATATTTGCAAAAAAAACAAGAGGGAGAAGACAGAGAATATGGGAAAATTTGCGGGAGGCGGGCAATGCGAGAAATTTTATGTTAAAAAGAAATAGCTTTTTTAGAATCTTTGTTGTAAAAAATAAGGCAGTTTTGGTTTTGTTTTTAATTTTGTTCAGCAGGAGCCATGGAAGAAACGCTTTTTTCAAATAGGGTTAAACGGCCTTTAGCCGATCGGCTTCGTCCCCGAAAGCTTGAGGAAGTCGTCGGGCAGGAACAGGTGTTGGGAGAGGATTCCCCTTTGGGCAGAATGCTTTTTACGGGGCGTATATCCTCGTTTATTCTCTGGGGGCCGCCGGGCTGCGGAAAGACGACGATAGCCAGGCTGATTGCCGAACATACGAATTTGTACTTTGAACAGATTTCAGCGGTTTTTTCGGGCGTGGCCGATTTAAAGAGGGTTTTTCAATATGCGCAAGAGCGCAAAATAACCCAAGGCAAAGGAACTTTGTTGTTTGTTGATGAAATCCATCGTTTTAACAAGTCGCAACAGGACGGGTTTCTGCCGTATGTGGAAGACGGAACGGTTATTTTGGTCGGTGCGACTACCGAGAATCCGTCTTTTGAGTTAAATGCGGCTTTGTTGTCCAGATGTCAGGTTTTTGTATTGAACCGCCTGACGCCGGAAAATTTTGAGGAGCTGTTACAGAGAGCCGAGCGCGAAGAAGGGATGAAACTGCCGATTGACGAAGAAGCGCGCGAGTTTATGAAAAACGTGGCCGACGGCGACGGGAGATATATTCTTAATCTGGCGGAAAGTGTCTGGGCTTATGCCAAACCGGGGGAGATTTTTGACAAAGAAAAACTGATGAAAATTATCCGGTCGCGGGCACCGGTTTATGACAAAGGACGGGACGGGCATTATAATCTGATTTCCGCCGTGCATAAATCGCTGCGCGGGTCGGACGTAGATGCGGCGCTTTACTGGGTCGGGAGAATGATTGTTTCCGGCGAAGATCCGCGTTATATCCTGCGGCGGCTTGTCCGGTTTGCGGTTGAAGATGTTTCGCTGGCGGATCCCAATGCCGTAACGCAGGCGATTGCCTGTGCGGAAGTTTATGAGCGTCTGGGGTCGCCCGAGGGGGATTTGGCTGTGATGCAGCTGACGGCATATCTGGCGACGGCGCCGAAATCGGCAGCGGTTTACAAGGCAATGCACAGCGCGTTTGATGCGGCACGGAAGACGGGTTCCCTGATGCCGCCGAAGCATATTTTGAATGCACCGACCAAGCTGATGAAAGAATTGGGGTATAATGACGGGTATGTTTATGACCAGGATTTGGAGGATGGTTTTTCCGGGCAAAACTATTTTCCAGAAGAAATGGGACGGCGGCGTTTTTATCATCCGGTGGACAGAGGATTTGAGCGGGAAATTAAGAAAAGAATCGATTATTTTGATAAATTGAGAGCGGAAAAACAGCGGGCTTTCAAGAAAAAGGACGAAAATAAATGAGCGGTGTTGAAATTGTTAAGGTAAAGAATGAAGACGAGGGAATCCGGCTGAACCGTTGGTTTCTGAAATATTATCCGGGGTTAAGCTTGGGACGGTTGCAAAAACTGTTGCGGACGAAGCAGATTAAAGTTGACGGACAGCGTGCCGAAGCCAATACGCGGCTTATGGCGGGAACGGAAATTCGTGTGCCGCCGCTTGATAATGAGAAAAAAGTGCCGGAACATACGGAAATTTCCGAGTATGATGCAAAATTTATAGAGGATATGGTTATTTATAAAGATGATAATCTTATCGTTCTGAATAAACCGTCCGGGTTGGCAGTGCAGGGAGGCACAAATACCCAAAGACATATAGACGGTATGCTTGATGCCCTTAAGTCCGGCAGGGATGAAAGGCCGAAACTGGTGCACAGGATTGATAAGGACACGAGCGGTGTTTTGGTTTTGGCGCGGAATCGAAAAACGGCGGATCTCTTGACAAAGGCATTTCGGGAGCATACTTTGAAAAAAACGTATCTGGCTCTCGTCCGCGGCGTTCCTGCGAAAGAATATGGAGAGATTAGGGCGCCGTTGGAAAAAGCGGACGGCAGGGTGCAGGTTTTGGAAGGGGGAAAGCCGGCAGTGACAGAATATCAGGTTTTGGACTGTGTTGGCGATAAATATGCTTTGCTGGCAGCCAGCCCTCTTACCGGGAGGACCCATCAAATTCGCGCGCATCTTGAATTTATCGGGACGCCGATTTTGGGTGATGGCAAATATTTCGGCACAGAGCGGGAAAAAAGCAAAATGTTTGTCCATAAACTGCATTTGCATGCTTATAAAATAGATTTGTCTTCTGTTTATGGCAGAAAATTGATTGTACAGGCAAAGCTGCCCGGATATTTTAAAGACAGCCTAAGTACGCTTGGATTAAATTTTAGGGGTTAGGGAGTAGCAGAAAATGAAAAGAGCATTAAAGATAATACTTATTTCGTTGGTTAGTATTTGCGTGTTGGCGGTTGCTGCCGTTTATGTGCTGCTGACGCAGATAGATTTTAACGCTTATAAGGAAAGCATTATTAAAATCGTTTACAATGCAACGGGACGGCATCTGACTATCGGCGATATTCAGGTGAAACCGTCTTTTAACCCGGTAATAGAGGTTCAAGACGTTACTTTTTCCAATGCAGAATGGTCAAAAACGCCGACAATGGTATCGGCGCAATCGGTAGAACTCGGTTTTGCCGTAATTCCGCTGCTGCAGAAAAACATTGAGATTGATACGTTTCGTCTGAATGATGCGGAGATAAACCTTGAGGAAAACGCTTCAGGTGAGGCGAATTGGGAGTTTTCTGCCGATAAAGTCGGTGCTGCAATACAAAAAGAGGAAAAGGCTGCGAATTTTAATTCGATGAAATTTGAATTGGTTAAGAGCGCTCAGGCTGCTACCGGCGAAACGAATGCCGAGATGAAACAAGGGCAAGCCAAGCCGGCGGTTCAGGAAGAAACGGGAGGAAGCAGCGTGTCGCAGCTTTTGTCTTCGCTGGTAGTCAGACATGTTTTGCTAAGCAATGTGAAGATAAATTATACGGATAAGAAAGCAAAGCAGCAAAGTTATGATATTACAGAACTGGCACTTGATGAAAACGGCAGCGGCGATATTGATTTTAATTTTGATGTTAATCACGGATTGTATCGCGGCAGCGGTATTTTGGGCAGCTTAAATAAGCTTGAGAGTGCTTCCGGATATCCGTTGTCCGGAACGTTTGATGTCGCCGGCATACATACCGAGGCGGCAATGACGTTGTATGATTTATTGGCCGATATCCGTTTCAACGGAACAATCAAAGCGAGCGGTTTTTTTGGCGAAAACAGCGGTTATGATGAATTTGCGGATGTTATGCTGCAAGGCGATTTGAAGGAAATCAAAGCCGATATCAAGAGCTTTAGAATAGCCGGAAATGAAATAAAGGGTACGGCAACTGCGAATATTGCTGCAAGTATTCCGACGGTTAAGGCAAAATTGCAGTCGGGCAGGTTTGATTTGGCAACTTTTGCGAAAAAGCAACAGGCGGCAGTAAATTTCTCATTGATAAAGGAAGCTCAGGCAACGGCGCTTGTTCCGGCTGACGTTATTCCGTATTCGGCTCTTTATGGCATCAACGCTGATGTTAATGCGTCGGTTTCCCGATTGGTTAACGGGAATTCAGAGATTGCGGACAATATTGTTGCGGATGTTCAGGTTAAAAACGGAACGGCAGTGTTGAAAGTGATTAAGGGGACGGTTGCCGACGGCAGCGTTACGGCAAACGCTTCGCTGAATGCTTCGTCAAAATCAATGGTTTTGCAGGCGGAGGTACAAAAGTTAAATATGCAGAAACTGCTTCAGGCGTTGGGCAAAACTTCATCCTCTTTTAATTTTATAAGCGGGAGCGATACCGATGTTTATGTCAACCTGAACGGGCGGGGAGATACTTATGCAGCAGTGGCAGACAGCCTTGACGGGCGTATTGTTGCGATTGTCGATAAGTCGCAGGTTCATCTCGGCAATATCGGGGTGATGAAAGGAAATGTAGTTTCCCAGCTTCTTAATACGCTGAAAATTACCAAAGGCAATGATGATTTGGACTTGCGTTGTGCCGTTGTGCGCGCTGATTTGAAAAACGGCAAAGCCAGCTTTCCGAACGGGGTTGTTGTCAATGCCGATAAATTTACGATTGTGGCAAGCGGCGATGTCAACCTGCGAAATGATACCGTCAGCATGAGCGTTAAACCTTTTGCGGGAAAACTGACGGATACGAATATTGCAAAGGCTTTGTCTTCGCTGGTGAAGCTGACGGGGACAATTCAAAATCCGCGAATCGGCGTAGACAGCGCCAATGCTATTAAAACTATTGTGGGCGTTACAACGGGAGGTCCTGTATACCTTGGGACACAGATGTTGTTGGAAAATGACGGTTCTCCGTGTTATACTGCTTTGCAAGGAACGGGGTATGAAAGCCGTTTTCCCAAACCGGACAATGTCGTTACTCAGACGACGGGCGATGTCGGGAAAATTCTTGACGACAGCGTCGGCGTTGTAAAGGATACGACGAAAGGGATTTTGAATATACTTTCGGGCGGAGTAAGAAAACGTGACAAAACCAACTAATTCCGTATCGGAACCGGAATCGGAAATTATAAAGAAAATAGCTGCAGAAAGAGAATATTTTATTTCGATTTTGGTTAAATTTGCGGAAACAGATACGCTTTTGTACCTGCCGGACGATTTAGACGCAGGTATATTGAGAGATGCGGCGGCGGCAATTGAACAGGCAAATTTACTGTCGAACACTTCTTTTGTGATGACTAAAGGGCTTTCGGTTATTGCTGCAAATGCCTTGCAGAAAGAAAAAATGATTGCATATCTGCGGCAGCTGGATGATGATAAGCTGAGCGTTTTGTATTTGACGGCAACGGAATTACGTTCAGTCTTGCTCGGTATTTTGTTTGCCGAAAGAATAGCTTCGGCAGAAGCGGTTTTCCGGCTGGCTTTTTGTGAGGAACAGGAGCAGCAGAAGCAATGGGGAACCGATGAGGCGACAGTTATGCGGCAAGAAGATGTAAAGCGAAAACTAAAAAGATGGGAAACGTTTTGCTATGAAAGAAGTTTATCTGAAAATTGAAGGCAGAGTCCAGGGAATTGGGTATCGACGCTGGGCTGTGGCAAAAGCATTAGAGATTGGCGGAATTTCCGGCTGGGTCAGAAATGAAGATGACGGCAGCGTAGAAATTTTGATGAGCGGCGATGAAGAAAAAATTGATGAAATGATAAAATCATGTTATCGCGGCCCAATATTTGCAAGGGTTGATAAAATTTCCTTTCTTCCTGGGGTTAGTAATTATTTTTTGCCACAAATTCAGAAAGACAGGTTTATTCGCATATAGCATTATAAACCTAAATCTAGGGCGTTGGCTAATTGTTTTGCCGGCATTAACGCATATTTTTACTACGTTGGCGAGAAAATATTATGAGGAGAAAGAATATGCATGTCGATAAAACCGTGGAGAATGCCCGGGCTTGTATGTGTTTATCATGTCCGTCTTATACAACAACCTGTAAATTAAAGAACGGAAAGGATATTCCGTATGACGTATCACATTTGGAACATCTGGAGCTTATGTTTTGCGCTTTTGAAAAAAGCAATTGCATTCATGAGAATCGTGGGTGTTTATGCGAAAAATGTCCTGTTCATAAAAAATATGCATTGAATAATGAAGACTACTGCCTGAATACGGGCGGCATATTGTAATTTTTATCAATCGGAGCCAGAAAATGTTAAAACCGGCCGTGACGAAAACGGACAATGCGGAAAGCCGCTTTCTGCATTTGTACAAAATTGTGCAGGAGCGGGAAAAGTATCTGAGCAAAGAGGCATTGGTGGTACAGTATAGCGCTTTGTTGCGCTATTTTATGAAATTTTTACAACAAAAGGAAGAGTATACGGCCAATGTTGCAGCCATTTTGTATTGGACATATACAAAACTTGGCGATATTTATTATGAAGACGCTTTACAAAATCAGGATAATAGTAAATACTTTCTGGCAGCAGAATATTATAACCAGTCTTTGGCTTATGCGCGCAGTGCGGAAGAAAAAAGCCGCGTGCTTTTAGCCCTGAAAGACATTTATTATTATCTCAATGATGAAGATGCTTATGTTCGGGTAGAAGAAACATGGGCGGAGAATCATGACAAGGAGGATAAATTTGCAGCGTATATGCTGCTGGCTCAAAATGCGGAAACGCCTCAGGTAAAAGCCCAGTTTCTGGAAAAGGCTCTGAACGAAGTTATGGGACAGGATGAAAGCTTTTATGCCAAGTATCAGGATACGCTGTATATATGTAGCCAACTGGCGGCAATTTATGAGCTTCAGGGGGAAAAAGAAAAAGCGCTGCGGGTAAAAAAACTGCGCGAAAGTACGTTGAAACTGTTAAACTAGGAGGCTGTAATGGCACTGTATACGACTGATTTGCTTATTTTAGGATCCGGGCCGGCCGGATATACGGCGGGAATTTATGCGGCGAGAGCCGGGCTTAAGACGATGATTGTTTCCGGCAATCAGGAAGGCGGGCAGCTGACCATGACAAGCAGTATAGAAAATTTTCCGGGCTTTGAAGAAATAAGCGGTTTTGAGCTGATGGACAAGATGAAACAGCAGGCGTTGAAATTAGGCGTCCAGTTTGCCAATGACAATATTGTCGAGGTTGATTTTGGCAACCGTCCGTTTGTATGCAGTTCCGAAAACGGGCATTCCTATAAGGCAAGAGCAGTTATTGTGGCGACGGGGTCTTCGGCAAAATGGCTGAATATTCCGTCAGAGAAGAAATATCTCGGGTATGGGGTTTCAGCGTGTGCGACCTGCGACGGTTTCTTTTACCGGGGGCGGACAGTTGCGGTTATCGGCGGCGGCAATTCCGCCGTTTCGGAAGCTTTATATTTGGCGACTTTGGCAGATAAGGTCGTATTGGTTCACAGACGCCATCAATTGCGGGCCGATAAGATTTTGCAAGATAAAATTTTCAATAATAAGAAAATTGTGGTTGAATGGGACAGCGTTGTTGAGGAAATTGTCGGGGAGGACAATCCGTTAAAAGTAACAGGTATTAAGATTAAGAATGTTGAAAATGATAAATTGAAGACAATTCCGGTAGACGGCGTGTTTGTGGCGGTAGGACATCAGCCGAATACGGATATTTTTAAAGGAAATCTGGTTTTGGACAGCAAGGGGTATATCGTAACGCATGAAAATTGTTCGGCAACGGATATAGAAGGCGTTTTTGCCGCAGGTGACGTTAAAGACCCCAAATATAAGCAAGCGGTTATTTCTGCGGGCAGCGGAGCAATGGCGGCGATGGATGCGATAGAATATCTGGATGTTGAATAGAGTGTTTTTTCGGTTGCAGTTTGCGGCCGAAATGTTTTATCTGATTTCTATCGTATACAGGCAGTATTTTGAATTTAGCTGGTATTTCAGGCGAAAAGCGAGCAGGTCATTGCGGTATGTGTTTTCTCCACAGGTTCGATAAAGCAGAGTATCTGGCGTTTGGGTAACTGTTTCAATTATTTTATATCGGTTTATCTGTCTGTAGAAATGGTAAAGAGTTTCTTGAAAAGCCTTTAAAGAAGAAAAATCGGTCATCGTTTGGTTTAGCAATTTGATATTTGGCGAAAGGTAGGGTTTAATAATATTGGCGTCGAAATGTTCTAAAACGAGAATTTGCTGTTTACTGTCGGGGAACAGCTGATTTATGGCAATGGCACTGTTTTGGAGGCTGCGCAAATACGCGCAGTCTTTCTTTTTGTATTGGTTATAAGGATTGAAGATGAGAAGCAGAGCTATAATGCCCAGCAGGAGAGTTGCAGAGGGCGAATGTGCCGCGGATTTTTCTTTTTCCAGCCAGCAGGCCGCAATCAGACAGATGTAAAAGAAGTTATGATGATGTATGGCTCCGTGATAGACGGATGTGAAAGTCAAAGCAAGAGTAACCATTGTCGAAGCAAGAAAAAAAGCGGCCGCGAATTGTTTTTGCTTTAGAAAGAAGAAAAAATATAATAGAATTATGCCGAAGAATACATGAATGTTCAATGGAAACAATGCCATATTCAGGTCTTCCTGCAGGGAGTGAAAGATAGGCGTGTATTTGGGGATATCTGCATTATAACCATAGAATTGTAAAACAACGAGCAAAATTTCCAACAGTGCGGCATTTATGGTTAAAAACAGCGGCAATGACAGGCGTTTATTGCGGAATGATGAGCAGAGATTTTCAGTAAAATAAATAAATCCCAGAGGGAAGGCAGTCCAGAATCCCATAAGATTGGTGTTAGCCAGCAAAAGCAGTAGGAAAAGATAGAAAACAGGGTGTTTTTGGCGGGAAGGATAAAAACTAAGCAAAGAGAAAAGCAGGAAAACGGAGAGCGTATAGCTGCGGGCGAAGCCTGCATATAATTGGAGAAAAGGTGCCGAAAACGTAATAAGATATTTGACGTACGCGGGGAACGGCGCATATCGGTATAGCAGGCAAAACGCGCCGATGACGAGAAGCAAATTGAGGAAATAAAGCGAATACGGATAAAGCAGATTTGCTTTTGCCAAGGGCATCAGCAGATAATACCAAAGGAACGGATGCCCTTCAGTCTTGCTGACAGTAAAAATTTCTGCAGTAGAAAGGTGTCGGGCGATATTCCACGCATGAGCTTCGTCGTAATTCGGCGGACAATTCCAATTTAACCAAACGGCAGCAGCGGCTAGAATGGCGAAGCCTATAATATACAGGTGATATTTCAGAATGTTTTTCATTCTTATACGTTGAACAGAAAGTTGAGCAAGTCTCCGTCTTTAACCACATAGTCTTTGCCTTCGGAACGCATTTTTCCCGCTTCCTTACAGCCCTGTTCGCCGCCAAATTTAATATAGTCGTCATAAGCGATAGTTTCGGCACGAATAAAACCCCGCTCAAAGTCGGAATGAATAATTCCGGCGCATTGCGGTGCTTTGGAACCTTTAAGGAAAGTCCAGGCCCGAACTTCTTTGGGACCGGCGGTGAAATAGGTTTCCAATCCGAGGAGCTCATACCCGGCTTTGATGATTTTGGTCAGGCCTGTTTCTTCCAGACCAAGGGCGGAAAGGAATTCTTTCTTTTCTTCTTCGTTGTCAAGCTGGGCGACTTCTGATTCAATAGCGGCGGAGATAACCACGGCTTTGGCGTTTTCCTTTTCTGCTTTGGCAAAGACTTTTTGAGAGAATTCATTGCCGGCGGCAGCACTGTCTTCATCTACATTGCAGACGTAAAGAACCGGTTTTGAGGTTAGGAGCTGAAGCATTTGGTATTGTTTCCATGCGTCTTTGTCTTGTGGTGACGGGGCTGCCGTGCGAGCGGGTTTGCCTTCGCGGAGAGCATTGATAATCGGCTCCATGACCTTGGCACGAACAGCGGCTTCCTTGTCGCCGCCGGTTTGCGCTTTCTTTTTGGTCTGTTCAAAGCGTTTTTCAAGGGATTCCAAATCAGCAATCATCAGTTCCGTTTCTACGATTTCTGCATCGCGAATCGGGTCAACGCTGCCTTCAACATGAGTGATGTTACTGTCTTCAAAGCAACGCAAAACATGAATAATAGCGTCGGTTTCACGGATGTTGGCAAGAAACTGGTTACCCAGCCCTTCACCTTTGGAGGCTCCTTTTACCAAGCCGGCAATATCAACGAATTCAAGCTGGGTCGGCACGATGTTTTTCGGGTGGACGATAGCTGCCAGTTCCTGCAATCGTTTATCGGGCACGGCAACACGGCCGGTATTCGGTTCGATTGTGCAAAACGGAAAGTTTGCCGCCTGAGCCGCAATTGTCTGAGTCAAAGCGTTAAAAAGAGTTGATTTTCCGACATTGGGGAGGCCGACGATGCCGCAGTTGAATCCCATTTTATAACTCCTAAAGATGGTTGTTTGTTCAATAAAGAGGGTTATACTAAAGAAGTGCAGCTTTTGCAATAAAAAAATATACCGCATTGACGGGCGGTATATTTTGTTTGGAACAATCTCTGAAGCAGTTTTTAACCAAAAAAATGCCGATTTCGGGCTGCATAAGTCAATATTGCCGAGAATTCTGCAGATTTCTGTTGCTTCCTTGGCTGTTGTGCAACAGTCAAGATACTCGTCTTTATTTTTATCAGAGCGAAAACAAAACCTTATTTCGCTATTGCTGCGAGAAAGCAGGATTTCTGATAGTTTTGAGCAGGAAGGTTTACGCCGCATTTTTGCAATAGCTGTTTTGAAAAAGCTCATAATGATAGGGTTTAAAAATTAGAAGAATAATAGTTTGAAAACTTTATTTGCTGTTGTGCATGCCGATTACGTTAGAGTAATGGGCAATGCCTTTTTTGATTAGCTCGTTTATGGTTGAGGCGATGAAATCTATTCTTTCTTGCAGAAGAGTCATTTCGGCTTTAGAAAAACGCGATAAAACGAAATTAACAGTGTCTGTATGATGTTCCTGCGGCGAACCGACGCCAATGCGGATGCGGTTATAGTTTTGCCCAATTTGGGAATCTATATTTTTCAGTCCATTGTGTCCACCGGCTGAACCGCCGATTTTGGCTTTTAATTTGCCGAGTGCCAAGTCTTTGTCATCATGGATGACGATAATGTTTTCCGGTGGAATCTTATAAAAAGCGGCAACTTTGCCAACAGAATTTCCTGACAGATTCATAAAGGTTTGAGGTTTTAAGAGCAGCGTCTTGATGCCGTCAATGTTTCCTTCGGCAATCAATCCTTCAAATTTTGCCCTGTACGGGGAAAAATTATAGCGGCTGTATATTTCATCAGCCGCCATAAATCCTATATTGTGGCGGGTTTTTGCATATTCTTCACCAGGATTGCCCAATCCGACCACTAAAAACATTTTGCGTTCCTTGAGCCTTAGTTGCGCATAAAATCAACGTGAATAGGCATATCGGATACCGGGTCAAACTGGACGTCTTTGCAGACAACCTTTTCTGACTTGCCGTTTAAGGAAATGGTAATTACCGATTTGTAGAAGTCGCGAAGGTCAAGAGCTTTTTCGAGTTCTACCGGGTGTAGACTGATGTTAACGGCATTTTTTTTGCCACCGTAAATAACTGCAGGGATACGGCCTTCTCTACGACATGCACGAGCTGCCCCCTTACCTGCTTTTTCACGCAAATTTGCATTAAATGTAATTTCTGACATGTTTTAATCCTTTATAAAATTAAATTTATACCAAACGGCCTCCAGGGGTGTCGGTTGGTGGGAGTCTTATAGCGCTTATTGTTTTAAAAATCAAGGCTTTTTTGGAAAAAAAGAGGAGGCCGCAGCCTCCTTTGCCGTTATATCTGTTCGCTGACAGCCTGAGTTTTCTGGAAATCCCGTTTGTCTTTGAGAAATTTCAGGACGCCAAGCGGGATTGACAGCGTGTACAAAGCTGTCAGTACTCCCAGGGTTAGCCAGGTTTGTGTGAAGAGAAAGTTTGCCATTAGGGCAACGATTATCAACAGCGGAATAATCATAGATGCGTTGATCTTGGTTTTTTTCAATGAAATGGTGGGGATTCTGCTGGTTTCAAGGTAAGAAACAATGCACATCCATAAGCCGCAGAACAGGTGCGTGCGCAGGTAATTTTCCGCTTCAATGAAATCAAAGCTGATTAAAACGGGCATCATGACCATTGCCGCAGCTGCCGGAGCCGGAACGCCGGTAAAGTAATGCGACCAATAGGGCGGAATGGTTTTGTCTTCAAGCATGGTATTGAACCGGGCCAGCCGCATAGCCATTCCCATGGCGTAAAGCAGGCAGAAAAACCAGCCGATTTTAGGCAGGTCAAAGAGGCACCACTGGAACATCAGAATAGCCGGGGCAACGCCGAAACTGACGAAATCGCTGAGAGAATCCAGTTCGGCTCCGAATTTTGACGATGCTTTCAGCATACGGGCCAACCGACCGTCCAGCCCGTCAAACAGGGCGGCGAGAAAAATAAACAGAACTGCTTTGCTCCAGTCTTCCTGTACGGAATAGCGAATAGACGTGATGCCGGAGCACAGAGCCAGCATGGTTACAATATTAGGAACAAGTTTACGGAACGGAACTTCCGAAAATTTGTTTTTGGAAAGTTTTAATTTCCGATTGATTGGTTTCATAAAATTTGCCTTTCTGTCATGTTTGTGCCGAAACGTTGTTCCTGCCGCACAAACGGTATGTTAACAAGCGATATGCGCTGCATATCCAAAACACGGAAAGTTTAGCGGCAAATTAAAAAAAAACAAGTTTTATGTTGCATTTATATTTTTTTGTTTGTATAAAACTCTACGAAAATGATTTGCGCTTGTGGCGGAACAGGTAGACGCTGCAGACTTAAAATCTGTTGGGAGCAATCCCGTGCCGGTTCGATTCCGGCCTAGCGCACCATTTATTAAAAACGCTCTTTTAAGAGCGTTTTTTGTTTTGCAAATTAAACGCTTATAATCGGGCAGAATTAAGATAAGATGATGTTGTCAGGCAGGGCGGGCAATTATGGTTAAGACGTTATTGAAGGTTGATTTTTATTGTTTGGGAGAGTAAGCTTCAATAAGTCGATTTGCCGGGAGATAAAATATGAAAAAATTGTGTTTGTTTGCTGTTGTTTTATTAGTGGCGGGGTGTGCCAGTGACGGCGGGTATTATGATGACGGAAATTCTTATCAAAAGCTGTCCCAATCTTTAGACAACATTCACAGTACCGCACAAAAAATCAAGGAGACGAAGGAAGAATACAGGCGCTATGAAAATGAAGGCGACGATTATTGGAAAAACAGAGCCAGAGAGCGTTGGGAACAGCGGCGTTATGACCTTAAATACAAAGGCGAACGGCTGAAACAGGATTGGGAAGATATATTTGGCTAGATATCTTTCGCGGCATCAGGTATTATTTTGTATGCTATGTCGGTTGACGACAAGGAAAAACCGGAATGTGTTAATCCCATTTTTTGAATATGAAAAATACAGCAAGCAAAATCAGCAGAAATCCGACAGCATGGTTCCAGTGGAAGCCTTCTTTCATGTAAAATATGGAAAAAACTATGAAAATTGCAAGGGTGATGACTTCCTGAATTACTTTGAGCTGGGTTACGGAGTAGACTTCGTGCCCGAGGCGGTTGGCGGGAACCTGAAAGCAGTATTCAAAAAAAGCAATCAGCCAGCTGATTAAAATGACACTCCATAGGCCGTGCGATTTGAAACGCAGGTGTCCATACCACGCAAATGTCATAAATATGTTGGATACAGCGAGAAGAATGATTGGATAAACGTATTTCATGTTTTGCCTCTGTTGTTGAGTTGTCGGTAATGTATTCCGTTTGTGTTTTAATGTAAAGAAGTAAAGGCATATTGTTTTTCATTTGGCAAAAATTGGGGCGGGGCAAATATTTTGCCGCGGTCATATTGGCAGGCAGGTGTTGTGAGAAAATTTAGCCTGTGTGAATAAAACAATCGTTTTATTTCATATACGTACGGCTGTGTAAAACCTATGGAAATTGCTGGTTTTTGCAGTGCTGCGATTGTAGATTTTAAACGATCCTTTAAATTCATCAGGAGAGTCCGGGAGGTTGGCATGGCCGCGTTGAAAAAGTGTTTTTATAAATTTCTGTTTCGTTGGTTTATCCGTAACAAGCATAAGAGAAAACAGCTTTATATATGTTTGCCAAAGACCGGTATTGCGGAATATCGCCGGCTTTCCCGCCTGAGTTCTGAGGAAAACCGCGAAAACAGGGGTTTTAAGTATTTTATGTCTATTGCCTGCATTATTAAAAACGAAGGCCCGTATCTTAGAGAATGGCTTGAATATCATAAATTAATCGGTGTTGAGCATTTTTATGTTTATGACAATGAAAGTTCGGACAATACGAAAGAAGTCCTTCAGCCGTATATTGACGCAGGAGATGTTACGTATATTTATTTTCCGGGAAGGGACAGGCAAGACCCGGCATATTGTCATGCAGCAGCCCATTTCGGGCAGGAAACCAGATGGATGGCGGTGGTGGATTTGGACGAGTTTATCGTTTTGCATGAGAAGGACAATTTGCGTGATTTTATGGCGGAATATGCCGATTGCAGCCAGATAAGCCTGCATTGGGTTATATATGGCAGTTCGGGGCATGAAAAGCGGCCTGATGGTTTGGTGCTGGAAAATTTCAGGGGACATTCCGCCGTTCCGGATTTCAGTCCGAAATCTATCTTTAATCCGCGGACAGTCGTTGACTGCGGAGCGCATTATATGTGGGTCTGCGGCAAATGGGTGAATGAAAACGGCGCGGAGTTCGGAAAAGACAAGTCTGTGCCGGTAAAGAAAGCGCAGATAAACCATTATGTGATAAAGTCCTGGGAAGAGTTTTATAACCGGAAAGCTGCAAGAGGGCGGGCGGATTTTAAAACCTTTGGCGATGATTTGAGGCAATACTTCGATCAATGGGATTGTAATGACATTTACGACGATTTAATGCAGCCCTATGTGGAAAAACTAAAAAAGCGCGGAGTAAAATGACATATTGCGGTAGCTTAATTGCAATGCCATTTCCGGTTAGAGACTGAACGACAGCGTATTGGCGGAGAATAAGTGCTGTTTGCAAAGGGGAACTTTAGAAACAAGAGTATCTATCATAAGTATTATTTAAAAAGGTTGGTTCAGAACTATTTAATTATTTAAACAGGTGTTTTTATTGTCAAAATAGCGTAGCGAATCCCTGTAAACCAAAAATATGAAAGGGACTATGTTATGATTTATGGTTATATACGTGTCAGTACGGATAAGCAAACAACAGAGAATCAACGCTTTGAGATTAAAGAATTTGCCATAAAGAATGAGCTGGTTATCGACAAATGGATAATGGAGACTATCAGTTCCACGCAGGAGTTGGATAAACGCAAACTTGGCAAGTTGTTGAAAAAGCTTAAAGCCGGAGATATTCTCGTCGCTTCAGAGTTGTCCAGGCTGGGGCGAAATCTGCTGCAGGTTATGAGTATTCTGCATCATTGTATGGCGTCTGAAGTTCAGGTTTGGACGATAAAAGACAATTATCGGCTGGGGGCGGATATTCAATCAAAGGTTTTGGCATTTGCTTTTGGCCTGTCGGCGGAAATAGAACGCAATTTGATATCGCAGCGGACGAAAGAAGCTCTGTTGCGGCTGAAATCGGAGGGGCGGGTGCTGGGGCGCCCGCGGGGAAGAAAAAACGATAAGCTCAAGCTGACAGGGAAAGAGGATAAAATTGTTGCCATGCGCCGGGAAAAGATTTCGAAGTCGCAGATTGCCCGGATTTTAGGGGTGGACAGATTGACTTTGTCGCGGTTTATGGCAAAATATACACCTGAACCGGCAGTGGAAGAACATCGGATTCTGATTTAGAAACATTTGGGAAAATTAATATAAAATTTGATTATTGGATAATTTCCGTCTTGCCGGCCTTGGGGGCGGCATTATTGTTTTTTTGCGGCTTCAGCTTCTTCATCGGGTGCAGAGGCCTGCGGGGCGGATGTTTTTCTTTGTCCTTTGAGGTTGCTCAGAAACTGGGCTTCTATTTTAAGGTATTGGTCAAGCAGCCAGCGTGACCGTGATACCGAAAAAATTGTCAGTAACAAAAGAAGAAACGTTACTTTGGGATTTTCGGTCAGGAATTTGTGAACGACGGTTACAATAAAGAATGATGATACCAAAATGCGGAAACTGGTCAAAACTATCAATGGCAACCGGTTGGCCTTTTTGGCCATCCATAATTTGTAATAAATTTTTGAAACCTGGCTGGTTCCGGAGAAAAAGTTGCGCAGGCGTATGGTCCTGTCGTCCAGTGTTGTGCAAATTCCGCCGGCAGCCGTACCTTCGGAGTGTTCCGGGTTGTCATGCTCTTCTTTTGCGCATTTGACGGCCAGTTCGATTTCTTCAGCCTGTTTGTGGGGAAAAAGCCAGCCCAGTTTGTCTTTGATGAATTTTGTAGTGATGATATTCCAACCAATCAGAGCCTTGAGGAATGGTGCCATAAGGAGGAATGTCAGGCAGGTCATGATGATGTTGGCGGGAATCCGGTAGGGAATGATTTCCCGGATAAACGGGCGGATTGCCGAAGCAAAAGCGATGATGCTGTAAAGGATGATTGAAAAAAGGGTCAGGCGAAGCAGATAATTTTTGAAGAGGGCGCTCCATAGGCGTTCTTCGTTGTGCGTCATAGCAGCAGTCGTTGCATACTTGTTGATGTAATTAAGCCATTTTTCAGGCAAAATCCGATTAAGGGTTTTGTAAGCCGGTTCGGCGGATTTTATCATCAGCGGGGTTAAGAACGTCGTGATGACGGAAACGGCGACGATTATCGGATAAACTTTAGGGCTCAATACCTGCAGGCTCATTCCCAGTGAGGCGATAATAAATGCAAATTCGCCGACCTGAGCCAATGAGAATCCGCCGTAGACGGCCGTTTTTAACGGTTGTCCCGAGGCGACAAAGCCGAAACAGGAAAAGAAAATTTTGCCGATAATGACAATCAGAGTTATGACGATAATCGGTTTGGCGTAAGTTATGAACATTCCCGGGTCAACCATCATGCCGACAGAAACGAAAAATACTGCGCCAAAAAAATCTTTGAGCGGCTGGAGGTTCTTTTCTATTCTGCCGATAAGTTCCGTTTCAGCGAGAATAGAGCCCATAATGAATGCGCCCAGTGCGGAAGAAAAGCCGGAAGACGTTGCCAGCAGAACCATGCCGAAGCAGAGGCTTACGGTGATGAGCAACAGCATTTCATCGGTCAGAAACTTTTGGATTTTTGCCAGAAACGTCGGAACGAGATAGATTCCGGTGATGAAGCACAAGATGAGGAAAAAGACAAGCTTGAGGGTACTTAATCCAAGTTCTATGCCGTCAATCGTTTTGCCGAGAGCTATGGTCGGGAGCAGAACCAGCAGCAAGATGCCGACGAGGTCTTCGACAATCAAAACTCCGAAAACAAGGTCGGTAAATTTTTGTTTTTTTATGTTCAGGTCATCAAAGGCTTTAATAATAATCGTTGTTGAAGACATGGAAATCATGGAGCCGAGAAAAAAGCTGTCCATGGTTGACCAGCCGAGCATAAGTCCGGTGTTATAGCCGATGAAGAGCATAAAGATGATGTTGGCGTTGGCGGTAATCATTGCTGCTTTACCGACGTTAAGCATTTTTTTGAAACTGAACTCCAAACCAAGCCCAAACAGAAGAAATATGACGCCGATATCCGCCCAAAGGGTCAGGTCTTCCTTATCCCGGACAGTCGGGAGCAAATCGAAATAGGGACCGGCAAAAATTCCGGCTAAAACGTATCCCAAAACAATAGGCTGTTTGAACTTTTTGCATAACAGCGTCGTAATTCCGGCATAGATGGTTATTAATGTCAGGTCGACAATCAGAGAATGTATTGAGTGCATTGCTTTTGCCAAATTTCGGGATTAAAAACTTTACTTTTGCAAGTATAAAACAGATTTTCTTTAATTTGCGTTAACCGGTTAGGAAAATAAGAGCCGTTTTTTATTTTTCCAGTTCAAATACATTTGTACCAGAGTGTCGGAAATATGAGACGCCACCGTTATCCCAGTTGACTTGCAGACGGTTTTGCGGTTTGAAAGCAAATTTTCCGCAGCTGCGGTACGGGTTGTTAAAACTGCAAATGCGGTTGTTTTGCTGGTCTATGAAAATATCCTGCCATTGCGGCGTTTTGAGAATGATAAAAGGCTTTCCTGCCGGCGGTTCAAAGAAATCGGAGGCGAGTGCAAACGGAAATTCTTTTATGCGCAGTCCGCGCGTCTGTTGCCCATAGCGCAGATAGATGGTAAAAAGGCGTTCGGCCAGATAGGCAAAAGCCAGTTTTTGTTCGGTGTCGCGGGCGGCGATTTCTTCTTTTTTGCTGTCGTACAGCGGGAGCAGAATGCTGAAAAGCCAGGCGGCGTAATCGTTTAGTATTTCGCGGCGGGCAATGAACATATTGGTCGGATAAAACCCTTCGTCGCTGTTGAGCGTGCTGACGGCAAAATCGTACATTTGCGGATATTTCTGCCGGATAATTTCCAAGGCGGCATCAAGGTCGGAAATGATGTGCTCTTTTTTATATTGTTCGTAGGCGTTTACTTTTATCGGCTCGGAGACCAGAATATCGTGCGTGGCAAACCACGGCAGGATATATTTTTTTTCCAGCTCCAAATCGTGCAGAAATTCTTTGGCGAATCCGTTAAGATGCCGTAATCCCAGATGGCGGAAACGCATAGAGGGAAATTCCAGCATCGGGTAGCGGGCGTTGTCGTTCAGGCTGAGAAAACGGCGGTAATGGAACATTCCGACATATGGCGAATCGGTATTTTTCCATATCCAGTATAATGCGGTCAGTTCGGCAAAGTACCGGTTCAGTTCCGAAATGTTATTTCCGGTATTATCGCCAATCATATTGCCGTTGAGCCAGTTTATTTCTTCGGGTGTGAACGTTCCGCGGCGGGAAGGGGTTTCGGCAATGGCGCGGCCGCCCTGTATCGGTTCGAAAATTTCCGTTTTGACTAATGGTGCCGGCTTGTAGTAAACAACAAAAATCTTTAAATAGTCTGTTTTGTAGATGAAAAGGATATAGGCTGCCGTGCATAAAATAAAGGCAGCAAATACACTTAATATCAGGAGTTTGTATTTGCTGCTTTTCATTTCATCGGCCTGTTTCTGCGGTTCGGATTTAAACATAGTTGCACGTGCTTAATCCGTCAGGCGGAGTTAAGCGATAATATTCGGGTTTATCAGCGTTTCCAGTTTTTGAATTTTATTTTTCAGGCTGGCTTTCTGGCTGTTCAGCTGCTGAGCCTGATAGAAATCAATCATCTGTTTGTTTTTTACCAATTTGGTTATATCTGACTTTACCCTTCTTTCCTCAAGCTTCAACTCGCAGAGCTGTACCTGAAGTTTACCGAAAGAATTTGAATTAACCATTGTAGCGTCGCTCCGAAAATAGTGTTATGCCGCTTTGGCAGCGATTCTTACTTATTTGTGCGCAGTATATATTAATTTAGGTTAAAAATCAAGCTATTTTGAGGGTTAATTTAAAAAATTAAGTGAAAAAAAATAAATTTGTGCTAGTAATATGGAGATTATGCGGATATCTATTGCTGAAAATGAAACGAAACTTATTATAAACAGGAAATTAAGGTATGACTGAAATTAAAAAAATCGGTATTTTGACAAGCGGCGGCGATTGTGCCGGGCTTAACGCGGTGGTTTTGGCCGTGGTTAATTCTGCAACCAAGCTGGGCTGGGAAGTTTACGGCATACACAACGGAACGGACGGGCTGACCGAAGCGCCGCTGTCGTATGAGCTGCTGACGGAGAAGAACTTTTCGGATACGCCGTGGCCGCGTCTGGCCGGGTCATACCTCGGGTCGCTGAACAAAGGCGTGAAAATGGAATCGCAGGCGGAAATTTCGGCGCGTTTCGGCAAAGGCGTTGCCGAACTCGGGCTTGACGCGGTTGTGGTTGTCGGCGGTGACGGCAGTATGAACATCGTCAGCAACTACTGTCGCAATGCAGGAGTCAAAATGGTCGGCATTCCGAAGACGATTGACAATGATACGCCGCTGACGCAGTATTCGGTCGGGTTTAACTCGGCATGCCAGGTTTGCGTTGAGGCGGTTGACGCTTTGTGGAAAACGGCGCGTTCGCACCAGCGGGCACTGATTTTGGAAGTTATGGGACGCGACGCGGGACATCTGGCTATGCATTCCGCGGTGGCCGGTTTTGCCGACGTTTGCCTGGTGCCGGAAATTCCTTATACGATTGACGGGATTATCAATAAACTGAAAAGCATTAAGGCAAAAGGCCGGAATCATGCGGTTATCGTCGTTTCCGAGGGTGTTCATACCGAGAGTGGCGAGATGGTTTCCAATACGAAGAATCTTATCGGCGAAAAAATCAACGGCGGTATCGGCGAATACTTGAGCGCTGCCATCAATGCCAAGTATTCGGAGTTTCAGACCCGCGTTACCAAGCTGGGGCACGTACAGCGTGCCGGCGACCCGACGGCGTTTGATCGTGCGCTTGCCTGTGCGTTCGGAGCGAAAGCGGTAGAATTGCTGAAAGCAGGAAAGACGGACGTTATGGTTGCGTTGAACGGCGATAAGCTTAAAACTTATCCGCTGGAAGAAGTTGTTGCCGAGGGAACGACATTGCTGAACAAAGACAGCGTTTATGTCAGAGCGGCAGTGGATATGGGAATGTATGTCGGCGAGATTTAGACGGCGTATGTCCGAAAAAAGGAAACGGCAGCGGAAGGGCTGCCGTTTTTTTGAGGAGAAAAATGTGAACACGGAGAATCGGCCGGCAAAAAATGGCTTGCCAAAGAGCTGAAAATATGATAAATTGTTCATATAAGGCATAAAAGAGCGATATATATCGGGGGGGAAATGAAAGTAACGTTTTTAAGGGAAGAAGACATCTGGGGTAATAACGCATTGGAAGTAATGCAGGCGTATGGCTCAGCCGTGGGCATTTCAGATGTTGCCATTGCTCTGGGGACAGGTTGTGGTGGTACTAAAGACATTGCCGGCGTTACTTCCGGGTGTGTCTGGTCGGCGTCTTCCTCATTTAAACATGTCTGTACCGTCTATAAGGGTTCCAAGTATTCCCATATCCCTAATAAACGAGAAATTGCCGGTCGTCCGGCAATGCCGGCCTCTGTAACATCCAAAATTCGCCCGGACAACGTGAGAACGTTGGCGCTGCCTAATGGCAAGACGGTACAAATCTGCGAATATGGTGTCTATCCGCAAACCGTGGCGCCTAAAGATGTCAGTCAGGAATTAGAGGTTCAGTACCAGAAAAACGCCCTTAAAACCACCGGCAAAACCTATACTTTCGATTCGGCGGAACTTGACGCCCGGGATACCAGGTTTACCCCACGAAACTGTGCGGAGTATATGTTTAAAGGCAAAAAATATATCCGTATTGAAGGAATACCCCGTGGCTGCAATTCAATAATGTCTGACGGTACAGAGGCAGAAAAAGGTAAGGCGTATTGGTTTGAGGTTCAGCCGATAGAATGGCTGATGGATCCCAAGGGTACCTGGGTTTCAAGACAGGCTCTGTTTGCGGGCATCCAGTTTGATACCAAAAATGAATACAACGGCAATTTTGCCAATACGACGATGTATAATTATCTGCAAAAGCATTTTGCAAAGGAAATGGAAGCGCAAAAAGAATTTACGGAAACGTTGTCGCGTCTGGCGATTCGCAACCGTTATTTCAGCAATTATGTCAGCGGTTTTGAAAACAATAAGGAATTTTATCCGGCGGGAAAGGATGGTCAGCCGTTTACCCCTGAAAAAGCCTGTGCTATAGTCGATATCACCAATGCGCCGCCGTTTATGCGCGATTTGCTGAAACTCATTGCCGCATTCCCCAAAGAGGAACAGGGGCAGTTTAAAGATGTGGTGCTGACTGTATTTGATAAAGAAAGGGATGAGCGCGACCAGCCGAACGAGATAGTCGTTCTGGGTAAGAAACTGGCGGTTTCCAGCGGGTATGAGGAAGAACTGAACCGGGTTTTGCAGGGCGGCCGCGGCAATTCAGCCGGCGCACGAGCCTTTGCTGATGCTGTTTCATCGTTTACCTCCCGCCTTGGCAAATTCTTTGGCGGCAGATGAATGTTTAATCAATTTTATATCCGGTCAAAATTGACACGCGGGTCAACCAGCGAGTAGGTCAGGTCGCTGAGCAGTTTCAGAATCAGCCCGAGAAGGGCGAATATATATAATGTTCCGAAAACGACAGGGTAATCGCGGGTCATAATTGCTTCATACCCGAGCAGCCCCATACCGTTCAGGCTGAAAATAATTTCAATAAGCAGGGAGCCGGTGAAGAGGACTTTCATCAGCAATCCGGGAAGCCCGGCGATGATTATCATCATGGCGTTGCGAAAAATATGGCGGTAGAGAATCCGGTTTTCGGAGAGCCCTTTGGCGCGGGCGGTCAGAACGTATTGTTTGCTTAATTCGTCCATAAAGGAATTTTTGGTCAGCATAGTCAGTGAAGCGACGCCGCCGATGACGATACAGGTTACCGGCAGAGCAAGGTGCCAGAAATAATCGCCGATTTTGTGCAGCAGCGTAAAATTTTCCCAGCCGTCAGACGTCAGGCCTTTCAGCGGAAACAGCTGAAAGTACGTTCCACCGGCAAAGAGGACAATCAGCAGGACGGCAAACAGGAATACCGGGATGGCCGAGCCGATGAAGATAATGAAAGAACTGACGACATCAAATTCTTCGCCGTCTTCGCGAGCCTTTTTTATGCCGAGGGGGATTGCAATCAGGTAAATGATGAGCGTTGACCACAAACCGAGAGAGATTGAAACGGGAAGCCGTTCTTTGATAAGCTGCAGGACAGTTTTGTCTTTGTAGTAACTTTTGCCGAAATCAAAAGAAATGTAGTCTTTGAGCATTTTAACAAAACGTTCGTGCACTGGCTTGTCAAATCCGAACTGTTTTTCCAGTTCTTTTACAAGGTCGTCGGGAACGCCTTTTGCGCCCTGATATTTCTGCTCGTTCATATTGGGTATGCCGGCATTAATGTTTCCGGTTGCGACGGTGTCCATACCTTTATACTGTGCGAGCATATACTCAACGGGGCCGCCGGGGGCAAGCTGGACGATGCCGAAGTTAATCAGCAAAATGCCGAACATTGTTACGGGTATGAGCAGGAGCCTTTTGACAATGTAGTTGCGCATAGTTTTAATCCTTCAGCCACCAGGTGTTGATGTCAACGCCGATGCCGGCGTTGTTTTCGGGAAAAGAGAACTTATCCCAGTAGGCAATACGGTCCGAATCCGAATACCAATTGAAAATTACGTAATGGTTAAACAGCAAGACCCGGTCAAGGGCGCGGACATACGCCGTATACAGTTCGTTGTCTTCGGTTTCTATCAGCTTTTGTACGAGTTCGTCCACGGCGGGGTTCTTTATACCGATGATGTTGTTGCTACCCGGAACGTCCGCCGACCGGCTGCCCCAGAGGTCTTTCTGTTCCGAACCCGGCATATAAAGGCCGCCGAATCCGCCGACGATTATGTCAAAGTCAAAATTGTCCAGCTTGTTTTTGTAGGTGTTGATTTCCAGAATGCGGGTGGTGGCTTTTATGCCGATTTTACGCAGGTTTTCAATAAAAGGAAGCAGGACACGGGTGAAGGAATTGCCATTGGCCGAATTTATGATTATTTCAAACTCCAGCGGTTCGCCGGTTTTCAGATTACACATTTTTTCGTTGATAAAGTCGTAACCGGCATCGTTAAGCAGTTTGACGGCGCGCTTAAGGTTTTCCCGGTCGGAAAGGGAATCGTCGCGAAACGTCGCTTCTACCGGTACGGTGAAGATTTCAGGCGGCACTTTGTCCTGCAGGGCAAGGAGAATGTCCAGCTCCAGGTCTTTCGGGGTATCTGTTGCCGCGAAACGCGTATTGGCAAAATAACTTCTTAACCGCTGGTATTGGTTGTAGAAGAGGTTTCGGTCGGCCCACGGAAAGTTAAACGCATAGTCTATCGCCTGTCTGACGCGCGGGTCGCTGAATTTTTTCTTGCGGGTGTTAAAAGCGAAGAACTGGGTTGTTGCCGGACGGTTATGTTTGACCGCCTGTTTTTTGATTTTGCCTTTTTTGATGAGTTCGTTGTCGTGTCCGGTTGCCCACGATTTGGCAATATATTCGTAGCGCATATCAATATTGCCGGAGAACAGCGCCTGCAGGGTAACGGTCGTGTCCTGATAATAGTCGTATTTTATTTCGTTGAAGTTGAAAAAGCCTTTGCGGGAGGGGAGGTCTTTTGCCCAGTAATCCGTATCCCGGATAAACGTGATGTAACGTCCGGCTTCAAAGTTTTTTATCTTATATGGGCCGTTACCCAGCGGCGGGGTCAAACTCGGCTTGTCATATTCCCGGTTAGCAAAGTCTTTGGCAGAAAAAATTTTGAGAGAGGCAATGATTAGCGGCAATTCCCGGTTTTTTATTCCGGGTTTGAAATAAAAGCGGACATGGCGGGGGGAGATTTTTTCTACCCGGTCAACGTCGGTATAATAGAATTTATATACGGGCGAGCCTTTGGTGATGAGGGAATTGAAACTGAATACGACGTCGTCGGCGGTTATCGGGGTTCCGTCCTGAAATCGGGCGGCGGGGTTGATGAAAAAGCCGATAAAGCTTTTGTCAGATGGTTGTTCAAATTTTTCGGCTATCAGCGGATAGACCGTTTCCGGGTCGTCGGCAGACGTGTAGCCGAGACTGTCCAAAGTCAGAGCGACGGTTTCGGTTGATGCGGTTCCTTTGAAAATGTAGGGGTTAAAATTATCAAAGGTGCCGTAAGCGGGGAGAACGATGCGCCCTTTTTTGGGGGCATCGGGGTTTACGTAGTCAAAGTGGGTGAAACCCGGTACGTATTTGGGAGTGCCGCTTAGAGAAATGCTGTCGGTAATTGTTATCTGCGGAGGCGTTTGTTCCTTTATTACGACAGAGGAAGATAATATTGACGAATTGTTTGAAAATACATCTTCATCTTCCGCCAGAGATTGAGGAGGGAGAGAAATGCATAGCATTAAAAATAAGGGCAAAATGGCAGGCTTAAACAGCTTATTTATGGTTTTTGTCATCCAGCCAGGCTCCGAATGGGTATGCGTATTCGTCGTAATTGTTATCCGGTGACGCATCAATCTCTTTTTCAAGTTCATCAAGCGAAATAATTTTTTTGTTTTTTTCTCTGCGTGTGGTTTGTGTTGTCGGTGAAACCGCAGGTTTAGGCTGTTTAGCGGAAATTTCCCGGCGGGGAGAAAATGAAGGCGCGAGGGGCTCAGTGCCGGATTTTCCCGGAGTTTTTGCTTGTGTGTTTGCATTATTTTCACTGAATACGGGCTCTTTTTTCAGATTGCGCAATGCTGTTTGAGTGTGTGCAAACGATTTTATTACCGGTGATGCGTTTGTATTGTCGGTCGGTGTCGCTGCTGCAGGAACGGCCGCAGAGGGTTCCGTTGAGAGAATTTCGTTGCGGATAGCTCTCAATCCGGCATCTATGTTTAATCTTTTTTCGTCAGCCGGCGATGAACCGATTTCGGAACGTGTAGATGTTTCTTCAAATTTTTCCGGTGTTGGTTCGGAGAGGGAGAAGTGCAACGGTGTTTCTTCCGGGCGGCTTAAAAAAGACGGAAAGTTCTCTTCCTGCCGGGGAGAGAGGGACAATTCGTCTGAGGTGAAACTATGTTTTTCCCGGCGAATGGGTTGTTGTGAGGTCTTATCTTGGGGAGTGTCTTTTTCAATCTGAGACGAATTTGTGTTTGGGGCAAGTTGGCTGGCAATCGGGGAAATGATGCCGTAAACTTTTCCTAATGCGCCGTATTCGACCATATTGTAGAATATGCGCTGGGTGTCGTGTATTTCCAGCAGCCGGCAAAGGCTTTTTATTCTGGCTTCAAATTCAAGGATACTGCCCCGCAGGAGGCTGTCCTTCTGCGCTTTTTGCAGCAGATGTCCGGCAAAACCGGCCTGAAAGTTGTAGGTTTCGATAAAAGTTTTGGCTATCAGCCAGCGTTCACCGCCGGCAGTGCGGTTCCATAAATGTTCCATCTGGGCGCTGGAAATGGAATTGCTGCGTTTGATGATGTCGGACAAGATTTCGTTTGCATCGGCAATCAGCGTGTCAAATTCATGCAGAATAAAGCCGTTTTTTATTTCTTTTTCCGCGGCTATCAAAGCGCAGCTCAGCGCATTGGCATTTTCGGCATTTTTTTTCAACTGCTCTAAAAGGGTTTGATTTTGTACAACCGTCTGCTTTTCAGTATAAAAGCTTTTTATGACGGCAAATATTCCCCAGATTACGGCGAGCGGAAACAAAATGACAATTACCGCCTGAAACAGGGCTTCGGCTCCTCCGGCGGCAGAAATACTGCTTACATTGACAAATCTTAGGCTGTAGAAAAACCAGAATATGCTTGAAAATGCAGCTATGAAAAACGAAATGTTCAACAATGTCCGACTCCCAATTACAATTTTTGGCTATTGTAGCGGAAAAGCCTTATTTTGCAAATAAAAAATGTGTTAAATGTTTATGATTTTATGGTTATTTGCTGCAAATCCGGGCGGTTATTTGGTATATATGCAAAAAATATGGTGAATTTTTTTTATTTTGTGATATAGAGAGGTCAATGTTTAATTTTTAAAGGTATAAAAGATGAATGAATCTACAGCCGTTGTGCTTGATTTTGAAAAAGATATTTTAGAAATTGAAGAAAAAATCGAACATCTGAAACTTCTTGCCAAAGACGAGGATATGGATATTACCCGGGAAATCAGGCGTCTGGAGCGTAAATTAAGCCAACACGTCAACCGGACATACATGAACCTTTCAGCCTGGCAGAAAGCGCAGATTGCCAGACATCCCGCAAGACCGCACTGTTTGGATTATATAAAGGCTTTTGTTGAGGATTTTACACCGTTGGCCGGCGACCGGTGTTTTGCCGATGATGAGGCGATGGTATGCGGTATCGGCAAGATTGACGGTTATGCGGTAGTTGTTATGGGACAGGAAAAAGGAAACGACCTTGAAACCCGTATCAAATATAATTTCGGTATGGCAAAACCTGAAGGGTATCGCAAAGCGCAGCGTATGATGGCTCTGGCAGACAAGTTTCACCTGCCGATTATCAGTTTTGTCGATACGGCGGGGGCGTATCCGGGGGTAGATGCGGAAGCACGCGGGCAGGCTGAAGCAATTGCTTCGTCCATTGAGAAATGTTTGCAGGTAAAAACGCCGATTATCTCAATAATTATCGGCGAGGGAGGTTCCGGCGGCGCGATTGCAATAGCAACGGCGAATCGGGTATTGATGCTGGAACATTCAATTTATTCCGTTATTTCGCCGGAAGGATGCGCTTCCATTTTATGGCGTTCAGGCGATAAGACAAAAGAGGCGACGGAGGCATTGAGACTGACGGCACAAGATTTGAAAGCGTTGGGGATTATTGATGAGATTATTAAGGAACCGCTGGGCGGAGCCCATCGCAATACGGAACAGACGCTTGGCGCGGTTAAAGAGGCAATATCACGCCAGTTGCGAGAACTTTCCGGTATGTCTCCCGATGAATTAAAGAGGCAGAGGACGGAAAAGTTTTTGAATATGGGGAAAAATATTACCGCGGAATTTTAAAAACGTAATATCAAATATTGCATTTAGACAATAAGGGCAGTGAAAGCTGCCCTTAAGTTTAGCTTAAATTCGGCGAGGCAGGGATTATCTTTTCAGGTGTAAATTTTGCAATGAAATTTTACAGGTGCCGACGGCGGAACGTCTGCGGAGCTTCGGCGTTGCAGGCGGAAAACCGAAGAGCTTTTTGTTTTGCAAGAATGCTTTTAAAAATTGGCTAAATATATTTTGGAGGTAAACATGAAAAATTCTCAGTCTAAGTTTTCTAATGAAAAGTCCCAGTCCAGCTCAAGTTCCAAACCGAGTTCCAGCTCCAGTTCTTCTTCGGGCTGCTGCTGCGGTTCAAAACTTTCTGACGAGATTGACGAAGTAGAAATTTCGGAAATGGAAGAAAAATAATTTTGCGGAGAAGAATGATGAGAAATACGGTAACAAATTCAAATCCGAACAATCATGATTTGTCCGTTTCTCACAATCCGACGGATTTCAGAAGCCTGATGAATTATTTTTGGAATTTTATGGACAGTTCAAATTCGGAATATTCGGATTTATCACCTAAAATTCAGGTTACTGAAGATAAAGATGCGGTAAAAGTTACGGCGGAAATTCCGGGAATTGATGAAAAAGACATTGATTTGAAGGTTTCTGCGGACGGTTATTTAAGCATCAGCGGTGAGAAAAAGAACGAATCTGAAGAAAATGCCAAAGATAATTATTTTTCTGAAATCTCGTATGGTATGTTCAGACGTACCATACAGCTGCCCTGGGATTTGGATTATGAAGCAACGACCGCCAGATACAACAACGGCGTGTTAACTGTCTCTATTCCGAAATCCCAGACAGAAAAGCAGAAGTTTAAGAAGATTAGTGTTGCTAAATCTTGATGCTTAAACCGTCTGCTTGGGACTTGCCGGTCGTTCTCGTTGGGAGGGCGGCCGGTGTTTTGTGTTGATAAAAGCATACCCGGGTATAGCGTGTTGCGTACGCCGTGTATGGCGTGTTGCATATGCTGAAATGTTGCCGCAAGCGTATGGGCAAAGGATGAGACGGCAGGTTATATGACGAATTTCAGAGAGATGTGCCGTCCATTTTTGTGGCGACGACTTTTTGGTAAACGCCGCCGAAATAGGTTTGTTGTGACCAGCGGCATATTTCCGGATGCGATGCCAGGCCTTTTATGGAATTTTTCCAAAGGCTTTCCGCAAACGGCTGGTACAGGCGGTTAACGGTGCGAATTATGTATTTTAGAGGATGATAGGAGGAAGGTTGGTGATAGTCGATAAAAACGGCTTTACCACCGGGTTTCAGCGCTTTGAGAATATTATCGATAATACGGGTGCGCGTTAAAGGGGGGAGTTCGTGCAGCAACATATAGCAGATGATGACATCGTAATTTCCTTTGACGGTTTTGGAGGCGTCGGCGTGAACGAAGCCTATTTTTTGTTCCAGATGCTTTTCCCGACAGTTTTCAAGAATGGCCGGCAAGATGTCCACAATGGTATATGAGCCGAGCATACCCAGACCGGAATATGCTTTTTCTATTTGTCCGCCGAGTGTTGCTCCGATTTGGAGGATATGCGAATGGGGAGAGATTTCCTTTTTTACTTCTTCGGTCAAAAGGCTGTGGTATCCCAAAGTTAGAAAATTTAACAGGAATGCGTTGTCTAAAAGATTATAAAGTTTGGGATTCAGATACAGCCAACCGTATATATCAGTGAGATAGGCGGGCAGGATATTTTTTGCAGTTTTAGCCATGGCGTCCTCTTAATTTATCCGTTGTCAGACATATTGTCTGAAATATAGCCGCGTTTGGCTGCTTCAATTACGGCGGAAGTACGGTTTTTAACGTTCAGAACCTTTAAAATTATGGTAATATGTACTTTGATGGTTCCTTCTTTGAGATGCAGCTTATAGGCAATTTGCTTATTGGAGAGCCCTTCAGCGATACATTTGACTATATCTATCTGACGCTCTGTCAGGCCTTTTTGCGGTGCATCAAGGGTGTTTTCAGCAAATTTTTCAAGTGTTTTCAGCGGCGAGTAGTATTCTTTTTGTTTGCTTTCGTTATGGGCAGGTTCAAGCTTGGTAGAATAGAGCAGTTCATGGGGAATGTATATGCCACCGGCCAAAACCAGATTGATGGCGCTGACAATCAGGTTGTTTGACGCTGTTTTGGGGATATATCCGGCAACGCCGATATCAAGCGTCTGTTGGAGGATTTCTTTGTCAAAAACGGCAGAGATGACCGTAATAGGCGTGTCCGGAACCAAAGTGTGAATTTTGGTCAGTGCCGGCAGCCAGGCAGCGCCGGGCATGGCCAAGTCTGTGATAATCAGGTCAAAATCCTGCTTTTGCTCCAAAATGGAAAAAATATCCGTATAGCTTTGGGCAGTGGTAATTTCGGGGTGTTGGAAATTTTCGTTTAAAATAAATTCAAGCCCTTTGAGAAAAAGTTCGTGGTCATCGGCAATCAGTATTTTCATTTGTCGCTCCAGTCTCCGGAAAACATTTGCCAGCAGGACAATGCTGCCGCAACGGCGGTTTCGGCCCGAAGTATTCTCGGCCCTAAAGCTGCGCCTCTGGCAAAAGGTAAGTTGCGTAACAAGTTTAATTCTTCAGGAGAAAATCCGCCTTCGGGGCCGATTAGGACGGCTGCCTTAGAGGCAGGGTTTTCTTTTAAAACGGAAAAAAAATCTTGGCAGTTTCGGGTTTCATCCATAAAGAACAACGTTCTTTGACTGTCCCAGCCGGAAAGGACATCTTCAAGCTTTTGTGCCGGAACGATTTCCGGGAGGTCTGTCCGGCGGCACTGTTCGGCCGCTTCTATGCTTTGGGCGACGTAGCGTTCGGTTTTGACGTTTCCGGAATTTGTGTAGCGGGTGATAACGGGCAGGATTTTCCGGCAGCCGAGTTCGGTAGCCTTTTCAATAACAAAATCGGTTTTGTCCTTTTTCAGGGGGGCAAACAGCAGCCAGATATCCGGACAGCGGGTGAATGGTTCGGTTTGGGCGAGAATGTTTATTCTTGTGTGTCTTTTTTCGAATGCGGCAATCCGGGCAGCGAACTCTCCCGATTGGTTGTCAAAGCAGGAGATTGTGTCGCCGACGGCGTATTTTACCACATTTTTCAAATAATGGGTTTGCTCTTCTTCAAGTATGATTGTTTTGCCCGGAGCGAGCGGCTCCTTAATGTAAAGACGAAAGTTTTTTGCCATTATGTTATTCTTTGTATAAAGTGATTTTATACTATGATATTAGCGAATATATGTTAAAGAATAGATAAAATTTTTAATTTCGGAAGGTTGCAAAGAATAATGATTATTACGGTAGACGGGCCGGCGGCGGCGGGGAAGGGAACGCTTTCACAGAAACTTGCGGAAAAATACTGCCTTGCATATTTTGATACGGGAATGGTTTATCGGGCTGTCGGGTTGCTGATGCTGCAGAACGGGAATGATTTGGCGGACGCAGCCGCGGCAGAGCGAGAAGCCGCCGGGCTGACTTTTGCCAAAATGGTGGAATTGTCGCATGATAAAGATTTTCGTTCGGCAAAAGGAGGGCAGGCCGCATCGGTCGTTTCAAGCTATCCGGGGGTACGAAGGCGGCTGCTTGATATGCAGCGCAATTTTGCGGCGAATCCGGTTTTTGCCGACGGAAGAGCGGCGAAAGGGGTTATTTATGACGGCCGGGACACGGGAACGGTGATTTGTTCGCAGGCAGAGGTGAAGTTTTTTATTACGGCGGCGCCAGAAGTGCGCGCAAAGAGGCGATATGATGAGTTTATCGCAAGGGGAATGACTGCGGACTACGATGATGTTTTGAAAGATGTCAAAGCCCGCGATGAACGTGATGCGACTCGACAAGATGCCCCGATGAAACCGGCTGAAGACGCTTATATTCTGGATACATCGGAAATGGGAATTGAAGACGTGTTTGAAAAAGCTGTTGCAATTATTGAGGAAAAGGTTAAATAAACAGGAACAGAACATATATTTGCGATAAGGAGTAAAAATATGCAGAACAAGAAGTTGACTGAGAGTGTTTATTATGTCGGCGCCGATGACAAGACATTGGATTTGTTTGAGGGACAGTATGTTATTCCCGAAGGGATTTCCTATAACTCCTATGTTATTATGGATGATAAAATTGCCGTGATGGATACGGTTGACAAGCGGGCGACAGACGAATGGTTTCAGAATCTGGAAGAAGTTTTGGACGGCAAAGAGCCTGGTTATCTGGTCGTTTTGCATATGGAGCCGGATCATGCTGCCAATATTGAGCACTTTTTGAACAAGTATAAAAAGGCAAAGGTCGTTTCGAATCCGAAAACTTTTAATATGATTCCGCAATTTTTTGAGCATTTGGATTTGGAAGGGCGCAAAGTTGTTGTCAATGAAGGCGACGAGCTGTCTTTGGGCAGCCACACGCTGACGTTTGTCATGGCACCGATGGTACATTGGCCGGAAGTTATGGTTGCGTATGAAAAAAAGGAAAAAATCCTGTTTTCGGCAGATGCTTTCGGAAAATTCGGCGCGCTTGACGTTGAGGACGAATGGGATTGCGAAGCACGCCGCTATTATATCAATATTGTCGGCAAATACGGCGTACAGGTGCAGGCGTTGCTTAAAAAGGCGGCAACTCTTGATATTCAGAAGATTTTTGCCTTGCACGGACCGATGCTGACGGAGAATCTGGAGTATTATATTAATAAATATGACATCTGGAGCAGTTACCGGCCGGAGGATGAAGGCATACTTATCGCCTATGCGTCGGTTTACGGGCATACCAAACAGGCGGCGGAAAAACTTAAAGAAATTTTGGAGGCTAAAGGCGCTCCGAAAGTTGCGATTACCGATTTGGCGCGGGACGATATGGCTGAAGCAGTGGAGGACGCGTTTCGTTATGACCGCCTGGTATTGGCGTCTGTTACATATGACGGGGGCATTTTCCCCTGTATGGAAAGCTTTATCGCGCATCTGAAGAGCAAAAATTATCAAAACCGGAAAGTTGCGTTTATTGAAAACGGTTCTTGGGCACCAATCGCTGCCAAAAAAATGCGGGCAGAACTTGAAGGCTTAAAAAATCTTACATTTGCAGATACGACGGTTTCGATAAAATCGGCGATGAAAGATGCGGATATCAGACAATTGGAAACTTTGGCAGACGAACTGCTTGGTAAATAAGTTTCAGTGTTTTAAAAAACCGCTTGTCCGGTTTGCGGCAGGCGGTTTTTTGTTGCATAAATAAAATTTACAGGTAAGTTAAGAGCAGATTTACTATTATTATAAAACAGTTATATTTATGAAAAAAGATTTGTACATTTTTCGCCATGGTGAAACGGATTATAATCTGGAACACAGATGGCAGGGCTGCGGCCTGGATGCAGTATTGAACGAAAATGGTGAAGAGCAGGCAAGAAAACTGGCAGAGAAAGTCCTGTCGCTGGGAATGACGGCGTTGTATTGTTCGCCGCTTGTCAGAGCCGTACAGACAGCAAACAAAATTGCCTGCAGAAGCGTGACGGAGCTTCCGATTATTATTCTTCAGGATTTGCGCGAAGGCGACTTCGGCGAAGTTGAAGGAATGACTTTTGACGAAGTACGAGCCAGATTTGGAGATACTTTTGTTGAGAATGTATGTTGGCCGAGTTTTGATAACTGGGATATTCACTTTCCCGGAGGCGAGAGCAAGCGCGAGATTTTCGGAAGAGTTCTGCATTGTTTAAACAGAATTGTTTGTGAGAAGGATACTGTCATTGGCGTGGTTTGTCATGCCGGGGTACTGAGCGCGCTGAAGTGTGGCTTGGAATTGAAAAAGACGCCCAATGAAAACTGTTCGGTGTTGCATTTGCAGTATGATTCGGAAACAAGGAAATTTGTTCAGATTTTTGATTGAAAAAGCCGCCTTTGGGGCGGCTTTTTCGTGTGAATGACGGAGACAATATTTTATCTTTGGATTATATCCTCTAAAAAAGCAGGAAATGCGCATTATTTTGTCGGTGTTGTTTTTATAGAGGAGAAATATTATGGCTAATAAGACTGATAAACTAAACGTTTTTCTGGCAAATCTTGCAGTTTTGAATATTAAAGTTCATAATTTGCATTGGAATGTTGTCGGACTGCAATTTCCGCTTATTCATAAAATGACCGAAAAAATTTATAAAATGCTGCAATGCCAATTCGATACAGTGGCAGAAGTAATGAAGATGCAGAACAAAATGCCGGCGGCTTCAATGGCGGAATATCTGGATAAAACGACGATAGACGAATTAGAAGCCCGCGATTATCACGGCTACGAAGTTTTGGAGGAGCTTTCTGCTGATTGTGATATTTTAATCGCATCGGCCAAGGAAGTAAGGGATGAGGCTGATAAAGCCGATAATTTTCAGGTGGCGAATCTGATGGAAGAATATCTGGATATGTATGCTAAAAAGTCATGGATGATTAAAGCAATGATGCAAGATGATGATCTTGAAATTGCAGATGAAGAAAGTGATGAAGAGGATACGGAAGAGGAGTAGATATAATTTATGCCTGAAATAAAAGCGCTCTTAGCAATAAGGGCGCTTTTAATACTATAAAATGGTGCACCCGGCGAGGTTCGAACTCGCAACCTTTGGCGTCGGAGGCCAACACTCTATCCAATTGAGCTACGGGTACACGCTGCAAATCACTTTGCGAGTTATGCTTATACAACGTAATTTCTAAATAATCCAGCTTTTTTTTAAGTTTTTACGAAGATTTTGCTTGACTTATATGGATTAAGTTTGTATGTATGAGCAAAAGTTTTTGAGTAAAGGATAAAAAAATGGCTAAGAAATGTGAAATTTCCGGCACCGGCGTTATGAGCGGTAATAATGTAAGCCACGCTAACAATAAAACCCGCCGCCGCTTTTTGCCGAATCTGCAAGTTGTTTCTCTGTTGAGCGAAGCTCTGGGGAAGGTTTATAAGTTGAAAATTTGCACGAAGACGCTGCGCTCTATTGAGCATAAAGGCGGTTTGGATGCATATTTAATGTCTACTCCGGACGGAAAATTGACAGCGGAAGCGAAAAAAATTAAGAAGGTGATTGCTGATAAAGCAACGGCATAATTGTTTCCGGATTTTAAGTTATTACAGGCTGCGTTTGCAGCCTTTTTTTATTTATGTATATTTTATATAATGATATTTTTAAGTATAGTACTTGATTGCCGGTTAAAATATGGGCGTTATGGTATAAATGAAAGAAATAAATTTTTTGCTTGCATTTTACAGTATGCAGATATATAGAAAAGAGGTTATCGGGACGTAGTTCAGCCTGGTAGAGCGCTTGCATGGGGTGCAAGAAGTCGGAGGTTCGAATCCTCTCGTCCCGACCATAAAACAAAAAACCACCTTTATGGTGGTTTTTTGTTTTAAAGACTGCGAATATGAAATGAACCTTGGTGGTTCAACTATTAGTAATATGAGTATAGTCCGGATTGGTATTTAAGGAAGAAGTATTGGTAAATTGCATTAATTTTTTATATAGAGTTAGGCTAGAACAAAGTTGAGGCAAATGGTTACAATGTCAGCGGTTTGATACTATAAATAATCACAGGCTTTAATCGGTTCTGCGCTAGGGGCAGCATTTATTCTCGTGCCGTTAATATCATTCCTTTTCGGATTTGAAGTTTAGACCCTTGCAGCAAACAGATGCTTACGTAATCTCCGGCGATAGCTTTCTTAACAGATGTTTTTTGCGTTTTATCATAGGGATGATGTTTACTTAAGGATATGCAGAGATTCTCCATTTCTTCGTTTTTACCTATGACCATAAGTTTGTCAAAAACTTTTATGCATCCGCTCTGAATTTTGCCGGTTACGAAAATGCCGTAACGATAGAATACATCATCGATACGCATAGAGAAAGAGCTTTTTTGTACCATAATTATTGGGCTTTAATGATTAAACATAATGATGAATTTTGATAAAAGTTATGGCGATTTCTTCTGAAAGTCAATGTTTTTCAGCTATCTTCCATTTAAAAGAAAAGGATTTTCGGGGGAGAAATTGGGGCAATATTGGGGTTCAAAAATCAGGCCAGTTTTAGTTTTGCGGGGATTTTCTGGAGAGAAATTCGGGCAATATTGAAGCAGAGAAGGAGATTTCTTGTTGCAAGTTTTTATCTGTTCTTGAGGGGGGACACCAGAGAACGGCGGAAAGATTTGCCGAGAGATTTTTCAGGCGTTTGAGGAAAACAGTCTGAGGCAGCGAGTCTTATATGAACTTTCCGGTGATGCTTGCGGGAGCTGCGGCTATCTGTTTTGGGGTTCCTGTGGCTACAATACGTCCGCCATCGGCTCCGCCGCCGGGGCCCATATCTATAATATAGTCGGCGTTGCGGATAACATCTAAGTCATGTTCGATAATGATAACGGTAGCTCCGTTATTGACAAGAGTTTGGAAGACATCCAGCAATGTTTGTACGTCTAACGGATGTAAGCCTATTGTTGGCTCATCGAATACAAAAACGGAATCGGTTTGTCCTTTTCCCATTTCACTGGCCAGTTTTAACCGCTGTGCCTCTCCTCCGGAAAGTCCCGGTGTTTCTTCGCCGAGAGTCAGGTATCCAAGGCCCAGGTTTTGCAGGACTTTCAGCCTTTGGGAAACGATTTTTAAGTCTTTGCAGGCTTTCAGAGCCGAGTTTATATCCATCTCCATGAGTTCCGGCAGAGAAAATGCCTCTCCGCTTTTGCTGATATATTTTACGTTGTCGGCGAGCTTGGCATATCTTGAACCTCTGCAGTCCGGACAAGGGATTTCCACATCAGGGAGAAACTGAACGTCGAGGTTGATGATACCGGTGCCATCGCATACAGGACATCGCAGCTTTCCGGTATTATAAGAAAAATCTCCGGCTTTATACCCTAATTTTTTTGCGTCGTCGGTTTTGGAAAAAATTTTGCGCAATTCGTCGTGAACATTAGCATATGTTGCGACTGTAGAACGGATATTGATGCCTATCGGCGTTGCGTCAATTAATTTTATCTGTTTAATTCCGTCTGCTTCAATGGATATGATATGTTCCGGAAGCTTCTTTCCGTTTATGGCTGCTTCAAGCGCCGGAATCAGGCTTTCCAAGATTAAAGTTGTTTTGCCCGAACCCGATACTCCCGTAACAACAGTCATTCTTCCTTTGGGAATATTAACGGCCAGTGGTTGGACGGTGTGGATATTCCGAGTGGCAAGCCTGATGATTCCGTTGTCGAACATTTGTTTAAGTGCAGGCTGCGAAGTGCGCCGCAGCTTGGTTTTTTCGGAAAGGAACGGCGCTATTATGGAATTGGGGTTTTTCTTTATATCAGGGATTGTTCCTTCGGCTATAATTTTTCCCCCGGCGGTTCCTGCCTGTGGCCCCAATTCAATCAGCCAGTCCACGGTGGACAGAATCTGTGTTTCGTGATCGACTAATATGACTGAGTTGCCGTCTGCAACCAAATCCCGCATAACGCCGTTCAAGCCGATTATATTGGAAGGGTGCAGGCCGATGGATGGTTCGTCCAAGACGTACAGTACTCCGGTTGTGCGGTTGCGGACAGCACGAGCCAGCTGCATTCTTTGCCTCTCACCGGTCGAAAGCGTTGATGCCGCACGGTCGAGCGAAAGATAGCTCAGCCCTAAATCCATCAGACGGGTTGCCGCTGATTGAAAAGCCTCGCATATACTTTGAGCTATGGGGCGCATTTCTTCGTTTAAAAATGACGGAATGCCATTTACCCATTCGACCAGTTCTCCTAAAGGCATTTTACAGGCCTTATCCAATGAAATTCCGCATAAAAGCGGTGCCCGGGCGACGGCGGAAAGGCGGCTTCCTTTGCAATCGGGACAGATGTCCTGCTTCAGAAACTTTTCTACCCGTTTCATTCCTTGTTCATCTTTGACTTTTGCCAAGGCGTTCTGGACGGTATAAGTTGCATTATAATATGTAAAATCCAATTCACCGGCCTGATTGGAGTTTTTTGCTTTATACAAAATATGTTTTTTCACTGCGGGACCGTTGTAGACGATATCCTTTTCCTGTTCCGTAAGGTTGCGGAAAGGGATATCGGTTCGGACACCCATTGCCCGGCAGACATCCGTCATCAGCGACCACATAAGCGAATTCCATGGGGCAACGGCTCCTTCGTCAATAGTGAGGGACTCGTCCGGCACGAGTGCGGCTTTATTTACGGTTCTTACCATTCCGGTTCCATCGCAGGTAGGGCATGCTCCCTGACTGTTAAAAGCCAGTTCTTCGGCAGATGGCGCATAAAATTTTGCACCGCATTCGGGGCAGACCAGTTCCTGTCCGGCAGCGACGGCAAGCGTCGGAGCCAGATAGTGCCCGTTGGGGCAGCGATGATTTGCCAGCCGTGAGTACATCAATCTGAGACTGTTTAACAATTCAGTTCCGGTACCGAAGGTACTCCGAATACCGGGAATGCCCGGCCGCTGCCGCAAAGCCAATGCGGCAGGAACATAAAGAATTTCGTCTACCAGCGCTTTTTCCGCCTGAGTCATTCTTCTCCGGGTGTAGGTAGAGAGGGCTTCAAGGTAGCGTCTGGAACCTTCTGCATATAAAACGCCCAAAGCCAGTGATGATTTGCCTGAACCGGAAACACCGGCAATGCCTACGATTTTGTTTAAGGGAATGTCTACATTAATGTTTTTGAGATTATGTACTTTTGCGCCGCGAATCTTTATTTTATCAACCATGGTTGTCGCCTGATATTACAGTATATGTTGTTTTTGTTTGTATGATAAAAAGGGAATTGAGTCAAGCTGTTCTGATAATTTTAGGTTTAAAGCAACAGGCTGCCTGAGAAAAACAGCCTGTTGGAAAATACGAATCTTATTTCTATTTGCAGATAGAGGGGACTAATCAAGCCAGTATTCAATGGTTGAAACGACGCGGACAGTCTTGTCTATTTGTTGCGACTCGAAACTGTTTGGCGCCTGTTCCCGCGGCAGAATGGAGAAAACCCCTTGATTTGCCCGGCGGATTTTTCCAACCTTGCTGTCAGAACTTTTAGCAAATTCATATGCGGCCTCTTTGGCGTTTTTGGTTGCCTGCTCCAACATTTGCGGTTTTATATCATTGAGTTTTGTGAAAATGTAAGAAACGGGATATTCATACGAGGCGCTGTCGAAGATAATGCCTTTGGCGATAAGGCTGTCTGTCTGCGGAAGGGATTTTTCAACCAAGTCGACATTATTGCTTCTTACCGTAACGGTTTGCGAAAGAATGAAACGAGAGGCATTGGCGTCGTTGCTACGATAGGGGTTTGCCATCAGGTCGTTGGTTTCTATTCTGCCGAGGCTGATTTCGTTATCGCTAAATCCCTGTTTCTTGAGAAAGGCATTAATTTCTGCTGCCTGGGAGGTAATTTTCTGTTGAGCCGGAACGAGTTCGTTGCCTGTAATGACAAATTTTAATTTCCAAATGGCAAGGTCAGCCCTGACGTTCATTTCGGCAAGTCCTTTGACCGTAACGGAGTTGTTGTTTAATTTGGCCTGATAGTAGTAGTATCCCGGGAAAAATCCGCCGATAACAAGGCCAAGTGCAAGAAAAATGGAGGCGATTACTTTTGACATTATCTTTTCCTTTCAAAAAATGACTATACTTTAATGTAATCTTTATGTTAAATTTGGCAATAGGTAAAGGATTTTTTATAAAAAAAGTTCTGCACTTTGGCAGAACTTTTGCCTAATATCTGGTGATATCCGTTATTTTTTGAACCCCATGTCTTCGAGCCAGCCGGAAACTCCCAATGTTCGGCTGCCATAGCCGACCCAGCCGTTTTGTTTGACTGAGCAGCCATTGCATTGGGCTGTTAAATCGGTAATTGTGTTTTGGACGCCGCCGCCCCCGTGCGTAATGAACGGGATAACGGTTTTGCCTTTCAGGTCATAATCGGCAAGGAAACTGCTGACGGCGGGTGCAATTGTTCCCCACCAGTTCGGCGAACCGATAAAAATAATATTGTATTGTGCGATGTTGTCGATTTTTCCTTTCAATTCAGGACGGAAACCTTCGTTAATCTCCCTTTTGGCCTGTGCCGTTGTTGCCCGATATTCTTCCGGATAAGATTGAACGGTTTCAATGCGAAAGATGTCTCCGCCGGTTTTGCTGCGGATGGCTTGGGCAACGTCTTTGGTGTTGCCGGACAAAGAATAATAAGCAATCAGAACTTTTTTGTCGTTTGGCATGGTATTTTCCTCTTTTTCCTGTGCGTTGCAGCTGTTGAATGCGGTTAAAGCCGTAGCTGATGCTGCTAATACAGCAATGAATGTAAGTAGCTTAAATTTCATAATGTGTATCTCCTTTTGTTTGTTCCGTAAGATAATATAATTTTTAGAGTTAACTCTAAGTCAATGATTTTTTATGGTTGTGGGCAAAAAAATATTTGAGGCGGGTATGATGAAAAATGTGCTGTTTTCAGATAGTATTGTTTTGTTTTGGGCGATAACTGTTATTTTGATTGCGCATAGTGTCTGAGGATGAAAAGCGGTCAGGATGCAAACTTGCGGGAAAAATATAATCCCAGTTCAAACAAAATATAAGTGGGAACTGCCAGCATTAACTGGCTGACGATGTCGGGCGGTGTTAAAATTGCTGCGATAATCAGAATGGCCGTAAAGATGTAGGGTCTTTTTGCTGCGACGGCGGCATAAGATGTTATGCCGGAACGGATAAGCATATAGGTTATCAGCGGAAATTGAAACATCAGGCCAAAGATTACAGCAAGCTGCAGGCTTAATCCGATGACATTTGAAATTCCCAGAACGGCTTTTATATCAGCGGTGCTGAAACTTAGGCCAAATTTAATGATAAGCGGCAAAATAAAAATGAGGCAGAATATGACGCCCAAAATAAACATCAGACTGGAAGAGAATATGATTGATTTGATAAATCTGCGTTCGTTTTCATACAATGCGGGAAGGACAAAATTCCAAATCTGCCGGGCTATGTAAGGAAAGCAGATTAAGATATCCAATACCAGCGCCAGTTTGATTTGCAAAATAAACACTTCTGCGGGAGAAAAGAAGTTTAGCGTTACCTGCTGCCCTGAAAGCAATATTTTTATCAGAAAATCAAGACAGGCAGGCGTGAACAGAAATGACGGAAAAAGCATAATGCCCAATGCCAGCAGACATCGCATCAGCGTAATGCGCAAAGCTTCCAAATGCGTTATCAGCTCTCCTTCGGAATCCGTTGCAATATGCGTTGCGTTATTTGTTGTCATTTTCCTGTTCAATACTTTTTTCTATGGTTTCTTTGAAACTGGCTGCTTCATTTTCAAGCGTTTCTTTGGCTTTTTTGTATTCGTAGGAAGCTTTGCCTAATGCTTTCGCCAATTCAGGAATCCTTTTGCCGCCAAACAGCAGCAGGACAACGACTAAAATCAGTACTAATTCGCTCAAACCTATTGACATATTAATCTCCTTGGGTTGGGGCAGACGGGAGTCTGCCATCTTGTTTATGATTGAGGATTTTTTGCCGGTTAACGGTTCCGACTTTGATTGCGGAAACCGGGCAAACAGCCTGACAGGCGCCGCAACCAATGCATTCGCCGGGGTTTATTTGCGGAAATTCCCCCTGCGGTTTGGTGATTGCCGAACGGGGACATTCCATAACGCACAGTCCGCATTGAATACAGGAATCTTCATTGACGGCAGCCAGCCCGATTTGCATTTTTTGCTTTTCGGGGAGAGATATGCTCCTGATTGCGCCGGAAGGGCAGACTTCCGAACATTTATTGCAATTGTAATCGCAAAAACTTTTTTGGTATTTTATATGCACAGCGGGAAATTCGTTGTCGGCTTTTTTTATGATTTTCATTGGGCAGTTTGTCACGCAGAGATTACAGTTCAGGCATTTCTCGGCGAGCCTGTCTGCGGAAACCGCTCCGGGAGGAACGATTATGTTTTTAACTTTGCGGGCTATGCCTTTGCTTAAGTTTAGTCCTCCTTTAAAAGCGGCTGCGAAGAGAACCAAGGCTGCGGTTCCGGCAATAAATCGGCGGCGCCCGGGATTAAAAGGCTGGGAATTGCGGTGTTTGGGTGTTGAGCCGTAGAAAATTCCCTGATTATGACATAAGCTCAGGCATTTGAAACATTTTACACATGTTTCGTTGTCGACGGTTTTATTTTTGAAGTCAATGCAGCCAGAGGGGCATTTCTGGGCGCATAGCCCGCAGGCTACGCAGGTGTCGGGGTTTATGTTGATTTTATTGAGTGAAAATCGAGAAATGAATCCCAGAACAGCTCCGACCGGGCAAATATTCGTGCAAAAGAAACGTCCCTTTAACCAAGTCAACAGAGCTATTGCTGCAAGAATGCATATTCCGTACAGAGTTCCTCCGGCGGCAGTTCCGGAAACGGAGTAGGGGTCAATCAGCCGCATCAGTACGGCAGTTCCGCCGAGCAGGGAACCGAAGGTTAGGGCAGCCAAAAAGTATTTGAAGGGCGTATTTTTTTGCGCGGGAAGTTTTTTGCGGCGGAACAGCAGCAGAAAGAATTCCTGAAGCAATCCCAACGGGCATATTGCGGAACAGTAAACTCTTCCGAATATAAATGTAATTGCAATCAGCAGAAGCAGAAGAATCCCGGAGAATACAGTGAAATCAACAATTATTTTCTGGATTAAGGGAACTAAATTGAAATTGAAAATTTTTACGGGATAAAAAAGTCCCAGAAATCCGGCGATACATAATATTGCGACTATCAGCGCTGCAGTTATTCTGATTTTTTGAAGAGATTTCGGACGGAGCATGTTATCTGTCTTTCTTTCAAAGAGTTCTTATACAGAATAGCTTTTTGTCTGATGTTAATCAAGAAGTTTTAACGGTTATGAGCCTATATTTAAACATTTAAGATTAAACAGCAACCGGAAACTCCGGTTGCTGTCCGACCTAAACGGCGGTTTTGTTTTTGAGATATGGAAAACAATCTTTTATGCATTCTTTCCCATTTCATAAGCTTCGTTCATGGCGGGGGAATTTTTAATGTCTCCAATCTGCCATGCGCCGGTTCCGTATATAATCCCTTTTTCTCTGGCTCCGTCGAGGCAGTCTTCAGTAAACCCTTTAAAACCCTGAATGGTTTTTTGCATATTGGCCGTACTGGTGTCTGCGGCTGCGACGATGAAATAAAAATCTTTGTTACGAATTTCTTCATACCGCGGAACCGTCCGATCTATCAAGGTTTTCATCTGGCCGTTCATGCTGTAAAAGTAAACGGGGGTTGCCATTACGATAACGTCGGCTTTAACCATCTTGTCCAGTATTTCGGCCATGTCGTCATGCTGTACGCATTCGTGAGTGGTATTACAAACTCCACAGCCTCGGCAAAAGTTTATTTTGCGCTCGTTAAGATGTATTTTTTCCACACGGTTTCCTGCTTCAACGGCTCCTTTGATGAATTGGTCGCAAAGCGTGTCCGAATTTCCGCCTTTACGGAAACTGGCAGACAGGACTAGGATTTGTTTGTTCATTATTTGTACTCCTTATCAGTTACGGGGTTAAGCCACTCGGTAGAATTGTTTGGCACATTGGTTTCAAGTGAAATGTGGGTAAACCATGAATCAGGAGCTGCGCCATGCCAATGCTCTATGTTCGGAGCAATGCGGACGATATCTCCTCTATGCAAGATGTTCAGTTTTCCGCCTTTTTCCTGATAGCGCCCTTCTCCGGACAGGACAAGAAGTATCTGGCCTCCACTGTGTTTATGCCAGTTGGTTCGGGCTCCGGGTTCAAACGTTACATTGGCGAGGGGCGCGTTGAAGACGTTGTCTTTGGCGCTTAGCAGGCTGAGATAAGTTTGACCGGTAAAAAATTTTCCGTAAGGGTTTGGCTCTCCCTGTGGGAAAATGGTATCAATTGGTGCTTTTTTCATTTCAACAGCTCCTGTGGAATTTGTTAAAGCCAATAAAGAAACGGCGATGGCCGCTATGAAAGTGAAAGCAGGGGAAAGTTTCATGCGTTTCTCTCCTTTTTGCTGATAATGGTTTCTGTTTTTGTTCATAAAGATTCCGGAGGGGTTAATGCATGGATACAGCTGTTTGATTATACTGTTTCGCAGCAGAAAACGACTCGATCTTGCTCAAGCATAATTTTTAGAGCTTGCTCTAAGTCAAGATATTTTTTTTATAAAGGTGTATTTTTGAATGTTTAGGGCGTACTTTTATGAAATATGCAAAAAATAATCTGGATTAGAGTTTACTTTATCCCTAATGTTTTAATTGACATTGTGCGTATTTGTGGACACAATAATAAAAAAAGGAGTAAATTATGCGTTATTCAATAGGACAAGTAGCGAAGAAGCTCGGACTGACGGCTCATACGCTGCGCTATTATGACAAGGAAGGGCTTCTTCCTTTTGTCAGAAAAGGATCTTCAGGCGCCAGGGTTTTTGAGGACGAGGATGTTGACTGGCTGATTATCATTGAGTGCCTGAAAGGGACGGGGATGCAGCTGAAAGATATTAAAAAATATATGGACTTGTGCCAGCAGGGCGATGCAACAGTTGGCGAACGGCTGGAATTGTTTAAACGGCAAAAAGAAAAGCTGGAGCAGCAGATGGCCGTTTTCCGGCAATATATGGAAAAAATTGATTTTAAAATCGCTTATTATGCAGAAGCTGTAGCTAACGGCAGTGTTGACATTTATAAACGGAACAAATGCCTGGCAGCGGAACGGGAACGCTTATTCGGGCACAAATAACAGGATACAGACGACAGAACGCAGACATTCAGACGTAACTAACAAGGTGCAGGCAGAACGCAGACATTCAAGCATAAGTAACAGATAATTTGCATTTATCTGAATAGAGGGATATCGGATATTTGCGAGTCTGTTAACTGATATAAGTATGCGGCACAGGAACAGAGTACAGCGCTTAAAATTTGCAGGAAAGCTGGTTTGATGTTGGAGCGCGGCGTCGGCGAATGTTTTGCTCTTTCAGATAATGCCTTTGATGGCTTCAAAAATCGGAGAGGACGCGTCAGCAGAACTGCCGGTTCTGGGCATGGGTTCTTTGGTCAACAAACGATAATAATATATTAGTGAAAAAAGGCGGACGGAGCAGGTAAGTCCCATTTTGGCGTCTTTGCGGGCGTTAATCATTTCAAGTAAATTGTTTCTTTTTATGTTTTCGCGTTTGCAAATACTGTCAATAGCTTCCCATTCCGCGTTAGCCAGGCGCATGCTTGTTTTACGTTTATCAATGAAAATAACTTTGCTTGACAATTCAGCCATAACCGTTCTCCTGTTTATTTTTTTGAAAGTATAGTATTAAGTTTTAATTTTGCAACAATTAATTGATTTTTTACTTAATTATATTCTTTTTATAAGGGTTTTATTTTTTTATATCTAATAAATGAAGATATTATAGCGAGTGTTTGGGATTTGGACTTGGGTTGTTTCGGTAATTTAAAATTAAGTAATTTGTGCGATTATAAACCCAGCTTTTCAGCCGGGAGAATGTTTATGAAGAAAATGGTAATTCTGATGTGTTGTGTGATGTGGACCAACTTTTTCGGTTTGCCTGCTGCTGCGCAATATGTGCGTCCGGGCTGGTTTGTTGTCGACAAGGTTGAAAGTGCCGACGGAAATTTTGAAGCAGAAAAGCATGATGCTGAGGAAGAGGAAGAACCTGAAACAGATATTGTTTTGGGAGCAGAAGAATCTTATGTTTCCCTGTCGGGAAAAGAGCATATGAAGTATCCGGCTGATGAGGAACCTGCCGGTACGGGGCATTTTCGGGAGAATTTTTCGTTAAATAATCAGAATCTTCGATTGGCGGCAGTATGGTTGAAGCAGGAGATGCTGAAAGCCGAAGGCGAGAATTTTGTTCTTTCCCCGCTGTCTTTTTATATTTTGTCAGTTTTAACTGCCAATGGCGTGGTGGATGAGTCTCTGTTGGAATTTTCTAAAATGTTTCCTGTTTTGCGCATTCGTGATGTCGATGTGAAACTTGCCGGATACCTTAAATCTCAGACTGGAGGGATAGTGTTGGTTAATTCCTTGTGGGGGGAGGCGTTCAGTCAGCGTTACCGGGAACAGATGAACAATATGCTGGGAACGGAAATCTGGAGCTTACAGGAAGATACTGCACCAATTAATGCCTGGCTGAAGGAAAAGACAGGAGGTGCGTTTAATAATGCAGTTGAAATCAGGCCTGTGCCGGAAGGAGCTTTGTTTTTGGCGGGAGCCGCTTATTTTGATGGTGAATGGAGGTTTCCGTTTGAAAAGGAAAACACGAAGCTGTTGAATTTTTATAATATAGATGGCAGCATCGGCAAAGTTATGATGATGTCACAAGAGCTTGTAACCGATTATTATGAAGATGCAGTGATGCAGGCTGTGCGGCTGTATTATGCATCCGGGGATTATCTGACTGTTTTTCTGCCCCGGGCAGCATCTGACTTTAATAAGTTTGCGGCAAATATCGGTGATCGTCGGCTAAAACCTGAATTTAACAGAGAACGGGTTGAAATCAGCCTGCCGCAATTTGAGTTGCTTTATAAAATTTCTGATTTTCGAAGCCTGTATGCGTTGTTTGGCGTGCAGAAAATATTTTTGCCGGACAATTATGATTTTGCCAAAATGATAAATTATGATTTTTCGGCGTATGTTGAAGAGGTTGCTTTGCAGACTAAAATAAAGGTAAGAGAAACGAAGGTTCGTGGCGGCGATGTTGGCGGAAACGGGGTAGCGGAAACAGTTAAGCCGTCGGTGGCTACAGGTCTTCCGGGAAAAGATGTAAAGGAATTTCGAGCAAACAGACCGTTTATATTTATGGTTAACGAGGGTGATATTATCGGCGTTTACGTTAAAGGGCACGCTGAAACAGCAGAAACGGCGGGGAAAGAGGATTTTCAAAAGACAGGAACCGTGTATGTCAGAGAAAAAAAGAACGGAACGCCAGCTTGGTATGAAGATAAAAACCAGCGCGGGGATTTCATTCTCCGAAATGATTTAAAAGACAAAGCCCTTTCTGAAGACAATGTTTCCGAGGCGGTATTATTTTAATTTTGCCGGACAGGCAGTACAAAGGGTTTCGTAATAAATACATCCGTACGCCGTATATCGAAATGCAGGTAATCTTTTTGTCGGGATAAGGCTAAACTATCCCCTTTATCGCCTCGAATATAGGGCTGGAACGGCTGGCATCGGAGGCCGATTGAATTTGGCTTAGAAACGATTTTCGGTAATATATCAGGGAAAATAAGCGGACAGAAGATGTCAGCCCCATTTTTTCATCTTTGTTTGCATCAATCAGTTCAAATAATTTCTTGCGCTTAATGTTTTCTCTCCGACAGATTGTATCAATAGCTTCCCATTCGGCCGGGGCAAGTCTCATACTGGTTTTGCGGTTATAAATAGATATAACGCGATTAGATAATGAAGCCATATTTGTTTCCTCTAAAGTTGTTCTCTTTAGGGATTATATAAAACTAAAATTTAATATGCAACCTATATTTGTTTTATTTATTTTGTTATCCTTTTTATAGATTGTTTTAATGCGGTATTTATAAGCGTATGAAATCAGGCATATTTCTGTTTAAATAATTATTACGCGAACTCTTGATTTTTATTGAAAAATAATTGTATAATATTGCTATAAAGATATAAGATGGTGGCAAAATGAATAAACAAATTGTCGTTAGTGAAGAAATTTTGTATTTGAGGCAGCTGTGCGATAAAATCAAAGTCAAATGTATTGCCGGATATTTTAAGCATGCTACAGGACGAGATGCCTTAATTTATGAAAACATCATAAAAGTCAGCTTTAAGCTGTATGGAAGTGTTGCGAGCAAAAAGGATGAAACTTTGTCCGAGCCAGAGGATTACGGCGGAAACGACTCTGAGCAGCAATACGGCTGGAAAAGAAACCGCGGTTTGTATAGAAAATCTCCAAATATAGGAACCGGTGCGGAGCAATGGAGCGAAAAAGAGATAAACAGGGCGTGCGAAAGGGCATATTATCACAGTTGGAGGCTTGACGGCAATAAATTTGTTAAATATGACGTATTCGACATTATGCCAAAAAATCCCGTTTATATTGATTTCGGACAGTCGGCGGTGTTTTTGGAATGGGGCGAAGATGAGAATCCTTACCGGGACTTACAGGCGGCCAGTTCGTATTGCGAGCAAAGGCAACAACCTGGTTTTTCGATTATAGCAAAGCTATTTAATGAAATTCTTAATTTGCTGGAAGAGAATGCGCCTCCGGTTAAAATTGTGCGGTTGCTGGAGAAATTTTCAGGCGGCGGGTAGTCTTTTAGCCATTAAAAATTACGACTTATTATGAGCGGGGGATTTTACAGCGTTGCGGAACCCCGGATTTATAAAGTTGCAATGACTGCCGCTATTTCTTGAGCCGTGTTCAGAGGGGAATCGGGGGTCTGCTGCCGCGTATAGTCTTCGTTTGCTATGTCTGTGGCGTATCCTTTGGAGCAAAGAGATTGAACAAAGCGCAGATGTTTCGGCGTCAGCCAGTCAGATCCGGTGAATATTCTCAATTCCTTCCCGGCAGCGGTGGCTTCGCTGCACATTGAAACAGAATCTCCCGTAACGACGATGTTGTCGGCGCATGCCAGAAATCCAAGATAGGGATTTTCGTCTTTTGTGCCCCAAAGGTAGGCATAGTGCGGAAAAGCATTCAGGGTGGACATGATTTTTTCTTCGGCAGCCGTACCGGTTCTGCGAGATGTTGTTATCAAGAGCGAACCGCCCTCCTTTTCCTTTAGGCTTTTGACGGCAAGAGCAAGCCGTTCGGCATTTTCAAGCGAGAACGGATGCTTTTTGATTGCGCCGCCGATGATTACCGCCGTAACCGGATGTGGCAGGGGTGAGAATTTGTCATGCCATTTTTGATATGCACTATCAAGTTTTTCGCGAGTGACAAAATGCGGACAGCCAACAGTATAACGAATGTTAGGGGCATTAAATTTATTTTTGTCATGTTCAGGAGCGAATATGAATGTAAAGTCTTTGATGCCGGTGCGGCCGATATGCCCGAGTTGGACAAGCTTTGTTTCGGGATGCTTTTTTTTGATGTAACGGGCGATTGGCGCAGTTCTTCTGGTAGGGGACAAAACAATGTCGGGATATGGGGCGCTGATTGTGTTTTTGCTTTCGGACACCAGGCCGAGCAAAGTCGTTCCGCGAATGAAGTTGGGCAGTGCCGCCCAACGGTTATACTCCAGAGTTTTTTCTGTAACGGTAAACCGGGTTTTATCAAGGCAGTCGGCAATTCCTTCAGCCTGATGGCGGCTGCCAATGCGGTTATCCAGCAATATCCATATGTTTTTTTTCATAAATTTAATCTTTTTATCCGGTGAAAACGATATTTTTAGGTTTTATTAAGTTATATATGATAATGGCATATATGCAAGCAGAATTTTATTTATTAAAGAGTGTGAGCGATGATAAAGAGTTTAGTTTTCGGCCTGGCGGCGATGGCGGCCTTTGCGGTTTCGGCAGAAGCCCAAATAGCGGCGCTTGACGAGGCAAAATATATTACGACGCTGAAAGTTGTAACCGACCATAAGATGAAAGATGCGGATTTGGAGCCGGATGTTGACAGGCTGCGTGAGAATGAGCGCTTTAAGAAAGAATTGGTTAAGATGCTCGGAAAGCTGGATAATTCCCGCCCGAACAGCGCTAAAAACCAAAAAATCATGCGTATTTTGGAAAGAGCGGGCAAAGAAGTTTATAATGAGTTAAAGTAGGGGGGCTTATGAAAAAGGTACTGGGTATGACAGCTTTTTTGCTGTTAAATGCATGCACGACGGAATATATTCTGATGGATGAAAATGCAAATCCGGTTGAAAGCGGATATTATACGGAAAATACAGAGGGAACATCCGGCGTTGAAAATATGGGACTGGCTGAATATATTACGGCCAACGATGTTTTTGTTGTTGGCGAAGGGGCTGATTTTGTAACCTATCAATATAAAAATGTCAGAGTTGACGAGATTTCGCCTTTGGCTTCCATGTATTGCGCCGATATTGCGTACGGAGGTTCGCCGTACCTTCGTGAAGTCAGCATGTACCATAACGGTTTTATGCGGGCTACGTTTGACTGCGTCAGCCTTGCAATCTAAAATACCATTCCCTATATTGTATTTGAAGGGAATATATTATGGCAAAAAATCTGTATGACATATTGGGCGTTGCCAAAACGGCAACGGAAGCGGAAATTAAGTCGCAATACCGCAAACTGGCGCGCAAATATCATCCCGATTTGAATAAGGACGATAAAAGCGCCGCGGAAAAATTCAAAGAAATTTCAGCGGCGTATGATATTTTGGGCGATAAGGACAAACGCCAGAAATATGACAATAATGAAATTGACGCGGAAGGCAAACCAACCGGGTTCGGAGCCGGAGGGTTTGGTTCCGGCGGTTTTGGCGCGGGAGGTTTTGGCAACGGCGGGTTTAATCCCGGCGGAGGGACATACAGAACCTATACGGCAGGCGGTTTCGGAGGGGCACAAAACGGCGGCTTTGATTTCTCGTCATTGTTCGGGGAGGATATTTTCAGCCAATTCAGCAATGGGGGCGGAACGGGATTTGGCAGTGCCGGGCGCGGTGCATACCGGGCGCAGAAAGGACAGGATGCCGCATATTCGCTGGATGTGGACTTTCTTGATGCTGCCAAAGGTGCCGAAAAAAGCATTATGATGAATGGCAAACGCCTAAATGTCAAAATTCCGGCAGGAACGACGTCCGGGCAAGTCTTGCGCCTGAAAGGGCAGGGGTTTGCCGGCGTCAACGGAGGTACTGACGGCGATGCCTTGATTACGATTAATGTGCGTTCACATCCGTATTTCAGGGCAGAAGGGAAGAATATAGTTATGGATTTGCCGGTGTCGATGAAAGAAGCGGTTTTGGGCGCTAAGGTGATTGTTCCGACGATAAGCGGCAAAGTCAGCGTGAAAATACCGGCTTATTCTTCCAGCGGGGAGAAACTGCGCCTGAAAGGCAAAGGAATTAAGACAGGAAGCGGAACCGGCGATGAAATCATCAATCTGGTCATTATGGCGCCGAAAACGAAAGACGCGGAGTTGGAAGCGGCGTTGAACAGTTTGCCTGACGAGCAGCTGAGGAGCTTTTAATGCATTTTGAGGCGTTGGAAAATTTTGAATGGTATAATGATCCCGAGAACGTACGGTTTGAGAACGACGCGATGATTATTTACGCCCGGCCGGGAACGGACTTCTGGCAGAGCGTGCATCGGGGATTTAAAAAGGACGACGGCCATTTTTTCTTTTGCCGACAGGATGGCGACTTTTTTCTGACGCTGAAGTGGCATTTTGAACGGCTTGAAAAATTTTCGCAATGCGGCATTATGTTGCGGATTGACGAGCGCAATTGGTTCAAAGCGTCGTTAATGAATGAGAATCCGGAAAACAATGTTCTGGCGTCTTCGGTTACATCTGGCGGACATTCCGACTGGGCAGGCATAAACCTTGGCCGGGAGGTTCATGATATTTGGTATCGGCTGAACCGGGTGGGCGACGATTACATATTTTCTTATTCGTTTGACGGCATCGCTTTTGTCAAAGCAAGGATGTTTTATATGCAAAGTTATGAGGAAGTCAAGGCGGGAGCGTATATAGCGGCTCCGAACAGCGACAATTTTTGCGCTGAACTTTCAGGGCTGAATCTTGGGGCATAAGGCAGGTTTAAAGACGGCAATACTATCGGATTGTTTGACGAATCTGTAATTTAACAAATCGTAAAAATATCTGTAAAAAAATGAAAAATATCCTCTTGACAAGTTTTAAAATATAGTGTTTTTTATTGCTGTTTATGACATACATTTTAGTATGTATCTATAATTCAGGAGGTTTAATGGCAAGAAAATGCAAGGAAGATGCCGAAAAGACCAGGCAGGCGGTTCTGGAATCGGCATTAGATGTTTTTTCGGAAAAAGGATATGCTAAAGCAACGTTTGACGAGATAGCCGCCCGAGCCGGTTTTACGAAGGGTGCGGTGTACTGGTATTTCAGAAACAAGGCGGATTTGGTAGCGGCGCTGATTATTGAATATGTCGGGCGCAAACGCGAAGAACTTATGCCGAATGTACCGGAAGGCAATACGTTGGAAAATCTGCTTGAATATTTTGTGTTATGGGCCGATGCCGGAGAAAAGGATTTGCGGTTTTCCCGGTTTAACCGGTTTATCATGTGCCAGATGGAGTGGTCGGAGGCTGTTATTGAACGTGTGGACAAAGCATTGGCTCTGACAAAAAATTATCATTTAGAAAAAGTTAACCAGGTTTTGGTAGAATTAAAAGCAAAAAATGAGTTGAGAGACGGTTTGGACATTAATATGATTCAGCATATTATCATATCTACATATATGGGAATCGTCTTTTCGACTTTGAGCAAAAGGGTAGATTACGATGTGGCAGATATGGTTCGCGCGGGGCTGGGTCTGCTGTTTGAGAGTATAAAAAGGAAATGAGGATTGGATTACAGATGAAAAAGGTTACAGAAATAATTAAGGCAGAAAAGCCAGAGGGGATAAAAATTATGAAAAAAAGTTATTTGTTTGCGGGGGCTGCGGCTTTGCTGGCGGTTGTTGCCGGATGCCATTTTTACGGACAGAAAGGGGAAGGAACCGGAATGCCGGCGGTTAACGTTACCGTTGCTGAAGCAAAAGAAGAGGTTATAAACAATCCGAAAACGTATGTGGCGCTGGTGGAGGCGATTAACAGCGTTGACGTCGTGGCGAAGGTCAGCGGCAGTTTGGACAAGGTAAACTTTACCGAAGGCGGTTTTGTGAAGAAAGACGACCCGTTGTTTATCATAGACAAGGATACGTATCAGGCGAATTATAATCTGGCAAAAGCGCAGCTTGAAAGCGCGAAGGCGAATCTGACGAAAACCGAGCGCGATTATAACCGCCAAAAACAGTTGAGCGCCAAAAATATTGCGTCCAAAGCGACATACGATACGGCAGAGAGTGCTTATCTGCAGGCAAAGGCATCGGTTTCACAGGCTCAGGCGCAGCTTGACCTGGCAAAAATCGACTTGGACAATACGGAAGTAAAAGCCTATATTGACGGATATATCGGCAAGACGAAAGTTACGGTCGGAAACTATGTTAATGCGTCGGCCGAACCTCTTGCCAGAGTTGTGCAAATTAATCCAATCAGAATAGCGTTTTCCCTGACCGACAAGGAATTTTTGGAAATGCAGGCCGTAGGCGATAAGGATTTGAGCGATTTTGTTGTTAATATTGAGTTGGCAGACGGCGGAATCTTTAAGGAAAAACTGAGCAAGGTTTTTGCCAGCAATGAAATTAACCAAGGTACGGCGACAGTTGCCGTTTATGCCGACATCAACAATGACAAGGGGCTTTTGAAGCCGGGTGCATACGTTAAGATGTTCATTACTTCGGCGAATCCGAAAAAAGGCATTGTTGTTCCTGAAGTAGCGGTTATGCAAAATGATGAAGTTTCACAGGTATATGTTGTCAATGCTGACAATACGGCTGTTCTCAGAAATGTTACCCTCGGAGATGCTTTTGACGGTAAGCAGGTTGTTGTAAACGGGCTTAAGGCCGGGGAAAAGGTTGTTGTCAGCGGCCAGCAGAACAGAATGATGAGGTCCGGTGCCGCGGTTAACATTGTTGAAGCGAAATAGTTAGAGGGGAACGGAGTATGTTTTCTAAGTTCTTTATTGACAGGCCGCGTTTTGCAGTGGTTATTGCCATTGTTATGAGTCTGGCCGGTTTGATTGCGATTTTTACCCTGCCGGTGGCGATGTATCCGGAAATTACGCCGCCGACGGTTTCCGTTACCGCCGATTATACCGGCGCGAGTGCGGAAACGGTAGCCAATACCGTGGCTATTCCGATTGAAAAGGAAGTCAACGGCGTTGACAATATGATGTATATGGAATCTTCTTCATATAATTCAGGAAATTATGAGCTGACTATCAGTTTTGAAATCGGAACGGATCCGGACTTGGCGCAGGTTAAGGTACAAAACCGCGTTGAAAAGGCTTTAAACAGTTTGCCGGACGAAGTTCAGGAACGCGGCGTGAATGTTGCCAGACGGTCTTCTGAAATTTTGGCGTTCCTGCAGGCCGTTTCGCCAAACGGAACGCATGACCGTAATTTTTTGAACAATTATGTTACCAACAACATTAAAAACAACCTCGGCCGCCAGTACGGAGTCGGCGATGTACATGTTATGGGTTCCGATTTGAGTATGCGCGTTTGGCTTGATGCGGATAAAATGGCGGCACTGAACCTGCCTATCAGTACGGTGCAGGCAGCTATTTCCAGCCAGAACTATCAGCCATCGCTGGGTTCGGTCGGTGCGGAACCGAACGACGGAACCAGCAAAATCGTGTTTTCTCTGGAAACGAAAGGCCGTTTGAACGAGGCGAAGGATTTTGAGAATATTATTGTCAGAACCGAAGCCGAAGGCGGATTGGTTCGTCTGAAAGATATTGCGCGGGTTGAAATCGGGCCGGAAAGCTATCTGACGGTTTCGGACGTTGACGGACAGCCTAACGTTGCAATCATGCTTAACAAACTTTCGGGTGCTAATGCGCTGAAAGCGATGGAAGCTGTCAATGCCGAGCTGGCGAGACTGTCCAAGTATTATCCTGAAGATTTTGAGGTAAAAATTTTCTTTGATGCGACCGAATTTATCCGGGTATCTATTGAAGAAGTTGTCTTTACACTGTTTTTGACGTTTCTGCTGGTTATCTTCGTCTGCTATATCTTTTTGCAGGACTGGCGGGCGACGTTGATTCCATCTATTGCTATTCCGGTTTCAATCTTGGCAACGTTTGCCGTTATGCTGGCACTGGGATATAACCTGAATATTCTGACGTTGTTCGGTTTGATTCTGGCTATCGGTTTGGTGGTGGATGATGCTATCGTGGTCGTTGAGCGTGTGCTTTATTTGATGCAGACGGAGAATCTGGAACCAAAACCGGCTTCCGAAAAGGCGATGGAACAGGTGTCTTCGGCTGTTGTGGCGACGACGCTGGTGCTGTTGGCTATTTTTGTGCCGATTGCGTTTATGGGCGGGGTTACCGGCCGTATCTATCAGCAATTTGCAATAGCCATTTCATTTGCAGTTCTCTTTTCCGGGGTTAATGCCCTGACGCTAAGTCCGGCATTGTGTGCGACGCTGCTGAAGCCTATTCAGCCCAGAACATCGGGATTTTTATTTAGATTTGAACGGTTTATTAATTCGACGAAAAATAAATATATTAAAACGGTAGCTTGGCTGGGACGGAAAATGGCAATTATTGTTGCTTTGGTTTTGGCTTTGGCTGCCTTGAATCTCTTTTCGGTAACTCACATCAAATCGTCGTTCCTTCCTGATGAAGACCAAGGCATGATTATGGCTAACATTCAGTTGCCCGAAGGTGCTGCAGGGCAAAGGACGCTTGATGTTATTGATAAGACTAGGGACATTATGAAAACCGAAGACAAAATCGAATCGGTTATGAACCTGCGCGGATTCAGTATTCTTGCGGGACAGGGCGAAAACGTCGGGTTTAACGTTATTGCTCTGAAACCATGGGCGGACCGGAAAGATATTATTGACTATTCGTCAAATATCAGAAACCGTCTGACCGCGGCATTACAGGGAATTACCGAAGCGAACATCATGCTGTTTGAAATGCCGGCCATTCCGGGACTGGGCAACAGCAACAGTATGGATTTACGTTTGCAGTCGATTGAAAATTCGGATATGACGGCGCTTGAAAAAACGCTTAACGAATTTTTGGTTAAGCTGAATAAACTGCCTGAAGTGGCAATGGCATATTCGACGTTTACATCAAAGACGCCGCACGCCTATCTGGATATCAACCGTGAAAAGGCGGAGTTGATGGATGTGTCTATCGGCAATATTTATTCTACGCTGCAAACATATCTCGGTTCGCTGTATGTCAATGACGTCAATATCGGAACGCAGGCCAATAAAGTTATGGTTATGGCGGACTGGAAGTACCGTAAAAATCTGGAAAGCATTAAGAATCTTTATGTTCAGAGCAATACGGGAAACATGGTTCCGCTGGGAAGTCTTGTTGAAATCCGGCGTGTAACCTTGCCGCGTGCGATTGACAGATATAACCAGTATGCCGCGGCGACGATTAACATTATGGCGGCAGAAGGTTCCAGTTCCGGTGCGGCCATGGAGGCCGTCGAGAAACTTGCGGATGAAGTGCTGTCCAATAAGTATGCTTACGAATGGTCTGGCATGAGTTTGCAGGAAAAGCGCAATCAAGGGCAAATCGGGTATTTGGTCGCATTGGCTATTTTGTTTGCGTATCTGTTTTTGGTGGCTCAATATGAGAGCTGGACGATTCCGTTGTCTGTTATTCTTTCAGTTATGACAGCAATGCTTGGCGCTTTTGTCGGAATGTTTGTGACAGGTTTGCCGCTTAGCATTTATGCCCAGCTGGGTCTGGTTCTTCTGGTCGGTCTGGCGGCGAAGAACGCTATTCTGATTGTTGAATTTGCAAAAGAGGAACATGAAAAAGGGGCTTCTATTGTAGATTCTGCCGTAATCGGTACAAAAGAGCGGTTTAGAGCCGTGTTGATGACGGCGCTGACCTTTATTCTGGGGGTTGTGCCGTTGGTATGGGCTACCGGAGCTTGTTCCGGTTCGCGCGTAGCGGTGGGTGTGCCGGTGTTCGCCGGAATGCTTGTCGGAACGCTGTGCGGTCTGGTCGTAATTCCGTTGTTATATATTATGATACAGACGGTTGTTGACCGCAGCAGGTCTAAAACCGAAAAATAGCAGAAAATGAAAGGCGGTATTGCTGATACCGCCTTTTTTACTGAGAGGGGACGATATGATTATAAGGCAGGAAGCAGAGGAATATGTAAGCGGTTTGCTGGAGTTTGCTCTGGTACATGGGAGAGAACCCGGAACGTGGTATAAGTTTCATAATCATATTTACGGCGTGGCGGCGGTAGCGGAAAAAATTGCCGCAAAGCTCGGAAATCTGGATCCGGAACGAGCGTGGGCGTTGGGATTGCTGCACGATGCGGGAAAGATGCAAGAACCTTTTGTGCAGAGATTTCACGGAATTGTCGGGTATGAAATGCTGAAAGAGAGAGATGAATTAGCTGCCAGAATATCTTTGTCGCATACTTTTCATTTTAATATTCTTCCGCCGTATCAGGCAGCGGAAAAAATGTTTTTTTCCAAAAAGGAAGATTATGATTTTATACGAGAGTTTTTTGTCGGACACAAGGTTTGCGAATATGATAAGTTAATCCAGTTATGCGATGGATTGGCCAATTGCGATGGTTTGGTTACAATGGAACAACGGGCGGAGGAGTTTGCCATCAGGTATGGAATGCCGCTTCCGGCTTATGTTATTTCCGGGGCACGGAAATTAAAGCTTTATTTTGACGAAATGCTGGGATTTGATTTGTACCGGTTATTTGATGAAATTTCTGGCGATTTTATGCTGCAACCGGGGGGGGATTGCAAACTGGCAGAAGATGCAGAGCGATAGTTATTTTATGCATAGGCAAGAAAAAGCTTGCATTCTAAAAAGTTTTGTACTATCAAATAACTGTTTTTAAGCGGTCCCATCGTCTAGAGGCCTAGGACGCGGCCCTCTCAAGGCTGCAACACGGGTTCGAATCCCGTTGGGATCACCAATGCAAACGGCAGCCTGCAAAATGGCTGCTTTTTCTTTATTTTCCAAGGCTTTCACCGAGTTCGAAAGTGTATTTTTTGAAAATCGTATTTTGGAACGTTTTTCCGAACTCGTTTACTGATATTTCTTTGTTTTTTTCAATCGTTTAAGCCTGTTAGAATCTCGTTAGGTTTTGCAGATGTTTATTCAAGTACTTGACATTCACTAAGAATGTAGAAAAAATATCTATGTCCGAAAATGGCGAGATTTTTTATTTTTTAATATGTAATTTATAACTTGTCACTTGCAATTATGAATGTACGGGCTGGATATGTGCAATAAAAACGATAAAATTTGGTATGAAGCTTTTAAGCGAAAAGATGCGCAGTATGACGGGCGCGTTTTTGTAGGCGTTAAATCAACGGGAATTTATTGTCGGCCGGTTTGCAAAGCCAGAATGCCCAAAGAAGAAAACTGTATCTTTTTTACATCTGCTGCCGAAGCAGAACAAGCTGGATATCGACCTTGCCTGCTTTGTCGCCCTGAATTGGCTCCCGGGTTGGCGCCGGTTGATGCAACAGTTAATCTGGTTTTCAAAGCGGTGAGAAAAATTGAAGAGAATTGTTTTGAGGGAAACAGTATAGCAGCCATCGCCGAAAGTCTGGGGTGCTCAGACAGACATTTGCGCCGTTCGTTTATTGCGGAACTGCACGTCAGCCCGGTTCAATATATGCAGACATACCGCTTATTACTAGCTAAGAATCTTTTGATGAGTTCTAAACTTTCAGTTCTTGACGTTGCTATGGCATCAGGTTTTGGGAGCCTGAGACGTTTTAATGCTTTATTTAAAGAAAAATATCACCTTACACCGTCTGATTTACGCAAACAATTGTCACTTGCCGTATCACAAACGGATATGGTTACAATTTTTGCCGGTTACCATCCTCCTTATGAATGGGAGTGTTTATTGTCTTTTTTTGCCGAACGTGCTGTTCCCGGCATAGAGGTTGTCAAAAATAACGAATACTGGAGAACCGTCAGTTTAGAAGATATGAATAAACGGCGCATCACAGGCTGGATTAAAATCGGACACATTTCTGAAAAGAATATGTTAGCGATTAGCATTTCTACGTCTTTACTTCCTGTTCTGCCCCAAGTTTTGGCTCGTGTCCGAATAATGTTTGATTTGTATTGCGACCCGGCGATTATTTATAATGATTTAAAAGTGATGAATAAAGTTAAGCCTGATTTATGCATTTTAGGAACACGTCTGCCCGGGTGTTTTAATGTTTTCGAGATGGCGGTCAGAACTATTTTGGGACAACAAGTGAGTATAAAAACCGCACAAACACTAATTGCCCGTTTTACTGAAAAACTGGGTATTCCGCTGCAAACCAATATTGAAGGACTGACACATATTTTTCCAACGCCGGAGATGATTGTCCATATTAAGGAACCGTTGGAAAATATTCTGGGAAAATTGGGAATTACATCTATGCGCTCCAAAGCTATTAAGAATTTGGCTTTTGCTTTGTATACCGGAGAAATTGATTTAACTTTTTGTTCCTCTCCTGAAAGAGAAGTCGAGAAATTGCTAAAATTACCCGGAATCGGACAATGGACGGCTCAATATCTGGCAATGAGGGCGATGAATTGGCCCGATGCATTTTTAGATACGGATTACGGTGTAAAAAAAGCTTTAAAAAACCTTACCTCCCAAGAAATATCCGAACTGAAAACGCAATGCAGCCCGTGGGGGAGCTATGCCACAATCAACTTATGGAACTCTTTACAGAAAGGATAATAAAAATGTTTTACAGAACCGATTATAACTCGCCGATTGGTATCATTACCTTAGGCGCTGATGAAAACAACATTGTCGGGTTGTGGATGAAAGGGCAAAAATATTTTGGTGATACGGTTAAGGGGGAAATGTATCCAAAAGATGATTTAGCCGTTTTTCAAAAAGCAAAAGACTGGCTGGACAGGTATTTTCAAGGTCAAAAACCGGCAATATCCGAATTACCACTGGCTCCGATTGGCGGGGAGTTTCGGCAAATGGTATGGAAAATTCTTTGTGAAATACCTTACGGTCAAGTCATTACTTATGGAGATATTGCAAAAAAGGTAGCTCAAAGAAAAGGTTTAGCCAGAATGTCGGCGCAAGCTGTCGGCGGCGCTGTCGGACATAACCCGATTTCCCTTATTATCCCTTGTCACAGAGTGGTCGGAACGAACGGCAGTTTAACCGGGTATTCAGGAGGGTTGGATATGAAAATCAAATTATTGGAATTTGAAGGCGTAAATATGTCGAAACTGTTTCGTCCGAAAAAAGGTACAGCCTTATAATTTTGGGGAAGCTGATGATAATTTCAGAAAAACAAAAAGAAAAAGCACGAATTTTTCAAAATTTGCATAAACAAAACAAGATGTTTATTTTACCGGGAGCCTGGAGCGTTGGAAGTGCACATATTTTTGAAAAACAGGGATTCAAAGCTGTGGGAACATCCAGCGCAGGGATAGCTTATAATTTAGGTTATTCGGACGGAGAAGAAATTTCTTTTGATGATTATGTCTGGATTGTTGGCAAAATAGCTAATCGTTTGAGCATTCCTCTTTCTGTAGATTTTGAACGTGGTTATTCCGAGGATTCAACTGAAATTAAAGAAAATGCAAAACGTTTATTATATGCCGGAGCAGTCGGATTTAATATAGAAGACGGCTTGGCTGACGGTACTTTATCTCCGTTAGATAAGCAAATAGCAAAAATTAGCGCTCTTGTAGAATTAAAGCGGGAATTAGGCATTGATTTTGTTATTAACGCCAGAACTTGTACTTATTGGCTGAATGTTGCAGATGAAAAAACAAAATTTCAAATTGCTGTTGAACGGGGCAATGCATTTGCAAAAGCCGGAGCTGATTGCGTTTTTATTCCCGGTGCTGTTGATGAACAAACCGTTGTACAATTGGTTAATAATATTAATGCGCCGCTGAATATTATTCTTAACGGAGTATTTAACGACTTTAGTAAATTAGAAAAAATCGGAGTTAGACGATTAAGCGGCGGTTCGTCATTGGCACGTTATATCTTGGGCAAAACAGTACAACAAGCTGAACATTTATATGAGGGGGTTGTTGAGGAATTGCTTAATACAGATTTTTCTTATGCTGAAGCTAATGAGTATTTTAATTTTGCTTAATACTTTTATCGGAATTAATGGGTTTCTAATGTCGGTTTGTGGCATTCGGGCGTAAATAAAAATTTTAAATTTTTCGTTTGATGATAAAATAAGTTTATGAGGAGCAATTTGAATAGTTTTTTTTGCGAAGAATTTTAAAGATTGTCTTTTTTATTGCAAAATGTTGTTGAAAACTATATGCTTATTTGTATTTAAACTTTAGGAGGATTGTATGGCGGCGGCATATATGAATTTGTTTTTAGCTATTGTTTGTGAGGTTATTGCTACTTCATGTCTGAAACAATCTGAACAATTTACGCGGTTGTGGCCGACGTTGGCTATGGCTGCGGGATATGCAGCTGCATTTTATTTTCTTTCGCTTACGTTAAGGACGCTGCCGATAGGCATTGCGTATGCGATATGGAGCGGCTTGGGTATAGTGCTGATTTCCTTAATCGGCTTTTTTGTTTTTAAGCAAAGTCTTGATATTCCTGCGTGTATTGGATTATCATTAATTATTGCCGGAGTAGTTGTGGTTAATGTGTTTTCAAAAACTGCCGGGCATTAGGCAGATGAAAGAAGGGTGTGATGGACAATAACAATGACACAGTTCCGTTTTCTCCGATTTTGATGATGGAGTTTATTCGCCAGACGACGGTTGCAAGATGCCTGTCCGGCGAATCGGCGGATATTGCGGTTCGGTTTAGATTGGACAGACCTTATTATGATGAAATAATGTCGTTTCCTTTGAAAGCTCAGCTTATCCGCCTGAAACTGGATTATGATGAGAAAGCGGAGATTTTGACGGTAAGAACAGATGAGGTTCTATTAAACCGTTTTCGTGAACAGAAGTCTTTGGTTGAGATTGCCGGAAAATATGAGGGGCAGTATGCCGAAAGATATAAAAAGTTTATTGAAATCGTGGAATAATCAGACATACGGAGGACATAAATGCCGTTGATTACGAAATATGAATTTGAAGCGCCGGAAGAAGGGATAAAACTTTTAATTCTGGCGGCGGTGCATGGCAATGAAACAGCGGGAACGAAAGCCTGCAACAGACTTATGGCAGAATTAAACAGCGGAATGGTTACACTTAAAAAAGGTTTTTTGACCATTGTTCCGGTTTGCAATCCGGAAGCGTATCGCAAAGATGTCCGGTGTGTGGAAGAGAATCTGAACAGGGTTATGACGTTTCATGAGAACCCTCAAACATATGAACAACGTTTAGCTAATGAAATTTGTCCGTTAATTAAACGCAGCCGGGTAACGCTTGATTTGCATTCGACGCATTGTCCCGGCGACGTTCCTTTTGCTTTTTGCGATTATCCTGATAAATATAACCAGACGCTCATTAATGCGCTTGATGTGGAATATGTATTGGAAGGATGGCCGGAAATATACGGCAAGCAGCAGCAGATAACGGATTATTCAACAGAGCATTGCGCCCATGCCTATGGAAAAACGGCGACAACGCTGGAGTGCGGGTATCATAAGGCGCCCGAAGCTGCCGAATTGGCTTACCGTGCGATTGTCGGAACACTGGCCGCATTTGGCATGATTGACGGAGAGTTGCCGCTTTCACGCCGGAAACAGCGTATCAGAATGGACAGTTTTGTTATTAAGGAACGTGAGGGAAAATTGTGCCGTGCTTATAAACATCTGGATAAAATAAGCAAGGGCGAGAGGTTGGCCGTTTATGATGACGGAGAGGCTTTGTATGCACCTGATGACGGATATATCCTTCTGCCTAATCTGGAAGCCGATTTAGGAACAGAGTGGTATTATCTTGGTTCGGTTGTATAAAGCCGGACAGTATGAAAAAGACGGGTAAAAATACGGCGCCTTTTATTGGCGCCTTAATTGTGTTTCAGAATGAACTGACTTTCTTTTGTTGCAATAGGTTACTGAAATTCAGAATATTTGTTTTTGGCGTATCTTGTTTCTGCCAAATCAGGCTTTGCGTTTCCTTGTTCAGGCTGACACCATGATATCCGCTGCGAATTAAATACTGCATTTTGTTAAACAGAGCGGGGATTCTGGCGTGGATGTTTTCTCCAAGGTACAGGCTGTAGGCTTTAGATGAGGCTGGCAGGGATTTTTCCTCTTCATCTTTGTGTGTTATCTTTTTTTCCAGATATAGAACCTTAACGCCGTCGGAAGGATCTTGGTCGACTTTGGTGATGGACATTCCGTGGTGCAGGGCATTTATCCAGCTGGCAGGGTTGTCAACGGCAATTTGGATGATGGCGTGTTTTCTGCCGCTATCAATAGCGTGTCCTTCAATGTATTCCAGCATTCTTTTCATCAGGCTGGAGCCTCTGTAAGCCGGGTCAACCAAAATTGCTTCATATAAAACGAGGTCTTCGTTGGGCAGATCCGGCCGAAATTCGGGCATATCCCTTTCTTCGCCGTTGTGCGGCATACCATAAACCGTCTGGGCAATCAATTCGTCTCCGTCAAAGACGCCCAGCATGTTTGAACTTTGGCCGTTTAATGATTTCATATAGTCAGCTTCTGTTCTGTGTAAAATGAAATGCTGTTCATCGGGGTGTAAACCGCTGATGATTTTTTGCTGCAGGTTCATGACGTCCTGCAAATTGCTGCCATCCAGTTTTTTTACGATTAAATGTTTCTTGTTCATGAAAAATACCTCTGCGTTTTTGAAATCTGCAATAAAAAAAAGATTTGAGAAAGCTCAAATCCTGCGACTAACTTATCCGTATGCGAAAGACAAGTCATCGTCGCAATGTCAATCTGCGCAGACGCAGGGCAATATGTATAACTAAAACAGCCATTTATCTAAATCTTAAATTTTAACTTTGCAGAATATGTCATATATTTGTTTTTTTGTCAAGAGCTTTTTGTGCAAAAAATTGCAGGGAGATTGGAACTCTAATAGCAGGAGGCGCTAAAAGTGTGCGTGAATACATTAAACACGCGTACGAGCGAAACAACCGGCACAGGAAAATATTAAGGCTATGCGATAACGCAGACGGTTAAAATGTGGTGAGCGGCGGTCAGAGGATACAAAAAAGCAGGCAGATTTTTCTGCCTGCGAAAGTATGATGCGGGTTAGTATCCTTGGTCGACTTCTATGATAAATCCGCCGATTTGCCCGTCCGGATAAGCCTGATTTCCGGGATAAGGCTGCCCATTCGGGTAGGGTTGTCCATTCGGATATATTTGGCCGTTTGGGTATGCCTGACCGTCCGGATATCCCTGACGTTTGGCGCCGGGCTGTTTTCCCTGGCGATTTTTTGCGGCAACATTATCTGTTGTCGGCGCTATTTCCTGCATTCCACGGTGAAATTTCTTTGGTTTGGACATATTGTTATGGTGCCGGGCAAACATCGGGCCGTAATAATAATTGTCTGCGTAGCGGCAGCGTCCGCAATTGCCGACCATGATTCCGGCAATGAAAACCAGAATCAGAACAACCAACATCATAAAGATTCTTTTGCATTGGCAGCATTCGCAGCCGCAGTTTGAACCGCAGCCGTTGTGGCCGTTTTCGCCGTATTTGTTTTCGCCATATCCGTTTTCGCGATTGGTTTCTTCGTTGCCGTATTTGGTGTTGTCATCTCTGTAATCTACCATCGTTTTACCTTTCCAAAATATGAACATGTAAGTTTTCTCCTCTTTTTAGGGTGTTTTTTATATAATCACGGAACGGCATTTTTCCAGTAGGGGCAATTTTTGTTTGCAAAAATAAATACAGACCTTACAATCAGCGGTGAGTTTATTATAAAAGGGAAGACAGTGCGGGCACTTTATATTCTGCCTGTATTGTTTTTGCGAAAGGAAAGGGAACAAGATGGCGCGCCTGATGGATTTGCTGCTGGGGCTGGCTAAATGGCCGGCGGCGCTGCTGGCAGTTTTGTCTTTGCCGGCGCTGGTGCAGGCTCTGCACTATCTGCAACTGGGAAATCTGCGTTTTTTTGCTTTTGCGGGCGGCGCTTTTTTGTATTTGGCGCTGAAAATTATTGCGGCAGCCCGGTCAAATATTTCCATGCAGATTTTGGCACACGAGCTGACGCATACTTTTTTTGCTCTGCTGACGTTTCATAAGGTTGTGCATATTCATCTGAATATGGACGAGTCCGGTGGGGCGATGGGATTTAAAGGCAAAGGTAACTGGCTGATTACAATCGCCCCGTATTTTTTTCCGTTGTTTTTGTTTTTTATGATGCTGGCAGTTACCTTTTTTTCAAGCAAAATTCCCGACAGCCTGATGGTTAACGGTGTTTTCGGCTATTTTTTTGCTTATCATCTGGAGAGTATTCTGGTGCAAATTCATGGGGAACAACCGGATTTTCAGGAGGTCGGTTTTCCGTTTTGCTGGCTGTTTTTGCCCGGGGCGAACCTGTTTGCCTGTTCGGCAGTACTGGCTTTTAACAACGGCGGGTGGCTCAGCGTTGAAAAGTATGTTACGGCAGTTTACAAGTTAAATGTACGAAATATTACCGAAATTATGAGCTATTTCACCGGTTGATGCCGGGGAGACATATGCATATATGCAGTCCTAATGGAGAAGCAGACAGGAGGCGGGATTACCAACTTATGGAGCAGCCTGTTGCGGCAGAAGTTATTTTGACGGGAATGCCTAAGGGTACAATGCTGCGGTTAGGTATGTGCCCGTAATTGAAACCGGAGATGACAGGAATGTTCAGCCCTTCAGTAAAGTCCTTGATGCAGGCGTCGATATCGCCGTCAAAACTGTCAATAACGATGCAATCGGAAAAAGCGCCAATGATAATGCCGTGCAATTTATCAAAATTTTTCAGCTGTTTTAACTGGTTGAACATCAAATCAAGCTTATAGGTCTTTTCGTCGGTATCTTCGATGAGAAGGACTTTTCCGGCGAGGTCCGGCATATAGCCTGTTCCGGCCAGATAAAGGAAAGATGTCAGACAACCGCCGACGATTTGTCCTTCTGCCTTGCCCGGATACAGCGATGTTCCGCTTTTCAGATGGTGAACCGGAGCGAAAAGGACGTCTTTGAGCGAAGTTTCCAGTTCCGGGTTAAGGGAATCGTCTTTTATATCGTAAACAGGCAGAAAACCGGTGTATGCAGGTGTTGAAGCACGGGCAATCAGGGCATTTTGTACTGCGGTAACGTCACTTAAACCGAACAGGGGTTTTGAATGCCGGGCAATGATATCATAATCTAAAAAATTCAGCATGCGGGAAGATCCTCCGGCACCGCGAATGGCAAAGAGGGCTTTGACTTCAGGGTCGCGGTACATTTCGGTAAGACACTTTCCGCGTTCTGCGTCGGTTCCGGCCATGTAGCGGTATGCGTATGACAAGTTTGGTGCCAGTTTGACCTTGAGATGGAGTTTTTGTTCAAAGTAATTTACGGCTGGCACGATATCCCGGCCTTCAAGTCCTGAAGAGGTAGCGACAAAACCGACGGTGTCTCCCGGTTGCAATAAGCTCATTTTAAATTCTCCAAAATTTCGTATCCTAAATCAGTTATGGAATTGTCCCGGGCGCCCATAAGAACGATACGGTCTCCGGGGCGGGCGATTTTTAACAGGTGTTCTTTCAGCTCTGACCGGGTTGAAAAGTACAATGCGCTGGCTTCGGCAGTTTGAGCATGTTTTATCAAGTCTAATGAAGAGATGTCGCGTTTGACAGTCCCTCCGGCAAAGAAAATTTCCGGAAGCATGAGGATATCTTCTTTATCCATATGGCTTGCAAAAGCGTCCATGATTTCCTTTCCCATCATGCGCATCGGAGAGAAGCCGTGCGGCTGGAACATAATCAGGAGCCGTCCGGCATAACTTTTCAGGGCGGACATGGAGGCGCTGACTTTGTCCGGATTGTGGGCAAAATCGTCAATAACCGTAATGTTATTGACCTGTCCCAAGACTTCAAGGCGGCGTTTGGTGCCCAGGAAATTTTCGAGAATTTTGCAGGAAGTTTCCGGCTGAATGTCTAGCAGCGAGCAGGCGGCGGCGGCGCACATGGCGTTGGCGACATTGAATGCGCCAATCAGGTTTAGTTTGTAATTTTTGCCGCGGAAGACGTAGGCGGTTCCGTCGGATACGGCGGTGATATTTTCGGCAAATAGATCGGCGTTTGGGTCTGTTATGCCGAAAGTAACAGTTTCGGGGGCAAGTCCCGGAAGATTCCGGCTGTTTATATTGTCCAGATTAATGACGGCTCCTTTGACGGCGCGGCGGGCAAAATCTCCGAAAAGTGTCTGTAATTCATTGATTGGCTTATGATCCAGGGAAATGTTGTTTATGACGGCAATGTACGGCGTATATTTTTCAATGGAGCCATCGCTTTCGTCAGCTTCAATAACGCAGCAGCGGCCGTTGTTCAAAACAACGTTAGGGATTCCGGGGCGTTGTTCGTAGTTTTTTAACAAAGCGCCGTTGATAACAAGGGGTTTTTTTCCGGCGCAGTCAAGAATATAGCCAATCATGGCGGTTACAGTGGATTTCCCGCTGGTTCCGCCGACGGCAATGTTGTGAGCATAGGAGGCAAAAATTTCGGCCAGCAGGTCGGAGCGGCGTTTAACGGGGATATTTAATTCACGGGCTCTTTTTATGTCGGGAATGGTGTCTTCTACGGCCGTAGATGCATAAAGGACGTCAAAGCCGCTATCCAGCATGGAACCGTCCTGCGGAAAGATTTTTATGCCGACGTTTTCGAGCGCTTGCTTATTGTGTTGGTCTTTGCCCTGATCAAAGCTGCGGTCAGAACCGTAAACGTCGTTTCCCATATATTTTGAAATCTGCGCCAATGCGCTCATGCCGCTGCCGGAAACGGCGCAAAAACCTACTTTTGCCATATTTTTCGTCCTTATAAAAAAGAGGGCATCCTTGCGGGTGCGTTTGTTGTATGAAACGATTTTAAAGCGGAAAGGTTAACTTTTGTATAAAAAAGTGCTTGAACAGTGTTCAAAAATGGGTTATTCTGTTACCAGTTAAAATGTAGTAAAATACCAGCATACGGCTTTACTGCGAATGAACCGGATTTTACGGCAATGAACTGAATTTTATAACAGACGGGTTGAAATGGCGAAGACAAAAGAGGAAATAAGAATTGATTTGATTGTCAAGGCAAGGGAGTTGCTTGTAGACAAGGGGCTTGATTTTTTGACCGCGCGAAAACTTTCCGATTATTCCGGATACTCGGTGGGAACAATTTATAACCAGTTTAAAAGCATGGATAACCTGATTGTCTGGGAGAATTGCCAGACTTTGGACGAATTGTACGGCGCTTTGACAACTGCAGATATGGGATCTGATGCTTATAAAAATCTGAATAAGCTTCTGGAAAAGTTTGTGGATTATGTTTTGAGCAATAAAAATTTGTGGTTTACGCTTTATAATGCTCATTTTCAGAATACGGTAGAAACGTATGAGGTTTTTTATTTGAGGCGTATTATTAAAATTGTCCAATTGCTGGAAAACAATCTGCATAAGCTTTTTGCCGATGTTCCTGACAAAGAACGAAAAGTTTCGGCGGAGGTTTTGTTCATTACCGTATTTGCCCTCAGTTCCCTGTTGACGACGGAAAAAGACTTTGCCCGGCTGGAAAAAAAATACGTGATGCGCGTCTTGTTTAACACCTATCTTGCCGGACTTTCGTATTTGGGGAAAGATTAGTATTCGGGAGAGGCGGCTTTATTCCAAGTCTGTGACTATTTGTTTGGTTACATCTTTGGCGTCGCCTAACAGCATAATTGTATTATCAGCATAGAACAGGGGATTGTCAATGCCGGCATATCCCGGAGCCAGCGACCTTTTTACAAACAGGACTTTTTTGGCCTGTCCGACTTCCAGAATCGGCATTTGATAAATCGGACTGTCGGTCTTGGTTTTTGCCAGCGGGTTGGTTGTGTCATTGGCGCCGATGACATAAGCGACGTCGGCGGTTTGGAATTCCTGGTTAATGTCTTTGAGTTCAAAAACATCATCAGGGTTGACGTCAGCTTCAGCAAGCAGGACATTCATGTGCCCCGGCATACGTCCGGCAACGGGATGTATTGCAAACTTTACATCAACCTGATATTTTGTTTTTAATATTTTTGCCATATTGGCCAGTTCGTGTTGAGCTCCTGCCGCGGCCATGCCGTATCCGGGGACGATGATGACTTTGGCGGCATTTTCCATGAGGAATGCGGCGTCGCGTGCAGTCCCCTGATGAATGGCTCTGGCAGATTTTTCTGCATCTTCGGCGGCATTTTCGGGCGGAATAAAAATTACTTTAAGCAGATTGCGGTTCATCGCCTTGGTCATAATATATGAGAGGATTGTTCCGCTGGCGCCGACCAGCGTCCCGACGATAATCAGCAAGGTATTGTCGCGGCTGAAACCAACTAAAACCGTGCACCATCCCGACAGGGAATTCAACACGGAGATGATTATCGGCATATCGGCACCGCCTATCGGCAGAGTGAAGAAGAATCCCCATAAGCACATTAACAGCGCAAACCCCAAAACATATTCAAAACCGCCGTTGTAGGCATAAAATCCGCTGATTATTGCCGTGATGAAGATAATCATGCTTACAGCTCTTATCGTTTCACGGTCGGAGAACAACCGGGAACCGGCCAGTTTCAGAAATGCTGCGCAAGACCCGCTGAAGGTCATGAAGCCTATGCCGATAATGCATATTAACAATAGCGGAGGGTGAGTTTCGCTTGTGGTTTCGGCAATGCCGATGAGTCCGGAGGCCATACCGCCGAATCCATTCAGGAGGGCAACCATCTGCGGCAAGTCCGGCATACTGATTTTACGGGCGGCTATAATTCCCGTTATTGCTCCCAATCCTAAAGCTGAGAAGGCAAGAATCAGATATTTTGTTTCCAGCCCCCATAAGCCGATAGTTACGGCTGCAGCCATTGCCGCTATGGCCATCAGGTTGCCCCGGTATGCTTTTCTGGGTTCAGACAGGCTGTTAACAGAAAGAATGAACAGTGAGTAAATAATTATTTCCAAAAAACTAATCATGCTTTTTGCCCTTTTGTTTAAACATATTCAGCATACGGGCGGAAACGTAAAATCCGCCGAAGATGTTGACTGATGCAAGAAAGACGGCGAGAAACAGAATATATGGTTCGGCGGGGTGAATAATGTCACGCAGAGCTTGGAACGCTCCGACAATTACAATTCCCGATACGGCATTGGTGACGCTCATCAGCGGCGAATGCAAAACGGGAGTAACATGCCAGATGGCGAAATAACCGATGAAACACGACAGAACGAGGATATCAAGCAGGTACATTGTTTTTCTCCTATAACTCGGCGGGGATGTGGGCTGTTTTGTCTGATGTCTGCACAGCGGAGATACCAACCGGCGTTTGAATTTGAGGCGAAGCATGGCGGGAGTCCTTGCCTGAGTCGGAACGGGCTGTCGGCAAGGACTGGTCGAGCATCGGAACGATATAATCGGCATTAAGGTTGAAAGAATCGCCTGGTGCGGCAATGGTGCTAATCAGGTTATACATATTATTGGCCCATAATTCAGAAGCGGTAAGAGGCATCAAACGTTCGGTCAGGGGATTGCGATAAAAACGGTATGCTGCGGTTGTTTTGCGATTTTCCTGAATTTCTACATTGTTTTCAGTGGTATCTACAATGACGGTTCCGGATTGCAGCGATGGGAGCAGGTCTTTGGAAATAATTTGCGGCGAATTTCCGTCCGGTGCCGCGGCGGCGGCAAGAATGAAACTTTTGCCATTTAAAAGAACGGCAAGGTCATCCCGGTTTTGTGCCATGGAGAAATCAGCCCCGACGGATTTGGCGAGCTCTTCTGCCTGGGGGCTTATGTCCAGGATTGTGACACGACAGCCCTGGCGTTTGAATACGGAGGCGGCTTGCAGACCGGTTACGCCGGCGCCGATGACGAGTGCCGAAGCCGCTTTGAGCGATGCTGCTGCCGTCATAAGCTGCGGAGCGATACGCGAGGAATGTGCCAGAGCGTATAAAGCGGCAGCGTATCCGCGGACGGTGTTCTGGGCACTGAGAATATCAATACTTTGGGCAACTGATGTCCGTGGCACACGCTCCAAGCGCAGAATGGTTATATTTTGCGGCAGTTCTGAAAGTTCGGCATTGCGAAAATCGGCGGCAATCAGCTGTTTTGGGGTGAGCATGGCAAGAAAATCGGGCGATGGAGGCAGGATTTGCAGCAACAACAGGCTTTCGGCATATATTTCTCCGGGAGTGCTGCGTATATTTGCTCCAGCGGAAACATATTCCTTGTCGGTAAATCCGGCTTTCTGTCCGAATCCGTTTTCGAGCAATACGGTGAAACCGCCTGCCGTCAGTTTTTTTACGACGGAAGGGACGAGGGCAACTCTGGTTTCGTCAGCATTTTGTTCTTTTATTGAGCCGATAATCATAAAAAAACCTTTATTTTAAGAAATTATGCATTATTATCGGTTTGATATATAACCAGCAGCAAAAGAATATCAATGTCAGAATGCGGGAAAATTTTTGTTTCGTTTTTTAAAATCGGCCTGTTCACCTTTGGCGGCGGGTATGCGATGATGCCTTTGTTCAGAAGAGAACTCATCGAGCGACGCGGTTACATCAGCGAAAACGAACTGATAGACTATTATTCGGTCGGACAGTGTCTTCCCGGTGTCATTGCCATTAACGTGGCGACGTTTACCGGGTATAAAGTTCAGGGTGTCAGCGGAGCAATTTCCGCAACGCTGGCGGTTAATCTGCCGTCGCTGGTGATTATTATGGCTTTGGCGGGGATTTTAAACACCTTGTCCGAAAATCAGATGGTGTCTCATGCTTTTGCGGGAATTAGAATCGGCGTTATCGCGTTAATCCTGAATGAGGTTGTCTTGCTTTTCAGAAAAGCGGTGGCAACGTGGTTTCAGGCAGTTATTTTTGTTGCGGTTTTGGCGCTGCTGTTCTGGCTGCACCTTTCCGCCGTTGCAGTTGTGCTGCTGGCAGCGGGAGCGGGCGTTTTAAAATATTGGAGAGGCAGACAATGATTTACGGGCTGCTTTTTTGGGAGTTTTTTAAGATTGGTCTGTTTGCCGTCGGTGGAGGGATGGTTACCATTCCGTTTTTATTTGACCTGACGAGAAAGTTTGATTGGTTTACGGCAGAAGAACTGACGAACATGATAGCCGTTTCCCAGTCGACGCCGGGGCCGGTCGGCGTCAATATGGCTACGTATGCGGGGTTTCAGGCGACGGGCGTTTGGGGCGGCATTATAGCCACGTTCGGTCTGGCGCTGCCGTCTATGGTCATTGTCATCTGGGTTTCCAAACTTTTGAAGCACTGTGCGCAGAATCCGCTGGTTTGCGAAATTATGGCGGCAATACGCCCGGCCGTTGTAGCGCTGATTTTGCTGGCGGGGGCAGAACTGTTTAAACTCAGCGTTACGGATTATATTTCCGGCGTTTTTGCGGCGGTGTTTTTTGCGATGGTTTATTTTTATAAAAAAAGCCCGATTTTTTATATTATTCTTGCGGCCGTTTTAGGAGTAGTCTTAAAACTTTAAGGCATTTGTAAGAAATATTTGTTATAATGTGTCAACGTTTGCCGGTACGGCAGAAAACGCGCGGCAAGAAAACGTGTAACAGGGAAAATATGCGACAGAGGAAATGATGCAAAAAGATGAAATTATTTATGATGTTCTGGGAATTGGAAATGCAATTGTCGATGTGCTGGCAAAAGTCGGCGACGGTTTTTTGACGGAGAGGGGTTTGAACAAAGGCAGCATGACGCTGTTGGGGGCAAGGGAAGCGGGCGAAATATACCGGGACATTATTCCCGAAGGGGAGGTTTCCGGCGGTTCGGCGGCAAATACAGTTGCCGGTCTGGCTTCGCTGGGGGCGGATTGTGCTTTTATCGGCAAAGTGCATGACGATGAACTCGGACAGGTTTTCAAACGTCAGGTGGCGGCGGCGGGAATCGACTATTTTACAGAACCGTTGTTTGAAGGGCCGGCGACGGGGCGCAGCATTGTTCTGGTAACACCTGATGCAACACGTTCCATGTTTACTTATCTTGGAGCGTCAAGCCGGCTGACTGTTGATGATATTGACGAGAGTTTAATCCGTTCGGCAAACGTTATTTTTATCGAGGGGTATTTGTGGGACGACGAACAGTCGAAGGAGGCTGTAAAAAAAGCGGCGGATATTGCGCACCGTTATAACCGGCAGGTAGCATTTACCCTGTCTGACGCGGCGTGTGTCAAACGGCACCGGGAGGAATTGATGGATATGGTTAAGACTCATGTCGATATCCTTTTTGCCAATGAGGAGGAGCTGTTGACCCTGTTTAATCAGACTGATTTTATGAAGACGTTGGAACAGCTGAAGGACATTGTGGAACTTTCCGCAATTACACGGGATTCCCGCGGTTCCGTCATCGTCAAGAACCGTATAAAGATATTTGTCGAAGCGGAAAAAATCAATGAGGTTGTTGATTCGACGGGAGCCGGGGATTTGTATGCGGCAGGTTTTCTGTACGGGATGTCCAAAGGGCGGAGCCTGGGAACGTGTGCCATTATCGGCAGCATTGCCGCATCAGAGATTATCGGGCATTACGGTGCAAGACCGGAAGTTTCCCTGCGAGGATTTGTCCGCAATAAATTGGTACAGTACGGAAAGAGGGCTTAAGACGGTATGAAACTGCTGGACTATATGCGTAAAAGCGGCAATGCCTTAGGGGCGGTTTTTAATGCCGTGTTTCTTTGGGCGGTTCTTTTTGTTATCAGCTGCTGTCTGTATACCAAACATACCTGGGGAACGGTCAGTCTTCCGCAACTGATATTTTTTGCGCAGTTGGGGACTGCCGACGGGATTGAGCAAAGGCTGATATTTGAAATTGTCGGATACTGCCTTGCGCTGCCCATTGCTTTAACTTGGCTGCTGCTGTATGCGGTTAAAAAATATGCCAAAGCGGGAGTGCTGTTTTGCAACCGGTTATTTTTTGTGCTATATCTGGCAGGATTATGGGGCGTTATCAATTACTGCCTGCCGTTAAAAACCGATGAACAGTATGTCCTTTATATTATCTTGTTTGCTTTTTATCTGCTGAACCAGTGGCGCAGTTTCAGCCGCGCGGCGGTTACTTTTACGCTGTTGTTGTTTTTGCCGGTGGTTTTTATCGTTGTTCGCGTTAACGGGTGTGAACGGCTGGTTATGTCTGGTTTTGATTTTCAGGGAACGGATTTTTATGCCCGGGAATATGTCTATGTCGGCAATCCTGAATTGAAACCGGAAAAAAGGCGGAATGTGATTATCGTTTTCGGAGAATCGCTGGAAAAAAAGTTTGTAACGCCTGGTGTACGGGGGGGGGTATATATTGACGATAAAGATGCGGTTAAATTTGCAGATTTTACGGAAGGGTATGCTCAGCGATGGACGCAGGGCGCCTTGTTTTCCGCATTTACGGGGACACATATTCATTATTTGTCTGACTTTTTCCGCTATGCTTTGTTTGATAAGCTGAAATATAACGAAAAGAAAGACCGGATATTAATGATTTCAAATTATGCCGGGCAGGATTTTGATTTTTTGACGCCGAATATACGCTTTTTAGGCGATATGACGGCAGAAAACGATTATCAAAATTTGTTTGTCCAAGGCGGCGGACTTGATTTTTCGGGAACGGCAAAGTTTTTGTATGAACATGGCTTTAAGAGAGAAAACGTTTATGATTTGGACGCGTTTAAAGGTACGCCTGCGTATGAACGGGGAAAATATTGGTGGGGCGTGAACGATAAGCCGGTGTTTGAACTGTTTAAGGAAAAAATTGCCGGGCTGGATAAGGGGACACCGTTTTTGGCGGTGATGTTTACGCTTGATTTACATCGCGGAGATAATCCTTTTTATCGGGACGATGCCGAAATCAGGGAAGCGACGATTGCCAATATCAACGATTTTATCGCATGGTTTAAAAAACAGGACTTTTACGACAATACCACGCTGGTAATTTTGGCTGACCATAAGCGGATGGGAGCCGGGGTTGAGGCAGGCGGGGGGTTGTATAACGCGTTTTTTAACCTTCCGACACATTTGCAAAACAGCATAAATTTAAATAGAAGCTTTAACCAGACGGATATATTTCCGACGCTGCTGGAAATAGCCGGTTTTGATTTGCCGCGGCGAAAAGCGGGGCTGGGAACGTCATTGTTCGGGACGGACAAGACTTTGGCCGAAAGGCTGACTTATGAACAACAGGAAGATACGTTTTCCAAAATAGACCGCTTTTATCAGAAATTGTGGCAGAAAGAGAAAATGTTTCCGTCGCCTTTCAGCAACGGGTTGAGTCTGCTTAAGGTGCCGCTGCGGGAAAGGCTGATTGCGCACGCAGGGGGAAAAGTTAAGGGAGAACGTTATCTTAACACTCTTGAGGCGATAACTGCTTCGGTACAGAGAGGATATAAATATATAGAGCTGGATTTGCTGAAGACGACTGATGGCAGAATTGTTGCCGCCCATGACTGGTTTCGTCTGGCAGAATTGGCCGGGGCAAGTCTAAATCAGAGATTGTCTAAGCTGGATTTAAACAGTATTTCGTTCTTGTATACTGGGGGGGGTATTCATACCTTTTTGGCAGATATGGATATTCTTGCTTTTTTTGTTAAACACCCTGACGTTTATCTGGTTACGGATAAAATTGATGATTTTGGACTTCTGGCGAAGATGTTTGCCCCTTTGAAAAATCGTATGGTGGTAGAAGTGTTTTCTCCGGAAAAATATAATCAGGCGGAAAAGGAAGGATTTCCTTATATCGCATATAATATTCAAAATAACAAAGATTTTGAACTGGTTTTGAAAAAAGGTTACAGGCTGGTAACGATGAATTTGAAGTTTGCACGCTCCCATGCGGAGAATGTTCGGAAAATCAGAGAAGAAGGGGTACAGACAATGTTGTATTCGGCAGGAAATATTGCTGAAATGGAGAAAAATGCAGACATAGGCGATATATTTTACTATGACGGGGAAGAAAATCTTAACCGCTGATGCGCCGGATACGGTTGCTGCGGGAAGAAATGCAGGATAGAAGACAGGCATAAGTACCAGAGATATGATGGGCGTTTCTGACAGGGGGAGATTGGAATGATGCAACAGAGGCAATTGGAGGGGTATCAGCGGAAGCAATTGGAACGATGCATTGGCAGAGGCAATCTGCGACAGTTTTTTTGCGGCAGGGGGTTGCTATTTAAATTTTTTTTGCTATAAAGAGGGAAATTTATAGCAAGAATTTGCCTTTAAGCTTGTTTTAGGGGCTTTTTTTAAGGAACAAACAGAGCATGAATATTAGAAATATTGCCATTATTGCCCACGTTGACCATGGCAAGACGACCCTTGTCGACGGGCTATTGCGCCAGAGCGGGACATTCCGGGACAATCAGAAAGTTGCAGACTGCGTTATGGACAGCAACGATTTGGAAAGGGAAAGAGGAATTACCATCCTTTCTAAATGTACGGCCGTGGATTGGAACGGAACGCATATTAACATTGTCGATACTCCCGGACACGCGGATTTCGGCGGCGAGGTCGAGCGTATCCTGTCGATGGTGGACGGGGTTGTTCTGTTGGTTGACGCTTCGGAAGGCCCGATGCCGCAAACGAAATTTGTTTTGGGAAAAGCTCTGAAAATCGGGTTGAAGCCGATTGTCGTCATTAATAAGGCGGATAAACAGGATGCACGCCCCGATGAAGTCTTGGATGAGATTTTTGATTTGTTTGTCAGTTTAGATGCGAATGATGCACAGCTTGATTTTCCGGTATTGTATGCATCGGGACGCAACGGCTGGGCGGTAAAAGAACTAAGCGACGAAAGAAAAGACCTGACGCCGCTGTTTGAATTGATTTTGTCTTATGTGCCCGAGCCGGTCTGCGAAAAAGACAAACCATTTTCAATGCTGGCGACGACGCTGGAGGCGGACAAGTTTGTCGGGCGTATCCTTACCGGAAAAATTCACAGCGGCATTTTGAAAGTTAATGACGCGGTTAAGGTTATTAACGATAGCGGCGAGGTCGAAAGAACACGTATTACGAAGATTATGGCTTATAAGGGACTGGAGAGAGTTGCTTTGAATGAGGCGCATGCGGGCGATATTGTGGCGGTGGCCGGCATTGTCAAAGGCACCGTTGCCGATACGATTTGCGCGCCGGAAGTTACGGAAGCGATTGAAGCGCAGCCGATTGACCCGCCGACGCTGGCCATGACTTTTTCGGTTAATGATTCGCCATTGGCCGGGCGCGAGGGCGACAAGGTTACGTCGCGTATGATTTGGGATAGACTGTTGAAAGAAGCAGAATGCAATATTGCGCTGAAAATTTCTCGTACGGAAACCACCGACGCATTTGAGGTAGCAGGGCGCGGCGAGTTACAGCTCGGTGTCTTGATTGAAACGATGCGCCGCGAGGGGTTTGAGTTGTCCATTTCCCGTCCGAAGGTACTGTTTCATAAAGATGAAAGCGGCAATCTGCTGGAGCCGGTTGAAGAAGTCGTTATTGACGTTGACGATGAATTTTCCGGTACAGTGGTCGAAAAACTGAGTCAGCGCAAAGCGGAACTTTTGGAAATGATTCCGTCGCAGGTCGGCAATAAAACGCGTTTGATTTTTCATGCGCCGTCAAGAGGGCTTATCGGCTATCATTCCGAGTTTTTGACAGATACGCGAGGCACCGGCGTCATGAACAGGATTTTCTTTGCATATGAACCGTATAAAGGCGAGATTGAAAGCCATCGCAACGGTGTTTTAATTTCGAGCGAAAACGGTACGGCGGTAGCCTATTCCCTGTGGAAGTTGCAAGACCGCGGACCGATGTTTATTGAACACAACAGCCCGGTTTATGTCGGTATGATTATCGGCGAGCATACGAAGTCCAATGACTTGGAAGTTAATCCGACCAAATCGAAACAGCTGACAAATATCCGGGCGGCGGGGAAGGATGATGCAATTGATTTGATTCCGCCGCGGAAGCTTTCTCTGGAGCAGGCGTTATCCTATATTCAGCAGGACGAATTGCTTGAAGTTACACCAAAATCGCTGCGTCTGCGCAAAAAGATTTTGGATCCGATTTTGCGCAAGCGTTCCCGGAATGAAGCTTTGTAATATTCTATTGTGCAGGTAAGAGTGCCGCTTTCCGCAGAGAAAGCGGCATTGTTTTTGCCGGCGGCATTACAAGTATCAGCAACGGCGGGCGGGTAAGCCGGGGTGACAGCAAGGCAGCGAAAACGGGCTTTCGGCGTGTTCGGGCGTCTTTAAATATACTGTTTTGAGCATATATTTGTGGAGATGTATGGAAGGAGGCAGTATGTTTACACATCAGGAGAAGGTTAAGGAACGCCGTTTTTTCAGGGATACGTTTGAGAGCATATGGAATTTCTGGACCAGCCCGACCGGGGCGTTTATCCTTGCCGTTTCGGCGATTGCCCTGGGGTATTACCAGTTTTATATCAGCCGGCCGATTTTGCGTTATGAAACCAATACGGTAAAACTGATTTCTTCCAGCAATGCCAATGAATATGCCGTTGACGTAAAGGGAAAAAAATACAAAGATCTCTATCTGACCAAAGTTTATCTGTATAATCAGGGGGAGCAGGCTTTGGCGGGAACTGACGTTTCGCATATCGGGCATGATCCTATCCGGATAGAAGTTCCGAAAGAGGCGCTTATGCAGCATTATAATCTTGACAATGATGAAACGACTAATGCCATAACGGCGAAAGTGGTGCCGTATGGAAAAGATTTGATTCTTAATTTTGATTTTTTGAATCCGGATTATCAATACGTGGTCAATATTTTGCACGAAAAACCGACGGATGGCATTAAAGTTGCGGGAAGCGCTTTGAATGTGAATGAAATTACCAAAGCTATCAGCGACAGGGAATTGAAGACATGGCTGATTTGGGGGCTTGGAGCTTTGTATCTGCTGCTTATTATCCGCTATGTAGTTAAAAAGCTGATTAAACGTTAAGAGTATTTTAAGCAGTCGCGCCTATATAATCAAAAAGAAAATAACTTTTTGACATGAGGTGATTTTATGAAAAAAACATTTATTTGCAGCTTGTTAGCCGTTTCTATGCTGACAGCGTGCGCAACAGATCCCTATACCGGAGAAAGCAAGGTTTCCAAAACGGCATGGGGCACGGGAATCGGAGCGTTGGCAGGTGCGGGAATCGGCGCATTGGCCGGCGGTGAAAAAGGCGCTCTAATTGGGGCGGGCGTCGGTGCCGCGGCCGGAGCCGGAACGGGCGCTTATATGGACGTTCAGGCGCGCAAGCTGCGACAGGAACTGCTGAATACGGGCGTTCAGGTTCAGGAAGCTAACGGGCAGATTTATCTGATTATGCCGGGAAATATTACGTTTGACAGCAATGACGCCAATATCAAACCCGCTTTTCAGCCGGTTTTGAATTCTATTGCCAAGGTGATTAACGAATACAGCAAGACGATGGTTCAGGTTAACGGCTATACGGACAGTACCGGCAGCGCGGCAACGAATAATTCTTTGTCGTTAATGCGGGCGAATTCCATTTCCAATTATCTGCGGCTTAAAGGCGTTGCCGCCGATAGAATCGTTTCCAACGGTTACGGTTCGTCAAATCCGATTGCGTCCAATGCGACGGCAGCCGGCAGAGAACAGAACCGCCGCGTTGAGATTGTCCTGATTAATCGGTAATAGCCGGCCGGACAGTATTATATGTTCCGGCGGTTTTACAGCCGGAGGGAGAAGCCGGGATATCATTCCGGCTTTTTTGCAATCAAAAACCCCCGTTTGTGACGGGGGTGATGCGATGACTGACTATTTAATCGTCAGATTCAGACAGAGAAACAACTTGTTTCTTTAATTCTTTCTGTTGCTTAATTCGAGCCTGTTTTTCTAATTCATGTTGTTTTTTTAGTTCTTTTGCAAAAGTTTTTGCGTTTCGCATTTGTTTGCGAAAGAGGGAAACTGTTTTGGCAAATATTACTAAAACGCCAATAAGGCAGAAACCGATTATGGCGAGAAAAATAATGGTATTTGTCTTCATAAAAATAATTTTAAATTAACATCATAATTTATTTTAAACTTATTTATAGCCCGGGATGTAAAATTTTACAAGCTTATTCTGCGAGGGACTTTTTAAGGCAATACCGTATTGCGAGCGGTATTGCCTTATGTATCCCTTATGTACGTCTTATGTTTTGTCTTATGCGCCAAAAACGATGTTCATCGTGTCTTTGGCAATCATATATTCTTCGTCGGTCGGGATGACGAAGACGCGGACTTTGGAATCTTTGGTCGAGATTTCGGTAATATCGCCGCGTTTGCTATTGGCTTCTTCATCAAGGGTAATGCCCAGGTAAGCAAGGCGTTCGATGACAAGTTTTCTGACCAGAGAGCCGTTTTCGCCGATGCCGGCCGTAAAGACAATGGCGTCGACGCCGCCAAGGACGGCGATATAGGCACCGATAAAGCGGATAATGCTGTGAATATAGGCATTCAGGGCATCAGTAGCACACTCTTCGACGCCGTAAAGCGTTTCGATATCGCGGTTATCGGAATAGCCGCAGAGGCCGAACATTCCGCTTTTTTTGTTCAGGATTTCGTTGACTTCGTCCGGCGTTTTGTTTTGGGTTTTGCAGATATAGAGCGGAATGTACGGGTCAATGTCGCCGCAACGGGTGCCCATAACCAAACCGGCCAGCGGGGTAAAGCCCATGGACGTATCCAGGCAGATGCCGTTATCAACAGCGGAAATGGACGCACCGTTGCCGAGGTGGCAGGTTATGATTTTTCCTCTTTTGCCAATCAGTTCGGCAGCTTTCTGCGATACATAAGCGTGTGAGGTGCCGTGGAATCCGTAGCGGCGGATTTTATGTTTGGTATATTGTTCCATCGGCAGGGCATACAGGAATGCCTCTTTGGGCATAGTCTGGTGGAATGCCGTATCGAAAACAACAGTTTGCGGCACGTTCGGCAAAAGTTTCTGAACTGCTTTTATGCCTAAAACGTGAGCGTGGTTGTGCAACGGAGCCAGCTCGGACAATTCTTCTATTTGTTCGATGACAGTATCAGTTACGAGAACCGAATTTTTAAAAATATCGCCGCCTTGAACGATACGATGGCCGACAGCGTCGATTTCCTCCATTGAGGCGAGGGCGCCGTTAAGGAGTTCTTTAGTAACTTCTTCAATTGCTTCGTTATGTGTCGGCAGAGCTACTTCGCGGGTTCTTTTTTCACCATTGGTGATTTTGATTTCGACGAAAGAGCCGTGAATACCGATACGGTCAGCCTTGCCTTTGGCTACAACGTCGTATTTGTCGCCGTCAACATTAAACAACTGGTACTTCAGCGAAGAAGAGCCCGAATTTAAAACAAGAATTTTTTTCATTGTGGAGTTCCTTACTTAAGTTAAACGGGTTATTTGGCAGCCTGAATGGCAGTAATTGCAATCATTCCGACGATATCTTCGGTCAGGGCGCCGCGGGAAAGGTCATTGACCGGCGCGTTTAAGCCCTGCAGCATCGGGCCGTAAGCCTCGCATCCGCAGAGACGCTGCAACAGCTTGTAGCTGATGTTGCCGACTTCCAAACAGGGAAAAATCAGGACGTTTGCCTGACCGGCAACTTGCGAATCCGGCGCTTTTTTTCTGGCGACAACCGAATCCAATGCGGCGTCAGCCTGCATTTCGCCGTCAATCATTATCGGTAGGTTTTTGTATTCTTCAGATTGAAGCATTTCCTGTGCCAGTTTGGTTGCGTTGCGTACTTTATCGACCATTCCGCCGGAGCCGGAACCGCGGGTTGAGTAGGAAAGCATGGCAACTTTAGGTTCAATGCCGAACTTTAAAGCAGTTTCGGAGCTTGCCAGCGCCATGTCGGCAAGTTCCTGTTCGCTGGGGTTGATGATAATGGCGCAGTCGGAAAAGATGTACGGCTTGTCATTGGCGACCAAAATCAAAGCCGAAGAAACGCTGCGCTCTTTGTGGGCAGATTTGATAATCTGCAGCGCAGGACGGACGGTATCCGCCGTTGAATGGTTGGCTCCGGACACCATACCGTCAGCGTCGCCGGACTTTATCATCAATGTGCCGAAATAGTTGTAGTTTAAAGCCAGCTTGCGGGCGTCATTCGGGGTCATGCCCTTGGCTTTGCGCAGTTCATATAAAAGGTTTGCATAAGATTCCAGTTTTTCAGAGGTTTCCGGCTGTATCAGTTCAATGCCTTCCATATCCCAGTTATTTTTGGCAAAATAAGCTTTAATTTCTTCCGGATTGCCAAGAATGATGAGCTTTGCGGCTTTTCTTGCGGCAACGGCGTGTGCAGCCTGCAGGATACGTTCGTCTTCGCCTTCCGGCAATACTATCGTTTTCGGCTCTTTAGAGGCGCGCTCCAAAAGGCTGTCAAGAAATTTGGTCATTTTCATTTTAAGTTCCTTTTATATGAAATAAAAAACAATATCAAAAAATTTTCTTCAGTTAATATCATAAGCATTTAAAAGGCAATAAAAAAGTTTGATTTTTGTGCTTTTAGGTTATAAGAATAGAAAACAATCGGAATAAGAACGAAAAATGACCGGGTTACAGAAAAATAAAGAGGATACAGGGAGCTTGACAAACGTGAGAGAACTGGTTTTGAAATTTGCGGCAATGGTGCTGTTTGCAATTCCTGCGGCGGCAGACCCCCGTTATGAGGCAGATGTTAACGTCGATATTACGGCAGCTACGGTTACGGAAGCCAAAAAGCAGGCAATGGCCAAAGCTGTGCGCGACGGTTTGAATGAAGTTGTTTTGAGCATCAGCACGGCGCAGAGCGCCGATGAAATTAACAAATTAAACGATAACCAGCTGCAGCATTTTGTTTCGGGGATTATGGTGCTGATGGAAAAGTCGTCGGATGTCCGCTATATTGCCGATTTGCGCATCAGCGTGAATGAGGATATTTTGAAGGCTTATCTGGCTGAAAACAATATGCCGCTGGTCGCAGGGGAAGAACAAGATGTTTTGGCTGTCCCGTTGTTGGAAAAAGAAGACGGGACGCTGGATTTATGGAGCGATGAAAATATCTGGCGACAGGCTTTTCAGCAGAGGCGGGATATTCGCAAGGGCAATCTGGTTATTCGCGATATTGAGAAAAATCTGGGCAATATTACCGCGGTTGAAGCCAATCGGATTTATGACATGACTGACGGCGAATATAATGAACTGGCAGATTTTAATAATGTTACGGGGATATACGTCTTAAAGTATTCGCTGAAAGACGGCAAGGTTTATGTCAGGTCTTTTCCGGGGCGGGAAGTCAGCGAGGCGGATGTTGCCGGGTTGGAGCCGGCGGCTGCTATAGACAAAGTTCTGCCGTTTTTTAAAGATGCCAAAAAAGCTGTCGGGGAAGTGCTGCCGGAAACTTTTGCCGAAGAAAAAATCGAAGCGGTTTATTCTTATCCGAAATTGGGGCAATGGCTGGCATTAAAACGGCTGTTGGAAGGATATCCTCAGGTAAAGGATGTAAAAGTCGTTTCCATGGCGAACGGAAAGGTGCATTTTAATTTTCTTTACAGCGGCGTTATTGAGAAACTTCAGGCCAACTTGGGGCTGAGCGGGTACAAATTGAGGAAAGAAGGAGGGTATTATGCCATCTATTAAGGCACAGAGCCGTTTTTACGTTAATCCGTATATGTGGTTTGTCATTTTCTTTGTGTTTTTCTTTTTGCTGTATCTGTTACGCTCGGTGCTGATGCCTTTTGTTGCGGGCATTTTGCTGGCGTATCTTTTGGATCCGCTGACTTTGAAACTGCAAAAATGCAAGATGTCACGAACATGGGCTACGGTGCTGGTCTGCTTTTTGATGATTTTAATCGTCCTGCCGGCAATATTTTTATTTTTAGGGATGGTTGAAAGCCAAGTTACCCTTTTGGTGCAGGCTACGCCAAAGTATCTGGCGCTGATTTTGGAAAAGGTCCGGCCGGCTTTGCAAAGGCTGGCAGAACGGTTCCCCGGGCTGATTGGCGGGAATTTGGAAGAGATGATAAAAGGCAATATCGGCAACGGCGTCAAGTTTGCCGGAGCATTGCTCAAAGGGCTGATTGCTAACGGGTTTGCGTTTATTAACCTGATTTCATTGATTTTGATTACGCCTATCGTTACGTTTTATATGCTGCGGGACTGGGACACCTTTGTCCGTAAGTTTGAGGGACTGCTGCCGAAAAAGTCGAAAAAAGGCATTATGGAAAGTATGAAAGAAATTAATGTCATTATTGCCGGATTTATCCGCGGCCAGCTGAGCGTATGCCTGATTTTGGGATTGTATTATTCCATCGGGCTGAAGCTGGTCGGTCTGGAACTTGGGCTGTTGGTCGGCTTTATTGCCGGCGTTATCTCGTTTATCCCGTATGTCGGGTCGATTACCGGATTTGTGTTGGGAATTATTTTGGCTTTTGCCCAGTTTGGCGATGTGACACATGTTATGTATGTGGTGGCGGTTTTCCTCAGCGGGCAGTTCCTTGAAGGCAATTTTCTGACGCCGAAACTGGTGGGAGACAGTGTCGGACTGCATCCGGTATGGGTTATGTTTGCCCTGTTGGCCGGCGGCGTCTTGCTGGGGTTCCTCGGTTTGATGTTGGCTGTTCCGGTAGCTGCGATTATCGGCGTTCTGGTTAGAAATATGATTAAACGCTATAAGCAGAGTTCGCTTTATTTGGAGTAAAAAATGTTTTTTGTAAATCTGAGCGGACCAATAAATGCGGGGAAGACAACGGTAGGAAGACTGCTACCGGAGATGATTGGAAATGCGGTTTTTGTTGATGTGGACGAGCTTCTGCCCGATGAGGAGCAGATGCAACTTGGATTAGGATTTCAAGAGGGGATAGCTTTGAGGCTGGATAGATTGGACAGCCTGATTGAGCGGGAAAAGCGTTTGCGCAGATATAGATATTTATTTTTTGCGTATCCGATGAGTTGGGGCAATTTTCGCAGGTGGAAAGCGTGGGAGAACGGTACGGACAGAGTTATTTGCATTACTCTTTCTCCCAGTTTTGAAATCTGTATTGGTAATCGGGGCGGGCGGGAGCTTTCTGCCTGGGAGATAAAACGTATCGGTGAAATGTATAAGCAGGGATATCATAATCCAGAATGTTCAGATTTGGTCATCTGCAATGATAAGCAGTCTCCGAAAGAAACGGCAGAAGAAATACGAAAGTTTTTGTTTCTGTTTTGATTTTATCTTAGAGCGTTTTAACCATACGGATAAAGTTAATGCCTTTTTCTTCAAACAAATCACCGTCTTGTCTGAAGCCAAGCTTTTCGTAAAAGCCGACGACGGAGAGCATGGCGTGCATGACCATACGGGAGTAGCCGATTTCTTTGGCAGTCTTTTCGGCGTATCCAATCAGTTTTTTACCGATGCCTTCGCCTTGGCGCGTATCGTCCACGGCGACCTGCATGATGCGGATTTCCTCATTGTCGACCGGAACCATAATCAAGCCGCCAATGAGCTTGTCGCTGACGGAATCTATGCATCCGATGTGGAGAAAGCCTGCTTCCTGTTCGCGGAAAGAGTCAAGAAATTTTAACCCGAGGGGCTGCAGCAGAATTCTGTAGCGCAAATCCAACAGTTCCTGATAACGGCCGGAGCCGAATTCGACATCAATAAACTTAATCATGACAGCCTCCGTAATGAGCAAAATAATTTTATGCCTTATATTTAAGCACAGTTTTATAAGAGTTGCAACAGGAAAGTATAAAATCTGTTGCGTTCCGGCAAAAATTCGTTTATGTAGGAAGATAAGTTTTGTGTGCAACCGGGGCTGCAGGAAGCAGGGATATCCGGCGCACAATCAGCAAGTCAGAAAAAATGTTGTAATAAGGAAAGTTAGATAGATGCAGGATTTGGCCAAAATCAGAAATTTTGCGATTATTGCCCATATTGACCACGGTAAATCGACGATTGCCGACCGTATTATCGAAACCTGCGGCGGACTTGAACGCCGGGAGATGTCGGAACAGGTTTTGGATTCGATGGATATTGAGCGCGAACGGGGGATAACGATTAAGGCGCAAACGGTGCGGCTTAAATACAAGGCGCAAGACGGGCAGGAATATCTGTTGAACCTGATTGATACGCCGGGGCATGTGGATTTTTCTTATGAGGTTTCGCGTTCTCTGGCGGCTTGCGAAGGATCGGTTTTGGTTGTGGACGCAACGCAGGGCGTGGAAGCGCAGACGCTGGCTAACGTTTATCTGGCGATTGACAACAATCATGAGATTGTACCGGCGCTTAATAAGGTGGATTTGCCGTCGGCAGATGTGGAAAAAGTCAAAGCTCAGATTGAAGACGTTATCGGGATTGATGCAAGCGGTGCGGTGGAAACTTCGGGTAAAACAGGACTGGGAATAAACGAGCTGTTGGAAGCAATCGTGCATCAGCTGCCGGCACCGCAGGGAGATGTCGGTGCGCCGTTGAAAGCCCTATTGATTGACAGCTGGTATGATTCGTATTTGGGGGTGGTTATCCTTGTCAGGATTAAAGATGGGACTTTGCGCAAAAAGCAGACTATCCGGATGATGAGCAGCAATGCTGTTTATACGGTTGACCGAATCGGCGTGTTTACGCCTAAAATGCAAGAAGTTGAAGAATTGTCCGCCGGGGAAGTCGGCTATATTACCGCCAGCATTAAAAGTGTCGGCGATTGCCGGGTCGGCGATACGATTACGGATAACAAGCGTCCTTGCACTGAAGCTCTTTCCGGATTTAAACCTTCTATCCCGGTCGTTTTCTGTTCAATCTTTCCGGTAGACAGCAGCCAATACGAAGCGTTGAAAGACGCTCTGGCAAAGTTAAAGCTCAATGATGCGAGCATAGACTATCAAAATGAAAATTCCGCAGCGTTGGGACTCGGCTTTCGCTGCGGGTTCCTCGGATTGCTGCATATGGAAATCATACAGGAGCGAATCGGGCGCGAGTTTGATTTGGATATTATTACGACGGCACCGTCCGTGGCGTATAAAATCAATTTGACCAAAGGTGAAACGATAATGCTGCATAATCCGGCGGATATGCCAGACCTGTCGACGGTAGCTTCAATTGAGGAACCGATGGTCAGGGCGACAATTCTGGTGCCGGACACTTATCTGGGCGCCGTGTTGAAACTTTGCACGGAGCGTCGCGGCGTACAGCAGGAATTGACCTATGTCGGGTCGCGGGCGATGGTTGTGTATCAGATTCCGCTGAATGAAATCGTGTTTGATTTTTATGACCGGTTGAAATCCATTACGAGCGGATATGCAAGTTTTGACTATGAACTGACAGGGTACGAGCAATCAGATTTGGTTAAAGTACAGATTTTAATTAACGAAGAACCTGTTGACGCGCTGGCTTTTTTATGCCACAGAAGCGAGGCGGAATCGAGGGGACGGCAGATTTGCGAGCGTTTGAAAGATTTGATTCCAAGGCATTTGTTTAAAATTCCGATACAAGCGGCCATCGGCGGGCGCGTTGTGGCACGGGAGACGATTTCGGCCATGCGCAAGGATGTTACGGCGAAATGTTATGGCGGCGATGTTACCCGTAAGCGCAAGCTGCTGGACAAGCAGAAGAAAGGCAAGCAAAGAATGCGGCAGTTTGGCAAGGTGGAAGTGCCGCAGTCGGCATTTATTGAAGCGTTGCGAATCGGCGATGACTAATGTTTCGCCATCATGAATGGCAATTTATCAAAGTGGAACTCCGTCGCCTCATTTGGAACGGGCTTAGGAGCGCTTCGGGCGGATAAAGCGGGTTCGGCTCCTTTTGCCGGGGGGCGGACAGCCGTTTGGCAGACGGAAGAAAATTCGGCGCAGACAAAAATGTTTATTTAAAGATGTTTATTTTACTTCAAAACGCCGCAGTGAGTTGGCTTTGGCAAGCGCTTCTTCTTGCTCGGGATTGGCTGGAAATTTTCCTCGGCGTTGAAGAACGCGCATTTCCAAGCCGTAAAGAGCGTATCGTTGTTTAAATTTTGGCAGTTTGGCGTCCGGATATGGAATTGCCTGAAGCAGTTCATTCAGACTTTTGCGGTGCAACTGCTCCAGGGGTGATGCGTCTGGTGCGGCAGCAAGGAGTGGTTTGGGCGTTGCTGCCTGAACCGTTATATTTTCATCAAGTTTATATTTTTGCAGTTTAGATGCAATTTCGGCGCTGTCGGGAGAGGGAAGCCGGGTATCCGCAGCGGTTTCGTTTTTTGCCGGAGATGAGTTTGGCATATCGGCTTTTGCAACAGGATTGGCGGAGATTTTTTTGATGGTAACAATTTTCTTTTCGACAACGGGCAAGGTGTATTGCGGTTCAGATGCCTTAGGGGCAGAGAATGCAGAAGATGACGTTACAGAAGGATTTTCCGCGAAAGTTTTGGCGGCAGCGGAAGCTGGAATAGAATCGGAAGAAGAGACGGAATTGGAAGAAAAATCAGCTGTGCTGCGGCGTTTGGGAGATGAAACAGCGGCGGAGGATTCTGACTCTTCGTCCGGTTTGGCATATCTGGGTTTCATTAAACGGATATCCTGGACACGGGTATTTTGCTGAAAGACGCCTCCCGGGATAAAAAAAGCATATTGCAAAGAGTGGGTTTCCGCAGATAAAGGCTTATATGTAAAAAGGCTGGACAAGGCCAGACAGATAATATACAGATAGTTCATGGGGAGCCTCCGTGCCAAAGATGTTTATCTGGAGAGTATTATAGATGAAAAAAGTTTTTTTTGCATTAATTTTAGGGTTAGCGGGTGTTAATTCTGCGCAGGGAGATGACGGGAGGGAAAGGTATGTTGAGGAATGCCTCTCCGTTATTGGACGGCCAACGGTTATGGTTACATCATCTTACGGAAAACTGAAATATAATTTTGACAAAGACGGAGCTTATCTGCGCCGGGAGACGGAGAAAAAATATCAGGAATCGGGGCAGCAGATGCCGCAAGACCTGGTACCGGTCGGCTTGACTAAAGTCAGGGACGGGTTTGACTTTAATATGACGGTGGGTCATATTGAAATCAGCCACGGGTATTCGTGCCTTTATCCGCAGGAAATTAACGCGCATTTGGGATATTATGTTCCGACAATTTATATTTTGAAGGATTTACAGAAAGGTACCTGCCTGTATGAAGTGGCTCTGCGCCATGAAAAGACACATATGCAAATTTATATCGAGGCGTTGGACTATTTTCTGCCGGAGTTTAAAAAAGCAGCCGCCGGGCAGTTTGACAAGATAGGCGTGCGCGTTGTCGGGCCGGGCGAATCGGCAGACGCTGCGGCGCAGGAACTTAACGAAGCTTATCTTAATGATATGAAAGAAAAAGTGGAACACTGGCGCAGAGAAGTTGAACAGGAGCAGATGAAGTTTGACACGCCGCAAAATTATATTTTGGAGAGTAAACTCTGTGAAGGGAAAGATAAGCCGGTTTCCGAGTAGCGGAAACCGGCAGATTTGTTCGGGGCTTAAATTTTAAGCAAAATCCGGCACAGCGGTTGCCCGTGTCGTACTGCGTTCATCAGGCTGTGCCGCTTATGGGATATTATTGTGGGATTAACAGCCGTAATCTTTTTTCAGGCCGGCAATGCATTCCTCAATTCCTTTGTATGCCGAATCGATAAAGGGCATATCCTTAGCCGAATTATTGCCGTAATAAATGCGGATTGTGGTCATGCCGCATTGTTTGGCAAAATCCAAATTGGAATAGCTGTCGTCTACAAAAATGCATTCCTGAGGATTAACGCCTATGGTCTGGCACAGCCGGGCGTATACGTCAGGGCTTTCGTTCTTCTTATACACGTCAAAATCTTCTACGGAATAGAATCTGTCGGCAAAGAAATCATACAGCCCGATATGTTTCAGAATTTTTTCGCAGATATCTTTGGAAGATGTGGAAAAGACGTACTGCGGACACTGAAGGCTCTTCAGGTTTTCAAGCAATCCTTCATACGGAGCAATGGTTTTTACCAGTTCGCTTTTGTAATTATGGTAGGAAACGTACAGGTCTTTGTGCGGAATGCCATATTCACGGGAAAATATTTCCAATCCGTCCCGGTATGTCGCGTAAGATTCTTTTACTTTTTCCGTAGCTTCCTTAAAGTCAAGCGGAACGTTGAACTCTTTGATGGCGGCTGCGGCTGTGGCTTCATTAAGTTTGTTTTTATATTCTTCCGTTTCAAAATAAAGGGTATTGTCCAGATCCCAAATTATGGTTTTGCGCAACTTTATCTCTCCCTGAAATTTAATCCGTCAAATATAATATAGGCGTATAAAAGCAAGGTCAATCTTTTTGTGTTAAAAAAATCGTTTTGGCAGAAATTAAAATTTTAAAAAGCTGTTAGTAACAGGTTTAAAATTTTTGGCAGCGCGGTTATAGACCCTTTAAAAAAAAAAAAGTGTTTTAATTTTAGGGGGATATGCAAATTTAAAAAAAAACGGGGGATGACGACTTGTCAAAAGGAGTGTTTTTTTTAAGATAGGGGCAGTTGAAGCGTTGGCGCTTTAAAGAGTATTTTTACTACATCTTGTATATCTTTACGGTTTGTTAATACTATATGTAGTAGGGTGCTGTTAAGGGCGAGACCCATAAACTTACTAAATAAAGAGAAGGGAAGAATAATAAAATGGCAAATAACGAGTTGCAGATGCCGACGGCAAAAAAATATAAAATGCCGTTTAAAAGCATAACAAAAAGAGACGGAACCCTCGCTGATTTTGACGGCGATAAAATTTATAATGCAATATTGCGGGCCGGCGAGATTACTTCTGAATTTGACGGCGACGATGCGTGGCTTCTGACAGCTCAGGTGATGAAAATTTTATCACACAAGTTTGACGAATCCCTGCCTTCGGTAGAAGATATTCAGGACGTTGTCGAACAGGTGCTTATTTCTTCCAACTATTTTAAGACGGCGAAATCCTATATTCTGTATCGCGATAAGAGAAACAGAATGCGCGGCGACGGCAAAACCGTTATTGACGTGGAAAGCTCCATTAACGAATATCTGGAAAATCTGGACTGGAGAATTAAGGAGAATGCAAATCAGGGGTATTCCAACGGCGGATTGATTTTAAACGTTTCCGGCAAGGTTACGGCCAACTACTGGCTGTCGCACGTTTATCCGGCGGAAGTCGGCGAAGCACACAGAAACGGCGATATTCATATTCACGATTTAAGCATGCTGGCGGCATACTGTGCCGGCTGGTCACTGAAAAACCTGCTGCGCGAGGGATTTAACGGCGTGCCGGGAAAAGTTGAGGCCGGGGCTCCGAAGCATTTGTCTTCCGCCGTCGGGCAGATGGTAAACTTTATGGGAACGCTGCAGAATGAATGGGCCGGAGCGCAGGCTTTTTCTTCGGTCGATACGTATCTGGCTCCTTATGTTCGGAATGACAAGCTGACATACGAACAGGTTGAACAGAGCATGCAGGAGCTGATTTACAACCTGAACGTTCCGTCCCGCTGGGGCTCGCAGACTCCGTTTACGAACTTTACTTTCGACTGGGTCTGCCCGGAAGATTTGCGCGATCAGCACCCGATTATTGCCGGCGTGGAACAGGATTATACCTACGGCGATTTGGGCGAGGAAATGGCGATGATTAACAAAGCCTATATCAATGTTATGATGGGCGGCGATGTTAAAGGGCGGCCGTTTACGTTTCCGATTCCGACCTACAATATGACGTGGGATTTTCCGTGGGAAGACGAGAATACGGAATTGCTGTTTGAGATGACGGCCAAGTACGGTTTGCCTTATTTTCAGAATTTCCTGAATTCGTCGTTGAAACCGGGACAGATTCGTTCGATGTGCTGCCGTTTGCAGCTGGATTTGAGAGAGTTGTTGGCCAGAGGAAACGGATTGTTCGGGTCGGCCGAGCAGACGGGGTCGGTTGGCGTGGTTACGATTAACTGCGCGCGACTCGGGTATGTTTACAAAGGCAATGAAGCAGGGTTGTTTGCTCGGGTTGACGAGCTGATGAACATTGCGCGCTCTTCGCTGGAAATCAAACGTAAGGTTATTCAGCGGTTAATTGATAACGGGCTGTTTCCGTTTACCAAAAGGTATCTGGGCACGTTGCGCAATCACTTCTCGACCATCGGTGTCAACGGTATGAACGAGATGATTCGGAACTTTACCAATGACGAGCATAACATTGCCGATACATGGGGACAGGCGTTTGCCGAGAAATTTCTGGATTTCGTCCGCGACAGGCTGGTGAAATTTCAGGAAGAAACCGGGCATATGTATAATCTGGAGGCGACTCCGGCGGAAGGGGCGACGACCAGATTTGCAAGAGAAGACAAAAAGCGTTATATCGGCATTATTCAGGCCGGTACGCCCGATGCCCCGTTTTATACGAATTCTTCACAGCTTCCGGTCGGTTATACCGATGATCCGTTTGAAGCGCTGGATTTGCAGGCGCGCCTGCAGTCCAAATATACCGGCGGTACGGTGCTTCACCTTTATATGAACCAGCGTATTTCGTCCGCAAAAGTTTGTCGTGATTTCATCAAGAAGGTTCTGGCAAATTACCGCCTTCCGTATATCACGATTACTCCGACGTTTTCCGTATGTCCGAAACACGGTTATATTGCCGGGGAACATGAGTTCTGTCCGATTTGCGATCAGGAAAAGAAGGCAGAAAAGTTAAAAATGCTTGCAAAAAAGCAAGAAGTAGCGTAGAATATTATATTAGTGAAAGGGAGAAAGATGAGCAATATTATTAATATTGATGATGTTAAATTAGACGATTCTGAAAGACAGCGTTGCGAAGTCTATACCAGAGTTATGGGATATATCCGCCCGACGACAGAATTTAATGTCGGCAAGAAAGGCGAATATAAGTCCCGCTTGTGTTTCTGCGAAGAGAAGGCCGTTATGGGATGCGAAGCCCGTGAATGCGTCTGCAGAGACAATACGATGGCTTTGGCTGCTGAATAAGCGGTTACACGGGGTTTAACCAGTTTAGCGGTCTGTTGATGAATGCTATTAGAATCGGCGGTATTGAGAAATTCAGTATCGTCGATTTTCCTAACCGGATGTCTGCTGTTGTCTTTATGCAGGGGTGTCCGTGGCGTTGTCCTTTCTGTCATAATACGCATCTTCAGGATGTGAATGCCGAGACGAATATCGTCTGGCAGAAGTTTACGGATTTCCTTGAGCAAAGAAAGGGAATGCTTGATGCTGTGGTTTTTTCCGGCGGAGAACCTTTGGTTCAAGATACCCTGGGGGCGGCAATGGACGAGGTGAAAGCTTTGGGATATCTGGTCGGGCTGCATACCGGAGGATATCGTCCGGCACGCTTTAAGGAGGTTCTTGCCAAGACCGACTGGGTCGGATTTGACATTAAAGCACCGTTGGAGGCCGAGCGGTATAAAGAGGTTACCGGGGGAATCGCAGATGTGGAGAAGGTTCGGGAAAGCCTGCATCTGCTGATTGATTCCGGGGTGCCGTTTGAGTGCCGGACGACTTGCGACCCGCGTTTTCTTTCGGTTAAAGATATTTATACGATTGCAGATACTTTGAAGGGGCTTGGCGTTAAGGAGTATTATCTGCAAAAATACCGAAAAGTTCCTTCCGATACGGATACGACGGAGAGTCAATGCCTGGCATTGGTGGAAGACTCTGCGCTGCTGGCATATTTACAGGGATGCTTTGACGTTTTTGATGTGCGAAAATAAGGGAAATTTCGTTTTGAATTGCGGAAAAGTTTTTTAATCTTTTTGTTAAAAATTGAATGTCAACGCTGCCGGAGGGGTAATTCGGCAGCGTTATTTTTTGCGTGATATGTAAAATCGTTTTTTCGTAATGTTGATTTTAATTTGCAAAAGTATATAACATATTATTCTTTACGTAATGATATTTACTAAATGTTAAGCGAGGGTGCTTTAGTCTCAAGCTGGAATGTCCGGTGGACATTTCGGGGTTTGAAAGCCTCTCTAATGACGCACTATGTAAAGGCGAAACTTTACATGCCTTCAGTCGTGGACTGGAAGGCGGTAAAATAAGCCTCAGCGGTGAATATACCGCGCTGTTCATTAGCAGACTTTCAACTTCCAGTCATCTTCTAGTCAAGATGGCTTTTTCTTTAACCATTGGGAAAAAAGGGAAGTATGATATGAGAAAGTTTTTGCTCTTGTCCGGAGTCTTTTTCGGTCTAATTTGCGGCTCTGCGCGGGCGGAGTATTATCGTCAGCCTGGAACGCGTGTTGTTTCTCGAACAGCGACGGCGAATTATGTACGCCCGTTGCCGAGGACGGAAACGCAATATCCGCGCTATACTCTGGGGCTGGATGTCGGCAGAAATCATCTTGATTTGGAGAAGGAAGGAAATTTTAAGTATAAAAGTATAGCTGAAACTGAATATAATTTTTTTAAACCGACGCTGGGATTTCGCTTTAATAAGAAAGTCGGAATGGAACTTTTTTATCAGCAGGCGGGAAAAGAGAATAAAGGGACACGTTTTAATGGCGCTAACATTGATGTCGGTGTAAAATATGCGGCGTACGGGGTGGATTTTTTGTTTTATCAGCCAATAGACAAACAATTGGATATTTTGATGTCATTGGGTGGCGCGTATTATGATTTTGATATAAATCTTGCGGCAAATGTATTGGGATATAGTGTTAATGGCAACGTTAAAGAAGAGCCGTTTGGCATGCGTACCGGGTTGGGGCTGCAGTTTAATTTGAACAGGAACTGGGCCGTTCGGGCGATGGCGCATTATGTTACGATGACCGGCAGCAATGATTATGTTAAAAACATTATGGAGATGTCTCTGGGACTCCGTTACTCGTTTTAGGTGTTTGCTGTCTGGTAATTTTGTTGCTGATTTAGCGTTGGTTTGAGTGTCTAAACAATGTTTCGTTCAGGCTGGCTGAGTGTTATAAATTGGCACTTTTTTATGTTGCTTTGTATATTTGAAGAATAGATAGCAAAGATGTAAACATAAATCGTTTGAAGAGGTGCCTTTTTTGTTGATAACCCTGATGTTTTTGTAAATTTTGCTTGGTAAAATCTGCGGGTGTGCTATATTAAACAAGACTTGAAGATTTACGAAAACAGAGGTTTATAATGGCTGAATTTACAGAAGAAGAAATTATTAAGGGCGAACAGGAATATAATGCAGATTCCATTAAGGTTCTGAAAGGGCTTGATGCCGTGCGGAAACGTCCGGGGATGTATATCGGCGATACTGACGACGGGTCCGGTCTGCACCATATGATATATGAAGTCCTTGACAATGCGATTGACGAAGCTTTGGCCGGGTATTGCGACAAAACCGAAGTTATTTTGAATCCGGACGGTTCGGCGACCATTCGCGACAACGGGCGCGGTATGCCGGTTGATATGCATAAGGAAGAGGGGGTTTCGGCGGCGGAAGTTATTATGACCGAGTTGCATTCGGGCGGCAAGTTTGACAATAATTCGTATAAGGTTTCCGGTGGTCTGCACGGGGTGGGGGTGTCGGTAGTCAATGCCTTGTCTACATGGCTGAGGCTGAAGATTTGGCGCAATGACCAGCAGTATGAAGCTGAATTTGCAAACGGCAACGTTGTAGAGCATATTCACGTTACCGGTTCGACGCCAGGACGCCACGGAACAGAAGTTTCTTTTCTACCGTCTCCCGAGACATTTACACAGACGGAATTCAGCTATGACGTTTTGGAACGTTCTATCCGCGAGAAGGCTTTTTTGAACTCCGGCGTTTATCTGAAACTGATTGACAACCGCGGTAATGAGCCTAAGGAAACGGTTTTTCATTATGAAGGCGGTTTGAGGGCGTTTGTTACACATCTGAATAAAGCGAAAGCTCCTCTGCATGAAAGTATTATCAGCATTTCCGGTGAACAGAACGGTATGCAGGTCGATGTTGCTATGCAGTGGACGGAGGCCTATAACGAAAGCATGTTGTGCTTTACCAACAATGTTCCGCAGAAAGACGGCGGAACGCACCTGGCGGGATTCCGGGGCGCGTTGACGAGAACCATCAATAACTATATTATGGAAAACGGGCTTTTGAAAAAGGACAAGACGGCTATTACCGGCGACGATATGCGCGAGGGGCTGACCTGTGTTTTGTCGGTTAAGGTTCCGGATCCGAAATTTTCATCGCAGACCAAGGATAAGCTGGTGTCTTCCGAAGTACGTCCGGTGGTTGAGGGGATTATGGGCGATAAGCTGAAAGAATGGCTGGACGAGCATCCGGCCGAGGCGAAGATTATCGTCGGCAAAATCGTAGAGGCGGCAACGGCGCGTGAAGCGGCGCGCAAAGCCCGTGAGCTGACGCGGCGCAAAGGCGTGCTGGATATTTCTTCCCTGCCGGGAAAACTGGCGGACTGTCAGGAAAAAGATCCGGCTTTGTCGGAAGTGTTTATCGTTGAGGGAGACTCCGCGGGCGGGTCGGCGAAACAGGGGCGCGACAGAAAGAATCAGGCGATTATGCCGTTGCGCGGTAAAATCCTGAATGTTGAAAGGGCGCGTTTTGACAAGATGCTGAATTCAGCGGAAATCGGAACGATTATTACGGCGCTCGGGACGGGAATCGGCCGCGACGACTTTAATCCCGACAAATGCCGCTATCACAAGATTGTAATTATGACCGATGCGGATGTCGACGGCGCACATATCAGAACGCTGCTGCTGACGTTTTTCTACCGGCAAATGCCGGAGCTCATTGAGCGCGGTTACGTGTATATTGCCCAACCGCCGCTGTATAAGGCCAAACGCGGGAATTCGATTATTTATCTGAAAGATGACCGCGAGATGGAAGATTATCTGATTAACGGCGGATGCGATGACGCTTATCTGGAAAAGGCAGACGGCGAGCGAATCCTCGGACAGGATTTGGTGGCGTATGTCGAAAGTACGAAGAAAGCGCGGAACCTTGTTTCCATGTTGAGTACCAAAGCGCCGGAACATATCGTGGAGCAGATGGCTATCAGCGGGTTGTTTGACAAGGAGATTTTGGCTGATGCGAATCGGCTGAAACCAGCTCTGGACAAGCTGACGGCGCGGTTGGACAATTTGGAAGCGGAATATGACCGCGGCTGGAAAGCGGATATTTTGGAAAACGGCAGCATTTCTTTCTATCGGACATTGCGCGGCGTTCGGGAAGAACATATTGTCGGCGCGTCCATTCTGGAAAGCGGCGAGGCCAAGATGCTGAATACGATGAAAGAATTTTTGGCGGAGAATTTTTCCCAGCCATTGAAACTGGTGTCTAAAACCGGTGGCGAAACAGTGATTGCCGGACCGGTTACGCTGGTTGATGCTGTTATGGCTGCCGGGAAGAAGGGAATTACCTTGCAGCGGTATAAAGGATTGGGCGAGATGAATCCGGAACAGCTGTGGGAAACGACCCTGGATCCGGAAGCTCGTTCGCTGTTGCAGGTCAAAATCGACCAGATGGAAGAAGCTGATGAGGTCTTTTCTACCTTGATGGGCGATGTTGTTGAGCCCCGTAAGGACTTTATTCAGGAAAACGCCCTTAATGTGGTTAATCTGGATATTTAGCCGGTTTATTTTGAACTGTATGGTTAAGAGGGAGCAGCTGGCTCCCTTTTTTGATGGAAAATGGAAACACGGAGAAAGGAAACCGGAAAAATAAAAACTCCTGATTTCAGGAGTTTTTATCAGATGATAACGATACGGAGCAATTTGCAGGTTGAAAGATTAGTAAATGGAGAATTTAACGGCAAAATAAACCATTACCCAGACCAGAAGCATACAGATAAAAGCGAGGACTTTGCTTTTTTCGTATTCTTTGTACGTGTTCCACATTCCGACGATACAAACGACGGAATAGGTCAGTACGGCCAAAAACGCTGCGGTATAAAAGCACAGCCAGGTAAAAGCTGCCGGATTCATGCTCAGAAGGGAAATGTTGTTCCATAGAACCTGCAGATAACGGGTTTCATATCCTGCCGACTGCTTCAGAAATATCATTAAAAGACGGGTAACAAAACCGGAAACGGCAAGACCCAGAAATGAAAATTTCCAAAATGCTTCGGCTAAAGAGCATTGTCCGTAAAAAAAACGTCCGAACATTAATCAATCTCCTTAAAAAGTATCTGTCGTATTTATATCGTATCGCTTTGCGGCATGCAACCGCTTTTTAGAAGAAACTTACAATATTCTTATATTTCTTTAACCCAAGTTGTTTGTGGGTGGCGGCGATATATTCATGAAGCTCGCCCCAAGATGTGTTTTCTTCAATGTATTGCCGCGCTTTTTGCGGGGATTTAGAGAGCTGAATGTCAATAACTTTAGTCAGCAGCTCATACATTGCCGGGCTTACTTTGGCAAAGTCGATATGCAGCAACCTGTTAGCGTCGAATGTTACGGCACCGTGTTTCAAAAGGGTGTTAAATTCTATTAAGTCGACTATTTTGTAGGTTTCGGTCGGGAATATCGGTTTGGCGCGCAGCAGGAGGCGAAAAATCCAAGTGGTGTAGATTTGTTTTAACCTTTCCTCGCTGAGAATGCCCTGTTTGACATATTCCGGCATGAAAGCGATTGAAATCGTGTCGGCTTTGTTTTCTTCAATAATGGATTTGCAAATACCCGGGGAGTTCTGGTATTCGCTGTTCGGCCCTAAAGAATGTCCGTTTTCGTGTCCGATAACAAACAGATGGTCGGCTTCCAAATCGTAATATTTGTGAAAATCGGGGTGAAGAAAGGCGTCCAGCATCTTTTGCGTCCGTTCGGGGTCGTGTCCCTGGCGTACTTGCCGATGATAGACGTTGCGCCGTCCGCCGCCGGTTTTGATGGCAAGCTTGTCGTTGTTCGGCAGATTTTGAGCAACGGTAATACCGCCGCGGCATTGGGCGTAATCTCCGGTCAGGCTGATTAAGTCAACGTCAACCATGGTTTGCTTTAAATCTGCGTTGGCGTTGATGCTTTGCACGTATTTGTCGGCGTAAGGCATAAGGGCGCTCAATTTGGGCATCATATCCCTGAATTGCAGCAGCAGTTTAGTTCCTTCACGGTTGACAATGCCGACCCGGGCGCCAAGCATATCTTTGGCGATAACATCAATATTATGCTGTTTAATCAAGGCGGCAAGCTGCGGATTTTCCAAGACTGTCGGCGTCATTTCATCATCGTAGTTTTCACGGCTGATGGTAAATTCAAGAGGCGAATCCTGCATCATGGCCCAGTGTTTATCGGCCAGCATATCCATATCTTCGTTGTTTTGCAGCAAGGCTTGTGCCTGCCATGACAAAAATTCACGAAACAAATCGTCAGAGCAGTAGTGGGCGGCGACTTCCAGTTCGTTTGCCATAGCGGAGAATTCTTTTTTGAAGTATTCGGTGTAATCAACGGCTTTTAATTTTGCACCGTTGCGGACAACCATGGTTCGGGCAGACAAAATGCGGGCAATTTCTTCGGATTCTCCGCCAGCGAACATGTTTAACAGGATTTGATGAAATTCGTCAACGGTCAAGTCCTGCGGATAGAAATTTTTTCCGGCGGATGTTGTCAGGCCTTTGAACAGGCAGATTGGGGCAGCGTCAATTCCGTTTAAGCCGGATACGCCGTTCAGGGAATTAAACATTTTTAAAGTCAATGCAGCTTGTTCATCGTCTTTTGCAGCTTGTTCAAGCGCTTGTTTCAAAGAAATATTGTGCGGGTTGTCCTGTTGCAGGCAGACGTCGTTCAGTATCTTGGCGGCTTGCACCAGATGCTGCAGCGCTTTGCGGTCTCCTTCGGAAAGAGCCAGCCATGCAGGTGAGGTTTCTGACAGCAGCGTAATGTCGGTCATTTCTTCGGTGGTCATTTTTTTTAGTTCGTCAGTTGAATAATTTAATGCGAATCCGTTATATGTTGTCATTTAAATTTATCTCCACTGTTTTAAATTTGTAAAATTTCATCTGGTCGTTATGATAATCTGGATTTAATCCTGACTGCAACTGCAAAAAGCGGAAAATTTCGGCGTTGTCGGCAGAAGCCGGAATCGGTTGGCGGCGCCGGGCAGCGAGGCTTTTGCGGAAGGCTGCGATTTCCTGAGGAAGAAGCAAGTTCTCACGGGAACCAAAGCGAAACATCAGCCCCTCGTCAGGCATCAACATTGTTTGCGGCGTTATTTCAACGGCTGACGTCAACAGGCTTAATCGGAGCGGCGTTTGGCCGGGGGGCAGCCGGTGCAGAGCGGTTTTAAGATTCTTTTCCAATGATGCGTTTAAATCAAGGCTGCAAGCGGTTTTTTCACGGGCGGTCAGGCAAAGCGGAGCATTTTGCAGCAGCAGATTGTCGGTTGAAAATCTGGGGGAAATAGCAGAGGAGGCGCTAGCGGCGGGGATATTTGCGACGGGAGAATTGGCAACAAAAGAACCGGCAACGGAAGAATTGGCGGTTGGAAGGCCGGCGGTCAGAGAGAGGGTTGCGAGCAGTTCTTTTTTATGTTCAAAAGCAAAGCTGCGGAGGGCGTTCTGTTCAGCGGCAAGTTTTCCCTGCGGTTTTTGGGGGAGGGGAAATAAACGGTCAAGCAACGGTTTTACCAAAGAGAAGGCCTTTGATGTTTTAAGTTTTTTGAGTGCGGTGGTGTAATTAATGGTATGCGGGTAGAGATTTTGTGCAGATATGACAGCGTTTACGGCATTGATGTCTGATGAAACGATGATTGAGCGCGGGACGGAAGGTTCGGTATTCAATGGCACCGTATCCGGCTGTTTTACTGTGGCGGGGCTGCTTTCGGCTATGCGGCAGGCGGGGGCGAAAATTTGTATCAGGGACAAAAGAGCCGAGGTTTCCTTTATTTCGGGAGTAAACTGAACTTCTGTCGTGTCTGATACAATTTGAGAAAAGGCCTGTGCTGTGGTTATAAAATTCTGTCGGTTTGCAACAGCAGGAATGAGAATAACTGCCGGTGCGGTATCGGCAGCGGAAGTGAAAGTGAACAAAGTAACTGGTGCCGCGTGTTCATATTCTCCGGCCATGGACGGACGGGGATGATAAGTCAGGAGAGTTTTGTCCGTCTGGTGCAGCGCTGTGGAAAAGTGCGTGCAGTTTAATATGACGAATAAAACGGCTGCTACCGTTAGAGCGGCAATTTTAATTCTCCGCCGCTTTTGTTTTTTCTTGTCTATATATAACAGCATGGCAGCTCCTTAAATATCGGCTATTTTTTTATACGAACCCGGCATTTTTTCATATTTTCACGCGAGAGGGAGATAATGGCATTTTCCAAATCCGATAGAATTTTTTCGCCTATTTCGGCAATCAACGGTTTCTTTTGCAGTGCCATCTTATAGTATTCTGCGCCGTTTTCGCAAAGCTTCCAATACCGAACGTCGCCGTCTTTGTATTGGTTGGCCTGGAGATTGGCTTCCAATTTATCTAAAGCGGAAACGATTTTAGCCTCCAACGTTTCTTTCTTTTCGTATTCCTGATATAAGTCATAAATTTTATGGTTCAACGGTGTCGGAAGCAGGCTTTTCAGTTCTTTTATTGCAGCTTCTTCTTTTTGCTTTTTTTCTTTTTTCAGTTCGGGATTGACAATCTGGTTAGCGGCGGTGTAGTCACCGACCTTGCCTTCGGCTATATCGTGAACCAGTGCCATTTCCAACATTCTGGTATAATCTACCTTGCTTTTCAGATAAGGGGAAATGAGCATAACGAGAAACGAGAGTTTGAAAATATGCATGGCATCATTTTCGGTTGAGCCTTCATACAGCAGTACGTCCCTTTTTACGATGCAGACTTCTTCCAATGCCCGCATAAAACTGATGATTTTTTCAATTCTTTTCATGGCTCTCCGAAGGTGTTAAAAGAGTTATATTTCAGGAAAGGTTGCCGGAGCTAGGGCGTCTGGGCTGGTGCTGCCCAATTGCCTGTGCGGCCGGAGCTTTGGGACTCCGGCCGGGCAACAAGGAAATCAGCGGGCATTTTTGCCGATGAATTTTTTGCCGTTCATATAAGGCTGGAGTTTTTCCGGAATACGGACGGTAAAGTCAGCCTGCTGGTGGTTTTCCATAAACGGAGCCAGAATACGCGGTGTGGCGATGCCGGTATTGTTCAGCGTATGGGCAAATTTGACTTTGCCGTCTTTGTTGTCGCGGTATCTCAGATTGGTGCGCCGAGCCTGCCATTCGGTAATGTTGGAGCAGGAGTGGGTTTCGCGGTAGCAGTTCTGCGAAGGCGTCCACGCTTCCAAATCATACTGACGGTATTTGGGAGCGCCCATATCGCCGGTGCAGATTTCCAATACCTGATAAGGCAATTCCAAATCCTGCAATACTTCTTCAGAAATAGCCAGCAGGGTTTTGTGCCATTTTTCGCTTTCGGCAATGTCATTTTTGCAAATAACGAACTGTTCGGTTTTCAGAAACTGGTGGACGCGAACCAAACCGCGCGTATCTTTTCCGGCGGCTCCGGCTTCGCGGCGGAAACAGGGGGAGAATCCGGCATAGAGCACCGGCAGGTCATTTTCGGAAAGAATTTCATCGGCTCGCAGCGAATTGAGCACCAGTTCGGCCGTGCCGGAGAGGTAAAGGTCGTCGGCCGGCATATAATAGACTTCGTCCTGAGAAAACGGCAGATAGCCCATTCCATATAACGGTTTTTGTTTGGAAAGCGAGGGAACGGTAATCGTGGTGAAACCGTGCGCAGCCAGTTTGTCCAGCACCAGCATATGCATAGCGAGTTCCAGTCGGGAAAGTTCGTTTTTGATAGCATAAGTTCTGGCGCCGGAAACTTTGGCAATGCGTTCCATTTCCGACCAGTCGTTTAGTTCCATCAGTTCTACATGGTCTTTGGGCGTGAAATCAAATTTTGTCGGTTCGCCGACTTTTTTGATGACGACATTGCCGGACTCGTCCGGGGCGACGGGAGATTCCGGACTCGGGAGATTAGGCATGCGCCACATTATGCTGTCATATTTCTGCTGTTCTTCGGCCAGCTGTTCCTGTTCTTTTTTCAATTCTTCACCGATTTCCCTGCTCTTGGCGATAATGGCGGGACGTTCGTCAGCCGATGCGGATTTGATGGAATTGCTCAGGCGGTTTTTTTCTTCTGCCAGTGCCTGGGTGGAGGTTTTTAACTTGTTGACGTCTTTGTGCAGAGCAATCAGGGCGTCTATGTCAATCTGTTCGGGCGTGTATCCTTTTTTGGCGAGACCTTCTTTAACCAATTCAGGGTTGTCGATAATGAATTTAATATCCAACATTGCTGATTATCCTTTTTTATATAAAATTATTTGCAAAAATCTGAAAACAAGGTTATCAATATTTAAAATTAAAAACAACACAAATTTGAAAGGCAGACACAAAATGATAGAGGGAAAAAGGGTTCTGACCGGGGTTAAGCCGACCGGCAAGCCGCATTTGGGAAATTATCTGGGAGCAATCAAGCCGGCGATTGAAATGGGGAACACGGCAAAGCAGCACATTATGTTTATTGCCGATTATCATGCGATTAATGCCGAGAAAAACGTGGAAATTCTGAATAAAGAGATAAAAGAAATAGCATGCATTTATCTGGCGGCAGGGCTTAACCCAGACAAGAGCATTTTTTACCGCCAGTCCGATGTGCCGGAAATTTTTGAAATAACGACGATTTTAACGGCATTTACGCCGAAAGGGTTTATGAATAAGGCGCATGCGTACAAAGCGGCGGTTGACAGGAATATTGCCGCGGAAAAACCGCATGACGACGGGATTAATATGGGGCTGTATACATATCCGATTTTAATGGCGGCGGATATTCTTTCTTTTGACACGGATATCGTGCCGGTCGGAAAAGACCAGGTGCAGCATGTGGAAATTGCCAGAGATATTGCCGGAGCCATTAACGCTTTTTACGGTGAAGAAATCCTGGTGCAGCCGAAAGCCGCGTTTGACGACAACATTGCGGTAATACCGGGAATTGACGGGCGTAAAATGAGCAAGTCATACGGTAATGTCATTCCGATGTTTGAAGATGACAAGACACTGAAAAAGGCGGTGTTTTCGGTTAAGACCGACTCTAAACCGATTGAAGAGCCGAAAAATCCCGACGAGGTTTTGGTTTATGAAATTTACAAGGCGGTAGCTCCGGCGGACAAAGTTCTGGAGATGGCCGAAGGACTTAAAAACGGTAAGCTTGGATACGGACACGTTAAAAATATGCTGTTGGAAGCCATTATTGAGAAAACCGGGCAGGAACGGGAGGTTTATAATTATTATATGAACCACTTTGATGAGGTTGAAAAAATTCTGGCGGTCGGTGCAGAAAAGGCCAGAGCAATTGCCGGGCGGACATTACAACGTTTAAAGAGTGCCGTTTTCGGCGGTTTTTGAGCGTGTATGATGTTTGAAAAAAATAAAGCTCCCTGTCGCGGGAGCTTTTTTAAGATTTATTAGGGGTTGCCTTTTTGTTCAGGACGTTTTCTCTTGCTTTGCGGGCTTTTTCGGAGAGGCTTTCCTGTGCCGCCGGCTTTGCGTCGGCGTTTTGCTGCGGCTGCTCTTTTTTTTTTAACGCCGCGGCGTAGGCGTGCAGGATTTCATTTTCTGCTTCGGGGTTTTCATTGTATTTCATTTCACAAACATACAGGACGCTGAGTTTTTTTAATTTTTCGATGGCATCAGGAAGAAGCCCCTCAATAAGGACAATGTCGTTCTTACTGCGCGACAATTCTATCAACCGGTTTGTTTCGTCCAAGGCAAAAGACGGATTCTGCGGAGTTCCTTCGCCGGCAAAAAGCAGAACCATAACTTCTCCGTCGTCGTTTTCCATCAATTCGTAAACATTTTGCGGATCCTGTTTTTCAGGTTGTGATGTTTCAGTCATTATTATATCCTTTAGAGTATTATCTGTGACGAGTGTAGAGCGAAAGTTCTTAAAAATCGGTTACGAACCTAAAAATGATGCATATTTTTTGTTGCAATCTAAAAAAAATGTGGTATAAGGCTCTAAAATATTAACCGACAGAGAAATAGAAAAGAGGTGATTTAAGTGGTTCAGGTTACTGTTATCGGCAATGATGTGGCTCAATCTTTGAAGATTTTGAAGAAAAAGATGCAGCGCGAAGGTATTTTTCGCGAGATGAAGCTCAGACGCTGCCATGAAAAGAATTCTGAGAAGAAGGCTCGCCGTCAGGCTGAGGCTGTCAGAAGAGCAAGAAAGCAGTTGCGCAAGCGCTTAGATACTGAAGGATTCTAATCCTGCTGTTTTGATTAAGAAGGGGCTCTGTCCGGGGCTCCTTTTTTTGTGCTTTATGGATGTGCTAATGGGAGATTTTTTCTGTAAAATGGCATAAAATAAAGCCCTCCTGGAGGGCTTATTATACTTGTGGTGTTTTCGTCGTTTTATCAGGCTATTTTTTCTACTTGTCCGAATTCCAGTTCTACCGGCGTATAGCGTCCAAAAATAGAAACGGAAACTTTCAGGCGTGACTTTTCATTATCAACTTCTTCAACAACGCCGACAAATGAAGCAAAAGGTCCGTCCGTAACGCGAATCTGTTCGCCAATTTCGAAATATACTTCCGTCGAAGGACGCTCAACGCCTTCTTCTATCTGCGTCATGATGCGTTTTACTTCAGCTTCGCTTATAGCCTGAGGCTTGTTATGGCTGCCGAGGAAGCCGCTGACACGCGGCGTATCTTTTACAATATGCCATGCGTCATCGCTCATTTCCATTTTGACCAAGATATAACCGGGGAAGAACTTGTGCGTGGCATTTACTTTTGCACCTTTTCGAACTTCGACAACCTGTTCGGTAGGAACCAAAACCTCAAGGATGCGGTCGTCCATCTTTTTCAAAACAGCTTGCTCACGAATGGATTCAGCAACTTTATTCTCTGAACCGGAATATACATTTACGACATACCAACGAGCGGTCATGGGTAACTCCTAATATTTGAAGATTGAACTGACTATGGCGGCAAAAATCATGTCGACAAAGAAGAAAAACGTCGAGGCAATTGCAACAATTACCATCACCATAATCGTTGCGCGCATTACTTCTTTTTTAGACGGCCAGGTAACTTTTTTTACTTCTTGCTTAACTTGTCTAAAAAATTGTATCGGACTTGTATTTCCCATAGCTCAACCATTTCAATAACATTGATAAAAACTGGCAGGGGCGGAAGGATTCGAACCCTCGACATTCGGTTTTGGAGACCGACGCTCTACCAACTGAACTACACCCCTATTAAAAACGGCTTTGTTTCGTTTACTTCAACCTTGATACACGTTTAGAAACAATAAATCAAGTATTTTTTATATCTGTCAATAAAATAAAACCGTTTTTGCAATCTGTTTAGAGAAAAAGCAGCTCTTTTTCAGTTTTTGCGCATTTCTGCGACAGAATTCCACATCTTTTCCAGATTATAGAATTCGCGAACTTCCGGGCAGAAGATGTGTATAATGACGTCGAAAGCGTCTATCAGTACCCAGTTGGCTTTTTCTTCGCCTTCGGAAGAGGCCTTGAAACCACGCTGTTTCAGTTCATATTTCAGCTTGTCGGCCAGAGAGGCGACGTGGCGGTTTGACGTTCCGCTGGCGATGACCATATAATTGGCGATGGACGTTTTGCCTTTGAGGTCAATCGTTACGATGTCTTCGGCTTTGTTATCGTCCAGGACTTTTGTAACCAGTTCAAGCAATGTTGTATCGTTGGCGTTCATTCTATGCTCCTTAAAATTAGTCTAAAGGCGACCAGGTTTTGGCCGGTACAGGCTGCGGCATCTCTCCGGCGGCGTCCGTTTCCGGATTATCGGTCGGTGCGGAGAGGTTTTTCTTGGTTCGGGCAGGAACGAAGCGGGCAATTTCCCGCAGGCAGTCCGTCGTATTGGTTCCGGCGATGGCCGAAATGGCGTAAACCGGGGAAGCCGTTGCTTTGGACAGGGCTTTTATTTTCTTTTGGGTTTCTTCGTCAGAGAGCGAATCTATTTTGTTTAAAGCGATGACTTCGGGTTTGTCTGCAAGTTTCGCTTTGTAGAGTTCAAGTTCGCGGCGGATGGTTTTATAGTCACGGATAACATCATCGGAAGTGGCGTCTATCAGGTGCAGGAAAACGGAGCACCTTTCCACGTGTTTGAGGAAGCGGTCGCCCAATCCTGTTCCTTCGTGCGCGCCTTCAATTAACCCGGGGATGTCCGCTAGCACCAGCTCTTTGCCGTCAACCCAGGCGACTCCCAAATTGGGGTGAAGCGTCGTAAACGGATAATCCGCGATTTTGGGGCGGGCTTTGGTTACGGCGCTCAGAAATGTTGACTTGCCTGCATTCGGAAGTCCGATAAGCCCGACGTCGGCGATGATTTTCAGACGCAGCCATACCCACATTTCAACTCCCGGCCATCCCGGTTCCGCATAGCGCGGCGCCTGATTGGTCGAGGTTTTGAAACGGGTATTGCCGCGGCCGCCGTCGCCGCCTTTGGCAATCATAAAAGTCTGTCCGGCTTCAACCATATCCGCTAAAACGGTTTCTCCGTCGTCGGCGACGATTTCGGTACCGACCGGAACTTTGATGATCAGGTCTTCGCCTTTGGCGCCGCTCATTTCCGATCCCATGCCGTGCTGGCCGTTCTGGGCTTTGAAATGCTGGCGGTAGCGGAAATCTATCAGCGTGTTCAGGTTTTCTACTGCAACAAAATAAACGCTGCCGCCTTTGCCGCCGTCTCCTCCGTTCGGACCGCCAAATTCAATATACTTTTCACGGCGGAAAGAAACGCATCCGCGCCCGCCGTCGCCTGATTTCAAGTATATTTTTGCCTGATCGAGAAATTTCATTTATGCCTGCCTGTTATTTGGTATTTTCCGGAAAACTGCCGAGAATTGTATGTATCCTGCTTTTTTGAAAAATAAAGGGGATGATTGCCACCCCCGTTATTCTTTTTATGTTCGTTTAATTATTCGGCCGGGACTACAGAAACATAGGTTCTGTCATTGGCTTTGGTCTTAAACTCAACTTTGCCTTCGGCAGTTGCAAAAATGGTATGATCCTTACCCATGCCAACATTCTCGCCCGGGTGGAATTTTGTTCCGCGCTGACGGATAATAATGTTGCCGGAGATTACGGATTCACCGCCGAATTTTTTTACACCCAGACGACGTCCGATAGAATCGCGTCCGTTTGCCGAGCTACCGCCTGATTTCTTATGTGCCATTTTTAAATCTCCTAGTTATTCTTATTTACACAAATCGGTAATTTTGACGATTGTGATGTTCTGTCTGTGTCCGTTCTTACGACGATAGTTCTGTCTTCTTTTCTTTTTGAAAACGATAACTTTAGCGTCTTTGGCCTGTTTGACAATCGTTCCTTTTACGCTGGCACCGGCTACCAACGGCGTACCGACGGTGTCGTCCATTGCCAGCACTTCATTAAAAACTACTTCGCTTCCGGCTTCGCCAGCAATCTTTTCAATCTTGATAACGTCATTGGACGCTACTTTATATTGCTTGCCGCCTGTTTTAATTACTGCATACATTTTAAATCACCTGTTTTTTATTGAATTTAAACATAACTTTTTTGTGCACTATACATAACTTTTTAAAGGTGTCAATAAGAATCTGCGGTAAATTTAAATTAATTTGCGGAACTTTGCTTTTTCTGCTGGTATTTTAACAGGCGGAACAGGCGCGGGTGCATAAAGATACCGTTCCAGATGCCGGTTCGGCTGCGGCGGGCTTGAGCTTCTTCGGCGGCATAGGCGCTTTCCAGATAAACGACGGCGTTGCCCGAGCGAATCATTTCGGCGTTCAGGTCGGTGTTTCCGACATAACAGGTGCAGAGGTCGCGCTTGTATTTGTCCTGTTTGTGTATCCGGCAGGTTACGATTTTACCTTCGGTCAGCGTTTTAAGATAATCGGCGGCAAGCTTCCCGCAGGGGTAAAGCGTTCCGTCGCCTCTTTTGCAGAATTGGTCGTATTCCGGGGCGTCAATCCCCATAAGGCGGATACGACGGGAGCCGATTTCAAGGCTGTCGCCGTCTACGGCAATTGCCGGCGCGGCGGGTGAGGAAATAATTTTCCCGTTTTCTTCGGCAGGAGACGGAGCGTGTTCGGAAACGCCCGCCGGAGCGGTTTTTCGGTGCGAAGAGGCGGCGTATGCTTCCGATACCGGCAGGACGGAAACGATATACAACAGGGCGAGTGCGGCAAACAGGCCTGACGACCGCAGACAAGATGTGCATATTTTTGACAATTTTCTTTCCATTGCCGGACTTTCAATATAAATTTTCCTTAAACAGCATATACTTAAATTTGTTTAAAGGTTAGTTAGCGTGCGGAAGAAAATATTTTTGAAGCTGTGTCTGGCGGCGGGGACGATAGGCCTTGCCTCCTGTTCCAATACGTCGTCGTGGTGGAACGGCGGCGAATATGAATATACGACGGAGGTCAACGACAGTATGTTTGACGGGCAGTATATGTCTGCTGCCGACGCCCAGTTTCTGGCCGACAATCCCCGCGAGGCCGCGCGCGTTTACAATAAACGCGTGCCGCCGCTCAATTCGCTGGTCGTCTGCCGCGCCAAGCAGTGCGCTCCGGCAGATTTGTCCATGTCCCGCGAATATATCTTTAACGCTTTGGCGCATATCGTTGACAACAATCTTGACGCGACGGCTTTGCTGTGCGAGGCCAATCCGCAGGCACACGTTTGTACGAATCCGTATCTGACGGTGCCGGCGAAAGTCGGAGTAACGCCGGCGTATGTCTTTTTTGACGGGGTGAAGATTGTTGATGCGTCGGTGGTTAAGGGCAAGACGGCGCTTAATCTGGCGCTGGGGTATAATTTGAGCTACAACGGGCAGACGCCGACGGTTTGCAAGCCGGATACGGCGATGATGTACGTTAAGAGCAATAACGATGTTGTTTTGAACGGCAATGGGTTTAAATGCGAGATGACCAGCGTCGGAACGACAACTATCCGGGTTATGTTTGATATTGACTATATTGATTTGGACTACGGGTATATCGGCGGGTATTATTCGATTGGGTTGTCGGGTCCGGCAAATGGCGGTGGGTCGGGGTACGGGCTTATCCGGCTGCCCAAAGACGCGCATCCGCTGAATCCGGAACTGACGAATAAAGGCGAAACGGAGAATGCCGGGACGCCGAAGCCGGTTATTAAGCCGCAGATTGATGCCGAAGCTTTGAAAGTCCGGGCGGAGGAAAAAACGAATGCGGCGGCAGAAGACGCTTTAGATGGCGGGCAGGGCACGGACCGAGAAGCTGTTGCATCCGGTATGGCAAAAGAACGAAACGGTGAGGAGGCGTCTGCTCCGCGTGAAAAGGTGTCTGCTCCACGTGAAAAGCTGAAGCTTCCGGATGAGGCTGTTGCGGACAGTGAAAGGGTTGTTGCAAGATCAGCGGAAAAAACATTTGAAAATTCCAGCGTCAGGCAGAATGCCAATGCGGCTCAGCCGATACGTATTACTCCGGATACGATTGTAAAGTCGGACAGGGTTATTTTGAAACCCGAGGAACCTCAGGAACTGCGTCCGTATGAGGTAAACAGCGAGGAATATGAGCCGAAATTTGAAGAGATTTATGTTGATGATTTGGACGAGTATATCAAATAAATTTTAAGGATTGTGTTTTATCGTGAAAAAGCTTCAAATACGGGTTTGGAGCTTTTTTGCGGGTTAAAGGAAAGTATGACAGACTAGGCAAGAGGTAATAATGAATAAGAAATTTGTGATTTCACTTATCGGGGCACCGGCATCGGGCAAAGGGTACATTGCAGCATCGCTGATTAAAAGGCTGAAGAATGACTATGGTTTTGAGGAAAGCGATATTGCCGCGATATCTGTGGGCGCTATGATACGGCAGGAATTGAAAGATAAGACTCCGCTGGGCGAGAGGCTGGCGGCCAGTATGAAAGAGGGCGGGCTGGCTCCCGACAGCATTGTCAATGAGATGTTAAGCGAAACGCTGGAAAACATAAAAGCGAAGATTTTGATTTTGGACGGGTATCCGCGGACGGTCGGGCAGGTAAAAGAGTTTGACAAGCTGGTGGCAAAATACAACAGCGCGGTTATTTTCCGCGATACGCCAGTTGATTTGATTCTTGAACGGGTGAAAAACCGGAGGATTTGCGAGAAATGCGGTATGGCTCACGACATCGGCGACGGCGCCTGCCCGTGCGGCGGACGGCTGGTTAAGCGCAAGGACGACGAAGTGCTGCCGGAACGTCTGGCCGAGTATGAGGAAATGACCAAGCCGGCGGTTATTGAACTTAAAAACGAGGGAAACAATTTCTTCTGGTATGAAGGAACTGCCGAGGGAGAAGATATCGCCAGAGAATTTCTGGAAGCGAATGAGAGATATCTGCGATAATTTTTACCGAGGAATACGGGGAAGTGCGAAACGCTGTAATGTCGGTTTTAAGCAGGAGAAAAACGGAAAGGATATGTTATGAAATTTTTATTTTATAGCGATGAAAATGAGGAAGCGGCAGTTTTGTCGGAAATGCTTTCAGGGTGGAGCGGCGTTTCTGTTGAGTCCAGGGCAAAACAGTACGGCATTCCTGCTGACGTGGCAGCTTTATGTGGATGCCAAAAAGAGGTTCCGTTGCGGTTGAGAGATTTTTTGCATGAAAAATATGTCTTGTATGCGGCGGAACTGAAGCAGTCATTGATGTTTCATACGGCATTTTGGGATAATGAAGGCCGCGGTTATGTTGAGGCGGCGGAAAAAATTATGCAGGTTCGTTTTCCTGATTATAAAGTCCGACTGTCGGTTCAGCTGGGCGGCATATCGGATTGGAAAGGTACTCGTATTGCCGCCAATGCGTTTTGTTATCTCTATGCCAATAAATCAGAACATATCAGAATTGTTTTATGGGAAACGATTTTATCGCAGACTTTTCAGATTATCCGGAGCAGGTATCCGGCGGAGATTATTTGCGATGAGGCGGTATGGGGAATTTCCGAGCTGACGGCGTTGCTTATTCTCGGCGAAATTCTTGGGCTGAATGTTGATGCAGGGTTTGGCGATTATGTACAACTCAATCCGTATATTCCGGCTTTTAAGGATTTTTATCAAAAGCGAAGGGATTTTAACGATTATATTGACAAGACGGTTCAGCATATGCGGCAGAATCCTTTATCCCTCTGAATAAAAGGCTTTGCCGGTAGGCTTAAAAAGGCTTTTATCGGCAGGCTTATCGTATAGAACTGCAGAAAAAAGCCCGGGAAATTCCCGGGCTTTTTGTAAGCGCTTTGTGGATTAAGCGTCTTCACCAGTTTCCTGATTGACGCGTTTGGCGGACAGGCGGATTTTGCCGCGGTTGTCCGTTCCCAGACATTTAACCCAAATCTGGTCGCCTTCTTTGTAGAAGTCGCAAACCGAGGCGATACGCTCGTTTTTGATTTCCGAGATGTGTACCAAGCCTTCGGTAGACCCCAGGAAGCGGACAAATGCCCCGAAATCCATAATTTTGGTAATGGTTCCGTGGTAGTTTTTGCCTTCTTCGGGGACGGCGACGATGCCGTTGATGATTTCAATGGCGGCGTCTGCGTCTTTCTTGTCAACAGCGGCAACATTTACCGTTCCGTCATCGTCAATGTCAATTTTGGTATTGGTCTTTTCAATGATTTCACGGATAACCTTGCCGCCAGTGCCGATGACTTCGCGAATCTTGTCTACCGGGATTTTGATAGAAATGATACGCGGTGCACGCGGAGAAATCTCTTCACGCGGTGCAGGCAGGGCTTTGGCCATTTCGCCTAAAATGTGAATACGGCCTTCATGTGCCTGCGACAGGGCGTTTTTCATAATCTCCTTGGTAATGGAGGTGATTTTAATATCCATCTGCAAAGCGGTAACGCCGTCTTTGGTTCCGGCTACCTTGAAGTCCATATCGCCGAGGTGGTCTTCATCGCCCAGAATGTCGGTCAGGATGGCGACCCTGCCGTCGTCTTCCTTAATCAGTCCCATGGCAATACCGGCAACCGGCTTTTTGAGCGGAACGCCGGCGTCCATCAAGGAAAGAACCGAACCGCAGACTGTGGCCATAGATGATGAACCGTTGGATTCCATAATGTCGGATACGACACGTACAGTGTATGGAAATTCGCTTTTTTCTTTCGGCATCATCGGGTGAATGGCGCGCCATGCCAGTTTGCCGTGTCCGATTTCACGACGCCCCGGAGAACCGAGCCTGCCGCACTCGCCGACGGAAAACGGCGGGAAGTTGTAGTTTAACATAAATTCCTGACGTTCTTCATCCATCAGTCCGTCAATAATTTGAGAGTCTTCTGCCGTACCGAGCGTGGTGGCGACAAGCGCCTGCGTTTCGCCGCGGGTAAACAAAGCGGAACCATGTGTTGTCGGCAAGAGACCGACTTCGCAGGTAATCGGGCGGACGGTTTTGGTGTCGCGGCCGTCAATACGTCTGCCGGTTGACAACACCTTTTCGCGCATAACCGAATGCATTAGCTTTTCAATCGCATCCAGAGCATAACGGACTTCCAGTTCGTTTTCCTGATCAATTGTTGCGTTTACTTCAGCACTCAGTTCTCCGAGACGGGTAGAGCGCTTCTGCTTGTCAACCTCGTTGAAAGCCTCTTCATATTTGGAGCGGAAGCCTTTTTCAATCCGGCTGTAGAGTTCATCAAATTCCGGCGGGAATACCGGTGCTTCCCAGGGTTCTTTGCCTGCTTCGGCCTTTAGTTCGTTGATTAAGTCAATGACCCCCTGGAAATTTTCAAAACCGAACATAACAGCGTTCAACATCGTTTCTTCCGAAAGTTCGTTGGCTTCGGATTCAACCATCAGGACGCCCTCTTTGGTTCCGGCTACGGTTAATTCCAACTCGGAATTTTTCAACTCTTCAACTGTCGGGTTTAAAACATACTGCCCGTTGATGTAGCCAACTTTGGCGGCACCAATCGGCCCCAGGAACGGAATACCGGAAACGGCGAGCGCGGCTGAGGCCGCAACCATTGCCAGAATGTCCGAATCCGTCTTTTTGTCGTGGGCGACGGTCGTGCAGATGATCTGAACTTCGTTTTTGAACGCATCAGGAAACAGCGGGCGAATCGGCCTGTCAATCAGGCGGGACACCAGAACTTCGTGTTCCGAGGGTTTGCCCTCGCGTTTCATAAAGCCGCCGGGGATTTTGCCGGTAGCATAATATTTTTCCTGATAGTTAACAGTTAAAGGGAAAAAATCCTGGTCAGCTTTTGCTTCTTTTGCAGCGACAACCGTGGCAACAACTACCGTATCTCCATAACTTGCATAAACGGCACCGGTTGCCTGTTTTGCGATTTTACCTGTTTCTAAAACTAATTTGCGGCCGCCCCATTCCATTTCTTTGCGGCACACATTCCAATTGACCATATTTTTTACCTTTCCTATAAAATACCTCACCCGGCAGAATACCGGGATTTTTGCAAATAGCGGAGCCCCATTGCCCCGCTATTTGTTCTCAAACATTACTTACGCAAGTCTAACTTCTTAATCAATGTCTGATATCTTTCTTCGCTGGTTGCCCGCAAGTGGTCGAGCAAGTGGCGGCGACGGCTTACCATCTTCATCAGACCCAGACGGGAGTGCAGGTCTTTTTTGTGGGTGTTAAAGTGCTCAATCAAAGAGTTGATGCGGTAGGTCCAGATTGCAATCTGAACTTCCGGAGAACCCGTATCACCCGGTTTGGTGCCGTATTGTGCAATAATTTCCTGTTTTTTTTCATTTGTAATCGACATCTGTTTTTCCTTATTACATAGTGTTTAAAGATTAAAAACCCGAATCGGAGAAATTATGTTTTCTTTATTTTCGATAAGGGCGATAAGCTTATTTTTCAAACAGGCTGCCGCGATACCGGCGAAGGGGGTAACCCCTTGTGCAGGAAGGGTTTGCCCGTTTTTAAGCTTAAGAGCATCCTCTGCCGTCAAAGCAATAACCGTGATGTCGCACAGAAATGTTTCAACAGGCAGGAGAGGAGAAACTCCGTCGTCCTTATATAACATATTTTTTAAATTATCCAGTAAAATCGTATTCGAAAGGTCAAAAAATCCGTTTTTGGTGCGGCGGAGCGCGGTCAGGTGGCCGCAAGTGCCCAAAGATTCGGCAATGTCATGGCCGAGCGTGCGGACGTAGGTGCCTTTGGAGCAGGTTACGGAGAAACGGGATTCCGCCGTATCGGGGCTGTGTGAGAGGAGCTTTAGTTCCTTTATGGTTACCTGGCGCGCGGGAATGTCAAAATTTTCTCCACTGCGGGCGAGTTCGTAGGCTCTTTTGCCGTTGATATGGATGGCGGAAAACTTGGGCGGAATTTGGGTGATTGTTCCGGTGAAACGGGGAATTATGCCGTTGACAGCTTCGGCGTCGGGCAGGTGTGAGGAAACGGCGCAGACTTCGCCTTCGGTGTCGTCTGTGGTTGTGCCCGTGCCGAATTTCAGGGTAAATTCGTAAGTCTTTTCGCTTCCTTCCAGATATGGGATTAATTTGGTCGCTTCGCCGAAGGCCATGGGCAAGACACCGGTGGCGAAAGGATCCAGCGTTCCGATGTGTCCGGCTTTTTTTGCATGCAACATATATTGGATTTTGCGTAATGCCTGGTTGGAACTCATTCCCTGCGGCTTGTCCAACACAATCCAGCCGTTGACATTTTGATTATAGTGCGAACTCATATGAATAATTCCATTTGCTGGTTGCGGGTCAGGTTTTTCAGGGCTTCTCTAATAATCGGTACGGATACGGCGCGCCCGTTGGTCCATGAAATCTCATCGATTTCCGCAATCAGACGCGATACGAATTCAAAAGAGCGTTCGGTATGCTTTAAGATATAGTCAAGGATTTCCTGACCGATAATAATCTGACGGTCGTTGAACAGCTTGGCTATCAACGCGGTCAGCATTTCGTCATCGGGCTGCATAATTTCGACGCAGGGAACGATGTTCAGGCGCGATTTCAAATCCGGCAGGCGGAGCGGCAGTTTGGCCAATGGCTGTTCGGCGGTGAACAGGACGTATTTTCCGGGGACATTATAAAAATTATAAAGGTGAAAGAAAGCTTCTTCGTTAATTTCGGCGTCCATATCTTCAATAACCAAAAAATCATTTTCATGGGCGAGTTTGTTAACGTTTTTCATATTGACGCGGTGGGCGGGAAGTATCGGAACAGGTATCGGGCGGGGCAGGCTTTTTTGTATCCGGTCGACCCAGATATGTGCCAGATGGGATTTGCCGCAGCTCCGGGGGCCATAAACACATAGGGAAAAGTGCTGCCAGTACGGCCAAATTTTGACGGCGCGGTAGGCTGTTTCATTGCAGGCGGCCACCATAAAATCTTCTTCGCCGAGATAATTTCGGGGAGAAAACTTGAGCATATACTGTCCGGTTTTATGGTTGAAGCGGTTGTCCATTACGATTTCATGACCTCATATACTTTTTGGGTTAAATCGCTTAAGCTGAAAGGTTTGGGGATAAAAGACAAATTGTCGATGTCGGTAAATTCGCCTTTTAAAATGTCTTCCGAATAGCCGGACGCAAGAATTATCTTTATGTCAGGCAGCATTTCCAAGACCTGACGCGACAACTCGATGCCGTTTTGTCCGGGCATGACCATATCTGTAATCAGAAGCTGGAAATTCTTATCGTTTTCAAGTGTTTCGAGCGCATTTTCAGCAGAACTGCAACCGACGACGTCGTAGCCTTTTTTGCGGAGCGCCCGCAGGGCAAATGTCCGGACAGAGTTTTCGTCATCAACCAGCAGGATACGGGTATTTTCAATGTTTTCCGGCATCTGTGCCAAGTCGTCGGCTGCAGACAGGCTGAGCCCTAAAATGACTTTATCGCTGTCGGTTTGCGGCGATTTGATTTCCGCAGGGGTCAGGACGGCGCGGCCGCGTTTGTCGTTCAAAACGCGGCGGGTGAGGGCTGCGTCAACTTTGCGCGGGGCTGTTTCGGCCGGGTAAGCGGGCAGGTAGACCGAAAAGGTGGTGCCGACGTTAACAGTGCTTTTTACTTTGATAAAACCTTCCATCTGGCGGACGATACCGTAGACGGTGGCCAGGCCGAGCCCGGTTCCGGAACCGACGACATTTTGTTTGGTGGAGAAGAAGGGTTCAAAGATGCGTGACATATTTTCCAAGGGGATGCCACAGCCAGAGTCGGTAACGTCCATGCGGATAAAGCTGCCGCTTTCTATCGTTTCGGCGCCGAAACGGTATGGTTCAAGCAATGTTTCTTTCTGAGTGGAGATGGTAAGAGAGCCCTTTTTGTTCATTGCGTCTTTGGCATTGACGCAGAGGTTCAGGACGACCTGAAGAAACTGGACTTTGTCAACTTTAATGCAGTCGAGGTTTTCGCCGTGGCGGAATTTTAGTTCGATTTGTTCGCCGACGGTTCTTTTCAGCAGCGGTGTATAGTTGACGAGAATGTCGGTTATGTCGCTCAGTTCCGGCTGCAAAGGCTGCTTGCGCGAGAATTGCAGCAGCTGGCGCACCAGTTCGGCGGCGCAGTTGGCATTTTGCTTAATCTGGATGATGTCGGCAAATGACGAATCGCCGATGCTGTGCTTTTGCAACAGCAAATCGCAGAAACCTATCATTGCGGTCAGAAGATTGTTGAAGTCATGGGCTATGCCGCCGGCCAGCTGTCCCATTGCCTGCATCTTCTGAGCTTGCGCAAACTGAGTTTCAAGGTTCTTCTGTTCAGTCGTGTCCAGGCAGAAAAGAATAATGCCGCGGATGTTTTCCCTGATTTGAACCGGAGAGGAAAACAGCGGGCAGATGTATAAACGGAGTATCCGATTTTTGTTTTTTTCTTTGAGGTTAAGGTCAAAATAAGCAGGTTGCAACTTATCGGTTTCGGAAACAAACGCGGCCAACTGTTTTTTTATTTTTCCGATGCTGTCTTCGTCCAGATAGTTTGACAGGTAGTTATCTAGCGGTTGGGAGGATGAGGGGATGCCGAGAATGTCCATAAATCGCTGGTTGATGCGTTTGATAACCAGCTCGGTGTCAAGCAACATCATTCCGAATGGGGAAAGGTTAAAAATGCTGTTGGTTTCGGAAACGGCCTCTTCGTATGCCTGTTTCAGGCCGGCATCGGTCGGGATGCCACCGATAACTGCGCCGCGGGTTTGGACTTCGCTTCCCTGTTTAAAGCGGTCGACTTTTACAAGGTATTCACAAATGCCGCCGTCAGTACTGCGGACATATGCCGTGTATTGGGAACAGGCGTTGTTCAGGCGCTGTTCGCCTTCGGCACTTTGCGGCAGAAAATCCGTGATGCCTTTTCCGAGAATGTTCTCTTTGGGCGTATTTAACATACGGCTTAATGTTTTATTGACATATTCGACTTTGCCCTTGGCATTGAGGACATACAATCCGATGGGCATAAAATTCAGAAAATTATAAAAAGCGCGCCGTTCTTCCTGAAAAATGGCGTCCATGGTTTTTTCCGAAGTGATGTTTTCGAGGCTCCACAGGAGATAAATGTTGTATTTGAGGTCGAATCCGGAAGCGCGGTCTATTTCTTCGCCGCCGTCGGCATTGAGGCTGATTGGGCGAAGGCTGACCCGATACCATTCCTGCCCGGAAAAGACCGTAGAGGTATCAAATTTAAGCGTTACTTCCAGCCGGTCTTCCTTCAAATGTTCGGCGGAAGTGCGAAGCTGTTTCAGCTTTTGGCGGTTGTTTTCGTCATTGACGAGGTGCGTTTCCAAAAAGTCCAGAACGGGAAGCCCTTGCAGAAAGTTTTTTGCCAGCTCGTTTTGCAAGACGGTTTTGCCGTCGGCATTGACGATTGTATAGCATATTTTACGGTTTTTGAGGATTTCGTTGGCCAAACCGCCATAAAGAATTGCTGTTTCGCCTGACTGGAGAATCGTAATGGCAATATAAATACTCAGGATTATAAAGATGAATACAGCCAGAATTACCGGACGGAGATATGCCGGATAGGCAAATAAAAAACCTATGCTTACAATGGTTGCAGTAAGCATAAAGACGAGAAGAAGAAGACGTTCTTCCAAAATTTTGTCCGGGCGGATATCCTGGTCGTTTTTGAACATGAGCCTGCCTTTTTCTGAAAGATTATTTTGCCTGCTGTCAGGTAACGATGTCCGGCTGCTCTTTGCCGGTGCGTGAAGTTATTTCGGAAATTTCCCTTGAAACGCGGCAGAGTTCCCGAAGCATATCTTCAGGGTCTTCCTCAAGTTTGTCGGTAACATAGCGTTCAATATAGGTGCGCAGTGTAGCGCCGTTGGTTCCGGTTCCGGACAGGCGATAGACAATGCGCGAACCGTCGGTGAAATGTACAATCAGCCCGTTTTGGGTTGAAGTATGGTCAACAGGGTCATTATAAACGAACGGATAAGCGTCGGAAACAGTGAAATTCCCGAAAGATTTTCCAGAAAGGGCGGGCAGTTTGGCTTTCAAATCAGCCATAAGCCTGTCAGCGGTTTCCTGCGGGATGCCTTCAAAGTCGTTGCGGAGATAGTAGCTTCTGCCATATTTCCGCCAGTGATCCAATGCAATTTCCTTTACGGATTTTCCGGTTTCGGCAATTATGCTGAGCCAGAACAGGGTAGCCCAAATGCCGTCTTTTTCACGGATATGGGCGGCTCCGGCGCCGAAACTTTCTTCTCCGCAGAAAGTAATGCGGTTGGAATCCATCAGGTGAATAAAGTATTTCCAGCCGGTCGGAACTTCGTAGTAGCCGATTTTCAAAGCATCGGCGACCCTTTTGACCGCCATTGACGTTGCGGCGGATTTTGCAACGCCGTAAATGCCGTTTTTATATGCGGGAATGAGCTTATAGTTATCGGTTAAAACAGCCAGGCAGTCGCTGGGGCTGACAAAGAAACCGGAACCGAGAATCATATTGCGGTCGCCGTCTCCGTCATTGGCTGCAGCAAAGTCAGGCGCCGCTTCCGAATACATCAGGTCAACGAGGTGTTTGGCATAAATAAGGTTGGGGTCGGGGTGCAGGCCTCCAAAATCCTCCAGCGGAACAGCATTGATAACCGACCCGGCAGGCGCGCCGAGAATTTCTTCAAAAATTTTTTTGCCGTAAGGGCCGGTAACGCCGTTCATGGCGTCAAAGACAAAACGGAAATCCGATGTCAGCAGTTCTTTCAATTTGGCGAAATCAAAAATTCCTTCCATCATTTCAATATAGTCGGCAAAAGGGTCAATGACTTCAATTTCCGTATTTTCGCAGCGGGCAGTTCCGACGGTTGACAAGTCTATGTCTGGACAGTCGGAAATCCTGTACTCCCTGATGGACAGCGTCTGCTCCTGAATAGCCTGACTTTCCGCCGGCTGGCACTGGCCGCCGGTTGCCGTGGCATATTTGATGCCGAAGTCGCCGTCAATGCCGCCCGGATTATGCGAGGCGGTCAGGATAAGCCCTCCGTCGAGTTTGTTTTTCAGGATAATGTGGGAGCCGGCGGGGGTTGACACCAGGCCGTTTTGTCCGACATACAGCTTTTTAACGTTATTGGCTGCCGCTATTTTGATAATTTTTTGGATTGCGGCTTTATTCAGGTAACGCCCGTCGCCGCCGACCAGAAAAGATTTTTCCGACAAGTCGGGAATCGTATTGAAAATACTTTGCAGAAAATTTTCAATATAGTTTTCCTGCATAGCAATCCGGGTCTTTTTCCGCAGGCCTGCGGTACCCATTTTTTGGTCGGTATACGGAGAGGTGGAAACAATTTTTATCATTTGGCTGCCTTTGCGTTAAAAAAATGTCAAATTTCGGTGCACACGATAAAACAAAAAGCACCGCTTGTAAAGATTATTTATTAGCTGAAAATAAATTCTGCAAGTTTTAAAATTTCCCGTTTGGCACATATATCTTCATAAGTCAGCTGTTTTGCCAGCTCTGGAAAAATTTGGGGAGAGAGGGCTCTGTCCTGTGCGGATATGCCGGAAACGGCGTTTTGGTATGGCTGGCGGAAATTCAGCGGCGGCGCGGCACGAAATCCGTAGAGGCGGGACATTTGTGCCAGTTCTGCCGATTGTCGGAGAGGCAGAGAACTGTCAGGATTGTTTTCGCAGACAACCCAATTCAGGCTGTGCCTCCGTGTGGCCGCTATGCGTTTTTTTAACTCCCAAACGTCGTTAAGATATGCCTTGTTTTGTTGAAATTTTTTAATACCGCTTCGGCTATGGCGCAGCAGGGTGATGAACGTTGCCGCATTATCTGCCAATTCATCGGTTGCGGATATTTCCGGGATTATTACGGCATCATACGGTGCGGCGGCGAGGGGGAAACTGTTTCGTTCCAGTATGTCCGGCTGGGGCAGGGTTGGAAATTTTTGCCGGCGGTTATTGAATGTCTGGCGCAGAGGCGAGTCTTCGTTCAGCAGGACTGCAGTTTTCTGCCGGTTGTAGAGCAACACCAAGGCCAATTCCAAGCATACAGTCTTACGTCCGGTGTCTTTTTCACCGTTTATGACGACAATGTACGGAATATGTTCGCTCATGACTGACTAACGGCGATATCCTGCCGAAGCGTGGTTGTATGCGGTTTTGGTTTTTTCGCCGCGCAGAGAACTGTTAATAGCGCTGCGTAGGCTTGCCGTATTAATATTGGGATTCTTTTGCATATAATTTAATGATATTTCCATCATTTTAGAAATGTTTTCATCCCTCTCTTTGACTTTTTTATGTCCCAGCGTAACGGCGATGACGCGATAGTTTCCCTGCTGGGCGGAGGTCAAAATGTTAAACCCGGAAGCGGCGGTGTAGCCTGTTTTCATGCCGTCCGTTCCCAGCGAATCGTTTAAGAGGTAGTTGTGGGTTTTGTATGTCATGCCGTTGTATTGAAATTCGTTTAAAGAGAAGAGGTGATAGTACTGCGGGAAGTGGTGGTATACGGCGGCGCCTAAGATGGCAAGATCTTTGGCGGTTGTTTTTTGAGCGGAGTTCGGCAGGCCGGAAGCGTTTTTGAATGTTGTGCGGTACATGCCGAGTTTGCGTGCCGTTTTGGTCATCAGTTTGGCAAATTCGGCTTCGCTGGGGCTCAGGGCTTCCGCTAATACGGTGGCGCAGTCGTTGGCTGATTTGACAATCAGCGCTTCAACGGCTGTCTTGACGTCAATGTATGAACCGGCGGGCATTCCGAGTTTTGACGGCGAGCGCGACGCAGCGGTGGAAGATACTTTTAATTTGTCGGAAAATTTCAGCTTTCCGGTTTCCAGCGCATTAAACGTTATATAGAGTGTCATCAATTTGGTCAGAGATGCCGGGTAACGAAGCTCTTCGGCCTTGTCGGCATACAGTACGTTTCCGCTTTGGGCGTCAATAACAATTGAAGACGTGCCTCCGGCTGCATTTGCTGCGGTCGCACATCCCAAAGACAACAGAGCTATACATAACGTTTTTAATGCGTTCATTTTATGGCGAATCCTTTCATTGTCGTGACTTTCTATATAATAGAGATGAAAAAGAAAATAAATTGTTAATTTTATGTTATGAATAAAAAAAAATTGTGTTTTTTTAGCTTGACTTTATAAATAATTGTATGTAAAAGTTCCAAAGCAAAGTTGATGGCGGACGTAGCTCAGTTGGTAGAGCCCCGGTTTGTGGTACCGGTTGTCGTCGGTTCGAGCCCGATCGTCCGCCCCATTCTTTTTTTATAATCCTACATCTTCAAGCCTTTGAAATTGTTTTGTTTCTTTTGGTGGGAGCGAAACAGCGTTTAAACGTATCTGTACAGTAAAGAATCTTGATATTATGCAAAGTTTTTTTGTCCCTTAATTGCTCCTAAACTTTTGGAAATAATACGTATTCACTATTTTTTGCGAGTGTTAAAAGCAATCTCATTAGCCGTGTTAGCCTCACTAGGTTTTGGCTTTTTTCGCCCTGCCCCCTTATTTTCGCCCGCGTTGGGTTAAATGTCCACACTTATTGCGTTAACCCTTTGAAAGTTTGGGATAGTTTTGTTTTCTTTCAAATAAGTTTTTGATAGTTTGAACTATTGATTGCTTTTTGACGATATTTGCGTTAAAGTTTTCTTGGGTGCGGGAAACTACACCCTGAGTGCCTTTTTTAGGTGCAAGAGAGCTGTCGTAAGCTCAAATTGGTGTCGGTGTTAGGATATAACATCGTCAAATTATCGGCTATTCGTGAATGGCTGATAGTTAATATATCCCCGATTCATAGCGATATGGTCGGGGAGCTTTTAGCGTATGTCCAAGAACCATATCTTTATCTTTGAAAATATGGTTCTAAAGGTTAGAAGAATCATTGGCACCAATATGATTTACGAACTCTCCGACCACCTTATAAAAAGGTGGTTATTTTTTAATCGGAGAGTGAAAAATGAATATTGAAGGATATAAAAGCAAATTAACTGAAACAAAAAAGTCGATAAAGTATAGATATTTTTTGCTATTATCGCTAACACTGTTGTTGGCAGGATGTGAAAGTTTTAATAATTTTAATGATAAAATTGGCAATCTTAGCAATAAAGTCCAACAAGCATTTAAAACACCATGTGACAGATTAAGTGCTAAAAAGTTTTTAGAACAAGAATATGAAACAAATGATGTTTTTGCATACTATCGCAAGTTTCAATTAAAATATTCCATAAATTCTGCATATGCTTTGGATACAAGAAATGGCTATTCTTATTGCATCATAAATCTTGATTATTCAAGTAATCGGACTGTTTCAAAAATGGTCAATTCTATATTAGGTTCAAAACTTTCAGTAATAAATAGAGGTTTTGGCGGAATCGACTTGAAATATCAAGAAGATGCCTTAGGCAAAATATACTTTGATGCAGAAAATCCAAGTGATAACTCCTCTTATTTCAAAGATTTTGACAGACATTTACGTATGCTTGACCTAAAGCTGAAAAATCAAACTTGTGATTTAGCATATCAGTTTAGATTAGCCGGCGTTGATATAAAAGAAGTCAATGAAAAATATGGATATAAAAATAAATGCACGATTTATGAATAGCGTTGTTTCTTTATTTGCACGATAAGAAACAGCAATTTTGCTCTGGCAATAACAAGACTAATTTTATGCAGGTAATTTAGAAAAGGAGAAGTAAATATGTTAACATTACTTTTGATATTTGGTTTTGTAATAAGTTGTTTTATTATTCCGCCTATGGGACCAATAGTTTACCTTATTGTTCTTATTATATTTATGGCAGTGTCAAAGATTTTAAAAATTTCCGCATCAACCTCTGCTCACGCATTGAAGACAGTAGCTGATAAAACTTCAGAAATGCCAACATGGTTGCCTCTTGCATTGGGGATACCCCTGTTTTTAGGTTTTAATGCTTATTTTTCCTATTTAGGAGCTGATGAAAGTATGGTTATTTTATCATTCTTCTTTTCGTGCATCATAATTTATCTTGTTAATTGTATTTATAAAAGGCACCTTAGAACGGCATATAATAAATTTCTCTATTCTGCCATCGAAGAGCATTTTGACACCCTATCTGCAAAATACAAAGAGTTAGTTTGTGTAGGGGATTATGGTGAAACAATATACGATAAATGGTATAATGAAATAGAACGCTTTATTGATGGTGTCATAAAAAAACAAAAATCCGGAATTACCCTGTCTGATGAAGAATTAAAGAAATATATTATTGATGAAATTAATATACAACACCTTGAACAAAAATAAATTTTCCGTTTTCCGACTCTCTTTGTAACGCGTCACCTTTCTGACGCGCTTTTTATTTTGTGTATTGATATTGGCTTTACAGGATGCGGCAGAACCGGCATATGGGTTTCGGGCTGGTGAGTTCAGGTGCCATTTTCTTTTTCTATGTTTTTGATAATGTCGGCCAGTTGGATGTTCAAAGTGTCTGCAATCATTTTCAGCGTGTAAAGCGTCGGCCTGCGTTCGTGCCGCTCTATGTAACTCAGGGCCGCTTCGGTGATGCCGCATTCTTTGGCCAGCCGATAACGGCTGATGTTTTGCCTTATTCTTTCCTGAACAAGCAAATCAACTACTTCATCACTAAATGTCTGGGCTTCGCGTATTTTCATGACGGTTATCATAAATCATCTTGACAAATACTATTACTTAACTATAGTTAAGTATATTTTCACCGGTACGAAGTGCCGGTGCGGGACTTTTGGAGGACGGGCTTGCCATGCGGTTGTATGAAAAAATAAGATGTTTCTTTTTAGGCAGTACGGATATGCTGCTAAAAGATGGGAGATTTGTCATTGATGAATTGTTTTTTAATCGCCGGCTTAAATTTCGTGCGTTGAAGCGTTATGAGCTGGGTACGATGAGAGTCGGAAATATAAAATACGGTTCCGGCGCGACAGGGCGTCCGTTAAATGAAGTTTCTCCTTTTAAATATTTGTTGGGCGATACAGCCGGCTATGACAACTATTGCCGCATGCACAGGCAGGCGCTTCATTATGAGGAAATGGTACCGGAAAAGTACGACGCTCTTATAAAGAGCATTGAAAATGACGGTTTTGATACAAAATTTGTGATTATTACGGATTTTGACGGAGTTGTGAAAGACGGACAACATCGTTCCTGCTATCTTTTGTATAAATACGGAGCAGACTATGAGGTTCCTGTATTGAAACTTGAACTGGGCCGGCGCAGCTGGTTTAATAAAGTTATGCGCTATATTTATAAGAAAAGCGTTGGGTTTGGCCAAAATCAGAAAGCTAGAACGACGGATAGTCGGTAATGGTGGGTTGGAGGTTGGGCTGTACGGCCGAGCTGATATCTTTGAGCGGAATTGATTGAACGTCAATCAAACGGGTTCCTTCCTGATAGATTGTATTTTCAATTTTGTTCTGATAATCCAAAGGGTTCATATCGCGCGGATTGACGGATGAGGACTGGCTAACCAAGGGGATTTCAGCCGTATCGGAGATTGGTTCCGAAATATTTGGAATAGCAGGAGGGGTGGCAGAGGGAGCGGAATTTGCCGCTGGCGATTGGAATTGCGAATTTGGCGAGGGGGCGACATAACCAAAAGGGTTTGGTGCATTTTGGGGCTGCTCGACAGTGATTTCGTTGCGCCCGCCGTCCGGCGTTGCGGCTGTTCCGATTATTTCGGTCGGTTCGCCCGGAGCGGCGGTAAGAATGATTGAAGTTAAAAGAATTGTCAACATATGAATCCCCCGGTTTATGCAGTTTGATGTTGCATAATAAATAATAGCTGCCGTTTTAAAATAAAGTGTGTTTTGGCAATTAGCGGCTAAAAAACAGAAAACCGTGTATTTTGTCTAAATGTGCATAATCCGAATCTTTGTGCGGGGTTTAAAAGCAAAAATAAATGAATTTTTTTGATTTTTTGTGCATTTTTTTATTGCAATTATAAAATTTAAATGTTACAAAGGCAACGCAACAAATGTTAAGGAAGTGTTAACTTTCTTGCGAAACAAATATAACCCATAATGCAGGCTGGTTGTTGCAAAAGTCTGCAGTAATTTTTTAAATGGCAAGGCCCATAGCGGTGTTATTTGCCATTTAGTTATAGGAAAAGTGTTAAAATGATGGATACACAAAACATAAGAATCCGCCTCAAGGCTTTTGACCATCGCCTGCTCGATTTGTCGACAAAGGAGATTGTTCATACGGCTAAAAGAACCGGGGCAAATGTCAGAGGGCCCATCCCTCTTCCGACTAAAATCGAGAAGTTTACGGTAAACCGTTCTCCTCACGTTGACAAAAAGTCGCGCGAGCAGTTTGAAATCCGTACTCACAAAAGGCTTCTTGATATTGTAGATCCTACACCGCAGACCGTTGATGCGCTGATGAAATTAGACTTGGCGGCCGGCGTGAACGTAGAAATTAAGTTATAATTTTAATGTTGGTTTTTGAAAGATAAAATCAACCTATTGAAAAGGAAAAAATAATAATGCGTACTGGTCTTATCGCAAAAAAACTTGGAATGACAAGGATTTTTGAAGCTGACGGCACTCATGTTCCGGTAACGGTTCTGGCGGTCGAGGGCTTGAAAGTCGTTAATGTCAGAACAAACGAAAAAGACGGATACAGCGCTGTTCAGCTTGGAACAGGAGCTGTGAAAGCGAAGAATTTGTCGAAGCCGCTGAAGGGCTATTTTACCAAGGTTAATGTTGAGCCGAAGAAGAAAATGGCTGAATTCAGGGTTTCCGAAGACTGTCTGCTGTCGGTTGGCGACGAATTGTCCGCCGAACATTTTGTGCCGGGGCAATATGTTGATGTATGTGCTAATTCCATCGGTAAAGGATTTGCCGGTGTTATGAAGCGTCATAACTTTGCCGGTTTGGAAGCGACGCACGGCGTTTCTCTGACGCACCGTTCGCACGGTTCTACGGGACAAAGACAGGATCCGGGCAAGGTATTTAAGGGCAAGAAAATGGCCGGGCATATGGGTGATGAACGCGTAACCGTTCAGAACCTGAAAGTTGTTTCGGTTGACGCTTCCCGCGGTTTAATTATGGTAAAAGGCGGCGTTCCTGGTGCTGAAAATGCATGGGTTCGCGTTACCGATGCCATTAAAAAAACTGCAGACGTCAAACTGCCGATGCCTGCCGGTTTGAAAAAGGTTGATGAACCTGTTGCAGTTAAAGCTGAAGAAACAGCTGATAATGCATAAGAGATTAAGGAATTTTGAATATGAAACAGGACATCTTAAATTTAAATAATGAAAATGTCGGAAGCATTGAATTAAACGATGCTATTTTCGGGCTTGAAGTCCGTGCCGATGTTTTGCACCGCGTGGTTAATTGGCAGCTTGCCATGCGCCAGTGCGGCAACCACCAGACCAAAGGGCGTTCCGACGTTGCTTTGACGCCTGCAAAGCCGTTTAAGCAAAAGGGTTCCGGCAACGCACGTCAGGGCAGCCGCAAAGGTACCCAGTTCAGAAAAGGTGGTATAGTGTTCGGACCGGTTGTCAGAGATCATTCTCATGACCTGACGAAAAAGTTCAGAAAACTTGGTCTGAAGACAGCTCTTTCGGCAAAAGCCAAAGAAGGAAACCTGATCGTTATTGACGAGGCAAAGCTTGAAAACGCAAAGACGAAAGATTTACTGGCTAAATTGAACGTCTGCGGTTTGAAAAACTGCCTGTTTATTGACGGTAAGGAAGTTGATGTTAATTTCGCATTGGCAAGCCGCAATATTGCCGGAGTTGACGTACTGCCGACAATCGGTGCCAATGTGTACGATATTTTGAAGAAAGAGAAGTTGGTATTAACTAAAGAGGCTGTTGCTTGCTTGGAGGAAAGATTACAATGAAAAAATCAGATAATGCAAACAATGTAACTGCAGCTATGTATGATACATTACTTCGTCCGGTAATTACCGAAAAGTCGATGATGTCTTCCGAAAACGGCAAAGTGGTCTTTATGGTTCCGCTGTCTGCTACGAAAGAAGATGTTAAAGCGGCTGTTGAAGCTATCTTTAACGTAAAGGTAAACAAGGTAAATACCGTGAAACAAGCCGGTAAGGTAAAACGTTTCAGAGGTTTTCAGGGCGTCCGTTCTGATTACAAAAAGGCCGTTATTACGCTTGCCGAAGGTCAAAATATTGATGTTACAGCAGGAATTTAGCCATGGCTTTGAAAACATATAAACCTGCCACTCCGGGTCTTCGTCAGCTGATTATCGTTGACAGAAGTGAGCTTTATAAAGGCAATCCGGAAAAGAGTCTGACCGTTGGTCTGACCAAAAGCGGCGGGCGTGATAATTTCGGACACGTCACAAGTCGGAGAATCGGCGGCGGACACAAACGCAAGTACCGTGTTATCGACTTTAAGCGTAATAAATTTGATTGTGAAGCAACCGTCGAGAGAATCGAATATGATCCTAACCGCACGTCTTTTATTGCATTAATCAATTATGAAGACGGCGAAAAGGCTTATATTCTGGCTCCGCAAAGACTGAAAGCCGGCGATAAGGTCATTTCTTCGGAAAAGGCCGATATTAAGCCGGGCAATGCAATGCCTTTGAAGAGTATGCCGGTTGGTACGATTGTACACAACGTTGAGTTGAAAGTTGGCAAAGGCGGACAGTTGGTTCGTTCTGCCGGCTGTTATGCTCAGGTTGTCGGTAAAGATGCAGGCTATGCACAGTTGAAACTTTCTTCCGGCGAGTTGAGAATCGTCCGCGAAGAATGTCTGGCTACGGTTGGAGCTGTTTCCAATCCGGATAACCAGAACGTTTCTCTGGGTAAGGCCGGCCGCGCAAGATGGCTGGGCGCACGTCCGGTATCCCGCGGTGTTGCGATGAACCCTGTTGACCACCCGCACGGCGGTGGTGAAGGCCGTACTTCCGGCGGACGCCATCCGGTTACGCCGTGGGGCAAGCCAACCAAGGGTGCCAAAACTCGTTCTAACAAGAAGACAGATCGCTTTATTATGAGATCTCGTCATGAAAACAAAAAGAAATAAGGAGGTAAACAGATGACTCGTTCCGTATGGAAAGGACCTTTTGTAGATGGTTATCTTCTTAAGAAAGCTGATGCAGCAAGAGCATCTACTCGTAATGAAGTGATTAAAATCTGGTCTCGCCGTTCGACGATGTTGCCGCAGTTTGTCGGTCTGACATTCGGCGTGCACAACGGCCACAAGTTTATCCCGGTACTGGTTACCGAGGAAATGGTTGGCCACAAGTTCGGCGAATTTGCTCCGACACGTACCTTCTATGGTCACGCTGCAGATAAAAAAGTTAAGAGAGGTTAATTATGGGAAAAACTAAAGATACAAGAAGACTTGCCGACAACCAGGCGATGGCTGTATGCAATTCTATCCGTTCCAGCTCTCGTAAATTAAACCTTGTTGCTCAGACAATCAGAGGCTTAAGCGCCGAGAAAGCTGTTGCAGAACTTAGCTTTTCTAAGAAGAGAATTGCAAAAGTTGCTTTAGAAGTGTTGAAATCGGCTATTGCCAATGCTGAAAACAACCACAAGCTCAACATTGACAAGCTTGTTGTTGCCGAAGCCTATACCGGCAATGGCATTGTTATGAAACGTATGCATGCACGCGGTCGCGGCAGAGGCGCAAGGGTTTTGAAACCTTTCTCGAAGCTGACCATCGTTGTTGCAGAACGTGGGGAGTAAGTTAAATGGGACAGAAAGTTAATCCGATCAGTCTTCGTTTAGGCGTTAACCGCACATGGGATTCTCGTTGGTATGCCGACGAGAAGTTCACGGACTATCTCCACGAAGATCTGAAAATCAGAAAGTTTTTGAAGGAAAAGTTGGCTCAGGCCGGTATCAGCAAGGTTGTTATTGAACGCCCTGCCAAGAAAGCCAGAGTCACTATTCATTCAGCAAGACCGGGTGTTGTAATTGGCAAGAAAGGTCAAGACATTGAGCTGTTGAGAAAAGACATTCAAAAGTTGACCGATTCCGAAGTCCAGTTAAACATTCTGGAAGTCAGAAAGCCGGAACTGGATGCACAGCTGGTTGCAGATTCCGTTGCGCAGCAGCTGGAAAGACGCGTTGCTTTCCGCCGTGCAATGAAGAGAGTTATGCAGTCTGCCCTGCGTCTGGGTGCCGAAGGTATCAAGGTTTGCTGTTCGGGTCGTCTCGGCGGTGCCGAAATTGCAAGAACCGAGTATTACCGTGAAGGCAGAGTGCCTTTGCACACTCTCCGCGCCGATATTGACTATGCTACTTCAACTGCTCACACCACTTATGGTGCCTGCGGCGTTAAGGTTTGGATTTACAAAGGTGAGATTATGGCTCACGATCCAATGGCACAAGACAAGAAATTGGCTGAACAAAAGTAAGAATGAGGTTTTAAGATGTTAAGTCCAAAACGTGTAAAGTTCCGCAAGCAGCATAAAGGCCGTATTCACGGCGTTGCCAAAGGCGGTGCTGAATTGAGTTTCGGTTCATACGGATTGAAAGCTCTTTCACCGGAGCGCGTTACCGCACGCCAGATTGAGGCTGCCCGCCGCGCTATCACCCGTGAAATGAAAAGAGCCGGCCGTTTATGGATCAGAATTTTCCCGGATGTTCCTGTGTCAGACAAGCCTGCCGAGGTTCGTATGGGTAAAGGTAAAGGTGCTCCTGAATTTTGGGTAGCAAGAGTTAAACCCGGACGCATTATGTTTGAAATTGGCGAGGTAGACGAAGATACCGCGCGCAGAGCATTTGCGCTGGGTGCAGCAAAATTGCCCGTTAAGAGCAAATTTGTTAAACGCTTGAATTCTGATAATGGAGAAGCATAATGGTGAAAATTAAAGATTTGAGAGCTATGAGCGTTGACGAGCTCGAAGCAAGACTCGTAGAATGCAAGAAAGAGCAATTAAGTTTGCGCATTCAGCAGGCTACCGGTCAGCTGCAGAACCCGTCGGCTATCTCTAAAGTTCGTAAAGAAGTAGCTCAAATCAATACGCTTTTAACAGAGCGTAAGAAGAATAGTTAGGAGAAAAACAGATGCCTAAAAGAATTCTTCAGGGCGTTGTTGTAAGCGCCAAACAGGATAAGACCGTCGTTGTCAGCGTTGAGCGTCAGGTTATGCATCCTGTTTACAAGAAGATCGTTAAGAGAAGCAAGAAGTTTGCCGCTCATGACGAAAACAACCAGTTCAAAGAAGGGGATCAGGTTTCGATTATTGAATCCAAACCTTATTCCAAAACCAAGACTTGGACTGTAATCAGTAATAATGAAAATGCCTAATTAGGAAGGAATGAATTATGATACAGATGCAAACCAACCTAGATGTTGCGGATAATTCTGGAGCACGTCAGGTGCAGTGCATTAAAGTTCTTGGCGGTTCCAAGAGAATGCATGCTTCAGTCGGTGACATTATTATCGTTTCCGTAAAAGATGCAATGCCTAAAGGGCGTGTAAAGAAAGGCGACGTTCAGCGCGCGGTTATCGTCAGAACGGCGAGCGACATCAGACGCAAGGACGGAAGCGTTATCCGTTTTGACAGCAATGCGGCGGTTCTGGTCAACAAAGACGGCGAGCCTATCGGCACCCGTATCTTTGGCCCGGTTACCAGAGAGTTGCGTGCGAAAAAATTTATGAAGATAATTTCTTTAGCGCCGGAGGTTTTGTAATGAGCAAAATGAAAATCAAAAAAGGTGATAAAGTAATCGTTATTGCGGGTGATGACAAAGGCAAAACCGGCGAAGTCTTGAAGGCTATGCCGAAAGAAGGCAAAGTTGTCGTTCAGGGCGTCAACCTGGTTAAAAGACACACGAAGCCGAGCCAGACCAACCCCGGCGGTATTGTTACCAAAGAAGCGGCTATTCAGGTTTCTAACGTAGCGGCCGTAACGGCTGAAGGCAAGCCCTCAAAGGTTGGCTATAAGGTTGTTGACGGCATTAAGAAGCGTGTTGCCCGGAAATCCGGTGAAGTAATCGATAATTAGGAGATAATTTGATGACAAATTTTGAAACATTATATAATGATGTCATTAAGAAAGCTCTTGTGGAAAAGTTCGGTTACAAGAACCCGCATGAGATTCCGAAGTTGACAAAGATTGTTCTGAATATGGGCGTCGGCGATGCCATTACAGACAAGAAAAAGCTGAACAATGCCGTTGAGGAAATGGCGATGATTGCCGGTCAGAAACCGGTAGTTACTTCCGCCAGAAAATCAATCGCAACCTTTAAGCTGAGAGAAGGCATGCCGATCGGCTGCAAGGTTACGCTGCGTTCAGACAGAATGTATGAATTCCTTGAGCGCTTGGTTAATATGGCCCTTCCGCGCATCAGAGACTTTCACGGCATTTCGGGAAAGAACTTTGACGGAAGAGGGAACTTTGCTTTTGGCATTAAAGAGCAGATTATTTTCCCTGAAATTAACTATGAAAAGGTTGAACAGGTCAGAGGTATGGATATTGTTATCTGCACTTCGGCCAAGACGGACGAAGAAGCCAAGTTTCTTCTGACATCTTTCAACTTACCATATAAGAAATAAGCGGAGATTTTACTATGTCAAAAACAAGTTCAGTATACAGAAACTTGAAAAGAGTGAAGATGGTTGCGAAATATGCGAACATCCGCTCCAAGTTAAAGGCCATTGCCGATGACAAAAACGCTCCTGAAGAAGAAAGATTTCAGGCGAATTTGAAGTTGGCAGCGTTGCCGCGCAATTCTTCAAAGGTCAGAGTAAGAAACCGTTGCAGAATTACGGGACGCTCTCGTAGTGTTAGCAGGAAGTTCGGAGTAAGCCGCGTTGAATTGAGACAGATGGCAAGCTTCGGCGAAATTCCTGGTTTGGTAAAATCAAGCTGGTAAGGAGATGATATTATGTCTATGACTGATCCTTTGGGCGATATGCTCACACGCATTAGAAACGCACAAAGAGCGAAGAAAAGTGATGTTGTATCACCGGCCTCTCGCCTGCGTGAAAATGTTTTGGAAGTTCTGAAAAGAGAAGGCTACATTGCCGGTTATGAAAAGGCCAATGTACGTCCGGGCGTTGACGAACTTCGTATTCAATTAAAGTATCATGAGGGTACAAGTGTTATTACTGAAATTTACCGCGTTTCCACTCCGGGACGCCGCGTATATTCCAGTGTAAGAGACCTGCCTAGAGTTTACAACGGCCTCGGCATTTCCATCGTTTCAACCCCGAAAGGCGTTATGAGCGATAACGAAGCCAGAAAAGCAAACGTCGGCGGCGAAATCTTGTGCCAGGTTTTCTAGGGAGATAGCGGATGTCAAGAGTTGGAAAATATCCCGTAATTATCCCGGAAGGCGTTAGCGCGTCCGTTAACGGCAATGTTGTTAACGTTAAAGGAAAATTGGGTGAATTAAGCTTTGCTTATGATGATTCTCATGTAAATGTAGAAATTAACGATGGTAAAATTGTGGTTACGCCGCACTCTCAGAGCCGTACGGCACGGACGTTGTGGGGCACGACCAGAGCCCAGATCAATTCTCTGGTAAAAGGCGTCAGCGCCGGCTACAGCAAGAGCATTGAACTGAACGGCGTTGGTTACAAAGCCCGTATGGACGGCAAGAATCTGGTTCTGACGCTGGGCTTTTCGCACGATGTACCGTTTGAAACCCCGAAAGGCATTACCATTGTCTGCGAAAGCCAGACGACCCTTAAGGTCAGCGGCGTTGACAAGCAGCTGGTAGGTCAGGTTGCGGCTGAAATTCGCAAATACAGAAAGCCTGAACCTTATAAAGGAAAAGGCATTCGCGTAGACGGCGAATATGTACGTCGTAAAGAAGGCAAGAAGAAATAGGATGTAAAGCAATGAATACACCAAGAAAATTATATGAGAAGAGAAAAGCCCGTGTTAGAACGGCTTTGAAAGCCGCAGCGAATGGAAAGATGAGACTGTCTGTATTTCGCAGCGGAAAGCATATTTATGCGCAGGTTATTGACGATGCAAAAGGTGCTACAGTTGCTTCTGCTTCTACCTTGGATAAGGAAGTAAGAGACAATATTGCGAAGTCTTCAAATATTGAAGCTGCGCAGTATGTCGGCAAAGTAGTTGCTGAACGCGCCGTTAAAAACGGCGTCAGCGAAGTTGTGTTTGACCGTGGCGGTTATGTTTATCATGGCCGGGTGAAGGCTCTGGCGGATTCTGCCCGCGAAGCCGGATTGAAGTTTTAGGAGGTTATGATGGCACAATCTTTAGATCGTCACAATAAGACGGACAAGAAAGAAGAACTGGTTGAGAAACTGGTTTTCGTTAACCGCGTAGCCAAGACCGTTAAAGGCGGACGCACAATGTCTTTTGCCGCTTTGGTAGTTGTTGGTGACCAGAAAGGCCGCATCGGCTTTGGTTCCGGCAAAGCAGCCGAAGTTCCGGAAGCTATTGTTAAGGCTACAAACGAAGCGAAAAAGAATATGGTTCGCATTCCGCTTCGCGAAGGCAGAACGCTGCATCACGACATCAGCGGCAGATTTGGCGCCGGAAAAGTCGTCTTGAGAACAGCTCCTGCCGGTACCGGCGTGATTGCCGGCGGCCCGATGCGTGCAGTATTTGAAGTGCTGGGCGTTCAGGACGTTGTTGCAAAATCGCTCGGTTCCAACAACCCTTACAATATGATTAAAGCGACGTTTGCGGCTTTGCTGGCTATCAACAGCCCGCGTATGGTTGCGGCGAAGCGCGGCAAGAAAGTCGGTGATATTGTAAGCCGTCGCGAAAATACTTCTAACGTTAAGATGGACAAAGAGGAGGCTTAATCATGGCTAATAAAAAGACAGTTAAGGTTACTCAGGTAAAGAGTTCCATCGGCCACGGCAAAGAGCAGATTGCTACTTTGAAAGGTTTGGGCTTGAATAAAGTCGGCAGAACTTCCGTTTTGGAAGATACTCCGGCCGTTAGAGGAATGATTAATAAGGTAGCTCACCTCATTAAAGTTGAAGAATAATTGTTCAGGGGCAGCAACGGGCAGGTGTAAATCTGCCCAGCCCCGACGGTTTGAGGTTGGGGTATCCCGAACAAGAAATTTTTGATTTTAAGTTGAGTTGAAGAAAAGGTGATAAAAATGAAACTGAATGAATTAAGAGATAACGAAGGCGCCACGAAGAGCCGTATCCGCGTTGGTCGCGGCATCGGCAGCGGCAAGGGCAAAACCGGCGGCCGCGGCGTTAAAGGTCAGAAATCTCGTTCCGGCGTTTCTATTCACGGTTTTGAAGGCGGTCAGATGCCGATTTACCGCAGATTGCCGAAACGCGGTTTTAAGAATCCGTTCGCGAAGACTTTTGCCGTTATTAATCTGGATACAATCCAGAAGGCTATTGATGCCGGCAAATTAAATGCCAATGACATCAATAAGGAAAGTTTGGTTGCTTCCAACCTGATTTCCAAAGAGTTGGACGGTATTCGCCTGTTGGCAAGAGGCGCGTTGACGGCATCTATCAATATTACGGTAGATTCTGCGTCTAAGGCGGCTGTTGCAGCGGTTGAAAAAGCCGGCGGCAAAGTTACCGTTAATGCCTAATCGGGTATGAAAGAAAGCAAAGGCAGGCTGAGAGGCCTGCCTTTTTTATGGGGTGGTGGTAGGGGCTGTTGTTTGGAAGATGAATTTGAGAAGGTTAATTTAGGAAGATGGGTTTTTAGGTCTATGGGGGCGTTTCTGAGGGGATTTTGACGTTTGGAGAGTGGGATATCGGTAGCTGTTTTTGGGGAGAGATAGGGGCGTTTGAAGAGTAAAATGCCGATAGCCGCTTTGGGGGAGGGATTGGGGCGTAAAATATCAATAGCTGTTGGGAAGAGGGACGGTTGCCGGCGGAGGTGTGAGCGGGAGGGAAAACGACCTATTCGGCGAAAGTAGTCCATTGTGGCATATTGAGCAGCGTGTTCAACCGGCTGCAAAAGTTTTCACCCAAGCTGAAAGAATTAAGAAGTTTAGCATTACGTTCTGTCAGCAGAATAAAACTGAAACGGTTGGGGTTTTGCCGGTCTTTGACACATAAGTACGGATAAGTCTGGGCGACGACGTTTCTTCTTTTCCATTTATACGCCCGGCCCTCATAAATCTTATAGGGGAGCCGGGGGCAGGCATAGGGAGAACGGGCAGGTTGAATTAGGGTGTCGCTGATTTTTTCTTTTTGCCATTCGGGGAAAGTCTGAATCAATGTGTAGCATGATATGACATCGTCTTCGGAAATTTTTTCAACGGAAACCGCAGGCCGGGAAAAAACGGGAAGCAGACAGAGAGTTATGATGAGGAATATACAGTTGTGTTTTTTCATGCGAATAGCCCTTTTTGCTTTAAATGTCCTGAATACAGAAAAACCACCTGAGAGGTGGCCGGGAAGTTCGCAAATCAAATACGATTAAATGATTCTCTAGGCTTTTAAAGTCTGAGACTTCTGGACATATCCTAAAGCTCCCCGACCTTTTGCAGTCGGGGATATAATCAATTATCAGCCGATTTCAGGCTGGTAATTTTACGATGTTATATCCTGAACACCGAATCGTATTAGAGGCTTGCGACAGCCCGCACCGTCTCCGGCACTTGCAGATGTTGCCATCTGCTGTTTGTATATTACCGGGTATTGAATTTTGTGCAAGTTTTTTTTGCAGGGCGGGTAATAACTTGGTAAAGAAATTGCTTGACAGGCCGAGGTCGGCCTGATATTTTGCTTATGAGCTTGGCAAACGCTCGGAATGTCCGCCAAAGGATTCATTGCCATAATGTTTTTTTACATAGATTTCTTGAGACGGCTTATTCAGCCCATCGGGCAGGCGATAAGGTAAGTTGTCGGAAAGGAATTGCCATGAGCGAATATGTTGAAGTCTTCCGGGTGGAAGCAAAATCTTTGTTAAAAAATTTCCGGAAAAATGAAAAAGAGGCAATTGCCAGATGCGAAAGGGTGTTTGGCGATAGGCGCGATTTGTCGTTGATGAATATGCAGCACGTTGTCGCCAAAGAGTACGGGTTTGACAGTTGGAACGAACTGGTCAAGGCAGAGCGCTGGCAGTTGGCGAAAGCTTTGACTGCGACGAAAAATAAAACACTGCATACGTCGCTTTATATCAGCGGGCACAAGGAGGCAAAGTATCCGTTTGCTGACGGGAAAAGTACCGTTGGGTTGAGACGGGAACGTGAAGGCGTGGATTTGGTCAATTTTCAAAGGATATATGCAAATGGTTCAACGTCTCCGTATTTGCCTTTGGATGCGATGGATTTGTCGCAGTATGATTTGTCAAAGCTTAATGTTTTGCGGGCGGATTATGACGACTATACGTTGTGGCCGGAAGAAGCAGCCAAGAGGCCGGAAGGTTTTGAACCGGCGGAATTTTTGGAAAAAAGGAAAAATCCCGGTTTGGGGATAAGGGCGCTGCATAAGCAGGGAATTGACGGCAGAAATCGGGCTGCGGCGGTGATTGATGGTTTTTTGCTATGTGACCATTTGGAATATCATGACAATTTGAAGTGGTATGAACGGGTGGATTCCGGTGAATCACGGTATGGAAATGCTGGCGGGGAACTTGTTTCTGCATTGGCCGGGAAAACGTGCGGCGTGGTGCCGAAAGCAGACATATATTATTTTTCAGCTTTGCAGACGGAAAACAAGCAGCGGACGCAGCGGTATTATGCGCAAGCTCTGGAAAAAATATGTGATTTGCACGAAGAACGGCGGAAAGAGGGCAAAAACGGCATTGACGTCGTATGCATTTTGTGGGGCATAACGAGCGAGTTGTTTCAAAATGATGACGGAGCGGCGGAGATGCGGACAGCCATAAAACGGGCAGCGGATTTGGAAATCTGGGTTAACTCCGGGCATCCGGATTTTGCCGGAAATGAGCTGTGGCGTGAAAGCCGGGTATGTTGCAAGGCAGACGGAGATTTGGATAATCCTGACGATTATACGGTTATGTTGCATGAATTAGATATGGCAAAGTTTCCGGAGCTGACAAGGAATACGTTGTGTTTTCCGGGTGGCGGAAGAACGGTTGCCGGTTCTGTCCGGTTGGATGCCTATCGTTTTTCGGCACCGGGATTTTCGCTTAAGCCTTATGAATGCGGTTTGTTTGTGCTGGCGCGGAGCGTCAAGCCGGATTTGACGGCGGAAGAATTCTGGCGTGTCGGGCTGGAGACCGGCGATTTTCGTGACGGTATCGGCGTGATTGTCAATCCGCGGCGGCTGATTGCGGCGCTGCGGGGTTAATATGGGCGGGAGAGGCGCAAAACCTCTCCCAGATTTGCGGAGATTTGACGAAATGAATAAAAATGTAGAAATTTTGATTGCAGCGGCGGAAGATGCGGGAGATATCGCGCGGCTGTCGTATCAGGTCGGGAAAATGCACGACGAGGCATTGCCGGATTATTTTAAGCCGACGACGGAAGCGGAACATCTGGAGATTGTCCGCAAAATGGCGGCGGATGACAAAACGGTTTTGCTTAAGGCGGTTTGCGAGGGGAAAATTTGCGGCTTTATCTGCCTTTTTATGCAGGAAACGCCGCGAAAAGGATATGTACATTCAAAAATCGGCTATATTTATAATTTCGGCGTTGATGAGATGTGCCGGGGGCAGGGAGTTGGTTCACTTTTGTTGAAAAAAGCGGAAGTTTTTTTGCGAGACAGGGGCGTTGAAGCAATAGAGTTGAGCGTGTTCTGTTTTAACCGGCGGGCTATCGGATTTTATGAGCGAAACGGTTATCAGGCTTTAGAGGTAAATCTGCATAAGGTTTTGCAGTAACGAGGAAAAGCGGCAGCGTAAATTCGGGTAAAAAATTGGCGATATAATTCGGTTGAAGTTGTTATTGTTTGTGGAGGTAAAAATAGATGTCCGGGATTGTGGAAAAGGCTTTAACATTTGCAAGGGAATGCCACAGTGGCGATAATTCCGGACATGATTTTGAGCATATCCGGCGGGTTTTGGCCAATGCAGAGAAGATAGCGGCGGAAACGCCGGAGGCTGACGCTGAGGTTGTACGGTTGGCGGCGGTTTTGCATGACATTGACGATTATAAGCTGCATAACGGAGGAGCAAGGGCGGAGCTTTTTCTGCGGGAAGCCGGCGCGGCGGACGAAGTGCGGGAAAAGGTTCTGGCGGTTATAGAAGCAATCGGCTTTTCCAAATCGGGGAGCAAGCCGCGTTTTACGATGATTGAACAGGCGGTGGTTTCCGACGCGGACAAGCTGGATGCGATGGGAGCGGTCGGCGTATGCCGGACGGTTATGTATTCGGCGGCGACGGGACGGGAATTGTTTAATGAGAGGGAATTTCCGAAAGAAAACCTGACGGCGGCGGAATATAAGGACAAGAACCGCTCTGGCAACCATTCCGTAAACCATTTTTTCGATAAGTTGCTGAAACTTAAGGGAGCAATGCAGACGGTGGCAGGAAGATGCGAGGCGGAACGGCGCCACGAGTTTATGGTGATGTTTTTACAGGAGTTTTTTGACGAGGTGCGGGCGCCGGAATGGCGGGCGTATCTGGGTGATTACCTGAAACGCGCGGAGTAGCGGCAAGGCGGGGATGAGGCAGGGGAAGCGAGAGGGGGATACCGGGGATTTACGGAGCCGACGATGTTGACGGTGTTTGCGAAAGCGGCAGAATCTTTTAAACGAATCGGGGTTGACTAGAGGTGAAAAATATGGTATACTTCTCTTGTTTACCATATTATTGTTCCTATAGATTTGAATACCGTTCTTTAGAGCTCATTGCTTTGGGGAAGGTTCGGGTTTTGGCGCTTTAATTTGGTGAGCCGTTAAGGGGAAAATCTTCTTAATGTATTTCTTAAAATTTAATTTTTTTTATTTATGAGAACAAACATTTTTTTGCAGCTGTTTGCTGCAATTGTGAGAAATTTTTTCCCGGGTTGGGCAGTAAGGCATTTTACCTGTAAAGGGAATCCGAACGTCAGGCTGTATCTTCCCAGAAGTGTTGAAAAACAGCTTCGTCTGATTGACAAACTGAAGTTTGACACGGATGAACTCCGCGAACGCGAATGGTGGACAGAAACAAAGGTGGTTCTTCTTCTCAAGGGGAATTACAGTTTGCTGCCTGAAATCAGGACTGAGCAGGAGTTTGAAGCTATCGTGGACTCGGCGGATGTTGAGCGTGTAGCGCAGGCGATGAAGTATTATACGCCAAACAAGGCGGGTATGCTTCGTCTGCTGAACCGATACGGGTTGGAAACGGTGGAGTTGATTAAGGCTGTGCCGTCGGCTTTTGATTCTCTGATGCCGTGGGAAGTCCTTGGCGTCAGGGTGGATGAAGCCGCTTCCGTTGACGACAAACGCTGGGCATTGGCTGAGGCTCTGGTTTCTGCGAAATCTTCCTGGGCGCCCAAGTTTATGTTGGAGCTGCGCAAGATTGTTCCGCAACAGTTGAGCGAAATCGAAAAAGGGCGTTTTGAGCACTTTTTCAATCGGGCTTTTGACGCCAGAGAAGACATCTCGGAGTTAATGCCGTATATGGCGGTGTTCTTTTCGGAGTTGTACGCCAAAGTGCGGGAAAATTATTACAGGTACGATGATTTTTCACCGTATTTTCGTATGATGTTTCCGCAGCGGCGCAAATACCTGAGAGGCCATAATGAGGTGAAAGACCTGCGTGTGGCAGCAGTATCAGGCCAGTTGGAAGACTGGGCGGATGCCTATGCGTGGTTATCAATCGGTGTCAGCCGGTTGGGTAACGCACGGGTTTACGGCTGTATTCTGTCTTTTTTGACGCAGTTGAAAGAACTGCTGTCAACGGAGGCTTACATCCAGTTATTCGGCTTAATGGCTGATAATGTCAAATTGGCGCATGATGTTGAAATATTAATGAATTGCGGTGAGGAGGCATATCGGACAAAGCTTCGTGAGAAATTGGTCGAGTGCGGCACATCGACGTTTTTGCGGAATCAATTTCCGTTTGCGGGCTGGGATGAAAAGCTGGCGAAGGATGCGCTTGCCGTTCTGGCCAGCGGTGATATGATTCCGGTACAACGATTGAATGAGTTGACGCCGGTTTTGCAAAAAGCCGCGGCTGACATTATGGAAGCCAGAGCACAGATTGCGGCAGTTCGGGCAGATGCTTTTGCTGCCGTAGAGTACCATCTGTGCCCGGCGGCTGAAAGCGTGCTGTTTTCGCTGGATTTTCGCAGCCAGAAGTATAAACTTCTTTATATTGACAAATACAAAATTGCGGATATGACGTTTTTGTATATGCTGAATAAGGAGTTTAACTACGTTGAAGACAAGGGAAACCTGTATGAACTGGTCGGCGCTTATGCCCGTAAGTGGGGTTTGACCCGTGAGCAGTATCTGGCTATTTTACAAAGCAAAATCAAAGAGAATGCACTTTCTCTTAAAAGCTTTGTAAAAGACGAGGAACCGGAACGTGGCGTCGGCGGCGAGAGTACGCTGTAATGTATTCTGAACCGGGAACGGTATATGATAAGGGATGACGAAAGTCGTCCCTTTTTTGTGTGTCGGGAAAAGGCAATTCGTAATTTTTCCTTTTAAATAAAATATTTATTGATTTATTCAATTTTTAGTATAAGATGTAATAGATATGTTAATTTTTTTAGAATTTATTCTAGAGGAGGAGATATGTTAGACAGGTCAGACTTATTAGATGCAAAGCATTTAAGGCGGCGCAGTATGTTTTATTACCAGTCAATCCGACCCTGTGTGTATAAAGAGAGCACATTCGGCCATAATTGCGGAACGGATATGTATTTTGTGGAGCAGCGGGCATTGCGCAGCGGTTATCGTAATTCGCGTGCCGGCGTTGTCGACGGGACAGTCGGCAGAATGACTGCCCTGCCTCCGATTTACTGGTGATTTTTGCGGCGTCGGCGCCGTTTTTTTTGTATTATCTCCGTAAACAAGCAATGAACCGAAAAAAAAGCCGTATTAACTATGATAAATATGACCCGAAAAAACGTATTAACTATGGTAAATATTGGCGGGGCTGTATGGGCACGGTGCGGTTTTTGAATCCGGGAAGTGCCTGGTACGGCGTGCTTTCGGCGTAAAGATTTATGCTGGACACCGTGCAAATTTTATGGTATCATTTTCATATGGGAAAACGGAGATTTGGCAATGGCGAAAGAAAAAGACAATAAAATTCCCAATTTTGCGGAGTATGAACGGAAACGGCTGCTGGAACTGGCCGGACAAGCGCGCAAAGCAGTACTGGAACTGAAAAAAACTAAAGAGTCCGGGAACAGGACAGATGGAGACGGCGGCGGCATTTTGAGTGGTGCGGAAGGGAAGGCCAAAGAACAGGGAACGCTTAAAACGGTATGGGGCGTTTTTCAGGAAGCCTGGCACAAAACCGGAAAGGATTTCAAGAAGTCTGTCGGATTTAAGATGGGAGAGTCGGTTTTTGCCGGGTTAAACCCTTATTGTCAGAACTTGCTGTTCGGTTCGCTGCCGGGACTTGTCAATGGTGCGGGCGGCGCGGCGGCAAAGTTTTTTGGCGCTGCGATTTTGGAGATTACCCGCAAAAGGCTGTCTAACTTTTGCCGGTTTAAGGCAAAAATGGCGTCAATTGTTTTGAACGATACGCACGCCAATGCCGCGTCGAGTTCCATTTATGAAGATATTTTGCATAAACCGCGTCCGTATTTTAAAGACAATGCTCCGGCGGCGTTAGGCGGGATTACCGGGGAAATTGCTTCGGCGAAGAATACGCTTTTGAATACGTCGGTTGAGTGTTTGTCAAAAGCCGTCATATTCGGTATCAGCTCCGCCAGCCTGTTGGCCGTGGATCCGATGCTGGCGGCGGGCGTTCTCGGCGTAACGGCGGTGACTGCGGAATTCGGCGGGTTTATGAATAACGCTTACCGGAAATTAAACAGCAAAATGCGTTCGTTTGGCAACCGTATCAGGAAAGATAACAGCGATTCAATAAAAAATACGCCGCTGGTTCAGGATACGAACCGGGTTGAGGAGGAAACGCGGCTGATGCGCAGCAGGCTTGACCATTCATCGGGGATTACGCAGAAAATCACTTATGAAAAGAGCAAGGCGTATCTGAAAATGCAGACGGCAATCAGTATCGGAATGGAGGGGCTGATTATGGCGGCGGCGTTTGCCGATGTGGTTAAGACCGGGGATATCGGGCGGTTTGCCCTTATCAGCTCGGCATCTTGGCAAATGATGATGTCGGGCAGTATGCTTTCAGAGTTGTGGAACGAAATGCAGGCCGGAACGCACCGCTTGATTGACGCTTCCAAAAAGCTGATTACGCCGAAGGAACTGGAACGCGTTACAGGCAATGAAAAACTGTCGGAACGAGATACCAAAATCAGCGTGCAGAATGTCAGTTTTGCGTATCCGCTGATTAAGGACGTTACGGATATGAGCCTGGTTGAGGCAATGGACAGAGACGGTGAAATCAGGCGGACGGAGAATGTCCTCAAAAATATGAGCGTTGAATTTGACAAAGGCGGTTTGACGGCAGTGGTCGGAACTTCCGGCAACGGAAAATCAACGCTGATGAGCCTGATACGGCATGATTATGACGTGCAGGAGGGGAAAATATTTATCGGCGACAAGGAAATACGCGAACTTTCCGACCGGGAGTTGAACGCGCAGATAACGTTTGTTGACCAGAAAGTTCACTTTTTTGACGATACGGTGGGATATAACCTTAAATATTTTAAGCCCGGAGCGACGGAAGAAGAGCTGATGGAAGCCTGCCGCAAAGCCGGTTTTGACAGGGATGTTGAAAAGTTTAAAGACGGGCTCTCGCATAGAATCGGACAAGACGGCGCCAAACTTTCGGGCGGGCAGCAGCAGCGTCTGGCTTTGGCGCGCGCTTTTCTGACGGACAAGCCGATTGTTATTATGGACGAACCGACGACGGGGCTTGACGGGCAGCTCAGCCTGAAAGTTATGAAAGCGCTTAAGGAGATGGCAAAGGAAAAAACGGTCATTATGGTTACGCATAATCCGGCGGAAGTCGCCCTTTCCGACCGGGTGGTCGTGGTGGAAAAAGGGGAAATCTCAGCGGACGGGAAGCCGCAGGATTTGATAAAATCAAATGAGTTTCTGCGTTCGTTCCTGACCAAAGACGACATTAAGACGAAGCGACAGTTGTATAATGTCAGCGTCAACGGCATCAATCCGAAGAAAGAGGCGGCGGAACTTTTGAATCAGGAAGCCGACGGCAGAGTTTTGAGCGATGCGGAGCGGGCGGAGAAACGCAAGCTGTTGGAAGCGCATAAACGGGCGTATGTCGGCGTGCGCAAAAATGCGATTAAGAGCGAGCGTGCCAAGGCAGGAAAAACGTTGCCGGAGAAAAAAGAACGCCGGCCTTTGCAGCCGGTACCGGCCGTTCCGGTCAAAGGCGGGGCGGAGATGTGATTTTTCACTGAATGGCCGCGTTTGGGGGCAAGAGACGTGATTTTGCGTTTATGCGGAAAATGCACCTGACGTTTGCAGATTGTAAAGGCGGCGGAAAAGGCCGCTTTTGTTTTTGAGGAGTTTTTGCGGGGTTCCGTCTTCAACGACGATGCCGTTGTCCAGAACGATAATCCGGTCCATACGGCGCAGGGTGGAGAGGCGGTGGGCGACGGCGATGACGGTTTTGTGCTGCATAATATTCTGTAAAGCCTGCTGAATTGCGGTTTCAGATTCGCTGTCAAGCGCCGAGGTGGCTTCGTCCAGAATGAGAACCGGCGCATTTTTAAGGAGCGCTGCGGCTATGGCTATGCGCTGGCGTTCGCCGCCGGAAAGCTTGACGCCGCGTTCGCCGACAATGCTGTCGTATCCCTGGGGAAGTTTCATAATCGTGTCGTGAATACAGGCGAGCCGGGCGGCGGCGCGGACTTCTTCATCAGTGGCTTTGGGGCGGGCGAAACGGATGTTTTCCGAGATTGAACGGTTAAACAAAGCCGGTTCCTGCGCGATGAGGGAAATGTTTTGATGCAGTGAGAACAAGGTTACGCCGGCGATGTCCTGTCCGGCAATGAGAATTTTGCCGCTTTGCAAATCATAGGCGCGGAGCAGCAGGTTGACGAGGGTTGATTTTCCGGCGCCGGAAAGGCCGACGATACCGATTTTTTCTCCGGCGGCAATGTTCAGGTTCAGATTGGAGAATAGCGGTTTGTCCGGCGTGTAGGAGAAAGCGGCGTTTTGGAAAGATATGGAAGGAGGCATAGGCCGGAGTGTGGGGGTGGTGGCCGGGACGGCGGCATCGGATGCGGAGAGGGGAGTGTTTGTTGCAGGAGCGGCGGTACCGGGTGCGGAGAGGGGAGTGTTTGTGGTTGGGACGGAGGTACTGGGTGCGGAGAGGGGAACGTTTGCGGCAGGAGCGGCAGTGTCGGATTTGTCCGCAGGAAAGCGTTTGAGGACAAGCCGGCGGGCGTTTGGGGCGTCGGTTATTTCAAGCGGTTTGTACAGGAGGCTGAGCGCGTCTTCTACAGCGCCAAGTTGTTTTTGGAACCGGATAACGTTATCTCCGAACATTTCACAGGGGGTGTGCAACAGATTGATATAAGTCAGGGTAATCAGCGTCTGGGTCAGATTCAAATCTTTTATCTGCCAGTAATAGATAAGGATTGACAGGGAGGTCAGCCGGAGCGCCAGCGCTATCGTGATATTATAGCTGTGGGAGATGCCTATTTCCTTTCCCCTTTGAATGCAGCTGCGAACCCATTTATTGACGGCTTTGGCGAGGCAGACGCGTTCGTGCGGAAAGGCAGCGCAGTTTTTGACCAGGCGGGCGTTGGCTATGCTGTCCACCATAATTCCGGAAACGGCGGATTCAAGCCTGGCGGCGTCGCGGGAAACCGGTTTGAGTTTTCGGCAATGGGTGTAGTCTATAATTGATACGGCGATGCAGAAAACGAGCAGAGTGAGCGCCAGCCCGCCGTTAATCTGAAACAGAATCGGGAAAGCCACGGCATAGGGCACGATGACACCTTCCAGAAAACCTTTGAATCTCCAAACAATATCGCGCGTGCTGTTTTCCAGACTGAGGATTTTATCGGATACGGTTCCGGACATTTCGGCGGCAAAATAAGCGGGGGAATGTTTGTGCGTTTGCCGGAACAGGCTGACAAGGAGATTTTTTTTGAGCCGGATATCCATACGGTATTCAAAAAAGGTGCGAACGCCGTCGGCAATGTTTGAGCCAAAATGGAGCGCGGCGTAGACGGCAAGCCAGGACAGGGCGGCAGAAGAAAACGCCTGCCCGGGGTGCGTGCCGATATATCCGAACAAGGCGGCGATGCAGTAATTGTCCAGATAAATGAGAACGCGGGAAAGGGCAAAAAGCCCGTAAGTGGCAAGCGTATAGTATTTTATTTTCCACAGGCTGCGGAAGATGAATTTGGCGGCGGTCATTGGTTTTCTCCATAAGTCAGGTAGCCGTTGTTTTGCATTTGGCAGAGTTTGCGGAAGATGCCGTTCGGGCGGCTGAGGAGTTCGGCGGGAGAGCCGTCTTCGGCGATTTTCCCGTTATCAAGAACGATAATCCGGTTCATGTGGCGCAAGGTGGAAAGGCGGTGGGCGACGGCGATGACGGTTTTATCCTTAATCAGGTTTTGCAGGGCTTTTTCAATCAGGGATTCAGACTGGCTGTCAAGCGCGGAGGTTGCTTCGTCCAGAATGAGCACGGGCGCGTTTTGCAAAATGGCGCGGGCAATCGCAATACGTTGCCTCTCGCCGCCGGAAAGCAAAACGCCGCGTTCGCCGACGATGCTGTCGTATCCCTGGGGAAGTTTCATAATCGTATCGTGAATGCAGGCGAGGCGGGCGGCAGCGCGGATTTGTTCCATTGAGGCTCTGGGACTGGCGATGCGCAGGTTTTCGGTTATGGAACGGTTGAGCAGCGACGTATCCTGCGGAACGACGGCGATGTTCCGATGCAGGGAACGGAGCGTCAAATCCCTGATGTCGTTATGGTTAATGAGGATTTTGCCGTTGGTAACGTCATAGGAGCGCAGGAGCAGGTTGACGAGGGTGGATTTGCCGGAGCCTGAATGTCCGACGAGGCCGATTTTCTGTCCGGGTTCTATCTTCAGATTAAGGTTTTGGAATACGGGGCGGCCTTTGACATAGGAGAAACTGACGTTTTGGAACGTGATTGACGCTTTTGACGTGCGCAGGGTTTTGGCGTTTTCTTTTTCGGAAATGTCCGGCGGGAGATTTATGACGTCAAAATTGGCTTTCAGGCCGCCGAACAGGTCGGCGCAGAACTGGCTGAAATTGTTAATCAGCATAATTGAGATTACCATACCGGAAAGCGTGGTATAGACATAGAAAAGATTGTCAAGCGCGATATTGTCGCGTTTGGCAAAAAAGAGGATGAGAAGAACGCTGACGCTCAGGAATACCGTGTCTGCGGCATGAAAGGCGAAACGGGAAAAAGTCTGGTATTTTCCCTGCGCGGCATGCAGGCGGTAGGCCTCTTTGAGATGTTTGTAGAAATACAGCTGTTCGGTAAAGAATGAACCGGAGTATTTGACAAGGCCGGCGTTGGCAATGCTGTCTACCAGTATGCCGCGGGCTTTGTTTTCGGCTTTTGTTTTGTCGTTACTGAGGGTGAAGAAGCGGCGGTTGACTTTATAAACGGCAAAGAAGTACGGAATGTTTAACGCCAGCAGGGAAAGGCTTAACGCCGGACTGAAAGCGGCGATAATGGCAAACGATACAATCAGCGTGCAGAGCGGGCGCACCAGCATATAACAGGTGTCCGTAAACGCAGAAACCAGACCGCGGGCGAAACCGTTTACCGCGGCGGATATGCGGCCGCTCATCTCCTCGTCAAAATAGCGGGCGGAGTGGGCGTGAACTTTGGCGAAAATGTCGGCTATCAGATAGGAAATAAAAGTGTGGGAAAAAGCTTCTTTGATGTATGTGGCGAAGAAGCCGTTGATGAGGGCGCGCAACAGGTAGTAGGCGACAATCGTTTGCATAATTATCAGGCAATTCTGCAACGCCTGCATTTTGTCCGCGATTTCAAAACAGCCGACGAGACGGCTGACAATCCAGCCTTCCAACGGGAGGATGATACAGGTGAGGAAGAATGCCAGACAAAAAAGAATGAACAATCTGCGGCATTTTTTAAGATTTGTTAAGATAAGTCGGGTAATAGTCATCAGTAATATCTTTAATAGTTTCGCGCTTTCTGCCGGTTTCGGCGGTTTAATGCGGCAAAAATAGCACAAAAGCGCTTTTTTGTCAACAATTAAATATCGGAAGGCGGGAGACGTTTTTATTTTGAGGCGGACCGATGAAGAAAATTGCAGTATTGGGCGGGATTGCGGCAGCGGCGTGTGCGGCGGCGTGGTTTTGGCTGGCCGGATTGAATGAGGCAAAAATCGTGTTTGTTTTACCGTCGTCGGAGCGGGCGTCGTCGCCGTATTATTATAAAAAGGACGGCGATTTCTTTTTGGCACAGGATCTGCGCAAAGGGTTTGAAAAACTCGGCTATACGGTGGAATACCGGTTCCGCGAGGATTATGACGACCTGAAATTAGGCGACGCCGGGAATGTGCTTTATTTTAAGGGATACTATAATTTTGAGCATTTGCCGGAGGCGGATAACCCCGATGACGGGCGCAAACGCGTCTTGTACCTTTATTATGTAGAAGGTCTGCATCAGGAGATTTTGCGGGAGGCGGACGTTGTGGCGAGCGCTTCAAAGAAGTTTATCAGCGAAGTGGTCGAACCGGCGGGCGCGCGGGCGGTTTATGTGCCGCAGTTTACCAATCCGGAACGGTTTAAGCCGGCGGACAAAGAAGCCGACAAGGCTTATCCGGTGCTGTTTGTCGGTTCGGACCACAGCGGGTTCGGGCGGAAAAGCGTTGACTACGCGGTTCTGGCCGGGACGGATTTGAGCGTATTCGGGAAATTCTGGGAAAAAACGCTGCGCCCAGAGGTGTTGAAAGGCAGTTTTATAGAAAACAACGATTTGTACCGCTATTATGCCAATGCGGGGATTGTTTTGAATGACCATCGCGAAGATATGCTCTATTACGGTTTTGTTTCCAACCGGATTTATGACGTTACCGCGTCGGGCGGGTTTGTCCTGACCGATTATCTGCCGGAGATTGAGGAGGTTTACGGCGACAGCGTGGCTACCTATAAGGACTATTACGATTTTAAGGAAAAGCTGGAATATTATCTGGCGCACCCGGAGGTTCGGGCGGAAATGGCGCAGCGGGCGCGGCAAATCACGCTGGAGCGGTTTACGGCGGACAAGACGGCGCAGATTTTTGACGGCATTTTTAAAAATATCAAAAAATAATACTTTTTTTGTGTGAGCGCTTGATTTTCGCAAAGGCAGACACTAACTAAAGTATTAGTTTTAATCTAACTTATACAGGAGCGATGTAAATGCAAGTAAAGCCTTTACGTGAAAACGTTTTAATCAAGCGTGTTGAAGAAGAAAACAAGACGGCGGGCGGCATTATCCTGCCGGATACAGCCAAGGAAAAGCCGAGCGAAGGCATTGTTATCGCCGCGGGCGAGGGGCCGAGAACCCCGGACGGCAAAACGCTGCCGATGAGCGTCAAGGCCGGCGACCATATTCTGTTCAGCAAGTGGTCGGGAACGGAAGTCAAGATTGACGGCGAGCCGCATCTGATTATCAAAGAAGGCGATATTTTGGCGATTATTGAAAGATAAGGAAAGGATTTTGAATTATGGCTGCAAAGGATATTAAATTCGGAACGGACGCACGGGCAAAAATGCTCAAAGGTGTGGAAGTGTTGGCGAAAACGGTTAAGGTAACGCTGGGGCCGAAAGGGCGCAACGTTATGCTGGACAAGTCTTACGGTGCGCCGAAGATTACCAAGGACGGCGTTTCGGTCGCCAAAGAAGTCGTTTTGAGCGACAAGTTTGAAAATATGGGCGCCCAGCTGGTCAAGGAAGTTGCGCAGAAGACGGCGGACAAGGCCGGCGACGGTACGACGACGGCGACGGTTCTGGCCGAAGCTATCATCAAAGAAGGCTGCAAGGCCGTTGCTGCGGGGATGAACCCAATGGATTTGAAGCGCGGTATTGATATGGCGGTTGAGGCCGTGGTTGAAGACGTCAAATCCCGCTCCAAAGAAATCAAAACCTCGGAAGAAATTGCCCAGGTCGGCACGATTTCTGCCAACGGCGATACGAGCATCGGCGAATATCTGGCGCGCGCTATGGAAAAGGTCGGCAATGACGGCGTGATTACGGTTGAAGACGCCAAAGGGTTGGAAACCGAACTGGACGTTGTTGAGGGTATGCAGTTTGATCGCGGTTATCTGTCGCCGTATTTCGTAACCGACGCGGACAAGATGACGGCCGAATACGAAGCGCCGTACGTTTTGCTCTATGACCAGAAAATTTCAAACCTGCAGGCCATTCTGCCGGTGCTGGAAGCGGTTTTGCAGTCTGGCCGCGCGTTGCTTATCGTGGCGGAAGACATTGACGGCGAAGCTTTGGCAACATTGGTTGTCAACCGTATCAGAAGCGGCCTGAAAGTCTGCGCGGTCAAGGCTCCGGGCTTTGGCGACAGAAGAAAGGCCATCTTGCAGGATCTGGCAATCCTGACCGGCGGACAGGTTATTTCTGAAGAGTTGGGTATGAAGCTTGAGAATACGACAGTTGATATGCTGGGTACGGCCAAGAGGGTTGTCGTTACTAAAGACGATACGACGATTATTGACGGCGCCGGCGACAAGACGGCGATTGAAGCGCGCAAGACGCAGATTAAGAAAGAAATCGAAAAAACGACTTCCGATTATGATCGCGAAAAGCTGCAGGAACGTCTGGGCAAGTTGTCCGGCGGGGTTGCCGTGCTGAAAGTCGGCGGTTCGTCCGAAGTTGAGGTTAAGGAAAAGAAAGACCGTATTGACGACGCGTTGAACGCGACCCGCGCCGCGGTCAAGGAAGGCGTGGTTGCCGGCGGCGGTACGGCTCTGCTGTATGCGACCAAGGCTTTGGAAAAGGTTCAGCCGTCCAATCAGGATCAGCGCGTCGGCGTAGACATTATCCGCCGCGCTTTGCAGGCGCCTATCCGCCAGATTGCCGAAAATGCCGGCGTTGACGGCGCGGTTGTGGCCGGTAAGCTGCTGGAAGGAACGGATGTCAACTACGGTTATAATGCAGCGACCGACGAATATACCGATATGATTAAGGCCGGTATCGTCGACCCGACCAAAGTGGTCAGGACGGCGTTGCAGGATGCGGCTTCGGTTGCCAGCCTGTTGATTACGACGGAAGCCATGGTTACGGAACTCCCCGAACCCAAGGAATGCAGTTGCGGCGGGCACGGCGGAATGCCGGGTGGCGCTGGCGCTATGGGCTTCTAGCCGGGCAGGACAGGTGTTGCCGGTTTTCAACCGGGCACACTGCCAAACGGAACAGAGAAACAGCCGGAAAATTTCCGGCTGTTTTTTGTGGTGCGCAACGGTAGTTGGCAAGCGGATATTTTTATGGAAAGCGAGGCGGGATTTTTGGTGTTGGTAAACCGAATGTTAATGATTTTTTCTTTATAATTAAAATAACGGTTATGTAAACTTCCTGCAAGACAGCGTTTTTGCAGGCAGAACATAAAAGAGCGGTTTTATAAAAAATGTGTAAGACAACGGTTTTATCAATAAGGTATAAAAATATGAGACTAAGTACGCGTATATTCGGTTTGGGTTTATTGGCAGCGGCGTTTTTATGTGCAGCCGGCAGCGCTGAGGCTGCTTCTTTTGCCGACTATGTGTATCAGAATGCCAAAACAGGCAATATTGCGGGAATTAAAAATTATTTGCGCAGAGGATACAGTATTGACGCAGTCAATCCCAACGGTTATACGGCGTTGTGTTTTGCCGTTGATAATAATGATTACAGGGCTTACAGCCGGATACGCAATTTGGGGGCGGACGAAACTCACAGCTGTATGCGGCGCGTCAATGCCGACAATGCGGCGGATTTGGCGCAAAGATATGATGCCGTTGCCGCAAATTCAGGACGGACAGCGTTTGCAGGCGGTTCGGACGATACAATGAAATATGTTGCAGCCGGGGCAGCGGTAGCAGGAGCGGCCGCCGCGGTGGCCTTGTGGGCTGATGACGACGGAGGAAGTTCTTCCGGCGGGGGAAATCCCTGCGGTACGGGAGAGGAATTTGTGGATGGGGAATGCCGGCCGATAGAATGTCCGGAAGGCAGCCATCTGGTGGGCAACGAATGTGTGGTGGACGGAGAGTGCCCGACGGGGCAGAAGATGGTAGACGGCCAGTGCGTGCCGATAGTTTGTCCGCCGAATACCCATTTGCAGGGGAATTTGTGCGTTGCTGACGGCGATGTGGTTGTAGATAATGAAAACGATGATGATTTATACGGCATTTATTCGGAAGAAGAGGACGTATTTAACCTGTATTCTTCGCCCAAATATCCTGATGACGAAGCGTCGATTGTTTTGAAGAATAAGGGCAATGGGAACGTATACGGCGTTTACGGGTTTGGCAACGTATATAACTCTTATGTTATCGGCGAATATGAAGGCAAACAAAATCCTAAAAAGGAGGGAACGGGAAACATAACTATTACCGATGAGGGAAGCGGTTCCGTCTATGGCGTATTTTCCAGGGTAGAAGATGTGACGGAATTAAAAGAAGCGTATAATGCGCGGGCTTTTTATCAGGGAACGGCCATTGGCAATATTGACATTACGCATACCGGCGGCGGCAGCACTTTCGGCATATTCGGCGATGTTCGCGCTTATAATGCACGGGCTGATTACGGCGGGAATGCATACGGTTCCATTACTATACGCGGTGACGGAAACATATACGGCCTCAGCGGATATTCGACGGCAACAAATGCGGTTTCGGCGTTTCTGGGGCATAATGTTACGGGCGTGATTGATTTGTACAGCAAGGGAAACGGCGACGTTTACGGCATGATGATAAGCAAAGACGATATTCCGGGCGTAGGACAGCCGGATACGGGGCAAAAGCTTGCCAACTGGTTTGCGTTTAATGCTTATGCTTCCGGCGGCGGAGACAATGTTGAAGGGACAATCAACATCAAAAATGAGGGAGACGGCGATGTTTATGGCATGTATGGCGGAGAACAGCTGTTTAACGCCATGTCTTACGGCGGACAGGACGAAGAGGGAAATCCCGACGGTAAGGCCAAGGGAACGATAAACATAGCCAATTACGGCAACGGAAACGTTTACGGAATGTATACGCCGGAGGCTTATGACGGAGCCGAGGGCGAACAGCAGCCGATTATTGCCAATAACTCGGATAACGGTGCCCAGTCAGTGATTAATCTGGTTAATACCGGCAGCGGCGTGACGACCGGATTACGCGGCGGGCAAAGGAGCCACATTGAAAATACGGGCGAAATCAATATTAACAATCTGGGCGACGGAACGGCAGTCGGCATATACGGCGGTGCCGGGTCGAGTATTCTTAACCGCGGAAAAATCAACATATACCGTCAGGCTCATACCGATGCAGAAGACGGAACGGTACATAATCCCGATGGTGCTACAGGCGGGACGGCGTACGGCATTTATGCCGAAAGCGGCGCGCAGGTGATTAACAGCGGCGACATAACAATTACGGGTGCTGAAAAAGGGACGGGCATTTATCTGGAAAAAGGCGCTTCGCTTGAAAATACGGGCAACATCAGCTTTAACGGCACATCGGACGCCATTGTCGAAGACGGTTCCGCTGTAGATATTTATGGAGAAGGTACCAACAGGGCGTCTGTTGATTTGAACGATATGGGCGGCGAGATAATTCTGGGGCAGGGCGGACGCTTTTTTGCCGATGCGTTGTCCGGGGACATGAGCGTTTCGGAAAAAACGGTTATGGGCAGTTTTGGCGATGAATACGTTTTGTCCGGTTCGCTGCAGGCGGAAAATATAAATGATTTGAATTTGAAGTCTAAATCGGCGATGTTTGAAGCGAACTCGCAGAAGAACGAGAACGGCGGATATGACGTTGTCCTGAACCGGAAGGATTTTAACGAACTTTTAACTGACGGCGAAATGGCGGAGCTTTTGGAAAACAATTATGCCGGTGAAAACGGAAGCGCTATTTTTGACAGTTTGAAACAAGCAGGGACGAAAGCGGATTTGCAGGGGGCATCGGACAATCTTTTCGGCAAAGACGTGCTGCCGAATTTCCGCCGCGAAGACGCTTTGGTTTATCGGAGCCTGAGCAGGCAGTTTAACGACAATCTGTTTAACCGTCCTGATGAAAATTATATCGGCGGCTATAAACATATTGACATCTCGACGGATTCCGACGGAACTCTGGAAGGCAGCGACGGCGAGGTTCATGCGGCATACGGCATGCTGAAAGGGCAGGCAGGCAATGGGCTGGTATACGGAATGGGAGCGAGCATTGCCAATTTGAAAAGCGATTATGACAACGGTTCCAGCCGCAAGAGCAATATTTTCGGCCTTTGGATGCCGCTGGGATATGACTTCGGCAACGGAACCCGCTGGTATTCCAAGCTGTATGCGGGGTATGCCGACGGTTCGTATGACCGCCTGACAGCGCTGGGCAAATTTTCTTCCGACTTTACGGAATACCAGTACGGTTTGAGCAATGAAGTCCGGCACAGCATGAATCTGGGATACGGGTTTACGTTTGAACCGTTGGCAGAATTGAATTTCCTGGGCATTTATCAGGACGGATACGATGAGGGCAATGCCGAAGGTGCCCTGCATTCCGACAGCGGGAACGCTCTGTCGCTGGAAGGCGGGCTGGGCGCGTATCTGACCAAGGAAATCAAGTTTTCCGAAGACAGCCGTCTGGGAATTCAAATCGGAGGCGTTTATTATGTCGAGTTTATGGATCCGGATGACGGAACGGATATCTCGCTGAACGGGCTTAACGGCAAGTATAAACTCCGTAATGTTTCTGATGACAACAGGACGGTCTTTTCCGCACGGGTCAACTATAATTACAAAGATATCATGCTTTACGGCAATATTGAACAGGAAGCCGGAGGCAGTGACGCTTTGCTGATTGATGCAGGTATGCAGTACAAATTTTAATTAGAGCTTGTATCTTTAAATAAAAAGTTGTATTTAATCTGCACAGGTTGACGTTAAGGAGTATCCAGATGGAAAAAATCAAATTGTATATAAGGCGGGGAAAGGGCATCGGGCTTTTGTTCCTGTTGGCCTCTGCCGTTTTGGCAACGATGTTTTTGATGATTTCGCTGAAAAGCGCCTATACGGAAATAAGGCCTGAGGTGGTGTTGGTGGCGAATGAATTTCTGCCGATTACGGTCAAGGGCGGAAAAATCGTCGAACCTGCCAATGCGTATAAACGCATTGAGCTTGATTTTGGCGGCAAAGGAGAAAAAAAGGATTTGTTTCCGGTAGTTCTGGATACGAGAAATGAGGTTTCTTCAGTGCCGACGGAACCGCAGGGCTTGTTCATTACAACCGATACGGTTTATGCCGTTACGACAGACCAAATCCGCCGGTTGAATTTACAGTCGCAGCAGGACGGCGTTTTGACCAAGGAAAATTTTGCCGAAATAATGGATGGAGTTGTCGGGTACGTTTCTTCTTTTGCTGCTATGATTTTAGTGGCGATGTACTTTTTGGCGCTGCTTTTGAAAACATGGCTGGCGGCACTTCTCGGCCGGGTTGCTCTTAAGGTGATGAAAAAGCCGGAAATGCTTGATATGGGCGGGTTAATGCGTCTGAGCGCGATGACGGCCGCGGTGACGGAGTTGGGGTCATACTTTGTCGGGACAGGATTTGGCCTGACCGGCTGGCATACATTTATTATAATAGTGGCAGTTGTTTTGCTTGTTTTATATAAGATGCAGCCAGAGGATAGCAAAAATGACAGCATCCTGCCTGAGGAATAGACTGTCGGCACTGCTACGGGGAATATTTAAGGTTTCTATCCTTTTATGATGTGGTCAAAACATCTTTTTGCCTTGATTATACGTCTGGCTATGGTTTAAACTTTGTCCAGAGTAAGTTTAAACAGGGGATGTTCCATGAATTTGCGGCCGTTTTGTTTGTTGTTGGGCTTTGTGCTGTTGGGAACCAATCCGGTTCTGGCCGGTTACACGTATAAGGAAGACGATACACGTCTGGTGAACGGCGTTTTATATGATATTAACGGCGACCCGGTAACCGGAACGTACGAAGTTTTTTATGAAAACAATATTCGCAAAAGCCTGATGCCTTATGTGAACGGGATATTAAACGGCGTAGGTTCCCTATATAACGAGAAAGGCGTAAAAGAAGCGGATATGCCGTTTGTTGACGGCAAAGCGGAAGGGATTGCCCTGGTATATTATGAAGACGGGCGTCTGAAAGAGAAAATTCCGTACCGGAACGGAAAGATAAACGGCGTGATGCGGACTTTTTTTGAGAACGGCAATGTCAAAGAAAGGATATCGTATGATGCTGATGTTCGCAGCGGTTCGGCTAAATCTTATTACGAAGACGGCAGTTTGAAGGAAGTTTATGCTTATGCCGACGGGAAGAAAGAGGGGGCTGCCACGGTTTATTTTTATGACGGCAGTGTTGCCGAGGAGTTGCGGTACAGCGGAGATATTATTGTCGGCGAAAGGAACGTTTATTACAAAAGCGGCAATTTGAAGTCGCGTATCCTTTATGAATTCGGCCGGAAAAACGGCAATATGCAAAATTATTACGAAGATGGCAAGCTGGCGGCGGTTATTCCGTATAAAGATGATAAAATTGAGGGGGAAGGCGCTTTTTATAAAGAAGACGGGACGCTGGACCTGACGGTTAATTATAAAGACAGCATCAGGGACGGAGCCGCGAAAGCCTATTATCCTGACGGCAAAGTCAAACTGGCGGCCAATTATCAAAATGATTTGAAAAACGGAACCGAAACCGAGTATTTTGAAAGCGGAGCGGTTAAGACGGAAATGCCTTATGTGGACGGAATAGTCAACGGCATCGGCCGAGAGTATTATGAGACATCCGGGCTCAAGATGGAGATGACGTATGTTGATGCCGTAGCCAACGGAACGGCCAAATTTTATGACCAGGACGGCAAACTTTCAGCCGAAGCGAATTATAAAGACGGAAAGAAAGACGGGGTGCAGAAGGATTATGACAAAAACGGCCGCCTTGTTGCCGAGAGCAATTATGTAAAAGACGTGCTTGACGGCGAATACAAGGAATTTTATGAAGACGGCAAAGTTAAGTCTACGGCGAATTATGCAAACGGCATTTTGGAAGGGCTTACGCTGGTATATGATACGGCCGGCAATCTGTCGTATGAAATCCCGTATGTCAATAACCGTAAAGAAGGTAAAGTCAAAAGGTATTATCCGGGCGGCGAACTGATGGGCGAAGTTACATATGAAAAAGGCAAAAAGCACGGTATGCTTGATGCGTATAACGAAGACGGCACGCTGATGGCGAAAGTCCTGTTTAATAAAGATGAGGCAATTAAAGGATATAGCCTTAATCATGGCAAAGATCCGGTTTTGATGTCTGAGGAAGAATTGAAACTGATTAATGAAGCATATTGATTTTTATGGTGAATTTCGCTACGGGTTCGATGTTATGAAATATATCTGAAAATGTGAGAACAAGGCTGAAGGTTAAGAGATAACGCTCGGAAGTGGAATGTTGGCATATTTGCTTTTGAACATCAGAAAAGGCACCTTTTAGGTGCCTTTTTGCTGATTACGGGGATTTAAAATTACAATCTGCGGCCGAGACTTTTTATTTCAAACCCGAGTTCTTTGGCCAGCCGGCAGTCAAAGACATTGCGATAGTCGGCAATTTGCGGACGGGTCAGCAACATTTTAATCTTTTCCAAATTCAGCTCTTTAAATTCCTGCCAGTCGGTCAGGACGGCGAGCGCATCGGCGCCGCCGATGGCTTCATAAGCTGAATTGCAGTAGGTTACCATATTGCCGAGGATTGCTTTGGTGTTTGGCATAGCTTCAGGGTCGTAGAGCCTGATATTGACATCGTGCGCAAGCATAATTTCAATAATCTGCAAGGCGGGAGATTCCCGACAGTCGTCGGTTCCGCCCTTAAAAGCGCTGCCGAGGACGGCAATCGTCGGATTTTTCTTGTCCGAGACCATATCAAGTATGCGTTTGGCCATATTGATTTTGCGGCGTTCGTTGCTTTTTATGGTGGTTTCAATCAGCGACAGGTCAACACCGTTGAATTTGCCCATATAGGCCATGGCGTTTGTATCCTTTGGGAAGCAGAAACCGCCGTAGCCGGGACCGGGAACGAGGAACTTGGCACCAATACGGCTGTCCAGCCCCATGCCTTGGGCGACTTCATAAATGTCGGCACCCGAGGTTTCGCAAAAATCCGCCATTTCGTTGATGTATTGGATTTTCATGGCGAGAAAGGCGTTTGAAGCGTATTTTATCGTTTCGGAAGACTGGCGTGACACATAGAGAATAGTGCATTTGTCTTTAAACGGGGCATAAAGCTCGGCAATGAGATTCTTGGCCCGTTCGGAATTGGCGCCGACGATAATCCGGTCCGGATGGAAGAAGTCGTGTACGGCAAAGCCTTCACGCAGAAATTCCGGCAGGGAAATTACATCAAATTCGGCTGTCGGGTTTTCGCGGCGAATAATGCTTTCTACAGCGTCGCCGGTATTGACGGGGACGGTGGACTTAACTGCGATTACCGTATATCCCTGAAGGTGATGTGCGAGTTCTTCGGCGGCGGCTTTGATGTATTTCATGTCCGCTTCTTTGGTTATCGGGTTTGGCGGGGTGCCGACGGCGAGAATAACCAAATCCGCAGCGGGAATGCTTTCGGCAAAGGACGTCGAAAACCGGACTTTTCCGTTGGCAGTGTTTTTTTGGAAAAGTTCTTCCAGCCCTTCTTCAAAAATGGTTACTTTTCCGGATTTTAACGTATTGATTTTTTTTTCGTCAATATCAAGGCAGACGACTTCGTTGCCCAATTCGGCCAAGCCTACACCGGTCGGGAGGCCGACATATCCGGTGCCGATAACTGTTATTTTCATTATAAATCTCCCTAAATGTTCAGCAGGTCTATGTTAAAAGATTGTGGGAGATTTGCAAGCGTTAAAATAGCGATGTTTATAATCGTCCGCATTTGAAAATGTTATGACTGCGGCGTTTTTTGGGGAGGGCGGACTGAAACGGAGCGGACTGCGCGACGGCATTTACGCGGGAGGAAGGGGAAATGTTGCTGATGACAATTCCCGCGATAACCAAAACGGCTCCGTAAATCTGGCTTGAATATATTTGTTCATTTAACAGAACGTAAGCTTCAATGGTGGAAAATACCGGCATCAGGTAATACAGGGTTCCGGTTTTGACCGTTCCGATAAGACGGAGGGCTTTGTTCCAGGAGAGGTAGGCGATACCGGAGTTGAATACGGCAAGAACAATTAAAATCAGAAAGTCGGTTTTTGTCAGAGGGGAGAGAGGGGCGTGGGTGAAATCAAAAGCTGCGAGCGGGAGAAACAGTATGGTAGAAATACAAATTGCCAGAGTAAACGTGGCGATTGGCGGCAACTCCGGCGGAATCTTTTTCTGAACTATGGCGTAGACGGCAAAAGATACGGCGGCGCAGAGCATCCAGAAATCGCCGGTGGTGAGGGTTATCCTGTTTAAATCGGTAAAGCTGCCATCAAGGATGACGGCGGCAACACCGGCTAATGCGCATATTATGCCGATAATCTGGAAAAAGGTAATTTTCTTGTGCAAGAGAAGAGCTGAGAAAATAAGCAGAAATATCGGGCTTGAGGCGCCGATTAATGCCATATCGACCGCATTGGACGTGTGTCCGGCATAATATACGAAAGTGTTTTGGAAACCCAAACCGGTGAATGACATAGCCAGTATGAGTGGCCAGATTTTAAGGTATTTCCGGCGGTATGTCCAAACAGTTTTGCCGATAAATGGAAGAAAAAGCAGACTGGGTATCAGCCAGCGGATAAACGAAATTTCAAACGGAGTGAGCTTACCGGATAAATATTTGGAATAGATGACGTTGAAACTCCAGAAGAAAATTGCAAACAGGGCGAATAAATATCCGTTGAAGTTTTTTTGCATGGCGCTAATATATCCTTGTTAGATGAATTTTACCGTGTTGTTTCCTATTATGTGAGCTATATTAGATAGACTTTATTTAAGCATTTTTTATGTATGAACTTTTTTCAAATATAAGCGTTTAGTTTTGATGTTCAAGGAGATATGAAGTGATAAAAATACCTGTTTTGGCAGCGGTTGTCTGTCTGGGACTGAGTTTTAACGCCGGGGCGGCGGAAATCAGTGCGGAAGCGTTGCGTTTGACTCCCGGACAAAATCAGAAACTGAGAGAGATGAAGGAGAACCTTAAAGCTGAAGTACAGCCGATTTGGGAAGAGGTTGAGAGCGGCAGACAACGGATTGTTGAGATTGAAAAAAAGTATTTCAGCGAATTCTGGAATATGCTGACGGATGAACAGAAACAGGAGTTTGCACGGTTGAACCGGAGCGAGTAGGGGGCGCGGCGGAGGCCGTACAACGGCGATGAAGCCGTTATCAAGACAGCGAAGTTAAGGGAATAAAAAAAAGCCGCAGATTTTATGCCTGCGGCTTTTGAGGTTGAAGTTTGTCTATTTGACTTCTTCAAAATCGGCGTCAACAACGTTGTCGTCTTTTTTAGGTTCAGCTTCAGGCGCGCCCTGTTCAGCTCCCTGTGCACTGCCGGCACCGGCGGCCGCACCCTGCGCTTTATACATTGCTTCGCCCAGTTTCAGGGAAGCCTGCATTAACGCGTCGGATTTTTCCTTAATCGCCGCGGCGTCATCGCCTTCAATTACGCCTTTTAGTGCCGTAATTGCAGATTCGATAGCCTCTTTGTCAGCGGAGGAAACTTTGTCAGCGTTTTCTTTCAAAGTCTTTTCCGTTGTATGGATGAGGCTTTCGGCCTGATTCTTGGCTTCAATCAACTCTTTTTTCTTTTTGTCGGCTTCGGCGTTGGCTTCGGCGTCTTTGACCATCTTTTCGATATCGGCATCGGACAAACCGCCGGAAGCCTGAATACGGATAGCCTGTTCCTTGTTGGTTGCCTTGTCCTTGGCGGAAACGTTAACGATGCCGTTGGCATCAATATCAAACGTAACCTCAATCTGCGGCATGCCGCGCGGTGCCGGCGGAATGCCGACCAAGTCGAACTGACCCAGCAGCTTGTTGTCGGCAGCCATTTCGCGTTCACCCTGGAAGACGCGAATAGTTACGGCTGTCTGTCCGTCTTCGGCGGTGGAGAATACCTGCGATTTGCGGGTCGGAATCGTCGTGTTGCGGTCAATCAAGCGGGTGAAGACTCCGCCCAGCGTTTCAATACCCAGCGACAGCGGGGTAACGTCGAGCAACAGAACGTCTTTGACATCGCCCATCAAAACGCCGCCCTGAATAGCAGCACCGACGGCAACAACTTCGTCCGGGTTAACGCCTTTGTGCGGTTCTTTGCCGAAGATTTCCTTTACTTTTTCCTGTACTTTCGGCATACGGGTCATACCGCCGACCAGAATGACTTCGCTGATGTCGGACGGTTTGACACCGGCGTCGGCCATAGCTTTTTTGCAGGGCTCAACGGTCTTTTCAATCAGGTCGTCAACAATGGATTCCAGTTTGGCACGGGTCAATTTCATATTCAGGTGCTTCGGAATCGGAGTACCGGTGCTCATATCCGCGGTAATGAACGGCAGGTTGATTTCGGTTTGCGTTGTTGAAGACAATTCAATTTTGGCTTTTTCAGCAGCTTCTTTCAGGCGTTGCAGAGCCAGACGGTCAGCCTTCAGGTCAATGTTGTTTTCTTTTTTGAATTCGTCGGCCAGATAATTTACCAGACGCTGGTCAAAATCTTCACCGCCGAGGAAAGTATCGCCGTTTGTTGATTTTACTTCGAATACGCCGTCGCCGATTTCCAAAATGGAAATATCAAACGTACCGCCGCCCAGGTCATAAACCGCAATGGTGCCGGAGGCCTTCTTGTCCATACCATAGGCAAGCGCTGCCGCAGTCGGTTCGTTGATGATACGCAGGACGTCAAGGCCTGCAATCTTGCCGGCGTCCTTGGTCGCCTGACGCTGCGAATCGTTAAAGTATGCAGGAACGGTAATGACGGCTTTTTCAATCTTTTCACCGAGGTAGCTTTCGGCATATTCCTTAATCTTCTGCAAGACGATTGCCGAAATTTGCGACGGGGCATATTTTTTGCCCTTGGCTTCTACCCAGGCGTCGCCATTGTCACCGGCAATAATTTTGAACGGAACCAGTTCTTTGTCTTTGGCGACTTCAGGCGAGTCAAAACGACGTCCAATCAAACGCTTAATTGCAAACAGCGTATTTTCCGGGTTGGTAACGGCCTGACGCTTTGCCGGATAGCCGACCAGCGTTTCCGTATCCGTAAACGCAACCATAGACGGCGTTGTTCTTGCGCCTTCGGAATTCTCAAGTACTTTCGGTTCGCCGCCTTCCATGATGGCAAAACAGGAGTTTGTCGTACCCAAGTCAATACCCAATACTTTATTGCTCATATCCAATATCCTTTTTTACGTTATGAAATCTTTCTGTTACCTTATATAGGGAGGCGTTTTGACGGAAGCAATAGAGAAACGGCTAAAAAATGCGATTTTTTTAAAATTTTTAAAGAACTTAGCCGTTGCTGCAAAACAGTTGGAAAAAATGAAACCGTTTCGGGGAAAATTCCGAAAAAAACGTGAGGTTTTATTTTTTTTGACAAACCTCTTGACAAAAATAAAAAAATCATGTAACAGAACAATGATAATTTTATTTTTATTTACTTTAAATTTTTAGGTTTTATGGAACAAGTTATGAATTATCTTCCATGGATTGGCGTTGCCATCGTGGTTGTAGTGTTGGTTCTTTTAGTGAGATGGATTTTGTCTCTGAGAAGAGTTGTCAAACCTTCGGAAGTTCATGTCGTCCGGCGCAGCAAGGTAACGGAAATCTACGGCAGCATCAAGCCGATAGATTCTGGTGCTGGAAGCAATGCCGGCGGAGGAATTTCCCGGGCAGACGAGACGGCCGGAAATGTCTATTATCAAATTCCGTCATGGGTCCCGGTTTGGGGTGTGGAGGTACAGATTTTGCCGCTGCATAACTTTTCGGTAGATTTGGACGGGTATGAAGCGTACGATAAGGATAAGCTGCCGTTTGTGGTAGATGTTACGGCGTTTTTCCGTATTGCCGATTATCGTCAGGCGGCTTCGCGTATTTCAGACAATGATACCTTGCAGGAACATCTGACAAGTATTGTACAGAGTGCCGTGCGTTCTATTTTGGCGAATGATACGCTGGAAAAGATTATGACCCAACGTTCCGTTTACGGGGAGGAATTTACCAAAGAAGTAAATGACAACCTTAAGGAGTGGGGTATCGTACCGGTCAAGAGCATTGAGCTGATGGATGTGCGTGACAAAATGGGAGAGAAGGTTATTTCCAATATTATGGAAAAGAAAAAATCTTTTATCGACATGGAATCGCGCAAGGAAGTGGCTAAAAACAGACAAGAGGCGGAAGAAGCCGAAATCTTATCCGAACAGGAAATTGCCCTGAAGAAGGAAGAGAAAGAGGAAAAGGTTGGCAAACGCAGGGCTGAACGCGAACAAGCGGTCGGCATCGCGGACGAAAAATCCAAGCAGGAAGTGAAAGATCAGGAAAAGCTGACCAAAGAAAAAGAAATGCTTGTTGTTGAAGTCGGGACTACCCGTCAGGCGGAAATTGATAAGAAGAAAGTTGTCATTGACGCTGAAGCCGGTAAGGAAAAACAGCGGATTGAAGCTGAAGCCGATGTGTTGGTTGCTGCACAAAACAAGCTTGTTGCCGAGCATGATGCCGGTGCTGCCTTTATCCAAAAAACGAAAGATGCCGAGGCCGATTTGGTCAAAGCTAAAAACGAGGCTTTGGGTATTGAGGCCAAAGGTGCTGCAGAAGCCTTGGCAAAGGAAAAACTCGGACAGGCCGAAGTTGCGCCGCAGATTACGCTGGCTCACGAGATTGGAAACAATCAAGGGTATCAGACTTATCTTATTGAAATTAAGAAAGTCGATGCTTTACAGGCCGTCGGAATCGAACAGGCAAAGAATCTCGGAAACGCCGATATCAAGATTATTGCCAATGCGGGAAGCAATGTGCAAGAGGGCGTAAGTTCCGTTATGCAGCTGTTTTCCGCCAAAGGAGGACAAGCAATGAACTCTATGCTTGAAGCCTTTGCCGGAACCGAACTTGGACAGCAGCTTCTTGGCAAAATCTGCAATGCCGGAAACGATGCAGCAGATAAGCCGATTACCGGTGCATCTTCCAATGCCGGTGTTCAAAAGCCCGAAGCTGACAACAAAGGAAAAAAGAAGTAGTAACTTGGTTAAAAAAGAAAGGAGCTGCCTTGTGCAGCTCCTTTTTTGTATATAGTTAAAAAGCGGGGTTTCCGTTGTCGTCAAAATAAGCCATTAATCCGTGACGGCAGAGCTTTTTGTATATGGGGCGTCTGAGCCGTAATTCATTAATCAGAATCTGCGGGCTGCAATCCGGGCAAATGTCGAAAATTTTTTCATTGCCGTTGCGCCGAGTTTTGACGACGGCGCTTGGCAAACGGGATTTACCGATGCAGGAGGACAGATAAACAAAACATTCGTCATTATCTTCAAGATATTGTATGGCCAGCTTGCGGGCATACAGATTGAGGGTCAGGTCCGCTTTGCTGGGGTCTTTGGTCCATGGCGAACCGCCGCCTATCGGGCAGGCTACCGAATAAAAATCACAGGCAAGTTTGCGTCCGGTTATGCCGCAGTCGGCAACGGACGAATGGCAAATGTAGGTGCCGGTTCCGTTGACAATAAGGTTTTCAGGCACTTGTTCCAACGTTTCGGCAATAAAATTGAACAGATTTTCGGGTTTGCGCATCGGGATGGCGGCAACGGCGGTAAGGATTTTTCCCTCGGTATTAAGAGTTATCTGCGTTTTGATGTCCAGTCCGAGGTTGTCGGAAACCCGGGCTTTTTCATACAGGGCGCAGTTCAGCTTGCGGGCAAGATAAAGCTCGCGGTTAATCAGCCCGTCCCCTTTTTGGGCATAACCGACGAAAACGCCCTGGTCGCCCCAGCCATCGGCTTCCACGGCCCTGCCTATCTCGCAGGATTGGGCGCTGATAAGGTTGGTGATTTCAATCCGGTTGATATCAATTGCGTTTTGCTGCCATATCTGGCTGTATTCTTCATCATAGCCGATGTCGCGCAAAGCCTGCCTGACGTAGTCCGGCAGGTTGTGCAAATCAATATTGCCCGAGATTTCGCCGCCCAGGATTATATGATTGTTTTTTACCATAATTTCTACGGCGTAACGTACGCCGGAATCCTGTTTTATACATTCGTCAAGCAAGGCGCTTGAAATATAGTCGGCAATTTTATCCGGGTGTCCGAGAGACACATATTCGGCGGTTTTGTTCATATCAGTTCTCCTTTTTAGTCCTATCAGGTGTCGGACAAGTCGGTTAAATCCACACAAAACAACAAAGTTGTTGTTTTCGTTTATGATTAAACTCTCCGGCGCCGCCTTTGTCAATCGCTGGAAACGGTTGTCAACCGTTTTTGCCGGGGCGATTGCGGGGATTGGTGTCATTTAAGCCGTGTTTTAACCGTTTTTGCGCGGCAGTTTTTCTTTTTCTTCTTCAGGAACGACGATACCGCAGGAAACGACGTATTTAAGCGCGTCTTCAACGCTCATTTTCAATTTAATGACATCTTCGGACGGAACGATTATGAGAAAACCGGAAGTCGGGTTCGGCGTGGTGGGGACGAATATGCTCAGCATTTTCCGGCTGTGCAGCTTATGTGCCAGCTCACCGGTCGTTTCGCCGGCCAGAAAGCCGATAATCCAGATGCCTTTGCGCGGGTATTCCAGAAGGACGGCTTCCTTAAAGGATTTTGATTTTTGCGAAAATACCGTTTCAAACAGTTGTTTCAACAGCGAATAAATGCTGGAAATAAGCGGCATTTTAGAAACAATGAAGTCGCCGAGACGGACGAAAAACCTGCCGATAAAACCGGTGGTGAACATGCCGATAAGAATGAGCACAACAATCAGCATTACAACGCCGATGCCGGGAATATAAGGGACAAACTCGTGGGCGGCAACCTGCGGCGGAATCAGCGAGCGCGTCCATTTGTCCATCCAGACGAACAATTCGTAAGCCATGTAAAAGGTGATTGTTACGGGCATGGTTACCAGAATGCCCGTAAACAGGTAGGTTTTCAGTTTGGAAATGACATAGCCGAAAAAGCCGGGTTTCTTCTGCCGGTTTTTAACGGTTTGGCGCAGTTTTCTGATTTGGGCTTTTTTCATTTTGACCTCATTTTGACTTTTTAATATCCGTCAGGATAAACTGGAGCGAAACAGAGTTGTTCCAGCGGTTAAAACGCAGATTGCCGACGACGTCATAGCAGTCATGGCGGCGGCTTAATATTTCTTTGCCGATTTCGCTGTCGGCAATACGGAAAGCGATGGCGGGGAGTTTTTCTCCGGATATGGTAACCAATTCGCATTTAACATGTCCGGCGCCGATGATGCAGGGGCGTTGAAAATATACGCCGCGCAGCAGGAGAAGAGGTTCGGGGTTGCCGGTACCGAAAGGCTTCAGCCGTTCCAGCTCGCTGCATAATCCGGCATTGGCGGCAGGGAGGCTGAGGCTCAGGTCGATGTTAATGACGGGGTGCGGCCGGGTATTGTTCAGGCTGCGGGCAATATATTCGCCGGCAAATGTGCGAAAGGCGGGAATTTGCGCTTCGATCAGGGAGAAGCCGGCAGCCATCGTGTGCCCGCCGCCTTTGGTCAGGACGCCTTTTTCTTTGGCGGCGATAATCAGCGCTCCCAAATCTACGCCGGGAATTGACCGGGCGGAGCCTTTGACTTCGTCGTCTTCAATGCTCATGACAAAAGCGGGCAGATTGTAACGTTCCTTTAGCTTGCCGGCAACGATGCCGATGACGCCCTGGTGCCAGCCTTTGTTGTAAACAAAAGCCATAGGCCAGCTTTGCGGCGTACCTTCCAGCATTTCTATGGACTGCTCTAAAACAAAGCCCTCGATATCTTTACGTTCCTGATTAAAACCGTTGAGTTCGTCGGCCAATTGTTTGGCTTCCATCGGGTTGACGGAGCAGAGAAGCCGGCTGCCGATGCTTGCTTTGCCGACACGCCCGCCGGCATTGATACGGGGACCGAGCACAAATCCCAGATGGTAGGCGTCCGGCTTTTCGCTGATGTTGGCAGCGTCGGCAAGTGTTCTTAGTCCGAGGTTTTGGCGCGAGGACATAATTTTGAGCCCCTGCGTTACAAACGAGCGGTTTATGCCCAACAGCGTAACGACGTCGCAAACGGTGCCGAGCGCGACCAAATCCAGCCATTGCATCAGGTTAGGTTCGGGCAGGGCGGCGGTGTAAAATCCTTTTTGGCGCAAAATCCGGTTTATGGCCACCACGGTCATAAAGACGACGCCGACGGCTGCCATATAGGCCAAATCGGGGTGATTATTGTTTTCATCCAGGCGTTTGGGATTGACAACGGCGTAGACCTTGGGTAAGCGGGTTTCGGCTTCGTGGTGATCCAGAACGATAATTTCGAATTTTTCGGCGGCGGCGTCAAGCACTTCAAAAGCAGAAGTGCCGCAGTCAACGGTTATGACAAGGCCGGCGCCAAAATCTGCAAACTCCTGAAAAGCCAGCGTACTCGGGCCGTAGCCTTCTTCCCTTTCGGGGATATGGACGGCAGTTTCAATTCCCAGGTAGGTCAAAAACAGGCGCAGGACGGATGTGGAAGTTGCCCCGTCAACATCGTAGTCTCCGATTATGCCGATTTTTTGATGATTGATTATTGCTTCGGCAATTCGGGCGGCGGCTTTATCCATATCTTTTAAAACGCTGGGGTCAGGCATGGAAGTCGATAATTTCGGATTGAGAAAAAGCGGCGCGTTATCTTCCGTAATTCCGCGCAGAATAAGGAGTTTCGCCATTGATGACGAAATTTCCAATCGCCGGCACATTTGCTCGGTGCGACGTTCATCGGTTTGGGCGACGTTCCAGACGTTTCCGCCGAGAGAAAGGTCGCAATCTTCTGTTTCGTTCATCTTCTGTCCTTTGCTTAATGGCGGAATTGTAGGAGAAACGGATTGTTTTGACAAGCAAATTTTCGGATATGAGGATAATTCTTGAGCTTTAGGGGGAACGGAAGTTCAAACCGGGAACGGAAGCAGAGTGTCGGGGCTGCACGGATACCGGAAAACGGGGAGATGCTGCGGTGGAAGGTGCCGAGGGCGCCGATAAAGCTGGTGTTGGGGATTGAGACGATGCGGCGGGGGCACCAGACAGTTCTTTTTGCAGCCAGAGGCGGGAGCGTTTCCCGCCGTCTTGGCTGACGGTCAGGATAATAGTCCGGGGAGATGTGTAGACGGCGGCGGCGTCCGGCCAGGGGGCGGCTTTATCTTGAAGGTAAGAGATTAATCCGGGGGTAAGGGATATTTGTTCCGGGTCAACATAGCTCCAGTATACGTCAAAATCTGCGGCTACAAAATTATGCGGATAATAAAAAAGGTAGGCTTTGGACGGCAGATGCCATGGTATATAGGGAGCGGTTACGGTATAGCCGTCTGCGGCTGTAATATTGCCGCCGGGAATAAGAAAACGGCTACGGAAATCCAGCGTTCCGCCTTGTACAAATGCGTATTTGCGATAAGGGGAAAAGCCGGAGGTATCTTCCAGCCGGGTCAGAACGCGTTCGGCAAAGGACATTTCGGCTTTAAATCCCTGCGACCACATTTTGGCGGCGGCTGCGGCGGTGTTAACGTTTCCGGCAATCAAGGCAGACAGGGCAAAAGCGGTTATGTTGCGAATAAGTCTGTCGTCCGATGCCAACAAGACTGCAGATGAGAAAGCATATATGAAAGGGAGGCCGAAAAAGTCAATGCGCGGCTGGTATAGCACCTGGTTAATGTCCCGGGCAACAAGCAATGTGGAAACGGTGGCGAAAAGCAGTCCGGCGACAGAGAGAAAAAACAGGGCGATGTTTGCCGGGCGTTTGGGAAGTTGGAGCCAGAGGCGGAAGATGGCAAGGAGAAACAGGCAGAGGCCGATGTATTTGTGGGGGGCGGTGATAAAACCGCCGGTTTTGAAGAACTGTCCGACGGCAGCCTGCAGGCAGAGCAGCAGTTTGTCCGGAAGCTCGGCGAAACCGATACCCGCGGTGTTGTACGTATCATATTGCAAATGGTATTTTTTCAGCAAATACTGAGCAAAGAGAAAAATGGCGATACCGGAAAGCAAGGCAATGCAGTGCGGAATAAAGTGACGGAAAAGAGTCGGAACAGAAAGCCTTTGCAGACAGAGGGATTGCAAAACCAGAGTGAAAAAGACAACGCCCATCAGGTTGATGACGGGAGGATAGCCGCCAAGAGCCAGAGCGAACAACAGAACAGCGGCAAGAAAAGAGAGTTTTGGATGATGTGTCCGGGGCAGATTTTCAAGATTGTAAAATGCGGCGGCGATGACGAGAACCCAGGACAGCGAACTTAAGGTGATAAAGGCGAAATACAGCCAGGATATGACGTACGGAGAAGATGCCAAACACAACCCCGGCAGAAGATATATGCACTTTTGGGGCGGCAGGTTCCAAAGCCGGAACAACAGCACTGCCGCGCCGGAATAGAAAGCAAAGGCTGCAGCTATGCTGAAGACAGGAAGAATTCTCCCTTCAAAGAGAAAGTTTTGAAGAATGAATTGTGAAAACCTTCCTTCAAATACGCCGCTAAACAAAGGCGTACCTTCGCGTATCCATTCCCAGTCGTGATTGCCCCAGAGAAAATTGAACAGAAAAGGCAAAAATACCAGTAACGTCGCAGTCCAGAGCTTTAGCCAGATGTGTCCGTAAATGCCGGATGGCAAAAAAAGGTATGATTTCTGCGCGGCGTTCTCCATGGTTTAATCCAAGGTCTGGTCGATTATATAAGTCGGGCGGTTTTTAACCTCAACGAAAATGCTGGCAATGTATTCGCCGATGATGCCCATAAACAGGATGGTAATGCCGCTGAAAAAGGTTATGACAGACATCAGCGAAGCCCAGCCGACGATTGTCGAGCCTAAAAAATAAGCGTAGACCGTCCAAAGCATGAGAATAAAACTCAAGACGGAAATGACGATGCCGGAAAATGTTATCAAATGCAACGGCATGGCGGAAAAGCTGGAGACGCCTTTCAGCGCGAACAAAAGCATTTTTTTTAAAGGGTATTTTGTCGTTCCGGCCTGACGTTTTTTGCGGTCGTAGTAGACGCAGCAGGATTTGAAACCGACTAACGGCACAATAGCGCGGAGAAAAAGATTCTTTTCTTTAAATTCAGCCATGGCTGCGACGGCACGGCGGCTTAACAGCCGAAAATCCGCGTGGTTGGCGACAAGTTCGACGCCGAGGAGTTTCATCAGTTTATAAAACCACAGGGCGGTGCTGCGTTTGAAAAAACTGTCGGTGTCGCGGCGGTTTCTGACGCCGTAAACTATTTCACAACCTTTGCCGTAGCATTGTATCATCTGCTTTATGGCGGAAACGTCGTCCTGCAGGTCGGCGTCTATGGTTATGTAAATGTCGGCATCGGTATTATACAATCCCGCGAGCAACGCTTCCTGGTGTCCAAAATTGCGGGAGAGGGAAATGCCTTTAACAAGCGGTGATTTTTTGTGTGCGTTTTCGATAATTTTCCATGTCGAATCTTTTGAGCCGTCGTTAACGAAGACCAAACGGCTGTTCTCACCGATTAATCCGGATTTAATCAAATTATTCAGGGCGCTAGACAAAGTCTTTATGCTTTGCGGCAAGGCTTCTTCTTCGTTATAACAGGGAACGATAACGGCTAATTCGGGGATTTTTTTCATTTTATGCCACCTGACGATGATAATTGAACCGGGATATACCGTTGTTATAACATAAAAGCGTAATTTTTTTATTAACAGCGAGAATATTATGTTATAGGAATGAATGTCGTTGCGGAACGAATGCCATTACCGAAACGGGCGTTATTGTCGGAATGAGCGGCAATATCGGGATGAGCGGCAAAATTGATTGATGTCGGTTACGGTTTGGGCAGCATTTGCAGGCGGCGGCGAAAGTCTTCCAGACCGGCCTGGTTATAAACAACGATAATGATATCGGGATTTACATAAACGGAATTCGGATGCGGCCAGGGACGAGCCTGATTCATAAAAAAGTCATAGACGTCCGGCGTTATGTCGTCGGGGAGGAGAGGTAGAGTGCGGTCGATGTAATCAAAAGGGCTGTAAAATTCCAACAGGTTTGCTCCTTGCCACATGGCAAGATAGGGCAGGGAAAGCAGAAAAACGTCATCTTTGTCGTAGTTTCCGTGGTAGTAATTCGGGCGCAGGGAAATATCTCCGGCCTGATAGAAGCGGTATTGTCCGGCAGGAGAGAAATCCGGGTGACTTTCAATCCGTTCGGAAATGTTGTCAAGAATTTGCATTTCGGCGTCAAAACCCTGTTTCCAAACTTTCAAAGCCGTGTAGTCATTTAAAATGTTAAGCGGGAGAAGTACGACGGCAAAAGCAGCGGCAAGGCTGGATGACAATTTGGCTGGAATTGTCAGCAGAAGCCCGAGAAAAAAGGCATAAAGAAAAGCGAAACCATAGAAATCTATGCGGGAGACGAATTCCGTATGGGGAACAACAAGAAACGTTGTCAGCGCCGTGGCCCAGACCGTGCCGTAAATCAAAACTGCAGCAACGGTTCGCCGCCGCCAGTCGGGAGCATAAAGCAGGATTCCGGCAACGGCACAAAAGGACATCAGCGCCAAAATAATTTTATATCCCCGCTCCATAAACGGCACGGTTATCCAAAACTGGCTGAATGCTATTTTTATAACGGCGAAAAATTTCAACGGGAGGCTGGAAAGCGGTTCGGTTTCAAGATTATATACGTTGCCGGGGGCGATGATTTTTAAGGTGAGCTTAAACAGTACGGCGGCGATGAGAATGTTAAACAGCGTGTACTTATAAACAGCGAAGAGGTCTTTTAATGTTTTTTGTTCAAATACGTATGCTATGACCAACCTGCCGCCGAGACAGACGAAAAACATATTGATAACGGGAGGATATCCGCCGAGCGCCAGATAAAAACAAGCGACGGAACCAAGACACAGGAGTATTTTGCGCCGGACAGCACAGACCCAACCGGAGAGGTAAAGCCCGAGAGCCGCCAGAAAAGCCCAAAGCATACAGCTGATAGTGATAAACGTGAAGTACATCCATGACAGCGTGTAGGGCTGGGTGGCAAAAAAACTGATGAACACAATGTATCCGGCCAGGGATTTTTTTATATTCCAGTATTTTGCCAGCAGCCACAGCGCTGCGGTTAAAAAGGCAAAACCTAACAGGTTGTTGAGGAGGGGGAGAATTTGTCCGCCGGTTAGCAGCCGGTAGGGGATAAACTGCGTGAATCGGCCTTCAAACAATCCTGAAGAGAACAGCAATTCTTCTTTGATGAATTTGACGTCGTGGTTTCCCCACATAAAGTTTAAGGTATGGAACAGAAAAGCAAAATTGATGATAAGGAAACTTATCAGCATTGCTTTGCCGTCCAATGTGTCGGGGTAAAGGCGGAATTTCTGCAATAGTTTTTTCATGGCATATTTCCATTAACGGTTTGGCGAGAGGCTTCTGGGTTGCGGTGCGGCACCTGGGGTGAGGCATTTTGAGCGGGCGGTTTTTTCTTGGTGTCAGGGGAGGGGGATACGGGGAAAGGCACTCCGGGAGCAAGCAGTTCAAACTGACGGGTAAGCAATTCCTTGCCGTTTGTGGTCAAGGCTATGATGGCGTAGTTGTGGTCGACATAAACAGAATTGACGGCGGGCCATGTTTTAATACGGCGGGTGAGGAAGTCTGCCATTTGCGGCGTTATTTCTTCGGGACGGATAGCGGTACCTTCGCGGACATAGTCGTACGGGGCGTAGAAATTATAGTATTCAAAGGCAATCCAATGGCGGGTATATGGCGCCTGCAGCATATAGTAGCCGTATTTTTCGTTTACCGACGGTTGGTAGTAACGGGAATGCAGGGGGATTTCTCCAGCCTGAATAACGGTATACTGGTTTGCGGGGGAAAAGTCCTTATGATTCTGAATACGAGCAGTCAGACGTTCCAAAAGTTTGTTTTCGGCGGTAAAGCCAAAGAAATGGGTTTTGGCAAAATTGAGGTTCAGGTTAATACTGATGATAAGCAACAAAACAGCGGATAAATAGGCAAAATTTTTGAGCACTTGCGAGCCGAAGCGGTGCAGATAGAAAAGGCAGAAGAGGATAAGAACCGGATAGCCGTAAAAGTCTGTCCGTGCCATATAGGCAGCCGGGTCATCCATGGCAAAAGGGGCATCCGGAGCAGATTTGGCAAGCCAAGCGGAAAATTTCAGACATAGCGGAAGGGCAGCGATTAATAAGGGGGCAAGAACCTTTTTCCATACGGAAAACCGGGAGTAAGCAGGCGTATCGGCGGAAGGTGCTGATTTTGCAAATATCGGCAGGCAAAATGAGATTCCTGCCAGTAAAATAATTGCGGAGATTAAAATTTTGAATGGCAGAGGAAGAAAAGGCCGGGGTTGGAAGAAATCGGCGACGGCGTTTTTCAGCGTTTCGGGCAGTTTGGCAATCAGTTCAGGTACGGTGGATGCCTGGCTGTTATACAGTTGCATCATATAATGGTGCTCCTGTAAAAAGGAAAACACCAGTTTTAATCCGGCCAACGAAAGCAGCAGACAGACGGCGAACGGCAAAGTCTGCCGTATTATGGTGCGTCCGCAGGTCGGCTGTGCCGTCAGGTTAAGGATGGTAAGACAGGTGGCGGAGATAACAAACAGGTTGACTGAAGCAGGATATCCTCCCAGCGCGAATAAAAGCAATAGCGTACCGCAGAGCGTGAAAATGACAGGACGAGAGCCGGACGCTTTTTGGCAGCACAGCAGGGATATGGCTATGATTAACGGCCAGGACAACAGGCTGAAAGTTATGAAATGAAAATACAGCAGTTCTGCGGCGAAGGGAAGCCCCGCGGCAGCGGACAGGAACAGCGCGGCAACGGCCGGCCGTACAGAGAAGGCGAAGAAGCGTCGGTACAACAGGAACAATGCAGCCGTATAAAAAATGAATCCCAGCAGGATATTCAGGATAGGAAGAATCTTTCCGTCCAGAAGCAGGTTTAGAAGAATGTATTGCGAAAAGCGCCCTTCAATCAGCCCGGACAACAGGGGGTTGCCTTGTATAAGCGGCAGCCAGTCGTGATTTCCCCATATAAAGTTTACTAAAAGCGGCGAAAAACACAGGCACAACAGACCGAAAGCGGTTATGACAGGGAGATACCGTTCCGGAGAGAGAGAAAATAGCGAATTTGCGGGTACAGGCTGCTGCATACTGTTGTTTTGCGGTTTAATGGTTAATGTTATTGTATTGACACTTTAGCGGGGAAAAGTATAAGATATGGTAAATATTCGGGAAGATTTTGCCGTGAGCTTTTGCGCCTGAAAGCCACCGCCAGAAGAGGAATGAAATGTTTGCAGATACAGAAATGCGCCGGGTTTGGAGCCAATGCGGAAAAAAGGGGCTTATCGTCAAGGCCGCGCTTGTTTGCGTATGTGTTTTGATGACGGCCGAATTCGGGTGGTGCGGAAATTATAAAGGAATGGGAAATAAAAGCCCGGAAGCGGTGCGGAGCGGTATGCAAAATATGAAAATTCATATTGCGGATAAGGTGTCATATACGGTTAAGGCGGCAAAGACAGCCGAAGAATTGAGAACAGGGTTGATGAATGTGCGCAACCTTTCAGACAATGCGGGGATGCTCTTTGACTTACGGCAGTATCCCGGTGCGTCCATGTGGATGAAAAATACATATATTCCTTTGGATATGCTTTTTATCGGCTGCGATTGGAAAGTGGTTGATATTTATGAGAATGCGAAACCTCTCTCCCTTCGCAGAATCGGCAGTTCAAAGCCGTTTTGCTATGTTTTGGAAATCAGCGGCGGCAATGCCGCTGTTGCGGGAATTGCAGCGGGCGATGAGGTTATGCCCGACCGTCCGATATGAAATAATGTTCTATTGAATCTTCCTTCTGTCAAAATATATTAGAGCTGTTAGATTAACAGGAGGAAAATATGAAAAAATTTTTATTTTTGCTGATGGCGGGCACAATGCTTTGCGGTGGTGCCTATGCCAAACATGACTGTGATTGCAGCGACTGCCGGGCTAAGATGGAGCGCAAAATGATGACCGGCGGGCAGGGCGGCTTTGTTGATGCGGCAGCGAAACCGCTGAGCGTAGCCGAGGTTCAGAAACTTTCCGATGATGCCTATGTAACGATGGAAGGGTATATTACCAAAAGGCTTTCTGATGACGAGTACAATTTTACCGACGGAACCAATAATGTTACGGTTGAAATTGACGATAAAGACTGGCGCGGCCTGAAGGTTACCCCGAAAGACAAAATTATAGTCAATGGCAAAGTTGATAAAGACCTTACCAGTTTTAAGGTTGAGGTTAAATCTCTTACTTTGGCTAACTAATGGCAAATGTCTGCCGATTAGCGGCAGACATTTGTTAATGCGTGCGTTCCGTTTAAGGCGAATGTTTCACCAGACAGGTATATTCGGCTTGAACGGAAACGCCGCTTGCAGATGCAGACATTTGGCTGGATACGCTGCCTGTAGACAGGCTTTCCGGTGGGTAACCGGCAGAGCGGCTAATCTTTATGGCGGAAAGTGATACGCCCCTTGGTTAAGTCATAGGGGGTCATTTCAATATCAACCTTGTCGCCAACCATAACGCGGATACGGAATTTACGCATCTTTCCTGCGGTATGGGCTAAGATTTCAACGCCGTTTTCCAACCTTACCCTGAACATGGCGTTTGGGAGCTTTTCAATGACGTCTCCCGTGAATTCCAGCAGTTCTTCTTTGCTCATTTAGTATTCCTTATAAATTCTTTTTTCTGCTATATATACTGCAAAATCTTATTTTACAAGCATTTTTTGCGATTTGTGGCGCGGAATTGTGATTTCGAAGCAGGAACCGACGTTTTCGGTGCTGCTGACGGTAATTTTGGCGTTTAGTTTGAGTACCAAATCTTTGACAATTGCCAACCCGAGCCCCGTTCCTTTTTTTTCATTATCCGGCGACGAAGAATAGAAAGGTTCAAATATGTGTTTTAGGGCATTTTTAGAAATGCCGCAGCCGCTGTCTTTGATGCTGATAATCAGGTCGTCTCTGTTTGTATTGGTTTTTATTTCAAGCGTGCCGCCGTCCGGCATTGCATGGACAGCATTTTGAAGAAGGTTGAGGATTATCATTTTGAAATCCGTTTCGTTGCCGTAGATTTCTTCTTTGACGTTAGAAAAATTTTGGGTCAGGACAATTCCTTTGCTTTTTATATCGTAGTCTAAAAGCGACAAGATGTCGGTAATTTCCGCGATGACATTGAATGTCGTATTTGTCTGTTCGGTGTTGCGAGACAATTTCAGCAGCCGTTCGGGAACTTTTATGCAGTCTTTTATCTGTCCGGAAATCATATTAAGGTATTTTTTTTCTTCGGATTCATTATCAGGGGCAGAATAGTATTTCTGGAGAATGCCGTCCAAAATCAGATTTATGGCGCCGAGATTGTTTTTCATTTCATGAGCCAGAGATGTTGCCAGGAAGCCCAATGAGGAAATTTTTTGCTGGTGCGAGTAATTTATGTTGTCGCTTAAATCGCGAAAAGATTCGACAATACCGAATTTTCCGTTCAAGTGGATGCGTGCAGAGTTTACGGACAGCGGCCGGTTATTTACGCTGTGTATGGTTTTCATCCCCGAAGATTTTGACTTTTGCAGTTCTTTTAACGGGCAAAGATAAAGACTGGCGCTGCAAGGGCATTGGGTTTCGCCGTTGTATGCCCCGTAACATTTTGCCGATTTGAACAAATATTGTTTTTTGATATATTGGTCATAAGCTTTGTTGGCCAGAACGATATTGTAGTCTTCGTCTATAATGCGGACCGCGTCGGGCAGAGCGTCAATCAGATTTTGCAGAAAGACTTCCTTTTCTTTGATTTCATTGATATTGTGTTCAATATTGTTTAACATAAAATTTACCGTATGCATTAATGTGTTAAATTCATCGGTAAAATGTTTTTCTTCTATATCCAAACGTTTGCTGAAATCGCCGTTGGCAACATCAATGGACAGGGACGTCAGCCTATCGACCGGTGTAACGACCCATTTCTTTAATAAAATCCACAGGATAATCAGCGAAAGCGTGGTCAGAAACGCGCTCAGTCCCAAGATGCGAAGACTTTCCTGAATCGCGGCGTAACTTTCGTCATAATTTTGGGTCAGTTCTTCGTTAAGTTTGCGTTCCCGGCTGAGTTCTTCTTTTTTCTGGTCGAGGTTGGCTGCGGACTGCATTTTGTTTTCAGGCTGAAGCTTTTCCAGCTTTTGGCGCAGGGAGATATTTTCGTTTAAGAGCTCAATGACGTATTGATTGCGGGTAATCAGATTAGTTTGTTCGTTGCGGATTTTTTTGCCGATGGTGTTGTCAAAGAAAAAGATAAAAATTGCCGCACTCAGCAGAAAAAAGGTCAGGATTGTCAGCAGTATTTTTTTGTTAAGGCTGAAAAACATAACGCAACTCCTATTCCATGCCCATAAATCCGGCTAAAGTTGTGGCCTGAAGATAGGGATTGAACTTTTTTTCTTCGGCAAGGGTGGCGGGAGCCTTCTCTCCGTGTTCCCTTTGAACCATTTTTTGCAGGTATGCGGCAAAATCGGGAGTTTCTTTGAAGCGCGGCGAAAGGCATGCGCGCGTATATTCGTGTCCGGGAAAAATTTCCGTATCATCCGGCAGAGCTTTTATTTTTTGCAGGGTGGCGAACATTTGCTGCGGTGTACCTTCAAACAGGCCGCCGATGCAGAGATTAAACAAAACGTCTCCGGTAAAAAGCATTTTTCCGTCAGGAAGGTAATACAAGACGTGACCCAGTGTGTGTCCCGGCGCGTCTATGACGGTAAACTTCATGTTATTCAGCAGCAGCGGGGTGTTTTCGGCAGCAGGAATATCCGCACCGGGGACTTTGGCAAATTCTTTTTCGGGAGCCACTATTCGGGCTCCGTATTTTTCTTTGAGTTTCAGGTTGCCTTCAACATGGTCAAAGTGGTGATGAGTCGTCAGGATAAATGAAGGGTGCAATTTTAATCTTTCTAACGCGGCAATTGTCGGATTGGCTTCCGCTGCGTCGACGACAATGGTTGTTTCCTCGTTGGGGTTGTGGACGATGTAGGCGTAGTTGGCCATATTTTTTTCGTTGCACAAGACAGGCGTAACTTCGTACTTCATTTTTTTATCCTTTCCAGATGTCCGATGTCGATGGCGAGCAAGTCATAGTAGGCGGTGGTGTAATCAAGGATGCCGGCAAAATTCGGCAGATTGGATGCATTGGACAGGGCGTAGGCAATGCTTTCGCCGATAACGACACCGTGGCGGTCGGCATAGCCTTCACGCGCTTTCCATACGTGTTCGTAATTGATGTTGGAATTAAAAGTCAGAGCAAAACTCCGCATACTTTCCAGCAGGCTGTCAAAAATGCGGAAACGGTAACCGTCATCTTTATTTTCAGCCGGTTCCAAGCCTTCTCCGGTGTACCAGACTTTTTCCTTATACAGGGAGTTGGCCTCGCGGGCTACACGGGAGAAACCCCAGTTGCTTTCCATGGCGGCGGCGGCAATCAGAATCGAGGGTGGTACGGCGTCAATGCGCAATTTGAGGTTTTGCAGCTGGGCAGCTGTGCGTTCGCTGCCTTTCAAGCGGGTAAAATAGTCATATTTCAAGGCCAGGTTTTCCAATTTCCGGGTATCGGCAGGAGAAAGAGAACCGTTGCTTTTGAAGTGTCGCTCCAACCGCAATACGGCATTTCGTTCATTTAATATTTCTTCATTGATTTTTAAAGCCAGCGGGGCAAGAATCCGGATAAACAGTTCGTTGCGGTATTTCTGAGACTTAATCTGCGGAAAATCCCGCGGCAGCGTTCGGACGAAAATGGCGGGATACGCATCGCCGTCCAAAGCGCGAAACCTCTGGTATTTGTGTATTTTAAAAAAATCTTCGAGTTCTTGGACAGTGGCGTTTTCAACATAAATTATGCCGCCGAATTCGGAGGTCTTCATTTGCGGTTCTTGGCTGCGTACGGTTGGGGTGCCGACGGTTTGGGCTGTTGCCGGCGCATGGGGAGAAACTGCGGCGGTTTCGGCTTTTGCCGATGCAGCGGTTTGAATGGCTGCAGTTTGCTTTTTTTCTGTTGTTGTGGTCTGAATGGCGGCGGTTTTGGCTTTTGCTGCTGTAGCGGTTTGGGCGGCATTTTCAGCAAAAGCGGCACTGCAAAGTAGAAAAGGCAAAATCCAGAATGCTTTTAGAAGTTGTTTTTTCATTGTAAAACGACCTCTCTGACCTGTGGCAGCCAGCGGATGAGATTTTTTTCAACCCGCTCTTTTAAGGTTCTCTGGGCATAGGGGCAGCCCTGACATTTGCCGAGAAAGCGAACGACGGCGGTTCCGTTGTCAAATGACCGGAACTCGATATCTCCGCCGTCTTTTTGCAGAAAAGGGGCGATAATCGTTTTCAGGATTATTTTTATTTTAGTTTCAGTGTAATCTTCCTTTGCTGTTATTACTGCATCTGCCGGCGGCGCATAATCGTTGATTTCGGCAAGCGCCAGTGTTACGAAGTCTTCCGCTGTATCTGGGCTGATGCTGCGCAAATACATAAAGCCTTCGGTTAAAAGCAGTTCGGCAGCCAAGTCAGAAGTTGCCAGTTCGGCGAGGAATGGCGGGGTGTTATCCGGCGAGATTTTGTTTGCGGCTGCGGCAGCGGTTTCAGGTGTCAGATAAAATGTTCCGCGAAAAGGAAACGGACGGGAAAAAAATAAAAGGAATTCCGTATCCGAAAGTTTTTTTTGCTCTATGGTCATTGCATTTGGTTCCGGGCATAAGTGTTGATGCTGTTGTGTACGGTTTTAATGTAATTTTGGGCGCGGGCAAGGTAGTACCCGAGGTAAAGCAGGTGGTTTGCGGCGAAGACTTCTCCGGGGGCAGCATTTTTTATTGATGCCGGACTGAGGGCGGACGCTTCGCCCAGAAAACTGAGAGCGGCGGTAATATTTTCGTACTGTCCGGTTTCGACAATCAAATCCTGATGGTCTTTGGAGAGGGCTGAAAGCATATAATAAACGGCATAGATGCAGCCTTTCGTGCGGTAAAATATGTCATCGGCCTTAAAGTCCAGCAATTCCGAGTTATGCTCCAGGACATGTTTATGCAGGGCGGAAAGCTGTCTTTCCAACAGGTTTTCAATGCCGGAGAGCATATATACGGCTTCCCGGGTTTCGATTGCGGGAAGGTTGTTTCCCGATGCGGCGAAATCTGAAATTTTGGCCAGAGCTTTGCGATACTGTTTGGCAGAACCGGGAGCAAGCCTGTCTTCTCCGGTTTGAGAAAACAGCCAGATGTCGGCCGGATAGTCTAACAGCTCTCCTGCTTCTTTCAGATTTTTATCACCATAAAAACGAGCCATTCTCTTAACGAAATATCTGACGCTGTCTTTGGCGCCAAGCTGAAAATTGGGCAGGTTGTCGAGGACAGCTGCCGGAAAAACGGCCGGAAGCGCCGGGGTCCACGGGGAATCGTCCACCTGCGTTTTTAAAACGTGGAGCAACGCCGCCGCCGTGTAACGGGGAGAAGATGCGTTTATGGCCAGCGGCGTGTCAAGCGCGTTATTGATTTTAGAACTGACGGCGGCACCCAGACCATAGTAGACGGCAATGAAACCAAACAGGGCGATGGTAAAGAAACGCCAGCGTTCGACAAACAGGACGATAAAGTTAAAAAGGCTGTTTTTATGTTTTTTGCGGGAGGGCGGTATGGAAGCGTTTGGCGTGCGGCGCAATTCCAAAATGCTGTTTTTCAGGTAAACATATGCGTATACGCACTTGCCCAGCAAGCGTTTGGCCGTTATTTTAAGCTTGGTCAGAATGGCTTGCATCATGCTTTTTTTCTCCTTAAAACCAGATTTTTGGCGATTGCGGTAATATCCAGTATGCCCCTTATTTTAGCGCCAATCAAAAAAGTTGCAAGCCCTATTGTGCCGATAACCGCCAGTTTGAGGATTAAAATTCCGATATGGGGTGTCGGGAAACAGCGGTTTAGCGCGGCCTGTGTTCCGTAAACGAGAACGCCCATAACGAATGTGCAGAGAAAGATGTCGAATATCTTGCGTTTCAATTCGGCGGAAAAGCTCCAGAAACCGCGTTTTTTCAGGCCGTGGACATATTGGTACAGGGAAACGAATGCCGCGGCGGAAGTTGCGGCGGCAATGCCGACATGGCCGAACGGTTTCATCAGAAGCAAGTTGAGCGCAAGGTTGGTCAGGAAGACGACGAAGCTGTATTTTACCGGAGTTGCCGTGTCGCCGCGGGCAAAGAAATTCGGCATCAGCGCTTTGACCATAACGTAACAGGGCAACCCGACGGCATAAGCTTTTAGCGCCAACGCGGTTTTGTATGTGTCGGAAGCGGTGAAACGCCCATGCTCAAATAGAAGTTCAATCAGCGAATCGGCGAGACAAACAAACAGCACGGCGGCAGGTAGAGACATCATCAGCCCGTATACGACGGCTTTATCCTGTACGGCGGCGGCTTCCCGGGTTTCTCCGGCTTTCAGTTTGCGTGAGAGCAGCGGCAGCAGGGCGACGCTGATTGCCGCGCCGATGACGCCCAGCGGCAGCTGCTGCAGCCGGTTAGCATAATACAACCAGGATACGGCGCCGCCGGAAACAAGCGAAACAAGTATCGTGTCTACAACCATATTAATCTGGTAAATGCCGGCGCCGACGACTCCGGGGGCAATGCGTTTGAACAGGGTGCGTATTTCTTTATCCTGCATCAGCGTGCGGATGTGAACATCCGGACGGATACGGATGTTTTCGCGGTTAAGAAAATATTTGAGCCAGATGACTTCGATGAAGCCGGAAACGGTAATGCCCCAAGCCATGCCGTATACCGGCATATCAAACAGGATGACGGAGGCCAGCCCGGCAACAATCATGCCGAGATTAAGAATTATCGGCGCGGCGGCGGGAGCGGCGAAGCGGTCAAACGAGTTCAGAATACCTGCCTGAAAAGAAACGACTGAGATAAAAAGCAAAAAAGGAAACGTTATGCGGCATAAGTCGACGGTCAGGGCAACTTTTTCGGGGCTTTCCATAAAACCGGGGGCGAGAACCCTGACAACCAGCGGCATGCACAGTTCAAACAAAATGGTGAAAACGATGAGAAAAAATGTCAATAAAGATATGGCCTTGGCGGCAAATTCTACCGACTTGTCGCGCCCCGAGGCAACCAGCTTGGAAGAAAACAACGGGACGAACGCCGAGGTAAAGGCGCCTTCGGCAAAAAGGCTGCGGAACAAATTCGGCAGTTTGAACGATACCAGAAAGGCGTCGGAAACGTTTCCGGCACCGAGAAAATTGGCTATAACCATATCGCGCAGAAAGCCGGTTATGCGGCTGACCATCGTAAAGCCGCCAAAGGTGGCAATGGATTTGATAAAAGACATAAGTTGCAGTTCCCTAAAAAATCATTTCGTTTCTTAAGGAGAGCTTAACTTTAAATCTGTTAATAAAGGGCAAATAAATTGCGTATTATCTTAAAAAAGGTAAATTCTTTTAAAAGCGGTCGGAAAGCAGAGGCCGATAAAATGGCAGAAAACAGCGGTTGGCCAAAGAGAGGAAAACATGAACAAAGTCATAACGGCAGCAACGGGGCGTCCGGATATTTCGATTATCGTTTCCGTTTATAACGAAGAGGAAAGTCTGGGGCTGTTTTTTGAAACAATCCGCAAAACAATGGAACGGGCGGACGGATATACTTACGAAATCATTTGTATTGACGACGGTTCGACAGACGGGACCTATAATCTGCTGGAACAGTATGCCGCTGAGGATTTTCGGGTAAAACTGCTTAAGTTTTCCCGCAATTTCGGCAAGGAATACGGATTGATGGCCGGGCTTAAACATTGCCGCGGGCGTGCGGCCGTGCCGATTGACGTTGATTTGCAGGATCCGCCGGAGTTAATTCTCCAGTTTATCCAAAAGTGGGAAGAAGGATATGACATGGTCTACGGAATCCGTAACGACCGACGCAGCGACTCGTGGCTTAAACGTTGGACGGCCAAGCTCTTTTACAAGGCGTATAATCTGATGACGAGATCGCCTATTCCGTATAATGCCGGCGATTACCGGCTGATTGACCGTAAAATCATTGATGCAATATTGGAGTTGAAAGAGCGCAATATTTTTATGAAAGGCATTTTCGGCTGGACAGGGTTCAAGTCCTGCGGCATCAAATATGTCCGGCAAAAGAGGCAGGCCGGCTTCAGCAAATGGAATTACTGGCGGTTATGGAATTTTGCCTTGGACGGCATTACCGCATCGACGACGCTGCCGCTCAGAATCTGGACGTATCTTGGATCGATGCTGTCTTTTCTGGGGCTGCTGTATGCCCTTTACATTATAGTCAGGACGATTATGTACGGCGCTGACGTTCCGGGATATGCTTCGCTGCTGGTATTTATTTTGCTGGTGGGCGGCGTGCAGATGATTATTCTCGGCATCCTCGGGGAATATATAGGCCGTATTTTTATTGAGGTTAAACGTCGGCCGTTGTATATTGTAGAGAAAAAGGTTAATTTGGACGATGATGAGTAAAGCAACAGCATATTTTTCCCGGAAAATGCTGATAACCGTCGCTTTCGGCTTTTCAAGCGGTTTGCCGTTGGCGCTGGTATTCGGAACGCTGTCGCTGTGGCTGAAAGATTACAGTATCGCATATCGCACCATCGGCGCTTTTTCGCTGCTGCGTCTGCCTTATTCGTTCAAATGGCTGTGGGCACCGTTGGTTGAAACTTACAGGCTGCCGTTATTTTGCCGGCTGGGGAAAAGGCGGGGCTGGGCACTGTTCTCTCAGTTGGGACTGCTGTTCAGTTTAGTCTGGCTGTCTGTTTTGAACCCGGCGGACAGCATTTTGGCAATGGCTGCCGCGGCTTTTTGCGTCAGTTTGTTTTCGGCAACGCAGGATATTGTCCTTGACGCGTTTCGGGTGGAGTTGTTTCGGACAAATCAGGAAGGGGAAATCAACGGGGCTACCATGTATGTTCTGGGCTACCGGCTGGGAAACGTGGTTTCCGGAGCTGGAGCTATCGGACTGGCGGCCGTTATGCCTTGGAATCAGGTCTATTTTATCAATGCATTGCTGCTGATGGCGGGAATCGCAGCGGTTTTGACGGCAAGGGAGCCGGCGGACAGAGACGAGGGAACAAGCATTTGCGCAGAAGCAATCTGTGAGAATAAGGAGGAGAACAAGGAGGAGGCGGCAGCAAAGGACGAACGCAAGGAAAAGAACTGCGGAGGAGCATCTGACAGCAGGAAAGACAAGGGTATTTTGCGTTATGCCCTGATAGAGCCTTTTTGCCGGTTTATGCGGAGACCGCATTGGGTTGCCGCACTGTTTGTCGTTTTTTGTTATCGGCTGAGCGATGCTTATTTTGCACCGATGGCGTATCCTTTTTACGACGAACTTGGTTTCAGCAAGGCTGAAATAGCGTATATTTCCAAATTATACGGCATGGGGGCGACGATAGCCGGCGGGTTGCTGGGCGGCTGCGTTTTGGCTCGAATCGGGCTGTTAAAGGGGCTGCTCATATTTGCCGTTATGCAGGGGCTGACGACGGCGCTTTATATTCCGCTTTATTATGCGGGGCACAATGTTTGGCTTTTGATGCTTACCATTTCGCTGGAAAATTTGTCTTCGGGAATGGCAACGACGGCGATAATCGCCTTTATGTCAGTTTTGTGCGACAAAGGGTATACGGCAACGCAATATGCCCTGCTGTCATCGCTGCCGGGGTTTGCGCGGGACGTGTTTGCGTCTACGTCCGGCTGGGTTCTGGATCAAACATCCTGGCCGGCGTTTTTTCTGGCAAGTGCCGCTCTGGCGGTTCCGGGAACGCTGCTTTGTCTGTATTTGTATAAAAAAAAGCCGGAATATCTGGCAGGGGCGTAATTTCCGGACAGCGAACGGCATGGCGAATTTGGGCTTGAGTTTTTCCGGAAAATATTGTATGATAGGGCAGTTGTTACAAGGGAGTAGTGCTTTATGGACCATTCAGAGGACAATGATTCCGGCGGCGGAAACGGGTTTTCGGATATACGTCCGGGGAATGTTGCCAATTTTTCTGCGGAAAATGACGGGCTGCCAGAGATGAGCGGAAGCGGGGCGGCGGACGTTCTTGGCAAAGAGGGCTTTCCGGCCGGTTCTGCTGAAGAACAGCATGATTCTCAGAACGGTACTGCCGGTTTGGACGTTTCCGAAAAGCAGGAAAAGAAACCGTCGCCGCGGATGGAAAAACTCCGGGCATATTATGCGCAGCTCGGACAGGCGCGGGAGATGATGGAAAAGGAGCTGGAGGCTGCTCTGTCCGGTTCTACAGTTGAAGGCGAGGTTGAAGCCAAGCTTTATGAGTTCAGCCATTCGTGGCGTTCGATTGCCGATGAAATCAGCAAATATGACGATTTGAACGGGCGGCGCAAAAATCTGTCGGACGGGGAATATCATGTCGGTCAGAATATGGTCGGGATGGATTTTTCAGGGCAGAATTTGGCGCATGCCGATTTTTCCGCAGCGAATTTGCAAGATGCCAATTTTAAAGATGCGGTATTGACCGGAACAGACTTTACCGGGGCGGATTTATCCGGGGCGGATTTGTCCGGGGCGGATTTAAGCGACTCTATTTTTGCCGGCGCTAAGTTGAAAGGCACCAATTTTACCGGCGCCAACATGGAAGGCGTCATTTTGCGCGATGCGGACATTGAGGATGCGATTTTAATCGATATCCGGATGGACGAACTGGCGATAGAAGAATTGCAGGCACTGGTGGAATATCTGGCTGTGTATTATCCGCATAAACTTAATTTGCGACGAATTAACCTGTCGCTTTTGGATTTGAAGAGGATTGACCTGCGGCAGGTCAGCCTGAGAGGCGTTGATTTTACCGGGCTTGACTTTACCGGGGTTAATATCATGGAATTGGATTTGAGCGAGTGCATTATTACGCCGCAACAGATTGCACAGGCGTTGGGACGGGTTCCGAATGCCGATGAGCTTAAAAAGATTCTGGCGCCGAAAAACCGTAAAAAAGCCAAGCGTTTTTATATTGATTTTTCTGAGTTTCTGAGTAACGGGAGGTTTACGGGCTGGATTGATTTGACTAAAAACAGCATTAGCACGGATCAGCTGGTCAAGGCTTTTTTGAAGATTAAAAACACTATAGCCAAAAAACCGGAGGAGAAAGACGAAGTTATTTTTGAAAAGGCTAAGGCATTTCATGCCGAACGGCTGGAAGAAGAACGCAAGGCTTATAATGAAGAGCAAAAGAAAAATATAGAAGAACGCAAGCAGAAAATGCTTGAAGAGCAGCAGGCCGGGCTGGAAAGGGCTTCTCGTGACGAGAAGTATGTTCCGATTAACGTTAATCTCGGACGCAGCAGCAGGGAGTAAGCCGGGAAGAATGCAGGCGCATCTGCCTGAAGAAGTATGCTGTAGGCCTTTTTCATAAAAAGGCTGTTGCAAAAAATGTGCATAACGGGAAAAGCGGCGGCTGTGGAAAATATGAGCAGCAAAAAAGCGGCGGTCGTGTTAGAATGCAGCCGCAAAAACAGGCAGGAAAACAAATATCACAACAAAATTAACCGAATTTAAAGCAAACGCGGCGTATACATAATTATTCTTAAAAAACATACAGGGGAATGGTTATGATGCGCGGGCTTGGTTTGCTTTTGTTTTCGTTGATTTTGCCGTTGGAATGTTTTGCCGGAGAGGTTAAAAAACTGCCTCAACCGGATAAAAGTTCGGAATTGATGCAGTTAATAGATAACAGACAGTCGGCTCGTTCATACAGCAGCAGGGATATCAGCGAACAGACGCTCAGCGATTTGCTGTGGGCATCTTTCGGTATTAATAAAAAGGGAACCAGGACTATCCCGACGGCAAAGAATGAGCAGAACCTGAAAGTTTTTGTGGTTTATCAGAACTCTATCTGGGCATATGATGCGGCGGCAAATTCGCTGATTAAAGTCAGCGATGAAGAAATCAGCAGATATATTGCCAAGCAGGATTTTGTTAAAAATGCTCCGGTTAATCTGATTTATACCGGGAGCGACCAGATAAATTCGCCTTTTCATGCCGGTGCCGCTGCACAGAATGTTTATTTATATGCAACGAGTAAGGGGTTGAATACGATTGTCCGCGGTTATATTGACAAAGACGAGCTTAAAGATAAACTGCGGTTGGATCGGGATGAATTTGTGATTATGAATCAGGTTATCGGGTATCCTGAAAGTTAGATACCGATTGCAGTTTGAATTTGCGCCGGGATTTTTTTCGCACAAATGAAAAAAGTGCTTGCCAAATATAAAAAAAAGTTATACAAAGCGGTGCAACGGACAGATGACCGAGAGGCCGAAGGTGCACGATTGGAAATCGTGTGTACCCCCAAAGGGTACCGTGGGTTCGAATCCCACTCTGTCCGCCATTTTAATTAAAAAGACGCTTGAAAACAGCGTCTTTTTTCGTATCCGGCGGGAATGCGGGGAACGTCAGATTTAGAGCCTGAGGTGATGGCAAAGCCAGGGCATTGATGCAGAAGAGCTGCGGCATAAGAAATGTCAATTATCTCGATGGCTGAACATTTCAGTCAGGCTTTCGGGTTCGGGACGCTCAAAGAAAAAGTTTTGTTTCCAGCCTTTAGGGCAGGAGGTGAGCGTATCGTCTTTTTGGTTTAAGATATCAAGAATACGGAGGGTTTCTTCCGGGTTGCGCCAAATTTTGTTGTCGTTAATACTCATATGGCGGATTATCTTTTTTTCGTCAATGATGACGGTGGCACGCAGGGCGGTTTCCTTTTTGCTCAAGATGCCGTAGTGGGCGGAGATTTTTTTATCCAGGTCGGCAATCAGGGGGAAATTGATGTCGGAAATGCCGTCTTTTTCCGGGGGAAGTTCTTTCCAGGCCAGATGAGAGTGGATTGAATCGGTGGAAATGGCCAGAACGCGCGCGTTGCGTTTTGAGAAAGCGTTAAGCTCCCGGTTTAACATCAGCAGTTCGGACGGGCAGGTGAAACTGAAATCCTCAGGGTAAAAGAACAGAACGGCAAGCTTTCCTCTGGTGTATTTGTAAAAGTTGAAATGTTCAACAAGCGTGTTGTCGCTTAAGACGGCCGGGGCAGTAAAATCCGGTGCCGCCATTCCTACCGTCAATTCCATATGGGGGTGGAGCGGTTCCTTTTCCTCAAAACATCCGGGACTGTAATCGTGGGCAAGATTATTGGGAAATGTGCAACCGCATTTGTCATCTTCGGAGCAGTCGCATTTGTTGGCATAGTCGTAATGGCAGTCACCGGTTTCTGTCGTATCGTTCATTGTCGATTCTCCTTAATATGAAAAAAGCCAGGAATTTGTCCTGGCTTTGATATAAGGTTTTACCTTGGAAGTTTTTAGATATACGAAACTTCTAGTACTTCAAAAGTCTTTTTGCCGCCCGGGGCCATATAGACAACTTCGTCGCCGACTTCTTTGCCAATCAGAGCCTTTGCCAGCGGGGAGGACAGCGAAATTTTGTTGTCGTTGATGTCGGCTTCATAGTCGCCGACAATCTGGTAGCAGTTTTCGGTATCCGTATCAACGTCAACGACAGAAACAGTTGCGCCGAAACGGATGATATCGCCGCTCATTTCTGTCGGGTCAATAATCTGTGCCCGGCTGACGACGGCTTCCAGCTCCTGAATCCGCCCTTCAATAAAGCCTTGTTTTTCTTTAGCTGCCGAGTATTCGGCATTTTCCGATAAATCGCCATGCGAACGCGCCTCGGCGATGGCGGCGATAACATTGGGCCGCTCAACACCTTTTAAGGTCTTGAGTTCCTGCTCTAACCGTAAAAATCCTTTCTTGGTCAGTGGGAATTTATCCATTTTATTTCTCCTAAAAATAAGTTTTCCGCAAAAGGCTGCGGATGTGTGTGTTATTGAAAAGTTTGAAAAAATTTGACTGCCACCTTTGCGGTGCCAGCCAGCGTCTTTTTATTTTCGTATAAATATATAAGCACAAATTAAATAATAAATCAAGTAAAATTTTTAAAGCAGTGTGGCAAGCCTTGTCATGCAGCAAAATGGCGGAAGGGAGCGGCGGCGGGAAATCAGGCGTGTGGCGACGAGGGTGAGACATCGGCGGCAAAGGGGGAGAGTATACGGCGGGAAGGGGGAGCATACGGCAACGAAAAGGCAGAACATACGGCAATGGAGAAACGGGACATATGACGGGGGAGCTGTTGATTAGTTAAACTTTGTGCTATACAACCCCGGGCGGGGTGCTACAATATAACCGTTTTATTGTACAAGGAGAACTTTGATGAAGAAGAATTTAGTTTTGGGCGCCGTTTTCGCGGCAGCTTTGTTTGCCGTTTCTCCGGCGAAGGCGATTGACTCTACCGGCGGCTGCGGTTTGGGTTCTATGGCCTGGAGAGGGCAGTCCGGCATTATCCCGCAGGTTTTGGCGATGACGACCAACGGCATTTTCCTGAATACCATCGGCGTTACGCTCGGCACTTCCGGCTGCGATCCGAACGGACGCGTTACCGGCGGTACGGGCAAGCTGGTTTTGGCCGTGATTGAAAACAATATGGAACAGTTTGCGATGGATGCTTCGGCTGGAAGAGGCGAAACGATTGACACGATTGCCGGACTTCTGGACGTTGACAGCGCAAAGCTCGGCGCCAAGGCGCAGCAGAATTTTGCATATCTGTTTACGGACGAGAACGTTGAAGCGGTTGACCTGACCCTGAAAATCATGGAATTGGCTCAGGCGTAATTTTCGATTGAGGGCGTGGGGAAACCGCGCCCTTTTTGTAACCCGAAAACCACCGGCTATGCCGGTGGGTGCCTTTTGTATCTGCGGACGATTATGAAAATATGGATTTGGCTGGCATTGATGGCGATTGCGGCGGTTCCGATGCGGGGCGCATATGCGGAGGGCGGCGCGTTTGACGACGGCTGGCTGAAGCTGCTGCATTATGAGAAAAGCGGAAGCGGTTACGAGTCCGTGGTGGAGAATGGGGAGTTTTTTCTAACGCCGGGAGGAGGAGAGAATCCGGAGGCCGAATATCGGGCAGCGGTTGCGGCATTTAATGCGGAGGCGAAGCAGGCCGAAGAGGGTCTTGAGGCGGCCGGAGAGGGTGTTGAGGTGGCCGGAGAGGAGATTGATGCGTTTGGAGAGGATAAAGACAGCGGCGAGTTGAAAAAATGTGCTTTTCCGGCACGGTTTATTTATCTGAAACGGCAGGGTGCGGTGCGTGGAACATTGGACGATTGTGCCGGCTTTCAGAAATTTCTGGCGGACGTGCAGCCGAAAGCGGTTACCATGCTGTTTACCAATGCCTATATGAGCAATCCGTCGTCCCTGTTCGGGCATACGCTGTTTCGGATTGATACGAAACGCAAGGGAACCCAGCTGCTGGCGCACGGGGCGAATTTCGGCGCGGACACCGGTGATGAAACCGGCGTTTTGTATGCGTTGAAAGGTCTGTGGGGCGGTTATTACGGGACGTTCGGCATCAAGCCGTATTATGACGTTATCAATCTCTATAACAACATAGAGAATCGTGACATCTGGGAGTATGAGCTGCGGCTTTCGGACGATGAACTTGAGTTTTTTACGGCGCATATGTGGGAAATGCAGCGAGCGAAAATTCGCTATTACTTTGCATCGCGCAACTGTTCGTACGTTCTGTTGTTGATGCTGGAGGCGGCGCGTCCGGAACTGAATATCAGCGGGGAGTTTGGCGGATATACGGTGCCGCTTGCGACGCTGAAAGCGGTGAACAACGTTCCGGAACTGGTTGCGGCGGCGAATTATCGTCCTTCTCGGCAGTCTAAGTTGAAATATCGTGCGACGCAGATGAATAGTCGTCAGTATGATGCCTTTATTGATATTATTAGTCACGATAAAATGGATTTATCCGCGCTTGATGAAGAGGAGAAAGCCGACGTGCTGGAAACGGCGTACCAATATGTGCAATACCGTTATGTGGACGGCGATTTGGAACTTGCGGACTATCGGAAGAAAAGCCTGAAACTGCTGATGGCGCGCAGCAGGATTGCCAATCAACGACAGTATTTTGACGAATTGAAAGAAGGCGAGAATCCGGTTTTGGCGCATAAGGCAAAACAGGCGGGCATAATGTTTGGGGCGAGAAACGGCGAGGCGTTTCAGGAAGTCAGTTTCAAGCCGGTTTACAACTCGCTGCTGGAAGACAGTTACGGGCTGCTGAACGGGGCGGAAATCAATTTGTTTGCCGGGAAAGTCCGGCACTATGACGCGCGGGACAAATGGGGGTTACAGGAATTTGACCTGCTGGGAATCAAGTCGCTGGCGGGAGCCGACGCGATGTTTCAGCCGCTGTCATACGATATTAAAGTCGGCTATAGGGAATTGTTTGATGCCAAGTCGGGTGAAGACAGCGGGGCTTTGATGCTGGAAGCCGGCGTGGGGCAAAGCTATGCGCTGGGAGAGCATACCTTGTTATATGCAATGAGCGTTCCGAATGCGGCATACGGCGGCGGGCTTTATGACAACGGATATCTGGGAATCGGGTTGAAAGGCGGAATATATTATAACTCAGGGAAAATCCGCCTTAATTTGCAGGCGATGCAGAATTTTACCACCAGCGATACGGCGCGCGGGCAAACCTATGCGGCGGAAGGAGGGTACGGGCTGACGCGCGATGTGATGCTGTATGCCGGGTATAAAAAGTTTAACTCTGAGTATCATGATGACGAAGAGTTTGGTCTGGGGATTAAGGTTAATTTTTAATTCCGGCACGTTCATTTACTTTATTTTAAGAAAAAAGCATTTAGTATCCGGGTAAGCAGGCTTTTGCCTGTCAGCACCAGAGGTGGTGCGGGACTTTCAACGGTCTTTATCGCATACGGTGTTAGGATATAACATCGTTATATTGCCGATTGGTTTTGCTTCCGGCAATAGATATATCCCCGACTGTAAAAGGTCGGGGAGCTTTTAGCGTATGTCCAAAGCTTCGGCTGAAAGGCTAAAAGAGTCATTTTATGCGATATGATTGTTGAACTCTCCGACCGCCTTAATCAGGTGGTTTTTTTGTTATGAGCTTTTGTTTTTACGGCAGATTGGCTGCGGATATACTGAGAGGACTGGCTGGATGAGGGAAAGCAGTTGGAGCCATGCGGGGCGTTCAATGGTTGAAATGCTCGGGGTTTTGGCTATTGTCGGCATTTTATCGGTTGGCGCTATTGCCGGTTTCGGCAAGGCCATGACCACCCACAGATTAACGACTGCAGCAACCGAATATGCCGGGTTTATTCGCGATTTGACGGAGTTTCATGACAGCTGGCTCAGAGTTGCCAGACAATCGGGCGGATATGCCGGGTTAACGCCACAGGTGGTCAATGCCGGATTTCTGCCTAAAAACTGGAGGTATTCCGGCGGCAGAATTGTAGACAGTACCCTACATACGACAACGGTAACCGCAAACAATAAGCACATAACCGTCAATTATGAGCTTAAAAACAAAAAGGCCGGCGGTTGGAGCGGCGTGCAGCTTGAGGAATACTGCCGGCTGTTGTTTGAGCATGTGGCTCTGCCATATCAGGATATGCTGTTTAAGGTTTGGATACACAGGTACGGAGAAGGCGAGGGGAGCGGTTCTTCAGGGAGTTTTTGGGGCAGCGGCTGGTGCAGCGGGGGGCGAAAATGCCTGCAGTCGGTAACGTTTACGGACATGCAGGCGTTTTGCCAGACTTGTCTTGATTATGAAAACTGTACGCTGGTGTTTACTTTTGAATAGCCGGATTACGACATCGGGTATGTATCCGGATTTTTAAACTTGCTTTTCCTGGCGAAGACTGATACAAAAAATTAAGAGGCGGTTTAATGTGGGAGCAACCGCCTCTTAATCCTGCAATTGAAACTATTTGTGTTCATCGGGATCTTTTAAGATGTAACCCCGGCCCCAGACAGTTTCAATATAGTTTTTGCCGCCGGAAGCTTTTTCCAGCTTTTTGCGCAGCTTGCAGATAAAGACGTCAATAATCTTTAATTCCGGTTCGTCAATGCCGCCATAGAGGTGGTTTAAGAACTGTTCCTTGTTCAAGGTTGAGCCTTTGCGCAGGGAAAGCAGTTCCATAATACCGTATTCCTTGCCGGTCAGGTGCAGGTCTTTGCCGGCGACGCTGACGGTCTGCGTATCCAGATTGACTTCGACGAGTCCGGTCTGGATAATCGAATTGGAATGCCCTTTGGAGCGGCGGACAATCGCCTGAATGCGAGCCAGAAGCTCGCTCTTGTCAAACGGTTTGGTCAGATAGTCGTCTGCACCGTAACCCAGCCCTTTGACTTTTTTGTCCGGTTCATAGAGGCCGGACAAAATCAGAACCGGAGTGGTGATTTTGGCGTTGCGGAGGCTTTTTAAGACTTCATAGCCGTTCATGCCGGGCAGGTTCAAATCCAGAATAATGATGTCATAATCATACAGTTTGCCGCAGTCCAGCCCGTCTTCGCCGTCATCGGTGGTATCGACAACCATGCCTTCTTTTTTGAGGATTGTTTCGACGCTTTGAGAAACGGCATAGTCATCTTCTATTAATAAAACTCTCATTTTTCCTCTCCGTTTTGTTTATTGTTATCGTTATCATACTACATAAATTTTATTTGTGAATCTTTGATATGGGGCTGTTAATAATTATTAACAAAATTAAAACGCCTATTTAAAATAAATATTTAGAGGCTATTATAAAGGCAGGATTATAATATTTCGGGAGGAAAAAATGATAGAACTTATGAAACTGCCGTTTAAAGAGAGCGCTTTGGCACCGTATGTTTCGGAAGAAACGGTGCAATTCCATTACGGAAAACACCACAAAGCCTATGTGGACAAAGTCAACGAACTGGTTTCGGGAACGGAATTTCAGGATACGCCGCTGGAGGAAATTATCGAAAGGACGTTTGACAAGCCGGAATATCAGGTTTTGTACAATAATGCGGGGCAGGTTTTTAACCATAATATGTACTGGAATTCCATCGGCATCGGGGAAAAATTTGATGCGGATATGCAGGAACGCATTGCCGAGCGTTTTGGAACGCGCGACGCATTGCGGGAAAAGCTGGCAGACGAGGCGATTAAGCTTTTCGGCAGCGGCTGGGTGTGGCTGGCCGAGGGCAAAGGCGGGAAACTTGACGTCCTGACTACGCGCAACGGCGATACGCCGTTGGTGCTTGGCTTTAAGCCGATACTGAATCTGGACGTTTGGGAACACGCTTACTATCTTGATTACCAAAACCGCAGGAAGGATTATGCTGAGGCGTTTGTGAAGAATCTGCTGAAGATATAGGCGGAACGGAAGCTGTGGGAACGGTTATGCGCGGCAGTTTTTATAAAGGAGCTGCTGAAACTTCAGCGGCGGTTGTGGCGGAATGAGGCCGGGCGGCGCTTTCGCCGGCAGGAGGGCGGCGGGATTGGAAACGCTGTGGGCGAAATGTTATGAGGCAGGACGACCGGGCAGAAGGAGCGTATCGGAGGGGTGGCGGAAGGCGTGCGGCAGAAGATTTTGCTTGAAAAACAAATTATTATATCCTATAACGCAAATCTGTAGCATAAAAGGTTTTGATTGTACGGGAGACTTTAAGATGAAAAAAGCGGGTGTGCTGCTGGCGCTGTTTTTGCTTTCCGGTTGTGCCGGCGGAGAAGAGGCTTATCCTTACGGTTTGACGGAAACGGAATGGAATTCCCTTTCCATTCGCGATCAGGCGCGGCTCCGGCGCGATTTCTATTTTTATGAAAAAGGCGCGACGGCATACGTTAACCCCAGCCTTGAAGTCGAAGGAAAAGACGCTTATACCGTGGGTTATCAGCCGCAGAACGGTTATCAAAAACAAAGCGGCCAAACGGAGCGGGACGGTTATCAGAAACAGAATGCCCGGGCGGGGGACGGTTATCAGGCCGGACAGGCCGGTTATCGTGTCGGACAAGACGGTTACCGTTATGGCGAGAGTTACTCTGAAGATGATGAATATTAATTTTCGGCATAATTTTATAAATTATACTCTTTTTTAAGAAACTCCGGCGTAGAATCGATACAAAGCAATTGTTTTTATGGTTTTGTTAGATGAGGTTTGGCGCCGCTTTATATTTTTCCGCAGTCTTTTTTGCTGCCGTTTCTGTTTCGGAAAACGCCTGTGCGTTTGGCGGGCGGTTGTCTCCGCGCGATTTTAACAAAATGTATTATCTGGCAAGCCAGGGAAAAATCGGCATTTTACGCGAAGCTGTCAACCGCGGGTTGAATATTGACGCAACGAATCCGAATGGGGATACGGGGTTGTGCATTGCAATTAAGCGCAAAAACTATGTCGCCTACAATTCTTTTCGTATGAGCGGGGCCAATCCGCGCCATGCCTGTACTTATGAGATAAACAGAGAGTACCGCGAGTTTTTGCAATCAAGCCGGGCGGCAAGGACGGAAAAAATCGTCGGCAATGAGGAATCCCTTTATTATAACGAAGAGGAACGCAGCTGGTGGCCGTGGCTTTTGGGCGGAGCGGCTGTGGGCGGGGGCATTCTTGCGTTCAGCGGCGGCGGAGGCGGCGGCAGCGCTCCGGCCGGAGACGATACGATTGTGCCGACAAATCCGGGATACGGGCTGGCGAGCCTGGTTACCAATACCGAGAAAGAGGTCAGCAGCGGCGGTATGGAGAATAACGTTGCGCGGAAATTTGAAAATCCCGATGCGGCGGCTAATGCCGGAAAAATTCAATTACTGCCGAACGTGCTGGACAATGTTGATTACCTGATGTCGTATGTAACGGTTTCAAACGGCGCCTATTTCAATAATCTGGCGGGCGGCAGCCTGCAATTGGGCGATGCGACAATCGGGGCTTCGGTATACGGGGAAGGGTCAAAAGCGCTGAATAACGGCAATATCCTGATTGAGGCGCAGAACGGTTCTATCGGCATGGCGGCGAGCAACGGCGGCCAGATTATAAACAGCCCGGAGGGGACAGGGGATTCGACATACGGCAATATCGACATTTCGTTTAAAGGAAGCGAAGAAGGCCATGCTGTTGCCGGCATGTACGGCGATACGGGCGCGACAATCATCAATTCCGGCAGGATTACGGGAACGACCTCAGCACCTTCCGGCGGAGAAACTGGAACGGAAAACGACGACGGAACCGAAAATTCCGGCAGTACGGGGAATACCGGAGAAACGGGCGGTTCGGCAGATGCTGACGATACCGAAGGCAATGAGACGGTAACGCAAAATAATTCCGGTACAATATTGGGCATGGTGCTGTTTGACCTTTATACCGGAACAAATCTGAGTGCCAATACGGTTACGGCGGAGAATCGCGGAATTATTGACCTTTCTGCCGGTTATAACAGCGCGACGGACGTGGCGGTCAGCCTTATCGGCATGGGAAGCTATATTGATGACGAGTTTTTAAACGGCAAGAACAATCCGGCATTTGCGGAAAAGATGAAACTGAACAATTACGGGGATATCAACCTGTCGTATCAGGGGGCGTACAAACTGGCGGATACGGCGCTGAAAATGGGGCAGGGCGGTTTAATAGGCATCCGCGCCGACGCGGCGACCGAAGCGTTAAACAGAGGAAATATAAAGATAGATTTGACTTCGACGACCATGGCGGAGGGGACGGACGTAGCGGCGGGTATGCTTTCCGTGCACGGGGCGGAGCTGACAAACGGCAATGCGGACAGTATCTATAACGGGACCGGCAGCGAAACCGGCGGCACAATCCGCGTTGTCAACGAGGCGACTTCCGGCGGCGTATCGTACGGTATGCTGGCAGCCAAAGGCGAAGGTTCACAGACCCGAGTTTATGACTGGAAAGACCCGAAACTTCACAATTACGGGCTGATAGACATGCAGGCAAGCAATGCTTACGGCATGGCCTCTTTTGCCGGCGGCGAAGTCGTTAACTACGGCGTTATCAATCTCGGCGTTGAAAACGGCCAGTCCAGATATAAGAATAATTACGGCCTTTATGCGGCAGGCGAGGACAAAACGGAAGAGGTTTTGCTGCAAAATAAGGGAATAATCAATGTTTATTCCGAAGAATCGACGGCGATTTACAATGCGTTTTCGGGTTCGGTCGAGATGGTGAACGACGGGTACATTTACCTTTCCAACAAAGCGACCAATTCTCAGGTTTTCGGCGGCAATTTTTCGTCGGCCTACAATAACGGCTCAATCCTTTACAAGGTTGGCAACAGTAACTCCTTTGCAACTCCGGAGCGGAATGAAGAGGACAGCGAAGCGGCTTATACCGCTTCGGCATCTGTTGCTGGGGCGGCTGTCAAGGTTTCCGGCGACAGCGATACGACCAAGCAGCTGTTTGTCAATACGGGCGACATTATTATCGGCGGCGAGTTTGACGGCAGCGTCGATTACGGCGGAACATACGGGACGGCAGCCGTTCAGGTTTCGCAGCAGGGATCGGCGATAAACGAAGGCTCTATTTCGCTGAAAAAATATATTACCGACGCCAAACAGTTTAACGTCGGAATGTGGCTTGATTCTGCTTCGACGGCGGAGGCGTATGTGCACAATAAAGGGTCGATTTTAGTTGATGCGACAAATTCGACGGCTATTCGCAACGATTCAACCAAGCATGCCAAGGCTATCAATTTCGGCGATATTTACCTGACGGGGCTGTCGGGAGTCGGAATGGCGTCGACAGATGCCGGGGCGGATATTTTTAACGGGCTGGATACGTCGCCGGCCGGAAGTACCAATTCCATTTATGTTATGGGTGACAATTCGGCTGCCATGTATGCCAAAGGGACGGCATATAATTACGGTTCAATCTTTTTGAAAGGGAACAATACGACGGCTTTTGTTTTGGACGGACCGGACGCGCAGGCATTTGATTACGGCAATTTTTATGCGGATCCGTCTTACAGCGGGCAGACGTATTTTCTGCTGACCAATGCGGCGTCTAAAACGTTTGACTACCCTGGCGGCATAGAAATAGAAGGTTATACGCTGGCAAAGGCAACGGGCGGAAGCAATGCGACGCTGTCTGCTTCGTCGACGGCTTATGTCAAAGGGGAAAATTCCGGTTTGTTTGCAGCCAGCGGCAGCGGGTCAAATGTTTATAACTACGGCAAAGTTTATGTTTCCGCCGGAGCGACGGGGCTGCGGGCGGAAGACGAAGGCGTTGTGCGCATTGAGGGAACATCGTCCAAGGTTACCGTGGCAGACGCTTCAAGCACGGGAGCGGCAGCATCCGGCGGTACGGTTAATGTCGGAGTGGACGCAGAGGTGGTTGTGAACGGCGGAGGAACCGGAATTTCGGCTGCGGCGACATCGGAGAAAGTGTCGACGGTTTCCAATTCCGCGTTTATTACGGTTAATCAGGGAACAGGCATATATGCCACCGGAAAATTGATTTCCGGAGAGGTTACTTCGGTTACCAATTCGGGAACGATTGAAGTTGGCGGAATCGGGAGCAAAGGCGTTTCCATTGCGGGCGGCGCATCTTATTCGGCAGAAGCCGGAAGCCGCCTTGAAGTTAAAGGGAACGACAACTGCAGCGGTGATGCATGCAGTTTGGAGAATTATACATACGGCGTTTATGCGTTAAGCGGTACGGTTAACAACTCGGGGATTATTTCCGGCGACGGCAAAAGCGGAACAATCGGCATCTATTCCGGCAAAAGCGGACAGGTTACGAATACCGGAAGCGGTAAAACGGGCGGTATCAGCGGGCTGGAATACGGTATTTACGTGGATGCGCAAGGAGGCGCTGAAAATCAGGGAGATATCCGGGATAATATTGTCGGTATTCAGGTTGCCGGAGGAGATGCGGAAAACAGCGGCACGATAAGCGGCAATGAAAAGGGCGTGCAGGTTGTTGCGGGAACATTTGAGAATTCCGGCACTATCAGCGGGAATACATACGGCATTTATACAAAAGGTGGTACAACCGTCAATTCCTCAAATATAAACGATTACGGAAATTATGGCGTTTATGCTGAGGGCGGCACCGTTACCAACAACGGAACGATAACGACAACCGGAGGTACGGGAGCATATGTTACGGGCAGCGGTACGTTCTATAACGAATCGACCATAACGGTTGACGGCGGGGGAACGGGAATTCATGTCAACGGGAGCGGCGCAAAGGGGTATAACAGCAGCAAAGGGACAATTACGGTCAATGGAAACGGGGCAGCGTTTGTCGTAGAAAACGGCGGCACTTTTTCCAATTCGGGAACGATTACCTATAATTCGGCGGTCAATGCAGCTTTTGCGGGCGGAGAACGGAAAGAAGCCGGAGAACTGAAAGCCGCCGGAGACGGTGCGGATTATATTATTGTCGGTGAAAACGGTACGTTTGTAAACAACGGTACGGTTGACCTTGGTGCGGCGGCAGTAGACTTTGATACGATGAAGGCCGGCGAGAGCGGAGAATTTGTCGTGGCGGACGGGGGGACTTATAAGGCCGACAGTTTTAAAGGCAATGTTGTTGCCGGCAGCGATATCGTTATGGGCGGTTTTGAAGATACCTATGTCAATGAAAACTCGTTTGTCGGTAAAAATGAAGGGATAAACATAAGTTCCGGTTCGTATATGTTTGATGCGGCGCTTAAGGACAACGGCGACGTTACGGACGTGGAGCTGAACCGCAAGGAGTTTGAGGAAATCGTTGACGACGAGGAAACGGCGGAATTTCTGGAGACGAATTACGGGCTGCATAATAACGAAAAGCTGTTTGACGCATTGAAAGGCGCCGGCAACAAAGGCGAGTTTGACTATGCGACGGAAGTGGAAACGGGCAAGAATTTTTATGCCAACCTGGCACGGGAAAATATGGCGGTGCTGCGCGGGCTGAATACACAGGAACAGAACAGGATACTGGAAGACGGACTGGCGGGGAGTTATATCGGTGCCGACTATTATCGGACGGGAAAAGATGCGCATGGCGGGCTCAGCGGTTATGCGGACAACGTTTACAGCCCGTATATAGGTTTTGGCGAAAAGCTGAACCGGAACTGGAGCGTCGGCGGTACGCTGCGGGCAGCTTATGCCGATGCAGAATATGACGAAGCGAAGTCCAGCCGCGACAATAAGATACTGTTGGCTTTTATGCCGATTTTGTACCAGAACGGTGGATTTAAGTTCCTGACCATGCCGAATGTCGGCGCCGGATACGGAACCTATAAGCGCCGCGCTTTGTCCGGCACGTACGAGGCGGATACGCTGGACTTCTATTACGGTTTGTATAACCATGCCGAGTACAGCATTGATGTGAAAGTGGCGGAACTGGTTACGGAAGCCGAACTTAACCTGCAGGGGGCGTCAATGTCAAAGGCGGAAGAAGACGAAGGGCTTAATCTGGATTCCAACAGTTCAGTGTCGTTGGAGGCCGGGGTCGGCTTAAAATTGCGTAAGAGGATTCAGCTGGCGAAAGAGCGCTCGCTGATGCTTGCCATCGGCGCGAAATATTATCATGAGTTTCTTGACCCGTATAAGGATTTGCGGGTAGGTATGGATGGTTCGCCGGTCGACTTCGGCATCAAGGCGTATGACGAAAATAAAAACCGCCTGAAAACGACGGCAGAAGCGGTTTATCGGGACGGTGACTTTGCCGTGGCGGCGGAAGTGTCGCACAATGCGGAAAAAGAAAGCAGCATTGAAGGCGGCTTGGGCGTGAGATATAATTTCTGATTTAAAGTAAAACTTTAGGTATTGAATTAAAACGTTGGTTTAAAATTATCATAGCATAATATAGCATTTCTGTCAAATAAAAAAGCAATATCAGAGCGATGTCTGAGATATTGCTTTTCTTTTTTTGCTGAGAAAAAAGGAACGTTTTAATTCAGCAGATGGAGGCGGAAATGGCAGTTTTATTATGAGTACTGGGTAAGTTATTTGTAAACATAAAGCAAAATATATGATTGTTTGAAAAGATAAAAAATATTAGGAGAAAAAGATATGACTGATAATGGCAAATTATATACAGATGAAAATGGTAACAGACTGAAAATCGATACGGCTAAGAAATATATTGAACAAACTGTTCATTTTGTGGACGAAAACGGCAACAAATTGAAGTTTGATTTGCAAAGTCAGCAGTGGGCAACGGGCGAGCCGGGAATTGACTCCGGCGGCGATTTTAACGGATACACCGTGTATCCGGTTAACAATGACCTGGATATTGATGTCCATGATGATGCGAGCGCAAAAGCATGGGACGCGGCTTATGATAAGATATACAAAGACGCGGAGCAGTATTTTGAAAAACATCCCGAACAGTGCCCGGCAGACGGATACAGCAGGAAAAATTCCTATACTACGGCATACGTTAAGATTCTGGCCGGAGAAGAGATGAAAAGAAGGGTTGCATCGGGAAAAGCCAGTTCGCTTGAAAAAGCGTATGTCCACCAGATTAACAATATGAAATCGACCCAGTGTTTTTCCTGGGAGCAGCTGCTCGGCGACATGCCGCTTGATGCACCGGCGGAAGAGGTTGCCGCAATGATTAGCTGTGATGAGCTGTCTGCAACGATGAAACGGCAGGCGGAAGAGTATAAACTCAGCGTTGAACGCGGTACGGAATCTATTAAAAACAGGGTCGCGGAGGCTCAGAACATCCGATATGACATCAGGAGCAAAAACCGTGAAGTTCCGGGAGCAGACGAAGCTTTGCGCAAGCAACGTGTCCAGGACAAGACTTTGTCACCGGACGAGGTTAACGCCGTGATTCACAATCATTTGCAGAAGAAAACACGGTAGCGACGGATTTAACGCCTAACGGATTGCAAGAAGCTGCCCATGCGGCAGCTTTTGCCGTATTTGAACGGTGGTGTGCGGTTATTTGCGGTTTAGTTCATATAAGGCTATTGCCGCGGCGGTGGATACGTTCAGGCTTTCTACCTGCGGTGATATAGGGAGTTTGACGGACGAATCGCAGTTTTCCTGAACCAGACGTCGCAGGCCTTTGCCTTCGGATCCCATAACAACGGCGACTTTGCCGTCCTTATTGATTTTATCGATTGTCGTATCGGCATAGCCGTCCATACCGATTACCCAAAAGCCGTTTTCTTTCAGAGTTTCAATGGCGCGGCTGAGGTTGGTTACGCGGGCGACGGGAACGAATTCGACGGTTCCGGCGGCCGCTTTGTCCATGGCTCCGGATTCAAGCGGCGAATTCTTGTCTTGGACAATCAGGCCGAGTGTTTCAAACGCGGCGCAGGAACGGATAATTGCACCGATGTTCTGCGGGTCGGTTACCTGGTCAAGAATTAAAATGCAGCAGCGCTTTTTATTTTCCGCCAGAGCCAGCAGGTCGGAAACGTCATAAGTTTCAAGCCGGGAACAATATAAGGCAAAACCCTGGTGAACCGCATCGCCGGGGAGGAATTTGGCAAAATTCTTTTTGTCAATTACGGTTGCAGGCACTTGTGGAACCTCTTTTTCCACTTCAATGCGATTTTCGGCCGAAATCAGCAGCTTTTGGATTTTACGGCGCGGATTTTTCAAGGCGCTGATAACCGCATGCCGGCCGTAAATAATCAGTTGGTCTTTGGTGGTGTCGGTGCTGCCTTTGCGCTGCTGGTGAAACTTTTTCATGATTCAATGACCTTTCGTAAGATGCCGTTGTGCCGTTTTAGCAGTTGTTCGGCCTGTTCGCGGGAACACTGCCTTTTGCACATAACGCAGGCTGTTTTGATGTTGTTTCCGGCTTTTATACGATATTCTTCGGCTTTTGCAACAGAAATCTTGCAGATAGCGGCGATTATGCGGTTGCCGCGGTCAATCAGTTTGGCGCAGGCAGGGGTAACGTCTATCATATAGTTGCCGTAAGTTTTGCCGATTTTTATCATGGAGGCGGTTGAGAGCATATTCAGAATCATTTTCTGAGCGGTTCCCGCTTTCATGCGGCTGGAACCGGCGATAGCTTCGGGGCCGACCGGAGCAGTAATGCAAACGTCGCACAATGGTTTTAATTTGGCCTCCGGGTTGCAGGTTATGCCGACGGTATTGGCGCCGCGGCGGCGCGCCTCTTCAAGCACTGTCAAAACATATGCAGGATTGCCGGATGCGGAAATTCCGACAACGACATCGTCAGGCAGCGGAGAAAAGACGTTTATGTCTGCAAGGGCTTTTTCCCGGCTGTCTTCGGCATTTTCTACGGCGCGGCGCAGAGCAGCGTTTCCTCCGGCGATAAACGCCTGTACCATTGTGTCCGGAACGGAAAATGTCGGCATACATTCGGCCGCGTCCAAAACGCCGAGCCTGCCGCTGGTTCCGGCGCCGAAATATGCCAGCCGTCCGCCTTTGAAAAAGGCTCCGGCGATGAGGTCAACTGCCCGGGCAATTTCCGGCAGCGCCCTTTTAACGGCGCGTGCCACTTTCATATCTTCATGGTTGATGGCAGCGACTATTTCGCCGGTTTCCATCAGGTCGATGCGGCGGGTTGCAGGGTTTCCCTGTTCGGTCAGGATGTTTTTTTTCATGGTATCTCCCTCTTTTTGCAGAATAATTAAAAGATAACCAAAAAACTTTAAGAATTAATAAAAAAACTTGTTGACATTATCGCAAAAATAAGTTTTTATTCCTGTTGTCAGGTTAAAAGATTTGTTCTTTTTCCCTCGCAGAAACGATTTTAGCGGAGGGGTGGCAGAGCGGTCAAATGCAACGGACTGTAAATCCGTCGACTTTCGTCTACGATGGTTCGAATCCATCCCCCTCCACCAGTTAAAAATCGTCGAGATAATAGGTTTTTGTTTCAGGTTTTTGGTTTGAGCGGGTGTAGCTCAATGGTAGAGCAGAAGCCTTCCAAGCTTATGACGAGGGTTCGATTCCCTTCACCCGCTCCAAAATTTCCTTTAATAACAGCCTCGTCGTAACACAATATTTTAGGGTATAAATTCATGGCAAAAGAGAAGTTTGAACGCAGTAAGCCACACTGCAACATCGGAACGATTG
>URXV01000002.1 GCA_900551865.1 uncultured Rickettsiales bacterium
TTTTGCCGTTTTGTATGCATTGTTTTCGGCGGCGGTCGATTTTATGGTTTCGGGTTCGGACAGCGTTACCGTGTTCTTAAACAATTATATGCCGGTGTATGACGTTTATATGGCAGCGATTGTCCTTTCCCTGCTGTATGCCGCCTATAAGGTCTTTTATAAGAAAGAAGACCTGGCAATGACCTGTGAGCCGATTACCAGATAATAATTGTTACTGCAGGGATTTTTGAAGCAGCCTGTTTGGGGACAGGCTGCTTATTTGTTTAATCGTTGGGGAAGGTTTCTTTTATTTGAGTGATGTTTGCGCATAATCCGTCGGAGCCGGTTTCGATAAGGACGCCCCACAGAGTGATTTCTTTGCCGTTGGCGGGGGTGAGCCGGTTTTGCACCGTCAGTTTTTCCGCCAGCCTGTCCATCGGTGCCTGAGGTTCAAAACCCAGAACAGATTCAAAATCGCCGCACATGCCGACATCGGTAATATAACCGGTTTTTTGCGGAAGAATCCTCGCGTCGGCGGTCGGAACATGAGTATGGGTTCCGGCAACAAGGCTGACGCGCCCGTCAAGGTAATAGCCGAGGGCGATTTTTTCGGAGGTGGCTTCGCCGTGAATATCAACCAGAATCGCGTCAACGTTTTTGCCGAGCGTGTACAGTTTCAGCAGGCTATCGAGCGGTTCGGTTATGCTGTTGACCGGCGGCATAAACAGGCGGCCGAGCACCTGGGCGAACAGCAGTTTTCTGCCGGCGGTTTCAATTATCTGCCAGCCTCTGCCGGGGAGATTTTCGGGATAGTTTAACGGACGGACGATTTTTTTGTTCTGGTCAAGGTACGGGTATATTTCCCGCTGCTGCCAGATGTGGTTGCCGGTGGTCAGACCGTCAATTCCGGCATTAAGCAGGTCGTCGGCAATTCCCGGAGTCAGCCCGAAACCGTGCGCGGCGTTTTCTCCGTTGGCGATGACAATGTCAATATGGTATTTTTGCTTTATTTCAGCCAGATGTTTAACGATAACGTTTCTGCCGGCGCGGCCGACAATGTCTCCGCAATATAGTATCTTCAAGTCTGCGTCCTTACGGGGTTGGCTGCACCGTTGCGCGGCGGCAGCTGGTTTTGCTAAAAAAGGCGGACCGCCCAGACCGTAAATCAGTTCATTCTATCCGATACCCGCAAGATAAGGTGGGCACCATATAACAGGACCACGATCCTGCCAGTGACAGTTCCCTGATAAGTAGTGTTGGCCCGGAAGACATGCGGATTTCTACGCGAAGGGCAGTCCATGGTTTATATAATTCATCTTATACGGATTTTAACTGAAGTGCAACAGATTTTATCGCTTCATTTAAAGAATTTATATCTTGCGCCAGTTCGGCGTCCAGAAACGATAACTCTTCTTCGGATATGGGAAAGGAGCCGGGTTGTTCCGGCGTTGCGGCAGGGGGGAGCGGAGCGGCGGGCGCCGGCGCGGCTGCCGATTGCGAAGACGGCGCGGACGACGCGGCTTTTTTCAGTTCGCTCAATTCATCGGCAAGCAGTAGGCCGACCATCGCCAGCAGCTGGTTCTCGTTGATATGGCCGAGGGAAGAGGTTAGCGCTTTGGCCTTTTCATCCAGCATCCGCCCGAGTTTCATTATCTGGATTTCCTGACCGTTGTCGCAGGAAATCGGGTATTCGCGGTAGTTTATGGTAATGATGACCTGCGCCATTATTTCACCGCCTTGCCGAGAGAAGCAATAACGGCGTCAATACGCGCGGCTTTGTCGGCGATTTGATGACGAAGGACGGAAAGTTTGTCTGCCTGATTTTTGTTTTGCGCAGCGGAATGTTCAGCGGCTTGTTTCAATTCAACGGCGGTTTTCTGCAGCGATTGCAGGGCGGCGGCCGTTTGGGGGAAATATTTTGCCTTGGGTTCCATTTTTGACTTCCGTTTCTGAAAACAATGTGTTATGTTTTTATTATTAAGGCTTAAACATGGGATTTACAAGAGGCAAAAAGACTTATGCAAAAGTTTATTATACGGGTGGAGAACGAAGAAAAGCGCTTTTTGGATAAAATGGACGGCGAGTGCTATGCGTTGAATGCGGTGCTCGGCGAGGAGTACTGCCGGGAGTTTGTCGAGAAGACTGCGGCGGAAAACCGGATTGCACTGTTTTACGGCGAGGGTGCGGTACAGGCGGCGCGGCGTTTCGGCGCTGACGGCGTTATTCTGGATTTTGGTGCCGAAGATGTGAAAGAAAAGGTACAGGCGTTGCGGAAAGAACTGGGCAAGGGCGGTGTGGTCGGGCTGTTTACGCGTAACAGGCGGCACGAAAGTATGATTGTATCTGAGGCGGAGCCTGATTTTGTTGTTTTTAAGGTGTGGAAAGACGGTTTTGAGAGTGTTAAGGAGCTGACGGACTGGTATAATGACTTTTTTCTGATTCAATCGGCGGTCTGGATTATGGAAAGCGGCGTTGATTTGGCGATGCTGAAAACGGATTTTGTCATAACGGCGGAGACCGGCGAGTGAGGCGGGAGCGGGATATGGTGGCGGAAAACGACAGAGTTGTCATCAGGCGGGCGGAGACCGCTGACATTCCGGCGGTGGTTGAAATGGCGATGCGGTTATGGGACGGGCATACGGCAGAGGAGCTTTCGGCATTGTTTCAGGAGGCGGCAGCTTGCGGAGAAAGCGCGGTGTGGCTGGCGGTTGCCGACGGGCGAACGGCTGGTTTCGCGCAGGGGCAGCTGCGGCACGATTATGTTGAGGGAACATCTAGCTGTCCGGTCGGGTATCTTGAGGCGGTTTACGTCCGGGACGAGTATCGCAGGCGGGGAGTTGCGCGGCAGCTGGTGCGGGCGTGCGAAGAATGGGCGAAAGAAAACGGCTGTGTTGAGTTTGCGAGCGATTGCGAATTGGAAAACAGGACGAGCCTTGCTTTTCATCTCAATATCGGTTTTGAAGAGGCGAACCGGATTATCTGTTTTGTCAAGAAGATATAGCATAGCGCGGCGCAGCGGTACGGGGCGGATATGGTGCGGGGTGAATAAAGTTGTAGTATAATCCGGATATAATACGGTGTGGCGGTCGTGCGCGGGGAAAGTTGCGGCGGTGAGCCGGGCGGAAAGGTGTTAAGACAATAAAAAAACGGCGGTTTTTGTGTGGAACGGCTGTCTTTTGTTGTTATTTTGAGAAGATAGTTTGTAATATAACTATCTCTGTATTTTTTTAGAGGCTTTTACATACTTTTCTAAATCCTCCCTCGTGGCGTTTTGAACAGTTTTGATTTCCTTGAGGGCGAGTGTCATTTCAATAATTTCCTCTTTTGAGGCATTTTTTAACATATCAATTTGTTCTTGCTCTGAATAACGTTTTGTTTTCATAATTGCTTGAATTCTAATTGTTAGACATGATAATTGTTTTATGGGTGGGAGAATAGCACAATATTGGGTGATGTAAAGAGAAAATTTTGTCTAAAGACGATTTTTGTTGCAAAATAAAATTTATGGAGTATGTTGGCGGGCAGGAAAAGCTTTTCCATTCCGGGCAGTAGGCCGGGCGGAAAGGCAGAAGTTTAGAAAAAATCAGGTTTTAACATTGTAAATATGGAGAACAAGTAAATGAAACAGTTAGCCGGATCAATCAGAATTGGCTGGGTTATTGAATATAAGGGAAAACCCTGGACAATCACCAAGGCGCAGCACATCAAGCCGGGCAAAGGCGGCGCTTTTATGCAGGTTGAAATGAAGTCTGTTGAAGAAGGAACCAAAACCAACGAACGATACAGAACCGAAGATACGGTTGAAAAAATGATGGTGGAGGACAAGGACTGCCAGTTTTTGTTTGAAGACGGCACCGGCTTGAACTTTATGGAATCGGAAACGTTTGAACAGTTCTCCATGCCGGCGGATATTCTGGGCGACTCGCGTCCGTTCCTGACGGAGGGAATGGTTGTCCGCATTTCTCATATTAACGACCGCCCGATTTCGGTTCAGCTGCCGCAGCAGGTTGTCTGCACCGTGGTTGAAACCGAGCCGGTTATCAAGGGGCAGACGGTTACGTCTTCCTACAAACCGGCGGTTCTGGACAACGGCATGCGCATCGGCGTGCCGCCGTTTATCGCCGCGGGCGAGAAAATCGTCGTCGGAACCGAAGAAGCCAACTATGTAGAGAGAGCGAAATAATGGCGTATATTTCCCCGATGCTGACCAATATCGTTACGGCGGTAAAAAAGGCGTCAATCAACTTAAACCGCGATTTCAGCGAAATTGAGCGGCTGCAAAATTCAGTCAAGGGCAGTATGGATTTTACCAAAATCGCTTTTGACAAAATTCAGAAGGGGCTGAAGAACGAGCTGGGAAAAATCCTTCCGGCGTTGCCTGTCGTGATGATTAACGAGAAAGTGCCGCAGAGCGGGATGTTTCTTATTCTTTCGGGAATTGAGGGACTGGCCAATTTTGCGCACGGCAATCCGGAATTTGCGATTTCCGCGGCGCTGATGGACGGGCAGACCATTCTGGCGGGCGTGGTTTACAATCCGGCGCGCGACGAATTGTTTTTTGCAGAGAAAGGCAAGGGAGCGTTCAAGGAAGGCTTCCGCAGCCACGAGCGCTTGCGTGTGGCTGCACGTCAGGAACTTGACGGGGCTTTGGTTGCAGTCAGACCGACGGCAAATGATGCAGAATTGTCGGCGAAGATTGTCAACAATACGCTACGTTTATGCCATGATGTCCGTATCAGCGGCGCAACGGCGCTGGATTTGGCATACGTTGCGGCCGGGAAACTGGACGGCGTTATTGCTCCGGCAACGATGCTGGCGAGCATGGCGGCAGGAATCCTGTTGGTCAAAGAAGCTGGCGGACTTGCGCTGGACATGGAGCAGGAAGACACGCGCACCGAAGATTTGCCGATGGTTTTGAATTCGGGGAATCTGATGGCGGCAAGCTTTAACCTGAGTCAGAAAATTGCCAAGATTTTAAAATAAGTTTAAAATTTTACAAAATTATGCTTGCAATCTATAAAAGTGTAGTGTATAAGGGGCATAAATTTTTGTGAAGTTTAGTTTTTGGAGATAATAATGAAAAAAGGAATTCATCCCGAGTATCACGAAATTACGTATGTAATGACCGATGGTACGGAAAAGAAAGTTCACTCGACCTGGGGCAAGGCCGGCGACAAGATGACTCTGGAAATTGACCCGAAGTCTCATCCGGCTTGGACAGGCGTACACCGCATGGTTGATTCCGGCGGGCAGGTCGGTAAGTTTAACAGCAAGTTTGCTAAATTTGGTTTGAAAGCTGCCAACTAAGCTGTTTTACATTTAGACTTTTGACAGAGGCCTGTATGAAAATGCAGGCTTTTGTTTTCGGAAACCGTAGAGGCAGAGGATACAGAGTTCGGCGATAAAGTTTGTGTAGAAAACGCTTAAAATTGCTTGTCATCGGACAAAAACGGGGTAAAGTACGAATAAATACTTTTTTGTTTTGATAAAAGTTGAGTTTTTTGTAAAGAAAGGATGATAATATGACAGCACCTTTGATGCCGAAAGCAACGGCTGTCTGGCTGGTGGAAAATACCACGCTGACATTTAAGCAGATTGCGGATTTTTGCGAATTGCACGAGTTGGAAATCCAGGCGATTGCCGACGGTGACATCGCTTATAACATCTTGGGAGTAAGCCCGGTAGCCAACGGCCAACTGAGCGAAGAGGAAATCAAGCGCTGCGAAGCTGACGAAAAGGCCGTGCTGGTTGCGACTCCACTGGAGAAAAACGTTAAGGAAAGAAACGCGAAGGCGAAAAAAGTTCTTTCTCCGACCCAGCGTGCGGAGAAGCCGAATGCGATTTTATGGATTATCAAGAATTGTCCTGAAGTTATTGATTCGCAGATTTGCAAACTTATTGGGACGACGAAGCCGACGATTGCGTCTATCCGCGAAGGAACGCACGGCAATATGGCGAACCTGCGTCCGGTGAACCCGATGGCGGTGGGACTTTGCTCGGAAAAAGAACTGGAAAAGGCTATGCTTATTTCACAGCAGCAAATAGAGTTGAAGGAAAGCCGCGGCAAAAAGAAGTCCAAGAAAAAAGCTACCAAGAAAGCGGCTCAGCAGACAGAAACGGCGGATACGGCTCCGAAGAAGCGCGGCAGGCCGAAGAAAGATGCGGCGGAAAAGACTGCTGCAAAAGGAAAATCTGCCAAGAAAACCAAAGAAACTGCGGCAGATGTAAAGGCTGAGTAAGCACAGAGTGCCTGAGCGAGCGCAACGGCCGGTTTTGGGCTTGGCATAGAGGCCGGATTGTATGAATTGCCAGGGTTCTTAATGAGAGAGACGGGGTTCCGTCTCTTTTTTATGCGGTGAGTTTAATGCGATGAGTGTGAAATGTTGTGGGAGATTAAAATAAAAAACCTTGAAATCCGAAGCCTGTAACAGGCAGGATTTCAAGGTGAAAATTACTTCAGTTCTTCGTCTATATTAGAGATACAGAAAAAGTCCTTTGCATTTTTTTTCGCCCATTTCGGGGCAATCCAGCTAAGGAGAGCATAACCTCCGACAATGATGGCGGCGATTACTACTCCTAAAAAGATTGAGACAGCAATCAGTCCGACCGGGTTGTCGAAAATGCTGTCTATACCTGAAATGAACACCATTATAGTCCCCGCTATCGCGTAGACTACAAACAAATTTCTTTTTTTCATATTATGTAGTTTTTAAGTGATTTTTCTTTAGTTCTGCCGTCGAGGTAAAAAAGGCAGGTTGTACAGATGCAATCAGGAAAATCACCGCAAATACAAGCAATGAAAAGTTCCTAATTATAAAGATATCTATACGTTAACATTTGCAATATAGCATATTTTTTGGCAGTCGTCAAATAAAAAATTACGAGCCAATAAATATACCTACCTCAATGTATAAAATGCTTGCACTTTGAAATTATTCTGATATATATAATAAATGGAAAGAGGTTTGAGAATTTGTAAGGGGTATGTGTCATGAAACATTTGATAGAGGTGTATCCTTTTGCGTACCATAAGATTTTGGGCGGGCAGCGTAAAATAGATTTGCGTTTATATCTTAAAAGGTTTCATAATATCCGAGTCGGCGATACGATAGAATATGTCAATGCGGAAACGAAGAGCTGTTTGCTGCGCGAGGTAAAAGGGATTGCGTTGTTTCAGGATTTTAAAACATTGATAGACATGCTGCCGCCGGAGATGATTGGTTATCATGACAGAGAGGAAATCCGGCTGCGGGTAGAACGGCAGTATTCGAAGGAAGAGCAGCAAAAATACGGCGTATGCGCCTTGTTTATTGCCGAACCGGAAACGGCAAAAGTCGTAAAAATGAACTTTTTGGAACGAAGCGCATAACGGTTTGAGATAGCCGGGCAGCTGCGTATATCGGCTAAAAGACGGCGCAGGGTACAGCGTGTGGCGGTTCGTGGAGTGTATCAGGAGCGAAATTGCCTACGGGAGCGCTTATTGTCTGATTAGAAATGTTTGCGGAAAGCCGTGCGCAGTTTTTTACCGACATGTCCCAAATCTGCAATAATTTCGATTTCGGCATTGTTCAGGGAACGGTACAAATCCCATGCGCCTTTCAACGGGCAGCACATGTCGAGGCGGTTATGGACAATCAGGGTCGGAATGTTTTCGATTTTTTCAATGTTTTTCAGAATTTCGTTATCTGCCAGAAAATAGCGGTTGGCGGCATAATATAAACCGATGCGCGCGGAAGTTATCGCAGCGTTGTCAATCGGTACCTCTTTAAATCCGGCATCCAGCCTGCCGAGCTGGTATTCGTAATGAACCATATATTTTATGGCAGTCTGAATAGAGCCGAGGTCTTCCGAAAACAGGAGTTTGGCATAGTGGGTATAGGGATTTTCCCCTTCGCTCTGGCGGCGGATTTCTTCCAGCAGGTCGGGGTAAAACAGGCCGCTGTCCCGGAGCATCCATTCCATATCTTCGCGGCGGGCGAGAAATACGGCGTACAGACAAATCCGCGCGACGCGTTCGGGATATTTTTCGGCAAAAAGGAGCGCCAGGGTGGAACCCCAGGAACCGCCGGCCACCGTAACCGGTTCGCTGATGTTCAGATATTCCAACAGGCGGTTGGCATCTTTAACCAAGCGTTTGGTGTCGTTCAGGGAAATGATGTCTTCGGTTTTGGAACGTCCGCAGCTGCGCTGGTCAAACATGATAACACGCTGCTTTTTCAGGTTGAAATAGTTTCCATGGCTGTCTTTACAACTGCCGCCGGGACCGCCGTGAAAAAACAGAACCGGCTCGCCTTTGGGGTTTCCCATCTGCTGGTAATAAATTTCATGCCCTTCAAATTCGGGCAGATATCCTTTGTCGAAAACTTTATTGTTGAAAAATCCGAACATTATTTTCCCTTTTGATGATACTTTTGATAGTGTTACGGACAGGTTTCCCGCTGGAATCAGTGTCGTTGGTAAACCGTTAATATTTATTTAAATTTGGGGATAAAATATGAAAATCGTGGGGACGGCGATTATTGCCGATAAGGAAGGGCGGATTTTAATCGGCCAAAGGCCGGAAGGAAAAGATTTGGCAGGGCTGTGGGAATTTCCGGGCGGCAAACAGGAAGCCGGCGAAACGGTTGAACAATGCATTGTCCGGGAAATTCGCGAAGAACTCGGCGTATGTTGCCGTGTCGGCGATTTTCTGATGTCGACGTCTAAAGCTTATTCGCACGGCGAATTCAAATTGATGTTTTATCGGGCGGAATTGGACGGAACGGCAGAACCTCAGCCGCTGGTGCATCAGGAGTTGCGCTGGGTGCGTCCGGAAGAGCTGGCGCAGTATGCTTTTCCGCCGGCAGATGTGGAAATTATAAATTTTCTGCGCGGTACTCCGGAGAATTAACGGCAGGGTTTTAGCGGAGGAAGCTTGCCCGGCGAAGTTTCATGGGGCGGTTAAAGCGAACGGATTCCGGCGGGCGGTTGATGGCGATGAAGTCCGGGCGAAGGGATTCCAGGGGGAAGTTTAGCGGCAAAGACCGTGGATAAGTCTGAAATAGTGGGATTTTATTAAAGTTTTTTTAGTCTTTTCGGTTTTATAATTGCGGACAGAGAGTTTATGCAAAAGAGCCGGGAGACTAAGAGATGGCCTTTAAGAACAAATCAACGACAATCGGAGCGGCGATTTTCTGTCTGGGAACATTAGTTCCGGCGGTTACAGGCGCTTCTGCAATCAGCCCGATGGAGATATACCGTCAGGCCAGGCAGCAAAATGAGGCTTTTTTGCAAAAATTGTCCCGTTACCGGAACGCGTTTGATATGCAGGATAAGGACGGCAATACGGCGTATTGCATCGCATTGAGGTATAATGACCTTTCAGCGCAGGAAATTCTGGAAAAATACGGTGCGGATACCGGGCATTCGTGTGTGGAAAGCATTGAACGGGAAAAGGCGGAAAAAGCTCGCCGGGCGAAACAGGAAGCTGCGGCAAAACGCCGGAGATTTCGTTCGTCGGAGAGCGCGTTTGCAGATTCCGGCAATAATTACCTGTGGTGGGGGCTGGGTGCCCTTGCCGTCGGCGGCGGAGTTGCTGCATTGGCCGGAGGCGGGGGAGGCGGCAGCAGCGGTGAAATACACGGGCCGTCGGGAACGTATGGCAAGGTTTATCTGGGGACAGGAGAACCCAGCGGTTCGCTGACCAAAGTTGATGCCAATGAATTTCGGACGGCGGAATATAACCGGAGCAACTTTTTGGAAGGCATTAATGCCGCCGAAGCGTACGGCTATATGTACAGCAAAGATGACAGAGGCCTGCTCTACAGCCATCAGGCAAATTCAGACGAAGCTTTGAAGAAGGTAAAAGTCGGGGTTATTGATACGGGCGTGTTCCATAATCGGGATTTGGACGGGAAAATTGTCGGTTCGTATGACATTAACCGCTACAATACGGCGGGCGACGTCAGAGGCAAAATTGCCGGGAATATGCATTACTATATTTTTTCCAAAGACGGAAGCTATTATTTTCTGCAGGTCGATACCAGCGATATGTCGGCAACGGTCGGCAATGGAAAACGCGGGCCAGCCCTGACGCCAAGCGAATTGGATAACATTTTGGCTCAGGTCGGGCTGACGCAGGGGGATTTTGAGGTAATGAACGGCGGCGGCGGAAGCAATCCCGGAACTTCTCTGATGGGCAAATTTGACGCCAATGATATAAATACATGGTGGGAGGTGGCGACTAATCTCAGCCATGGTACCCATGTCGCTGGGATTATTGCCGGCAATAAAAATGATATGGGAAGCCATGGCGTGGCTTTTGAAAACGGCGAGATTGTCGCGGCAAGCTGGGATATGGGCACAGATATTTCAGCTACGGTTAAAGATATGGTTGACAAAGGCGTGGAAGTTTTTAACAACAGCTGGGGATATAATGCCGTTGACGGCTGGAATGCGGGCAATGCGGAGGAACTGGCCAATACTTCTGACGCTGAGGCGTATGCCTATGCCGCTAAAAACGGAGCGGTTTGGGTACAGGCGACCGGCAATGACGGTTATCATGACGCGGCAATCCATGCCGGTCTCGGCAATGTGGATTTATCGCAATACGGGTATGATGGTCCGGGAGAATACGAGGCTCCGTTTTTGGCCGTTGCAGCTTTGGATTACAGTACAAAAGACGCATCGGCGCCGTCCGGATATCTTGCAGGATATTCCAACTGGTGCGGTTCCGCCTCCGGATACTGTCTGGCGGCGCCGGGAACGGATGTTGAGTCAACGGGCGCCGTTACCGAAGGGTTTATGGATGAAAGCGGAACGTCCATGGCAACGCCGGCTGTGGCGGGAAGCGTGGCTCTGCTGATGGGGTATTATCCGTGGCTTTCAGCGCAGAATGTGGCTTATATCCTGCTGGAAACGGCAAATGACCAGGGCGAATATGCCGACAGTGCAAAATACGGGCAGGGCGCTTTGGATTTGGAAGCGGCAGTTACGACGCCAATAGACGGTTTGAGGCTGGCTTCATCGTCATCGTTTAATTCGCTGACGCCGGTCGGGATTTCCAAATTGTCGCTGTCTTCTTCAATGCAGAACAAAATCCTGAAAGCGCTGCCGAAGACGGTTACGGCGTTTGACGCGCTGAACCGCCCGTTTGAATACAGCACGGAAAACCTGGTTAATACGACACACGCTTCAAACGCGAATCTGCGCAATGCTGTGTCACGTCTGGCAATGGGCGGAGCAAAGAAGACGGTCAAGGACGAACGCACCGGTTTTGCCTTTACGACCAGCGAGAGTATGGACAACGGCGGAAGAGCCGGGTTGGCGACGATGGAAGTCGTGAACGAAACGGACAGCGGAAGCACGCGCTTCTATTATGCCGAAAACAGCAAATATGATACGCCGGAGAGCGTTCTGGCGCCGACGTCAAATCCGTATCTGGCGATGAACGAGGCCTACGGGGCGGAGAATATGCTGAAGCTCAGCGATACGTCGCGGCTTAAACTCTCGCTGCAGACCGGCGAGAACGGCCTTTACGAACGCGATTATGAGCAGGATAACCATTCGTTTACGGAACGTTCTTACGCTTTTTCGGGCGAATACAGCTTTAATATGACGGATTATCTGGAAATTGCGACTTTGGGCGGTATGCTGATGGAAAACGACGCGCTGCTCGGGATGAACGGAACCGGCGGTTTCGGCATCAAGGATTCGTCAACCTATTATATGGGGCTGCGGGCGGCATTGAACCTGACGCCGAACCTGTCGCTGGTCGCCGCTTATTATCGCGGCTATACGCAGGGGGCAGATACGCCGATGCTGGCGATTTCGGATTTGCAGACGGAAAGCTTTATGCTGGCGGGCGAGTATCGCCTAAATGCGACGGACAAGGTCGGAATCAGCCTGTCGTCGCCGCTGTCGGTCGTCAAAGGGCGGGCATCGCTGCTGTATGCCAACGGACGGGACAATAATTCGGATACGGTGTATCTGAACAAGCTGACGACGTCGCTGACGCCGGAGGCGAAAGAATATGATTTGGGATTGTATTATCAAGGGCAGCCGAAAGAAGATTTGAGCCTGACCGGAAAAGTGCAGGCGCGCTTTAATGCCGACGGCGAAAAAGGCGTTACCGATTATATCGGCATTGTCGGGGTGCAAAGCGCGTTTTAGGAAAAAACGCCCGTGCCGCCACGATAGCGGGAGACGGGAAGTAGGAACCGTGTTGTGGCGATGAAAGCAGCGATACGGGCAGATTGGAGCTGCGGTGAGGCTTGCCGCTATGATAGCGGGGAGCGGTATGGGGCAGTTAAGACTGTAGAGAGGTGTGTTGCCGTGGCGGCGGGGTTGCAATGTTACAGGCACAAAAAAACACCGGAGAGTTTGCAACTCTCGGGTGTTTTTGATTTTTTGGCGAACAGCTTAAGCGCAGACGATGCGGTAAGCTTCCCTTTCGCCGACACATTTTGCGAAACGCAGGACTTTGTATGTCCTTTTTAGTTCGGCAAAAGGCATCTCGGTGAATTCTAATTCACCGGTTTGTTCGATTAAACAGCCGTTGTGCCAGGGAATGTAGAATATGCCCTTTTCAGTTTCTATTTCCCAAGCAATGAACCGAATTCCCTTTTCCTGTAGCTGTCCTAACCGGATGTCAATTTCTTTGAACACCTTTTGCAAGATTTCTTGCAAGCGTTCCCGGTTGAGGAATACCGGGCGGTTTTCCGGCATAAAGCGCCGTGTTTCCCACAACAGCTTGGAAGCGGGTTGATAATATACCGCCATAGCGCTGATGAATGTCATCTTTTTCACGCTCGGCGAATATATGTAATCCTGCCCGACCAGACTGAGCTTGAGGGCGTTTAGCGCTTTTCCGGTATGGAAAGTGTATCCACTGTCGGAATAAACGTTTATGAACCAGTGGTTGTAATCTTCCGGTTCAGGGTTTTCCATTTCCTCTTTAGCTTCATCTCTGAAGCTTCTTGGTTTCTCAAAGTAACTGCGGCGGGGGCGGCTGGATTCTACGCTGTAATTCAGAGTTTCGTAACTCTGACCGCCATAATTAAATGTGCACATAATAAAAAAAATTAAAAATTGTTTGACATAGATTTATTTGAATTGTGTTGTTTATAGCATTTTTTTGTCTATACGTCAAGCTAAAAAATGCACTTTAGGCGAGAGCGGTTATTTTTACTTGCATTTTTAAAGAAATCTTATACATTGCGCGGTATAATTGTTTTGTATTGAACTGTAGATTAAAAGGGGACTTTTATGCTGACGGCAAAAAATAATGTGGCGTATATTCGTGCCGAAGTTATGCAGAGGGTGGCGAAATCCTTTGTGGAAAACGGATTGAGCGATATTGACGAAGTATTGGACGAGCTGGCGGAAGGCAAGAATTTCCGCCGCAACCCGGAGGCTGAAAAGGCGGCGCTCAAAGGGCAGATTCTGGCTGCGATGGGCTTTTTGCCGCAGGAAGTCGATGCGAATCGGGATCTGAAAGATTTTGCAGCGGAAGCTCTGGCGCGTCCTCAGGCGGCAAGAGCCGGCCTGTCGGTTATCAAAGCCGCATGCAATGCGTGCCGTTCCAAGATGTATGAAGTAACGCCGATGTGCCAGGCGTGCGTGGCGCGGCCGTGCGAAACCAACTGTGCCAAGAAGGCGATTACGGTAACGGACAAGGCTTTTATTGAGCAGGACAAATGCATTAAATGCGGTTTGTGTGCGACATACTGCCCTTACGGCGCTATTCATAAGTCTGTCGTTCCGTGCGAAGAGCCTTGTCCGGTCAATGCGATTAAAAAAGATGCCGACGGGCGGGAAGAGATTGATATTGAAAAGTGCATTTCCTGCGGCAAGTGCCTGCAGTCGTGCCCGTTTGGCGCAATCGTGTACAATTCGCAGATGATAGACGTGTTGAATGCGTTGAAGAATCCGGCGAAAAAGGTGGTTGCGATGGTGGCTCCGGCTATCCTCGGGCAGTTCGGCAACGACTTGGGCAAAGTTATCGCCGCCTATAAGGCGCTGGGGTTTGACGACGTGATTGAAGTTGCGTACGGGGCGGATTTTACTTCCAAGAACGAATCGGCGGAATTTGTCGAGCGGATGGAAGAGGGGGCGCCGTTTATGACGACTTCGTGCTGCCCGGCATACGTCAAGACGGCGAAAGTGCACGTTCCGGAGATTGAAAAGTTCGTTTCCAACACTGGCAGCCCAATGTTTTATGCGGCGGAAGTTCTGAAGAAGCGTTATCCCGACGCGGTTTCGGTATTTGTCGGGCCGTGCCTGGCAAAACGGCTTGAGGCGGAAAACAATCCGAATGTCGATTATGTACTGGTATTTGGCGACGTACAGGCGATGTTTGAAGCCAAGGGCATTGACATTAACGCGCTGGAAGCGGCGGCTTTTGCCGACGAGGCTTCGCTGCAGTCGCGGCGTTATGCGATTTCCGGCGGCGTGGCGGCGGCGGTTGCCAACCTGATTGACGGGCGTGCCGACTATCGTCCGATGAAGATTGACGGGCTGACCAAAGACGCGGTCAAGAATCTGAAGCGCTATGCGTTGAAAGGGCTGGACGACGGCTGCAATATGCTGGAGGTTATGTGCTGCGAGGGCGGCTGCATTGCCGGTCCGGGCTGCCTGTCCATGCCGAAAAAGGCGGCGGTCGTGCTGGAGAAGTACGCGGCTGAGGGCAAGAACCAGAAAGAGTGCGAAATCCACTAGATGGCGGCAAGTTATGAAAGGGCGCAGAGATGCGCCCTTTTTTATTGCGGCACAGGGAAATCGCACAAGGGAATTGCAGGGCGGGGATTTGCGGAGGCGATTTGTGAGGTTGCAGCTTATGGAGTGCAGATGCTTATGGGACGGATATTTATGATACAAATTGCGGAAAAATAAGCCGGATAAAAAAGAGAAACGGAACCGGAGAAAAGAAGATGATGAAAAAAAACGTTCCTTTTTTCTCTACAGCTTTTACTGATATTATCTAATATAAATACAACAGGTTAACAAAAAGTAAAACTGATGAATATAACCGAACGTTTTATGTCATCACTATTTATCGGAGATGTGGTATGTTGAGAATGGTGTTAATCGTGTTGGGGATTTTTCTTTTTCAAGGCAGAGCCGGTGCGGTCAGCGTTGATACGGAGGAAGGTTTAAAGGCCGAACTGCAAAAAGAAGAGGGCGATAATGTTATTGAGATATCCAAAAATATGGAAATATCCGGCGATTTGGGAAAAGCCGGCCGTCCTTCTCTGACGATTGACGGCGGAGGCAATTTGATTGACGGAAAAAGCCATGCCGGATTCAGTGTGGGCAAAGGACAGGATTTTTCGTTGCTGAATACGGATATGCAGAATTTTTCCGCGTTGTTTGGCGGTGCTGTCAACAATCAGGGGAAAATGGAAACCGTTAACGGCGATTTTTCTGCCAATTCGGCCAAGGGAAGCGGCGGTGTTATTTATAATACAGGGGAAATCGGCCAGATAAACGGCAGTTTTGAGCAAAATTTTGCGGATAAATCCGGCGGCGCCGTATATAATAACGGCGGAACAATTGAGGAGATTGAAGGGACTTTTGTAGAAAACAAAGCCGGGGACAAAGGGGGAGCCGTGGCAAATGTAAAGGTTTTGTTTAAGCAGGGGAACATTGCTTCGGTCAATGGAACGTTTGACGGCAACAGCGCAGAAGCCGGCGGGGCAATTTACAATAATGCGACGTTGGGTTCCGTTGCGGGAACGTTTAGCGGCAATCGTGCGGCAGCCGAGTATGATACGGCGCAAGGCGGAGCAATTGCCAATGAAGGGCAAATTGATTTTGTCAGCGGGACTTTTTCGGGCAATGTTGCACAGGGTGCCTATCAGGCGCAGGGGGGAGCCATTTATCATAAAGGCAAAGGCAATGGTGAAAATGCCGAGGCTTTGGTTCTGAAAAATGCCTCTTTTTATGGCAATCGTGCGGTATCTGCGCCCGGAAAAGCTTTTGGCGGCGCAGTTTACGGCAATGCGGTTAAGATTACGGCAGACGGCGGCAACAGCATTTTTGCCGGAAATTATGCTAACGATGAAAACAATGCCGTATATGTGGCGGGCGGATATCTTGAACTTTCAGCCCAAAATAAGGGAAAAGTCCAGATGGATGACGGTATTGACGGTGAAAGCTATAATTTGAAAGTATTGGGTGACGGTACGGGCGAGGTGGTATTGAATAACCTTGTTAACGGGGTGAACCGATTTAACCTGACGTCCGGTTCGGTAACGCATTTGGGGAAAAATGCCGTTGTCAATGTGCAGGATTATATTGCCGACAAAGCAACGCTGCAGATTGACATTGCAGTCGACGCGGCGAACCAGAGCGTGCAAAACGGGGTTATCAACGTGGCGGACGACGTGCAGGGCAGTACGACGCTGATTGTCAATGCGGAAAATCCGGATACATACGAGGGCGCCCTGACGGCGTTTCTGAACGCGCAGAATGATGATTTGGCGACTATGTCTGACTTTAATGTCGGGCGTGTGGTTGGAAGCCCGTATATGTGGGATGCCGTGCGAAATGCCAAGGGGGAAGAAGATGGAAGCACATGGTATCTGGCATTGTCCGACAGGGAAAATCCAGATTATACCGATCCGAATCCAAATCCTTCCCGTCCGATATATGCGCCGGAAATTGCAGCCTATACGGGTATGCAGCAGGCGGCATTGGAACAAAACCGCAGCATATCGGGGAGCGTAGAGCGAGGCCTTTCATCTGAAAAGAGTATGGCGTGTTATGAAGAATCCTGCGGTATGGCGGAATTGATACCGCAAAAGAAAGTATGGTTTGACGCGACTTATGAAAGCGCGGAACTGGACAGTCCTGCGGATATGGAAGCGGATATCAAGGGTATGACGGCGGGTGCAGACTTTTATAACGACGGAACGCACCGCGTGGGTGTGTTCGGCGCATATCGTAACGGCAAATATGATTTTTCCGGCAAGGGCGATTACTATGCCGAACTAGGGGCGCAGATTAAGTCCGAAAGCTGGCTCGGCGGCGCTTATTACAAATTCGGCCGCAATAACTGGAAGCTGCTGACGACGCTGTATGCGGGCAAGCAGGATATGGACGTTAAGACCGACGACCGACTGGCTTTTGCCTCTACCGACGCGATGCAGTATGGTGCGAGCGCCGAGCTGGCGAAGAAGTTTGCGGTGGCACGGTATTTGAATGTCGAGCCGAGTTTGGGGCTGCGCTATACTATGCTGGATATTGACGACCTGACGGACAACGTCGGCAAGACGGCGAGCTTTGACACGTTGCAGTATCTGGAGGCGGAACTTGGAATCAAATTGGAGTATCTGTTTTGCAACGCCGGCTGTACCAACCGCCTGTATGCCAAACCGAGCGTAATTCGCACATTCTCCAACGGCGGCAAAACGCAGATAGCGGGAATAGACGGCGACATTCGTTCGTATAAAGACCGGACGTTGGGACGCATGGAGGTAGGCGGCGAATTCGGAATAACGCCGGCATTGTCGGGTTATGCTGCCGCAGGATATACGTTTGGCGACGAGTATTCGGCGTATGACCTTAACGCCGGTCTGAACTACGCGTTTTAACTATGTGCATTAACTGTGCGTTTTAATTGTGCGGAAAAAATGAGGCGTTTTTGAATCCTGAGACAATAAACCGTCTGTTTCGAAAAAGAACGGGCGGTTTGTTGCATTGGACGAGAACGGACGATTTGTTGCTCTGGAAGAAAAGAGGAGGAAGGGCAAGGATTGGGAAAGCTGAGTTCTGGGCGAGGGGATGCGTAAAAATGCTTTACTTTAAAAATATTTTGTCTATATTGCTCGTTATCGGCGTTTGTCTGCATCTTATGGCAGGCCGGCGTGTAAAATAACATCGGGAGGGAAAGTAAATTGAGGTTAGACCGATGTATGACAAATTCAGAGTTATCTGCTGCGAGAATCGGGAAAAATATCCCGGAAAGCTTTTTATAGATATTTATCCTGCCGACCATATTACGCATGAACTTCTGTACCGGATGCGGCTGAAACTGACGCCGGATGTTTATGACATTACCGGCGGCGTTTATCTTGATGATTTGAAAAACGGCGAAGTGCGCTTGAAATACATTAAACATCATGATAAAATGTTGCAGAAACAGCAAGATGCAATGCGAGCGCGAATTGACCCCCAGATAAAAAAATTGTTCTATGCGATGAAAGAGCGCGGCGTTATGCAGACAATTCAGGCGTCGTTGACAGAGGCGTATGAAGTGTTTAATTTGGATATGACGTATCCAAAAAGCGCGAGAGAGGCGGAACTGATGCAGGCACGGGAACGGCGGCAGAAACGCGAAAAGATTATGAAAGAGCGGCAGGCCTATTATGCCCGGCAGAAGTATGCGGCCAATCCGCATATCCGCCTGATGATTAAACAACTGGAGCAGAGCGGGGACTGACTTGCCGGAATCCGGTGTGCGGCAATCGAGAGATGCGACAGGATCGGGTGTGGTGAGACCGGGGGTGAATCCGGACGTCAGGCGCGATGAAACAGGAGCGATGCGGTTGCAGTGGTGAACCCTGAACCCAGACACCAGATGCGATGAGATTGTCGCGGCGGTGATGCGGTTGGGTGTAGGGAAGCCGTATGCCAGACGCGATGAGACCGGCGCAGCGGCGATGCGGCGGTACGGTTAGATGTCGTGAGGTTTTGGGGCGGCTTGATGTGTTGCAGAAGCCGGCGTGATGGAACGGGGGGCTGCCGGCAAGGCGGCGGGCAGGGGCGCGGGGGCCGCCGGATTAGCCTGAGCCGGTTTGATGAGTTTTTTTATCATTTTATAAAGTTTTTCCGAATTCCAGTCCGCTTCCCCCTGAATGGTTGCGACTTTTTTGCCGTTGCGGTTCATAATGACGGTGTACGGTGTGGAACCGATGCCGAGGCTTAAGGAAAGGCGGTTGTTTTCGTCGTTGTAAAACGGCAAGGTCGGCGCACCGTATTTGGTCAGGAATTTGCGTTCTTCCGCATTATCTTTCCATTCGGACGACGGGGATATGAGCATAACGCCGATGTTGTCTTTTGCCGCTTTGGGATAGAATTTTTCCAGACTTTTCATTTCCCGAAGGCAGGGGAAGCAACTCTGCGACCAGAAAACCATAATGGTCAGGTCGTTTCGGAGCGAGGGAATGCGTATCGGCGTGCCGTTTTCGGATATGACCGAAACGTCAGGCATATTAACGGGATATTCCAGCGTGTATAACCCTTTGGGGCCGCTGTAGGCGGCGGCGTTGAACGAGACGAAGAGCAGGCAGAGAAGCAAACGGTAAAAGCGAACCATGGCGTATTTCCTGTTAATAAATGAATTGAGTTTTGTACATTCGGCGGTTTTGATATAAGCTCTTTGTATAGTCATTGCAATACATAGGGTAAAAAATGAAATATTTAGTTAAATTTTTAATGATTTCTTCAGTATTTTTTTCCATTCTGTATATGAGCGGGTGCGGCAGGATTTCCGCCAATACGCCGATTGAGGGCAGCGGATATCCGCATTCTTATCCCAGGCACTATTGATTGTCCAGCAGCGGCAGATGACAGTGCGGGAGCGGTGAAACCGGGGTTTGGATTTTAGGGGAAAATACAATGGACAACAATAAAGACGATTTTTCTGACGTTATGATTCCTTATGTGGAATTTGCGGAAAATGCCAACGAGCGGACGCCGTGCATTTTAGTGTTGGATTGTTCGGGGTCAATGCGCGGAGAACCGATTAAACAGCTGAATACCGGGTTGCAGGCGTTGGAAAAAGAACTGAAGGAGGATATTGACGCCAGTTCGCGCGTACAGTTGCTGGTGATTAAAGCGTACGGCAAAGACGATGCAGAAATTTCCGCGGACTGGATTGACGCGATGAATTTTACAGCGCCGGTCATGGAGGCTTCCGGCCTGTCGCCCATCGGCAAGGCGATGGAGTTGGCGCTGCAGAAGATAGAAGAGCAGAAATGCCTGTATGACAGCTGCGGCATTACTTCCAAGCGGCCGTGGATTTTCCTTATCAGCGACGGTGAGCCGACGGATTACGGTTGGGAACTGGCGGCGGCAAAATGCCGGGAAGCGCAGCAGAACAAAAAAGTCGTTATCCACGCGGTCGGTACACAGGGGGCTAATCTGGACAAGCTGGCGAAGTTTTCGCTGATGGCTCCCAAGCGTTTGAGCGGGCTGAAGTTTACGGAATTTTTCCTCTGGCTGTCGCGCAGCGTGTCCTGCATTTCCCGCGCGGCGCCGAATATGCCCGATATTTTGGACGATATTGAGGGCTGGCATGAAGAAAACGCCTAGGAGCATCCGCGTCATCGCGACTAAAATTACAGGAGGGCTGCACCTGGCTAAGAAAAAGCCGTGTCAGGATTTTTACCAGTATGCGTGTTCGGGCAATAAACTCGTGGCGGTGGTATCGGACGGCGCCGGGTCGGCCAAATACGGCAAAATCGGGGCTAAAGTTGTTTGCGAAACGTTGGTCAACGTGTTGATTAATACGCCGCTGAAAGATGCGGAAGAGGCGGTAAAAAAAGCAATTGACATAGCGCGGCGGCGGCTTGTCATTCACCGGTTAAACAAAAGCAAATCGGAAGCGGAAATTTTGAATTTTTCGGCGACGCTGGTCGGAGCGGTTTACCATAAGAACCGCGGTTTGTTTTTTCATATCGGCGATGGCGCAGGCATTGCGGTACACGGGGAAACGGCTGCCGGCGGCGGGCTGCGTTATACGCTTTCCCGGCCGGCGAACGGGAATTTTTCGTGCGAAACGTACTTTTATACGATGAAAAACTGGCGCGACTGTCTTCGGTTTACGGAAGTGAGCAAGGCGGAAGCGTTGTTTCTGATGACGGACGGGGTTACGAATTTTGCGTTGTCGGACGATGCATGCCGGTTGAAAAACGGGTTTATTGAGCCGATTAACCGTTATCTTAAGAGCGAGCAGAATAAAATGCAGGCGCTGCGGGCATTGAACAATACGCTGGATACCAGACAGGCGCGGCGACTGAATTCTGATGACAAGACTTTTTTGTGGGCAGGGTTATAGAGATTTACAGGTAGGGTTACGGCGATTTTATGAGCAGAGTTACGGTGATTTACAGGTAGGGTTACAACGATTTTATGAGCAGAGTTACGGTGATTTACAGGTAAAGATACAGCGATTTTATGGGCAGGGTTATAGTGATGGCAGAGGACACGACACAGCTTCAGGTTAATGCGATTTTTGCGGACAGGCATTTTGAACGGCTGACGCTTGGCCGGCTCTTGAACAAGGGCGGCGCGGCGGGAAAAATTTATGAAATTGTCGGACAGCCGGCGAAAGTGGCGAAGATTTTTCATGAACGGCAGAAGAGCAATACCAACCGCCTGAAACTGGAAGCGATGGTGGTGAACAATCCGAATATTCCAAGCGTCCGCGCCGGCGGAGTGGAATATGTGCAGATTGCCTGGCCGGAAGCGGTTTTGGAAGACGACGAAGGGTATTGCGTCGGGTATCTGATGCCGTTTATCAATACGGCAGAGGCGGTGTCCCTTGACCATCTGATGCAGGGGGCGGTTCGCGCCAAGCTTGGTCTCAGCGACAAATACGAATACCGGGTTATGGCGGCGTACAATGTGGCGCTGATGGTGGCGTCGCTGCATAAATACGGGCATTATATCATTGACCTGAAACCGGCGAACGTTTCTATTTACAAAAAAACGATGACGGTGGCCATGTTTGACTGCGACGGTTTTTCGATTCAGGGCGAACAGGCGCGGTTTCCGGCGGAGTTTGTCAGCGAAGAGTATATCTATCCCGAAGGAATGGCCCAATCCTGCGAGGATATGGGCGAAGAGCAGGATAAATTTGCCTTGGCAGTGATTATCTTCAAGCTGCTGAACAACGGCATCCATCCGTTTTCTGGCGTGGCGAAAAAAAATGCGGACAGCGCGCTTTCCATACAGGAGCGGATAGAACAGTACCATTATGCCTACGGTATGTGGGGCGACAGCTATCAGGCGCCGCATCCGTACAGTATTCACGAGTTTTTGCCGCAAAGCACGATGAAGCTGTTTGACCGGGCATTTGTTAAGGGGCAAAAACGTCCGACGGCGGCAGAATGGCAGGCTGAACTGGACTTTTTGCTGAAGAATCTGAAACATTGCAAAAAGAATCCCAACCACGCGTATTTTACCAATAAGGGATGCGGGTTGTGCGTGGCCGAAGAACGGCTTAAGGCAAATTTGAAAACGATTAAGGAAAAACAGGCAGAGCCCCGGAAAATCCGCGGATTCGAACTGAAAAAACTGTCGCGGGAAAGTTTGGAAAAAGATAAAATCGAACATATGCAGAGCGAAAAGCGTGCGATGCGGATAACGTATTTTCTGGTTATGTTTTACAGCCTGCTGATGACGTTTTTGCCGCGGGCGGCCTTGGAATATAAAACGGAGTTGAAAGGGCTGGGGATATCTTTGCAGCTGATTGCCTGCATCCTGTTCTTTAATTTTCTGCATTGGATGGTTAGAAAATTTCGCCGCTTTTTAGTGAAAAGAGCCGGAGGAACGACAATTAATGCCCTTATAACATACACTTATTGCTGTGTGGCAATAGCGCTGATTGTCGGCAATGAGATTGAGTGGGGGAGATTGTTCAAGGCTTTTTAGATTATGGTTTCTCTTAGGATACTAACAGACCGCCAAGTGCCTACTTTTCATTTAAAAAATTGCTGTTATAAAAATTGTATTGGTTTATTTGGAATTATAAGGAAAAACTTGTGATAAATTTAAAAAACATCGTTATTTCAGGCAAGGAAGTCTGTCCGATTATTGAGGGCGGAAAGGGAATTAACGGAACCGACGGCCGCAGCAGCGGGCATTTTGCCAAAGAAGGCTGCGTGGGGACGATTTCGCTGGTCAGCGCCGACTATTATGATGAAAACGGCAACGTTGTCATGGAGCGGTCGCATCGTCTGAAACGGCAGGAACGGCATGAGGATTTGATTGCCGGGGCGATTAAAGGCGGTATTGCCCAAGCGCAGATAGCGCATGAGATTGCTGGAAATAACGGGCGGATTCATGTTAACGAGTTGTGGGAACTGGCGGATTCCGAAACGGTTATCACGGAAGTTTTGAAAGGTGCCAAAGGACTTATCCACGGCGTTACCTGCGGAGCAGGGCTGCCGTATAAACTGGGAGAGATTGCGTCGGCACAGGGTGTTTACTATTATCCCATCGTTTCTTCGGCGCGGGCGTTTCAGATTTTGTGGAAGCGCGCGTATGCCAATTACAGCGAGTTTCTGGGCGGCGTGGTTTATGAAGACCCGTGGCTGGCGGGCGGGCACAACGGTTTGTCCAACGCAGAGAATCCGAACGAGCCGCAGAATCCGTATAACCGGATTAAAGAGTTGCGGGCAACGCTGAATAAGCTTGGTCTGGTGGAAACGCCGATTATCATTGCCGGCGGGGTTTGGTCGTTAAGCGACTGGACAGATTATCTGGACAATCCGGAAATCGGCAAAGTCGCATTCCAGTTCGGAACGCGCCCGATGATTACGCAGGAAAGCCCAATCAGCGACGCGTGGAAAAAGGTTATGCTCAATACGAAACCGGGCGATGTGGTTTTGCAGCGTTTCAGCCCGACCGGGTTTTATTCTTCGGCGATTAAAAACAAGTTTTTGAGCCGTCTGATGGAGCGCAAGGAAGGCGAGGTTGCCTACAGTGCGGAGAAGACGGAAGAGTTTGATACGCCGCTGGCTTTGAGCAATGTCAAAACGGTATTTGTCAGAACCGTGGATTTGGCGAAAGCCGATAATCAGATTAAAGCCGGATTTACGGTTATTCAGGAAACGCCGGACAGTACGGTGGTTTTCCTGACGCCGGAGGAATGGGCGACGATGAAGGACGACCGGGCGAAATGTCTGGGTTGTCTGTCGCAGTGCCAGTTCTCGTCCTGGTCGGGGGCGAACGGGACGACGGGGAAAATCTGCGACCCGAGAACTTACTGCATTCATAAGACTCTGTTTGACATCAGCCATAACGGCAAGACAGACGACAATTTGTTGTTTGCCGGACATCAGGTTTACCGTTTCGGGCAGGATTCGCTGTATGCAAACGGGCATATTCCGACAACGCATGAGCTGATTGAGGCGATTAAGGCCGGAAGGTAGTTCTGAAACTTTAAGGCAAGGCGGCACCGGATGGGAATCTGGTGCCGCTTTTTGTATGCCGATGGAGAATCAAACGGGATTTGTTGGGGAGAGATGTTGGGGAGAGATAAATCGACGGCAGAGTGGAGAATATAAGAAAAAATGTTTGCTTTTTGGAATGTAATCTTATAAATTAAATACGGATAGGGCTAGACCTGTCTGGGGTGTGGAAACCTCTTTGCTTCACGTCTGTGTAAAGACGATAATTTTGCACGCTTTCCGGTAAAGACTGGAAGGCGACAAAATATGCTACAGATAAAATAACCGTATATGTACTAGTAGTATATGGCTTATTTGGCTAATATGCCGCACTATTTTGAAGCAAATAGTTTCCAACTTCCAGTCGCCTTATTTGGCGGCTTTTTTGTTTTTTACAAATTGGGAGTTGTTAAATGAGTATAAAATCTAATCAGACCGGGCGTTCTATGATAGAAATGCTTGGCGTTTTGGCTATTGTCGGCGTTTTGTCGGTGGGCGCTATTGTCGAATTCGGGAAAGCGATGTACAAATGGAAAGCGATTAAATGTACCGAAGAGTATAATCTGTTTATTTCAGAAATGTTAGTTTATGAGAAAGACTGGATTAAGATGAAGCGAAAGCAAGGCAGCGGCCATTTATATATCGGACCATATATGGAACAATGGGGGATGGTTCCGTCTTCATGGACTGTATCCGGAAATTATTTTTCTGACAGACTAGGCAACCATATAATCCCGTTTGTCCGTAACGATTTGGGTTCTTTCAGCTTCAATTGGCGTGTTGATATTGATTTTGTGCTTTCACAAAGAAAAGGAAAAGAAACGGCAGAATTTTGCAGGCTAGTTTTTCATAATATTATTATTCCTAACCGCGACAGAATTTTTGCAATCAGAGTAGCAGAAAATCGGAACGGCAGCTGGAATAACGGTTCCGATTGGTATATGGGAAGCCAGTATTGCGGAGATTTCAAGAATTGTTTAGGGACACTGGAACTTATTGATATTGAAAAGTTATGCAATGTCTGCAGTGAAGAAGGGGAGACTTGCAATATTCTGACATTGTTTTAATTCTGATATTGTTTGTATTAATTTGGGTATTGCTTTAACGGCGGCCTTTGAAAAAAAGCACTTGGATAAAGTGCTTTTTTATTTCGGCAGGCAGATATTACAGCAGTTTGATGGCGGCGAAACCGCCGATGAGCAACAGCAGAAACAGGATTGAAAGCAGATTGAGGTTTTTCTCAATAAATACTTTCATCGGGTCGCCGAACCGCTTTAGCAGCCAGGCGATGAAATAGAATCTCATACCGCGGGCGATGACTGACGCGACGGTAAATACTATCAAATCCAAATGAACGACGCCGCTGGCAATGGTAATGATTTTGTAAGGGAACGGGGTTATTCCCGCCCCGAAGACAATCCAGGCGCCGTATTCGTGATAATAGTTTTCAAATTCGCCGAACTGTTTCATATAGCCGTAAAATTCCAGCAGGGGGCGGGCTATCAGTTCAAACCCGTAAACGCCGATGAAATAGCCGAAATAGCCGCCGAGGACGCTGGCAACGGTTGCAACGCCGGCAATTTTGTAAGCTTCTTTGGGCGTAGCCAAAACCATCGGGATAATCATAATGTCCGGGGGAATCGGAAAGAATGAACTTTCAATAAAAGAGATGACAAAAAGCCAGGTCAGGGCATTTTTGCGGGAAGCCAGATTTAACGTATGGTCGTATATCCGGCGGGTAAGGTCTTTGAAAGCCATAGTCTTTTTCCTGAAAGTTTATCCTACGGCCATTATGTTTAATTTAAAAATTGTTCGACTTCTTTAATATTTTGCGTGTTTTCCACATAAAATGTTTTGGGAAAGGAAAACAGTTTCTGCGATTTGCTTAAAGCGGGCTGGAAATTAATGCATATTATTGTCGGGGTGTTTTTTTCCATATAGGCCTTTGCGGCGTTAATATTATGGACTTCAAACATTGTGTAGCCGCTGTTTCTGACGGATTTGGCAAAATCCGAACGTTCGTACGGTTTAAGATTTATATAAAGTATATGGTGTTTTTTGTTGCCGACGCAGTAGCTTTCGAGGATGTCCAAAAGCCTTTTCCGGGCTTCGTCGTGCGTCAGGTAATGGCTGATGGACGGGTGGTAGATAAGGGCGCGCGGGGCTTCGGATACGACAACCAGCGGAATTGTGGAACGTTCGAACTTGCGTTCAAGGGAAGAGATGAATTCAATCGGGGTATGCCCGTCAAAGTCGAACAGCAGGACATTGGGAGTCATTTCCTTATTATACAGGCTGAACTTGTGCAGATTATCCGTGTCGAACAAAAAATAGCCCATTTTTTCGAGATTCTGGTGGTAAAGTTCTTTGTTGACGGTGTTGTTATTGTACAGGAAAATGTTGCCCAAGTGCTGCATATCGTACCCTCCCTTTGCTGCTGCTTTTGTGTTGAAATGCCGGAATATCTGCTGGTGTTTTAGTGTTGAGTTGCCGGAATATCTGCCGGTTTTTAATATAATGCGGGCGTGGGGAGATTTTAAGGGCGGTGCTGTTTTAAAAATGCTTCGCAGGTATTTTCCAGCAGCATGGCGATGGTCATCGGGCCGACGCCGCCCGGAACGGGGGTGATGTGTGACGCGGATTCAACGGCTTCGGCAAAGCAGACGTCGCCTTTCAGGCCGTCGGGCGTGCGATTGATGCCGACGTCGATGATTATGGCGCCGGGCTTGATGAAATCCCGGGTTATAAATTCCGGTTTTCCGACTGCGGCGACCAAAATATCCGCAGAGCGGCAAAGAGATGTAAGCCCCCGGGTACGAGAATGGGCTACGGTTACCGTGCAGTTTTCGTTGAGGAGCAGATGCGCCGCAGGCAGACCGACGATTTGCGAGCGTCCGACAACTACGGCGTTTAATCCATTTAAATCCTTTCCGGTCTGCCGGAGGAGGCGGATAATCCCTTTGGGCGTGCAGGGAAGGAATGCGCCGGTTTGCTTTTGGACGACGAGCCCGGCATTTAACGGATGAAATCCGTCGACATCTTTTTCAGGGGAGACGGCGCTGAGAATTTGCGTTGTGTCCAAGTGTGCGGGGAGCGGAAGCTGAACCAGTATGCCGTTTATTTCTGGCGAGGCATTCAGCTTTCGGATGAGGGACAGGATCTCATCGGCAGACGTATCGGCAGGAAGGCGGTATGTGTGGGGGATAATGCCGGTTTCGCGGCAGGCTTTTTCTTTAGAACGGACATAAATCTCGCTGGCGGGATTATTTCCGGCGATGATTACCGCCAGTTCCGGTGCCTGCGGGAATGCGGCAATCTTTTGTTTTAATCCGAGCCGGACGGACTGAGCCAGCTTTTTGCCGTCAAGAATCTGCGCCGTCATGACAGTTGCTCCATTTGCCGCAGTTTTTCTTCGGTTTCGGGCGAGTGCGCCGTTTGCAGGAGAATTTTTTTGCAGCGGTCGGTTTCACCGCTCAGCAAAGAAAAGTTTCCTTTGCTTTCGTGCAGCGTTTTGGCCAGGTATTTAACCAGTTCCTGATTGGCTTTGCCTTTTTCCGGTACGGAGATTAGACTGATTTTCAGAAAAACCGCGCCGATGCTGTCGGAAAATGTTCCGGAAACGCCGCATTTTGACGCATTCGGCGTTACCCGAATCCTTAAAACATAACCTTCGGCGACGGTATCATAAAACATCAGGCCGCGCCTTTTTTATCAGGAACCGCTGACCGGGGTCAGGACATGGCGGGTTTTTTCCAGAATGTGCAGAACGAGCATCAGTGCCAGAATCAGAACGTATGGCGAAATGTCAAATCCCGATACGGGTTTGATGCGTTCACGCAGTTTGGCATATACGGGTTCGGTAATCTGATGCAGAAACGCAAGGAATTTTTTGAATGCGGGACCGCCCTGGCCGATCACGTTGAAATGCATGCACCAGTAGAGGGCGACGTTGACGACAGCCAGTATAAAATAGAGCTCCAGTACCCCTTCAATGCACCAGAGTATGGATTCCAGCATAATTTCCATAAGTTTTTCTCCTTAAAATCAAGTTGTTATCTTCCTTCATTTTCGCGTACGGTGGAGAGCATATATCCGAGTTCCTGTTCCCGGGTGTCGTTTTCCCTCGTGTCAGCAATTTCACTGACATTATCCGCACGCTGATTTTCAGCAGAAGATTTTTCCAGTTTGCGCATCATATACAGCACGACCTGCCGCAGGTAGTTCAGATAAGAAAAATCTTCTTCCAAATCTTCGTCGTTACTATGATTAATATTTAATTTTAATTTCAGGTTAAGATTTGGTTCGTAATCAGCTTTTTGCGACAATAAATTTGCGCAATAGTCATAATACAGGCGCAGCTTTTCTTTTTCTTCATAGCTTTTGGCGTTGACCATGCCCGATGTGTTGCGGACGATGCTGCGCATTTCGCGGAGGCGGGCCAGCTTAAAACGGAGCATGTCAATTTTGCCGCGGTTCTTTTCCCGCCCGGCGCTCTCATACAGGGCGAGGCAAAGAAGGATTTCGGACTCGCGGTCATAGCTCATGGTGATGAATTCGCTGCGTTCGGATGCGTCGCTTTCGGTAACTTCGCCGTCGCCGGTATGGCGGACAATGTCTGCGGTTGCCGAAATCCAGCGGTAGTATTCGTTCATGGACGAGGTTTCGCAGTTGTTTTTTTCTATCAGGTCGGCGATTTCCGCGTCAAGCGAATAAGGAATGAAATTTTTGTTGGCGTTATCGCGTTCAATAAAGTCGGCGAGATTTTCGCGTACGGCGGTTATAGGGGCGTTTGCTCCGTCGATTTCAACGGCATAGCCTCCCGGTGCGAAAACGGCTTCGCGGCACAGGGCGCTGACGCCGGTTTTATCCATTTTGGGGTATTGTTTTTGCAGATATTTCCGGATTGCGGCGTAATAGTTTATGTCTTTTTGGTTTTGGACGGAATGGTTAGTTTTTTCCATGTTCTCCTCCCCGGTTTGCGGTTTCTTCAAATATCAGAGCTTCCTGTTCGAGCCAGATTATCCGGTCGATGACCCAGGAACTGATTTGGCCGATTTTCTGCGGTTCAATATTCAGGGCGTCGCCGATGCTGCAGATGAACTGCCCTTCAGAATCGGAAAACTCATCGTCGGTGTAGGCGAGCGACAGCATATCTTTAATCAGTTCAAGAGCCAGCCTGCGGCTGCGGATTTTGGCTGCATTGCGGATGCACAGTTCTGCGGAGTATTTGAAAAACTGCGGCAGAACTTCAGTCTGCATTTCGGCGGCAAGGCTTTCAATAAAGCGAACTTCGCTGTCTTTGATTTTGCCGTCGGCATTGGCAAGCGTGCATAATGTTGAGAGAAAAATGCTTTTTTCCTCTTCGCCGGCATTAAGGAAATAACTGCGGTTATGTGTGTTGTCCTGTGCCATAGTTTTAGTCCTTAGTCATGCTCCTTTTCTATATTGTGCCAAAAAAACAATTATCTTGCAACAGGAAAAAGTATTTTTCGCAGAAAATTGGCAAAGGACGGGGCGGGAGATATGGGCAAATTGGCGGCGGATGTAAATTTTGTTTGAAAAAAATAAACTTTAATGCTATAATCGCAGCCAATAATAAAAACGGCGGCAGTTGTTTCGAAAGCAGTTGTTTCGAAAGCAGTTGTTTCGAAATAAGAAAAGAATGCCGCAGCGGATAACATATAGTTTTAGGTTTATAACATTTCGGATTTATGCGCGAGGATATGGTTAAAAAATATTTTATTAAAACTTTCGGCTGCCAGATGAACGTTTACGATTCAAACAGGATGGCGAATATGCTGGAGGAGATGGGGCTTAAAAAAGCAGCGGCGCTGAAAGACGCCGACGTGGTCGTGTTCAATACGTGCCATATCCGCGAAAAGGCGGCGGAAAAAGTCTTTTCCGATTTGGGCAGGGCTTATCTGGTCAAGCAGGAGCGGGCCGAGGAGGGAAAAGATACGATTATCGGAGTTACCGGCTGCGTGGTTCAGGCGGAAGACGAGGAGATAATGAAAAGGGCGCCGTATGTCGATTTTGCTCTGGGGCCGCTCAGGTATTTCCGGCTGCGGGAAGTGGTGGAAAGCGTTTTTCGCGAAAGAGAGAGAGGAAAAGGAACCGGGCAGGAACAGGAACGTTTGGTTGCCGGGCAGGGACAGACTGGGAAAGAACAGACTGGAAAAGGACGCAGGGGAACCGGGCTGCTGGATACGGAATTTTCGGCGGTTTCCAAGTTTGACTATCTGCCGGAAAACAAGTCTGAAGGCGGCTGTTCGTATCTGGCGATTCAAGAGGGGTGCAATAATTTTTGTACCTATTGCGTCGTGCCGTATACCCGCGGGGTAGAAGTGTCGCGCCCGGTGGAGGAAATCTTGCGCGAAGCGAGACGGCTGGCGGATACCGGCAGCGTTGAGCTGAACCTTTTAGGGCAGAATGTCAATTCATATCACGGCGAAGACGTGGCGGGCAGAGAACGGAATCTGGCGTATCTGCTCAACCGGGTGGCGGAAATTGACGGGATTAAACGCATTCGCTATACGACGTCTTATCCGGCAGACGTGGACGACGACCTGATTCGCTGCCATAAGGAGCTGGACAAGCTGATGCCGTATCTGCACCTGCCGATACAATCCGGCTCCGATGCAGTGCTGAAGAGAATGAACCGGCGGCATACGCGCGACGAATATCTGCGGGTGGTTGAAAAACTGAAAGAGGCGAATCCGGCAATCGGCATGTCATCGGATTTTATCGTTGGATTTCCGGGCGAGACTGAGGAAGATTTCCAGCAGACGCTGGATGTGGTCAACCGGGTTCAGTATATTCAGGCTTTTTCGTTCAAATACAGTCGGCGTCCGGGAACGCCTGCGGCAGTAATGGACGGGCAGATTGACGAAAAAGTGAAGAAAGAGCGGCTGCAGGTTTTGCAGGATTTGCTGTTTTCTTATCAAACGAAGTTTAATAAGAATAGCGTCGGCAAGGTTATGCCGGTACTGTTCGAATCCAAGGGGCGGCACAAAGGGCAGCTCGTCGGGCGGACGCCTTATATGCAGAATCTGCATGCGGAGGCGGACGGTTCTTTACTTAACAAAATCGTTGAAGTGCGCGTTACGGACGCTTCAACCAACTCTTTAAGCGGGGAGGTACTGTAATATGGCAGAACTTAGTTTTGAACTTTTTAACAATCAGCTGTTGAAGGTTGTTGTCGGGGTCAATGACGAAAATATGCGGCTGGTTGAAAAAATGCTGAATGTTGAAATTTTGAGTTTCGGCAACCAGATAACAATTAAAGGGGCGGCGAGCGACGTGGAAAATGCCAAAACGGCGATTAATATTTTGTATGAAAAGGCCAGCAAGGGGCATGTTGTCGGCGAGCAGGAAGTCAAGGCTGCGGTGCGAATCTGCGGCGGTGCCGAATCGGCAGACGAAAAGCAGTCTTTGAGCGAAATTGTCCTGAAAACCAAAAAACGCTATATTTATCCGCGGTCGGCAACGCAGGCAAAGTATATTACCGAGATGATGCAGAACGAACTGGTGTTCGGCCTGGGGCCTGCCGGTACGGGTAAGACTTATCTGGCAGTGGCGTTGGCGGTATCAATGATGCTGGAAGGTGCGGTAGACAAGATTATCCTGTCGCGTCCGGCAGTCGAGGCAGGGGAAAATCTTGGCTTTCTTCCCGGTGATTTGAAAGAGAAAGTTGACCCGTATCTGCGGCCGTTGTATGACGCTTTGTACGAAATGCTGCCGGCAGAACAGGTGGACAAGAAACTGGCTCTGGGCGAAATTGAAATCGCGCCGCTGGCATTTATGCGCGGGCGGACGCTTTCCAATGCGTTTGTTATCTTGGACGAGGCGCAGAACACGACGCCGATGCAGATGAAAATGTTTCTGACCCGTCTGGGCGAGAATTCGCGGATGGTTGTCAACGGCGACCTGAGCCAGGTGGATTTGCCGCGCGGGGTCATTTCCGGATTGCGCGACGCACTGGATACGCTGAAAGGCATCAGCAATATCGGGTCGGTTACTTTTTCGGCCAACGATGTCGTGCGTCACGGGCTGGTTGCAAAAATAGTCAAAGCGTATGAAGAAAAGAGCAAAAAGGAACAAGATGAAAAGTAAAATAGAGCTGAATGTAACGGTTGACGACGAGCAGTGGACGGAAAATACCGACTTTGACGCGGTTAAGGTAGCCGAAGAGCTCAGGGATTTGGCATTTGCGTATGTCGCCGATGCCTGCGAGCATGAATTGCTGGCGCTGGATAAGGCGTATGAGGTTAACGTCTGCCTCAGCAACGATGCGGAAGTCCAGCGGTTGAACAAGGAATTCCGGGGAATGGACAAGCCAACGAACGTCTTGTCTTTTGCCTGTATTGACGATGACGAATTCTGGGATATGCTGGACAAGTCGGCCGATATGGAACTGGGCGACATCATTCTTGCGTTTGAAACCTTGCAGCGTGAGGCGGACGAGAAACATATAACCGTTTATGCCCATTATTGCCATTTGCTGGTGCACGGTTTTCTGCATATTCTCGGATTTGACCATCAGACAGATGAGGAAGCAGACGAAATGGAAAGTTTGGAAACAGAAATTCTGGAACAGTTTTCGATTGACAATCCTTATCAAGATACGGCGGAAGACTGATAAATGCAGAGAGCCGGAGGAAATTAACGAATGCTGGAAAACTACCGATGATGTTGTTTCCAAAACAGCTGAAACCGTTGATGTTTGTGCGAATGCGGCTGCGGGGCAGGGCTGTCCGCGGCGTGTTCGCTTTTCTGGCGGGCGTGGCTGCAACGCTGATTTTTCCGCCATATGCAGGCAGCTGGGAAGGCTACGTTGCGCTGATTGCCTTTCTGGCTGTGCTGCTGGGAGAAGATAAGGATGACGGCGGAAAGAATGATTGGGAGATTGAGGGGCAGAGCGGCGAGGAGACCGCCGGACGGAGCGGTCAGGAGAACGGCGATTGGGGGAGCTGTTGTTCGGATAGCAAGAGGGGCGGCAGTTTCGGCGATGAAAAACAGAATGATGAGAGGGACGGCAGTTCCGGCGATAGGAAGAACGGCGAGGAAATTTATGGAAAGCGCGGCAGGGAGAATAATGAACGCAGTGGTCAGGAAAACAGCGGCCGTCCGGTGTGGAGAAAGTGGTTTGGTGCAGCGTATGTCTTTGGATTTTCCTTTTATGCGGTCAGCTTTTCCTGGATTAGCAATGCGTTGTTAATTGACGGCAACAAGTTTGCGGCCTTTATTCCTGTGGTGTTTGCTGCGACGGGGTTTTTTTTCGGGCTGTTCTGGGCTGTTCCGGCGGCGTTGGCGGCAGGGGGGCGGAATATATATGCGCGGGCGCTGCTATTTTGTACATGGTTTGTTTTTTTTGAGTGGATACGGAGCTTTATTTTTACCGGTTTTCCGTGGAATCTGCTGGGAACGGCGCTGGCTTTTGACGCGCGGGCAATCCAAGGGGCGGCATATATAGGGACTTACGGTCTGTCCTTGCTGTTGTTGCTATTGTTGTGTGGGGTGGCGATTTTGATTGCCGGAGCTTTCCGGCGGCGATTTTACCGCGGGGCGTTTTGGTTTGTGCTGCTGCCGGCAGGGGTTCTGCTTTGGGCGGCGGCGCAATACGAAAAAACAGTGTCCGGCGATATGATGGTGCGGCTGGTGCAGCCGAGCATTCCGCAGACGTTTAAATGGGAGCCGGAGCTGGCTTACCGCAATTTTCGCAAGTACATTGACTTAAGTAAAAGCAGGTCGTCAGACGGCGTGAAACTGGTCGTGTGGGGCGAAACGGCCAGCCCGTATTTTTTGGACAGGGATGAGCGGCATCTTGCGGAGATTACAGAGGCGGTTCCCGACGGGGGATTTTTGATTACGGGGCTGTTGCGGGCGGGGTTTGAAAACGGTACATACCTTCCTTATAATTCCATGTTTGTGATTAACGGGCGGGGAGAAATCAAAGACTATTATGATAAGGCGCATTTGGTTCCGTTTGGCGAGTATCTGCCTTTCCGCGAATACCTTCCGGCCTTTATGGCGCCGGTGGCCAGTGTTGTCGGCGATTTGGGCAGCGGCGAGAAATATAAGAATCTGCAGGTTGCTGGGCTGCCGCTGATGGGCGGAGCTATTTGCTATGAGAGTATTTTTCCCAAGGAGGTTCTTAATCCCGAACAAAAGCCGGGGCTTTTGGTTGTTTTGGCCAATGACGGGTGGTATGGCGTGAGCGCAGGCCCATATCAGCATCTGGCGGCGGCACAGATGCGCGCGGTCGAAGAAGGCATTACGGTTATCCGCAGCGCCAATACCGGAATTAGCGCGGTTATCGCTCCGAACGGCGATATGTCCGGGCTTATCGGTTTGAATGAAGAGGGAATTTCAGATACGGTTCTGCCGAAAGTTTTGGAAAAATCCACATTGTACGGGCGGTACGGCAATATTGTGCCGGGCGGACTGTTACTTTTCTGCCTGCTGCTGGCCTTGCTGTTAAATTCATCCGTTATAAATACAACCAGAAGATGTAGCGGCAATGAACGAGGCTGACAATATTTTTTGTAACATATAGCCATGGTTGTATAATTGTATAAAATGTTATTGCAACTTATAAAGTAATGATGTAAATAAACGAGAGTAGAAACGATTGTAATTTCAGGAGACGAACTATGCCGCGCGGACGTAAAAGGAAATCAGAAATATTAGGCGATGAAACCGCAAATGACAGCAGCATCGGACCTATTGACGAACATGTAGGCGCAAGAATCTGCGCCCGGAGGAAACTCTTGCAGCTCAGCCAAAAGCAAATGGCGGAAAAGCTGGGGATTACTTTTCAGCAGATTCAAAAATATGAAAAGGGCGTTAACCGTATCGGAGCGGGAAGGCTTTATACGATTGCATCTATTCTCGGCGTTGATATAGATTATTTTTTCGACGGCATCAGCCCCGAGATTTTGAGCATTGGCAGCACCGCTGATTATGCATCGTGTTATGGTACCGGTTTTCTGCGGGAAGATGACGGAGATTATAAGTCGGATCCGATGCAGGGCGCTGAGGCGGTTATGCTGCTGAAGGCGTTTTATTCGCTGCCGGCGAAGGCACGGACTGCACTGCTGATGATGTTGACGAGTCTTAAGAACAGGGAAGATTTGGACAACGATGTATAATCAGGGGATTGTGCCGGACGTACCGAAATTTTTCGGAAGAAGAAAAGGGCGCGTTGTCCGGAAAGCAAAACAGTTTTTGTTGGAGAAAATGCTGCCACAGATGCGGGTAACGTCCGCGGCAGATTTTGATGCGGAAAAGCTGTTCGGCGGCGCAAAAAAAGAAATTTGCCTGGAAATCGGTTTCGGCGACGGGCAGCATTTGTACGGCCAGGCGAAGAACAATCCGCAGAACGGTTATGTCGGAGTGGAAGTTTTTCAAAACGGGGTGGCCAATCTGCTGACGCTTATCAGCGGCATCAAAGATGGGGACAAGCTTCCCGAAGAAATCAGGGTTGAAGATTATCCGGTGCGAAATATCAGGGTGTATGATGATGATGTCCGGCTGTTGTTTAAGCAGATTCCCGATAATTTTTTTGATAAGGTTTTTCTGTTGTTTCCGGATCCGTGGCCGAAGAAAAAGCACGCGGGACGGCGGTTTGTCAATCCGGATAACCTGAAGGAGGTGTATCGGGTGCTCAAAACGGGCGGGTTGTTTCGGATTGCAACCGACCATCCGGTATATAAGCGCCATGTTCTGCGGACAATGCATCAGTATGCCGGTTTTATCTGGACGGCAAAATGCGGGGAAGACTGGAAACGCGAACCGGCAGGCTGGGTCAGGACGAAATATCAGCAAAAGGCAGTCCGGGAAGGCCGACGACCGGTGTTTTTTGACTATCGGAAAATATAGCCAAAAGTTGATGAGATAAAATGATGGTTTAAAATTATCATAGCATAACATAGCACTTCTGTCAAATAAAAAAGCAATATCAGAGCGATGTCCGAGATATTGCTTTTCTTTTTTTGCTGAGAAAAAAGGATCGTTTTATTTCAACAACAGGAGGTTAAAATGGCTAAGTTAAATAATAAGGAAATCCAAGACAGGATTGATTTGGAGATGGGGAATAACGGCAAGGTTAACCCGCCCCCGAGAGATGCACACTCAAAATTTCGTTTTGAAATTGAAGAGAGCATTGAGGATTTGATTCGGGATATGAAAGAACGCCCGAAGAAACACTATCCACAGGAAAGAGTGATTAACGAAGAGACCGGTGAGGTCAGGTTTTGGGATGGAGGTTCTAAGGCTCCTTGGAAATTTATTGAGATTGAAGATGGGAAGTATGAGCTAGAAGATACTGATTGGTGTGATTGCTATGCATCTGTACGAAAAGAAGATGAAAAACTGTCAATTACGACGGCTACGAGCAGCTATCAGTATGAAATAACACCGCGTGCGGGCGGCGGTAGTTGTGTTGAATTTTCCGGGCCGGTTAACGGGCTGCTTGCCCAGAATTTGCTGCCGAAGATGACGTATGAGCCGTATACGCTTTGGGGCAAGTTTGTGGACAAAGAGACCGGCAAGGATTTGACGGATTATATGGACATGCAGCTGTACGGGGAACTCAGGGCGCAAAAAAACAGGCAGATTATTGAAGGAAGTTATCTCTATGGATATACTAAACCGGGAAATGAACAGGACAGGTACGGATTCCAAGTTAATGAGCGCTTTAATAACGAAATACCGTTTTTTGCGAAAAGCATTGACCTTGAATATACGCTTCAGGAGCGGAAACAATACCGGGCACAGAAAGGTTTTGAGGAAGGGCGAAAAGCGCCATCTTATGAACTTAAAGAAAACAAAGCGGACATAAAAAAACGCTTGGAAGCCGTGCGCGGGAAACTCTCCGGCGTTGTCGCGGCGGATAAAATCGCCGAGGATAAGATTTCCGGCAAGGATAAACGGATGGCGACGCCCCAAATCAGTGTTGAACTGGCGGCGGAAATCCGGAGAAGGAAAGCAACAGAGAAGTAAGCTGCTGAAACTGTCGAAAACGGGCAGGGATAACGAGGTTCAAAACAATGAAACGCGTATTGTTGAATTGATTGACGGAAAAAATGCCTGCCAACACTGATGTTTTTGAAACCAACACCGGAAATGCCGAAGTTTTACGGCATTTCCGGAAACGGGAGCGGCAGCCGGCGTTTTTTTGCTCCGGCAGGCATCTGGAAGAAGGGCTGTTAACTAACGTCCGCGGATAAAATCAACGGCAGACAGAAACAACGTTTTTCCTTTTTCCAGCGGAGTTTGTTTGCGGGTTTCAGGCACGGCGGCAGCCTGCATCGAATCTTTCCGGTCGTTGTTATGCGCAGCGATACGCATTTTGCTTTCGGCTATTTCAACGGCTTTTTGATAATCAGCGGCAAGCCGGCGGGCTCCCGACAATTCAAGTTCTTTATACTGGCGGATGATGTCCGGGGTGATGATATTCAACTCGTACATTTCATCAACCCCGTAGCGTTTGCTTTTTCCGGTTACCCAGTTTTTGACCGTGCTGCGCAGTATCTGATTTTTCTCTCCGGGACGGGCATTTATGTCTTTACGGAGATCTTGGGCATCTTTTAGCGCAGCTTTGCCGTTTCCTTTCCAGTTGATGTTGCTGATTGCCGCGGCAATGGCAAACGGCGGAATACGGGTTGCATCCAAATTGCCGTGTTCGTCTTTCAAGTTCAGGCTGCGAGCCAGGGCGGCGGTAACGTGTTTGGTTTTGCCGGGACGCCCAAGCTGATAAAAGCTTAAATTGTAATCTTCAATCTGTTTTTTGAGCATTTCTTCCGACGGAAACAGTTCAGTCAGACAGAGATAGTTTTTTGTCGTACTGCTTAAGGTTATGGTTTTTCCGGCGTTTTTGCTCATGCGGGCTTCTTCACTTGCAATGAATCTTTTTAGGGCAGGGGAAGCGATTTTGCTCCAAGCGTCGGTTTTTAATTTTAAATTGGCATAAACCTGTCCGTGCAACGCCGCGTCTCTTTCATCCATCGGGCGCAGGTCGCCGTTTTCATCAAAAAATTTGTGCTCAAGCTCTCCGGCGGCGTCATTGACGTTTCCTTGCGAGGCAGTCAGCAGCGGTAAGACGTATTGTCTGGTTTCGGGATTGGCTGCCAGATATTTGATGAAGGATTTGACGGCATTGTCGTCCATCTGCGAAGGACCCTTGGTAATTCCGGTTTTGCTCATAATGCGGAGGTCGACTACATATTTTGCCAACTGGTCTTCATTCTTTTTGGGGTTATAAGTCTGGCATTCGCTGCGATATACGAGGCTTAAAGCGTTGGCTTTGGTCAATTCATCCGCCAGGACGCGTTTCAGTTCTATTTTTCCGCTTTTCTGGTACAGGTCGGCATTGATTATGTAGGTATATTCGCTGCGCTTATAGGCGAAAGCTTCAGCATCGCTGATGGCGGGGATGTCTTCAAAACGGTGGTAGACTTTTTCTGCTGCGCGTTTAACGGCGGCGTGCTTTTGCACGGAAACCGTTTCATTGTCGGGAAGATGTCCTGCAGCCGCGTTTAATTCTGCAATTTGCAAAGCGGACGGCTGGGCGCCGACTGTAATTTCTTTTGCGGTTTGCTCCGGGGATTCGGCTTTGGCGGCATTGGGTTCCGGCAGTCCTGAAAGGGCAGCGCCGGCCGCTATGATTCCTGCGCCTGCAATGATTTTGGCCTTCGACATCTTTTATATTTTCCTCTTTTGATATAAATATTTAATCCTGTTTATCTTAATTTTTAATATAGCATGAAAGTTGTCCTTTGTCCAGTGTTTTGGGAAAACAATGTGAAAAAAATCGTTTTAAATCAAGTATAGGCTGCTGACTGCGACAGGCAAAGCCGAGTGAAAGGTACAAAGGCGGAAAAACGGTTGAGAGCAGAACGGAAAATAGCTGAGAAGATAAGAAAGGAGAAACAGACAGCGAGGACAAGCACGGAAAGACGGCTGAGAGGGACAGGTGCCGGCGAGCGGTTAATGTGCAGGCGGAAAACTGGCGAACAGGCGACATTTTTTAAATCCAGTGGAAAAAACGCACTTTTTAAAGGCAAAATTAAATTTTATGTATTAAGTTCAAACAGACTTGGGGAAGGATTTTTTTCTCCGATACGGCTTACAAGTAATAATTTTAAGGAAATAAAAATGGTATCATTAGCAGAAAAAATGGCTGCAAATATGGACGCGTCCGTCTTCAGCAAGGCGACGGATTTGAAAAAGCGCCTGTTGTTTACGGTCTTGGCGTTGATTGTTTTCCGCCTGGGAACCTTTATTCCTCTTCCGGGTATTGATTCCCGCGTGCTGGCTGAGATTTTTGCCAGACATTCAAACGGCATTTTGGGAATGTTTAATATGTTTTCCGGCGGTGCGTTGGAACGTATGACAATTTTTGCCCTCAATATTATGCCGTATATTTCGGCGTCGATTATCCTGCAGCTCGGGCAGTCCATCGTCCCTTCGCTTGCCGCTTTGAAAAAAGAAGGCGAGGCCGGACATCGCAAAATGATGCACTATACAAAACTTTTGACGGTTCTGATTACGATTGTTCAGGGATACGGTATTGCCGTCGGGTTGATGAGTCTGGCTAACGGCGACGGTTCCAGCGCGGTTGTCATTGCGCCGTATACGTTTATCTTTTCAACGATTATTTCGCTGACCGGCGGCACGATGTTTATCGTCTGGCTGGGCGAACAAATTACGTCGCGCGGCGTCGGCAACGGTTCGTCGTTAATCATTACAGTCGGTATTATTGCCAATATTCCGTCGGCAATTGCACAGACTTTGGAATTGGGGCGCATCGGTTCGATGTCGCCGCTGGTTATTCTCAGCCTGTTTATCATGAGCATAGCTTTGGTCTTTATTATCCTGAAGGTTGAAATGGCTCAGCGCAAAATTCTGGTGCAGTATCCGAAGCGCCAGGTCGGCCTGCGCATGACGTCGGCCGAGAGTTCGCACCTGCCGTTGAAGGTTAATCCGACGGGCGTTATTCCGCCGATTTTTGCCAGCGCTTTGCTGCTGCTGCCGATTACGGTTGCCAACATCTGGTCCAACAACGGGCCGGAATGGGTGCAGACGCTCAGCCGCTATCTGGGACACGGGCAGCCGTTGTATCTGGCTCTGTATGCCTTCTTAATCGTCTTTTTCGCTTTCTTCTATACCGCCGTTGTGGTCAATCCGGAAGAAACCGCGGACAATCTTAAGAAACACGGCGGCTTTATTGCCGGTATCCGTCCGGGCAAGAATACGGCCGAATATCTGGATTATGTCGTTACCCGTCTGACGGTGCTCGGCGCGTTTTATCTGGCTGCGCTGTGTATACTGCCGGAAATCCTGATTGCGAAGCTGTCGGTTCCGTTCGTCTTGGGCGGCACGACCCTGCTTATCGTGGTTCAGGTAACAATGGATTTTATTACGCAGGTTCAATCGCACCTGATTGCCTATCAGTATGAAGGGCTTTTGAAAAAAGCTTCGCTGGTCAGCAAGAGAAAGAAATAGGAAATGCCTGACAAAGATTTATTTGTGGTATTTACTGGCGCGCCCGGGTGCGGAAAAGGCACCCAGGCACGCATTTTGTGTGAAAAAGCCGGAATATGCCATCTTTCTACGGGAGAAATGCTGCGGGCGGAAATTAAGAGGGAAACGCCGCTGGGCAAAGAACTGAAAGAGGCGCTTGACGACGGCGGCTTTGCTTCCGACGAGCTGATTATCAGAATGGTTGAAGAGCGAATCGGCAAAGAGGACTGCCGGCACGGGTTTCTTCTGGACGGTTTTCCCCGGACGCTTAATCAGGCGGAAATTCTGGAAGAGATGCTGGCGGAAAAGAGGCAGAAACTTGATGCCGTGATTGAAATACAGGTTCCCGACGAGATTATTATGGAACGCATATTGGGGCGCTATGCCTGTATGAAATGCGGCCGAGGGTATCATGACAAGTTTTTGAAACCGAAAATTTACGGCGTCTGCGACGAATGCGGCGGAACGGAATTTTCCCGCAGACACGATGACAACCGGACGACGGTGCATAACCGGCTGGTCAATTTCCGTGCCCTTACTTACCCGACTATTCCCTTTTTTGAAAAGAAGGGGCTGCTCCGATGCGTAGACGGAACGGGAACGATTGAGGCCGTGGCCGGAAAGATTGAAAGAGTGCTCGGGCTGGCAGAGTAATTCTGAGCGGGAGGTAATTCGGCGCGGTATTGCCCGGCAGGGACACAAGCTTCTTTTTGATTCGGAAATGTTGGTTGATGATGGAAATGGCGATTCGTGAAATGCCTGTTTAATAATTTGTAAAAATTGTTAAAAATTTTGTATTTTTTTTAAAAGAACTGTTGACTCTATTAAATTATGCCCTATAATCCGCATTAATTTTGAAAAGTGGTGATCAACTTTTTGAATGGTTTAATTGTTTAAATAATGGAGAGTTAATTTGGCTCGTATAGCTGGTGTAAATATTCCTACCGCCAAGAAATTAGAGATTGCACTGACCTCTATCTATGGCATAGGGAGAGAAACAGCACAGGTTATCTGTGCAAAAGCGGGCGTTGCTGGTGAACGCCGCGTTCATGAACTGACGGACGAAGACATTGCCAAAGTCCGTGAAGTAATTGACAAAGACTACCTTGTTGAAGGCGAACTGCGCCGTGATGTTGCGGTTAATATCAAACGCCTGATGGATTTGGGCTGTTACCGCGGCCTGCGCCATCGTAAAGGCCTGCCCGTACGCGGCCAGAGCACGAAGCAGAACGCGAGAACCCGCAAGGGCAAGCGCAAGACCGTGGCTAACAAGAAGAAGTAAGTGAGGCAGTGATGGCAAAAACAGTAGTTAAAAGAAAAGAGAAAAAGAACATCACATCCGGTGTTGCTCATGTAAATTCTACATTTAACAATACAAGAGTTACGATTACGGACGCTCAGGGAAATACAGTTTCCTGGTCGACTGCCGGTGCTCAGGGCTTTAAAGGCTCCAGAAAGTCTACGCCTTATGCTGCGCAGGTTGCTGCGGAAGAAGCCGGTAAGAAAGCTCAGGAAAACGGTATGAAGACATTGGAAGTCGAAGTTAAAGGGCCGGGTTCGGGACGCGAATCGGCAATCAGAGCTTTGCAGGTTATCGGTTTTACCATTACTTCCATCCGCGATGTAACTCCTATTCCGCATAACGGCTGCCGTTTAAGAAAACGCCGCAGAGTTTAATTTTTAAGTTTTGGCAGAGGAAGGTTCGCCTTCCTTCTGCCTGTTTGAGTGTAGCGTATAAACTAGTAAAGAGGGTATTCCGGTGATTCAGAAGAATTGGCAAGAACTTATAAAACCAACTAATCTAGAGGTTGTTCCAGGCGAAGGCAGGAATGTTGCTAAGATAGTTGTCGAACCTTTAGAGAGAGGTTTTGGTTTAACTCTGGGTAACGCGCTGAGAAGAGTTTTGTTGTCTTCTTTGCAGGGCGGAGCGGTTACCGCAGTAAAAATTGACGGCGTGCTGCATGAATTTTCGGTTATCGAAGGTGTGCGCGAAGATGTTACCGATGTTATCCTGAATATCAAGGGACTCGCTGTAGCGGTTCATTCCGAAGGGCAGAAGACGATGCGCCTGAAGGCTGAAGGGCCGATGGTTGTTACGGCAGGGATGATTGAAACCGGTCATGACGTTGAAATTATGAATCCGGATCATGTCATCTGCACGCTTGATGCGGGGGCGAAAATCGCTATGGAGCTGACGGTCGGAACCGGCAAAGGCTATGTTCCGGCAGTTCAGAACAAGACTGCAGATGCTCCAATCGGTTTGATTGCAGTTGACGCGATTTATTCTCCGGTAAGGAAAGTATCGTACAAGGTTGACAAAACCCGTGTCGGGCAGAATACAGATTATGACAAACTGACAATGGTTGTTGAAACCAACGGCGTGGTTACGCCGGAAGATGCGGTTGCCTTATCGGCAAGAATCCTTCAGGATCAGTTGAAGCCGTTCATTAATTTTGACGAACCTGAAAGCGAAGCCGAAGATATTAAGGAAGAACTGCCGTTTGACAGAAATCTTCTGCGCAAGGTTGACGAGCTTGAATTGTCGGTTCGTTCGGCAAACTGCCTGAAGAATGACAATATCGTTTACATCGGCGATCTGGTTCAGAAAACGGAAGCGGAAATGCTCCGGACGCCGAACTTTGGCCGCAAATCTTTGAATGAAATCAAGGAAGTTTTGGCGAAGATGGGCATTCATCTTGGTATGGAAACCCCGGGGTGGCCGCCGGAGAATATTGAAGAATTAATTAAAAAATGTGATGAACATTTTTAAGAGAATCTAAAATATTGTGGAAGGGCTCACGATGAAAATCGTGAGCCTTTTTGTAACAAGAAAACCCGGCTAGGCCGGTGGGTTTCTTTTTGTATACTGAATGCAAAAGTTTCGGAAAACTGTGCGCTAGACATATAGTTCAGCCGTATCGGTATCTTTGATATTTTGTTTTAAAGGGAGAATACAGCTGCTTGCTGAAAAAAAACGTACCATTTTTTTCATCAACTATCAAGAAAAAAATAATAATTAAATTCAGTTGATTAGCTCGTTTATTTTGCGAAGAAAAAAACGGTACGATATTTTTAAACATTTATTCTGTGCGAGAATTGATATTGTAAAAGGAGAATGTGCCATGACCAAAAGTTATAATGAAATTTTCAATGCGGAGCAAAAGCAAAAAAATGAGCTTATTTATGCTGCTAATGGAATGTACGAGGCTAGGCTGTATTCTCACTTAAGTACTAAAGAGGAATACGAAGCCGTGCGCGAAGAATATAGGAGACGCAGCAGAAGGGCACGTTTGGAGAACGTGGAAAGAGCCTCTTCTCCGTATTCAAAGGGGTACATACAAGCGGATTGCGATATATTTTATGATGTGCCGGGGAAAGGCCGTTCCGCTGTTTTTGTCGATGACCATGGAGAGGGATATACGGTGGATAATCTGCCGAAAGATTTTGATCCGAAGTCGTGTCTGTTCAGTTTTAAATATGATGAACAAACAGGTAAGATATGTTCCGCAATAACGGTTGAACATTATAATGACAAAGGTTATTGTGATTCGGCATGGTTTTTAGATAAAGAGCCATCTGGAAAGTATGAGGCTTATTCATTTTCTAGTCAGGCACTGGCAAATATTACATATGATAGGAATAGAGCCATTAGGTTTGGAGAACATTCTGCTCCGGGGAAATGGCCTGTGTTTAAGGCGGAAAGTAGAGAAGAAATAGATTCCTGGGAGCAAAAAAATATGGGGATAACGCTGATGGGGTCTGATATAGAGAGGTATGATAGATTGATGGCAAAACTTGATTATGCAAAGGATAAGCTTACGGATCGGGAATTAGAGGGGAAAGTTTCAGTAGTAGAATTGGCCGCGCAGGCAGAAGAAGCCAGATTGGTCGCGCAAGCAAAAGAAGCCAGGGCTCACCAATCAGCTACTGACCTTGTTAAGCGGTATGGAGTTGAAACGGGGTATAAAAGATTGGCAGAGTTGCTGTTTTGTGGGGATTTAAAGGCCGCTCAGCAGTTAGCCGAAAAGCTGGTACAGCCGGAACCTCCACTCTACTTCGATTCCCGGTTTGCGTATCGGATCTTTGGGTCGAAAAGGCGAGGCAACATAGTGGATAAACTGCGCGCGGGTATGCAAAAAGCTCGCTCTGCCTTCGGCCGTAAAAAGCAAAAAGTACAGGAAGCGTTATCTAACCACGAGCAGCTGGGAGTTAAAACGGAGTATATAAAAATGGCAGAGTTGCTGTTTAATGGGGATTTAGAGGCCGCCCAGCAGTCAGCCGAAAAGATTGTAAAGCCGGAAAGCCAAGACAAAGCAGCGGGTAAAACGCGCGCAGGTACACAAGAAGCTCGCTCTGCCTCCGGCCGTAAAGAGCAGAAAGTACAGGAAGCGTTAGCGAGATGCGATAAGGCTTTGGAAAAAGGAATTGCTCCATCGCAGGGAGAACGGCAGAAATCGCCGCAGGAAGAAAAAAACGAAAAAGGTTTTGTGGGAAAATTAAAACCAATGATGCTTCGTAAACTGAAAGGGAATAGCGGACATTAGATAAAAGGACACAGGGGCATTTGTCGAGAGGGCTTTAGCTAAAATGATACAACAGAAATTAGGTTTTTACCAATGAGCGACGAGGGCTGGCACATGTATTGCCAGCCCTTTAAGTATGAAGAATGTTACATTCTTAAGGCTTGTACCGGCAAGTTTGGGTGGGATGGTGATAGTTGCAAAGGAAAGCGGCTTAAATATGGCAGGTTAGTTTAAAAACAGGAGGAGAAACCGATACTAACGGTGTTAATGTTTTTTTAATCCGGGAGGATTAAAGTTTAACCGGGGCAGGCATTTGCAGATAAGATGTTTAAAGCAGTTGAAAGCCAGGAAAAGAAAAAGTTTGCGGAGGTGCGAAAATTATGTTTAAGGCAAAAAAGCTGAACAAGCTTGTAGCTGCGGGAATTATTACCCAGACACAAAAGCAGCAGATTTTAGAATATGATGACAATGCGGACAGCCTTGCTTTGGTCAGTCGGGCATTGATGTTGCTGGGGATTTTTACCGTCGGGCTGGGCATCATTTCTCTGGTTGCGTCCAACTGGCATGATATCGGCAGGACGGCAAAGCTGGCAACAATGTTGGCATTGCTTGCGGGTACCGGAGGCCTGGCCTGGCATTGGCAGAGTCAGGGAAAATGTGCAGCGGCAGAAAAAATGCTGCTGGGAGAGTTTTTTCTTGTCGGTGCAGGCATAGGTCTGATTATTCAGGTTTTTCAGCTCAGCGGCGGAAAAATCTATGACCCTTTGGCTGTCTGGTGTCTGGTTTCCGCTCCGCTTTTGTTTGTTACGGGGCAAAAGCTGGTTTCTTACTTTTGGGTACCGTTGTTTTTGGTTTGGGGAATTATTTATGTCTGCGACAATGTTGCAGATGTTGTTTGGAATTTTGAAGTTTTGATGGTCGTTTTGCTGGCGGCAGCCGGGTGCGGCTGCGGGATAGCGGGGCTTTTTCCCGGATTTTCTGCCGGAAATGTTTTGAAACAGGAAGCATTGGCCGCATTTTATGTTGTTTTGGCCGGTTATATCCTGATTGGCGGTTTTGACGGTTATGACGGGCTGATGACATTAGGGCGGGCAGCAGCCATACTGGCGGTGTTGTCGCTGCTGTTTATGCGGTTCGGCAGGTATGCGCTAATCAGGCGCAATATTAAACTGGGCGGATTGATTGTTGCCATGCTTTATATTAATCTCGGGACGGAGTTGGGACTGTTTGAAACGGGCATGGGATTGATTGTCAGCGGCGCTTTGCTGATATTGCTGCTTAAATATGTTCCGAGGGCGGTTCGTTTGGTGAGCGAGGAGAAGAAAAATGCGTGAAAAGGTAAAAAATCTGGTCTTGATTATGATGCCGGCGGTTTTGCTTGCGGCATGGGCCGGGTATCTTCTATGGCAGATTTCAGCCGGAATGCCGGTAAAAATCAAGCTGCGCGGATATGACCCGCGGGACTTGCTGGCCGGGCAGTATATCAGCTATGTGCTGGACTGGGAAGCGACAGACTGTGCTCAGTTTGCGCAGGGCATATGCCCGAAAGACGAATTTGAAAGCTATGGGAAAAACCGGGGGCGTTTTTATGTACCGGAGCACTTGGCCAAGCCGTTGGAGCAGGATATTCAAAACAGCAACAATGTTGCGGAGATGGTCTTTTCGTATCGGAAAGGGCGGCAACCGTATGTCCTGAACCTTTTGGTCAACGGCAAAACGTGGAATGGGCGCGAGAGCTCTTTTTAAAACAAATTTACAGGTGCTTATAACTGTTTTTGAACAGAAAACGGTTTATCTGAAACATATCGGAATGCGATTTGAGCGCTTTAGCTTGGCGGACGTATGCGAATGCAGCCTGAATGCCATGCATTACGGCGGAATTGGGAGCTGTTGTTTTGGTGGAGAAAAACAGTTCTTTTTTGACAATATAAAATGGTATGTTATTTTAGAGCCAATTACAAAATTATTATACTTACTTATATGTTAATTCTACAATTATGAAGAAACTTGATGTTCTGGGTGAAGTGGCGTTAATGTATATGCCTGCATCCGATGAGTTAAGAGATTACCTCAGGCATTTCCGTTTGGAACCGGCCAGCGAGGTAAAGTTTTTGGAACTGGCCGACCGGGAGTTGAAAAACGCTTATCTGCAACGGTATGCGTTGTCGCCGCAAGGGGAAATTTTCCTTTTGCAGCAGGAAGACATCAGCGATGCCGTCGGGTACTTTGCGGAGTGGCCCCTGTCTGCCGAAGCGCAAAAGCAGATGCTGGCAGATGCACGTTTGGAGCTTGTCCTTGCGTATGTCCAGCGACATGATTTGGGGGCTGAGGCGGAAAGTCTGCTGTTTGTACCCGAGCTGGCGGAGGCTGCCAGGCTGTATGTGCGTTTGTATCCTCTGTTTGAGGCATCGGAAGCCAAGATGATGGCGATGGAAGATGCCGCGATGGTTGCAGATTATTTGGAACATGATGGTTTGCACGAGGCGGCAGAGCTGATGCTGCTGTCGAATACATTTTGCCATTTGGCTCCCGCTTATGCGGAAAAGTGGGGGTTTGGCGAGAAAGCAGCCAGGGAGTTTGCACAAAAAAGCGGAAAGTAGTTTTTCAGAACGGTTTCGGTAATAAAAAAGGGCTTCATACGAAGCCCTTTTTTAAAGTCAAGTACAGAAAGAAATTCCCAGATGGGATGTCTTCGGATTAAAAGTATCCGTAAACCCGGTTTAAGCGCGAATTGTGCAGCTTGCGCAACAATTGTTCGGCTTTGGGACAGAGCTTATGCCGGTATGCGGCAAGCAGTTTCGGACGCAGGCTCAGAACCAAAAGAATCTGATTTTCTTCTTCCAGTTCAAACCGATACTCTTTAAGCATCTGGCGCTGTCCCGTTTCAACCATCTTCTTTTCGGCCAGCGGATGCAGCTTATGGGTGTAAGCCGCCAGCATTTTGGGACGGTTGGAGGTTACGAGCCTGACTTCGGCATCAAGGCATAATTTGTCTTTGCAGCCGTACATTGTCAAATACCCCTGCTGCACCATTTTGATTTGAGCGAGGGACTTTCTGGTCTTGTTTTTAGACATGAGAAATAAAAATTAAGTTTGACATAATATTAATTAACACGTTATTTATTTAATCATAAAAAAGCACTGTTGGCAAGAGAAAAAAGGGATAAAATGTTTCTTGCCTTTTGGGGGGGCGTTTTCAGAGAATTTTAGGGATTGCGGCATTAAGAAACACGCAGTGTATTAAGGAAGGAGCAGCGGAAAATGAAACTGATTATCTGGGATTTTGACGGTGTGACGGCTGATACAGAGAAGTACTGGCTGGCAATAGAGCTGGAAGAATTAAACAAATATTGCGGTTTGGCCTGGGATTTTGCCACAATCAACAAATATTTGAGCGGACAGGGGCTGTCGATGCAGCAGAAGGTTTTGGCCGGGCTGGGAATTTATCCGCCGGCAGAAATGTGGGAAGAAATCGGCCGGCGTTCCTGGCAGCGCATTCTTGACGGATTTGATCGGACACCGGGTATGGACAAGGTATTGGAACTTCCGGGATATTGCCATGCAATGGCTACCGGCGGCGCGTTGGAGGAAACCCTGCTTAAACTGAAGGCCGTAGGGTTGCAGGACGTTTTTACACGGGATAATCTGGTAACGGTTGATATGGTGGCCAGAGGAAAACCCGAGCCGGATTCTTTTTTGCTGGCGGCACAAAAAATGAATATGCGTCCGGAAGACTGTTATGTTATTGAAGATTCCGTGGCCGGGTTGACAGCGGCACAACGGGCGGGAATGACGCCGGTTTGTTTTATGGGGTCGGAAATGTACCGAGATAACCCTGCGCAGCGGCAGGCTGTCGAGGCATTGGGAATTACGCATATTTTTTACGATATGGCGGAAGTGAAAAAGTTTTTTGAAAAGGAAACGGCGATACGGGTAGCAGGCTAGGGACAAATCAGATTGCCAGAAAAACAACAAATGCCGTTTCCGGAAAGGGAAACGGCATTTGTCATCAGAACAGCAGGTCGAGATCTATGACAAAACGAATATAACGGCTGATTTTCTGCGGTTTTTGAAAGTAGGCGTTTTGTATCTCTTCTTCATCATCGGAAAAACGTGCCAAATTTTGGCTGCGACGGCGGCCGGCGTTTAAATTTTCAGCCTGAATTAGCAAATCAAAGACGTTTTGTGCTTTAGGATAGGCTTCGCGCAGGTGCTGAAAATCTTCGTGCTCCGGATAAAGCAACGGCAATCCTGTTATATCTTTCAGGGTTTGTAAGAATTTTTCAGGCGCGGATTGGTCGGTAGGAAGCCTTACCAGCAGCCAAGCCCGGTTCCGGATACAGATGCCAAGCTTTAAATTGCAGTCGTTGATGGCTTTGGTTCTGGCGAATTTTCCTTCTTTGCTTCGGATTAAGATGTCGAACGGGAACTGTCCCGGAAGTTCTGCGGAAATGTTTTTTTCCATACTACATAAATTTAGTGGTTCATAAAAATATTAAATACGAGGAATATAGTACATTTGCTTTTTATGACAGTCAACAAAAATATCGGCAATTGCCTGCAAAAATGTTGAGCGGGACGTTAAAGTTTCCGGTTACGGGAGAATAAACGGAAAACCGAACCTTTCGTTTGGGAAAATTGCAAAACATTTCGTCCGGAAAAATTGCAAAAAAATGCACCGCGGAAGGCGGTGCAAAGTGTAACCGGCGGTTGTAATCAGCGTTCGTTTTGGGCAAATACGTTCAGCAGAGCGGCGGAATCCAGCATCCGGCGTTGTTTCTGAATACCGCGGATGACGTCCTGATATTTGACGGCCATGCTGGTAATGCGCGAAAAGTCTTTGATATCGGCAGGCGTCAGGTTGTTCCAGGCTTTGTTGACGTGCTCTTTGGCATTTTTGCCCAGCTCGTCAAAGCTTTCCGGCAAGATGCCGACCATTTTCAAATAGTAGGATTTGTTCAGGTATTCGTCGGGCGAAGTCGTGAACGCGGTGGCGCCGTCAAACGGCTCATAGCTTTCGATGATGTAGTTCTTTTTGAGAGTGTCTACCGAATGCCTGTATTTGCCGTCTGGGCAGTCCGGCTGGCGGTGAAGACCGCGGGCATTGTCATCAAGCCAGAGCAGTTTGTGCATCAGATACAGGTTGCTCTGATGGACGGCATTGCGGTGGATTTTCAGGCACAGTTCCTTTTTTTCCTCGCATTGCTTTTTCAGCTGCTGGAGCTTTTGCCTGTTGGCGGGATGCGGCGTTTTGCGTTTTTGTTCGGCTTCTTTCAACGCCAAGTATTTGGCTTCCAAAATGCGGTATTCTTCATACGCGCTGTGGGAACGGATATGGGCGAAAAACATATTGGTCTGTTTGAACTGGAATTCGATGTAAAATATCCGGTTGCTGTTTGGTATTGTAATGCGGGCGGTTTTTTTGATGTCAAAATAGTTGCGGGTATTTTCGCTCAGGTTCTTTTTATACAGGTTGCGTTCGCCTTTCTCAAATTTGATATAGGGCGGGAATTTGGCTTCCAGTTCTTTTATCAGTTCTTCCAAGTCCCCCTGATATTTGGACGTGATGGACAGGCGGTAAATGTCCTTGGGAAGGATTTCCTTTTTGGCGATGTTCAGCAGCGACTGCTGCGTTTTGGCTGCTCCGCGCATATCTTCGAGAGCTGCTGCGGTGGGGCAGCGCAGAGCCGTTTCCGTTTTGAGGGGAAACGGGAGCTCGGGTTCCTCTTCGAAAGGCGGTTCGGCGAATTTTTCGAGATTTTGGGTGCGTTCGGTTTTGTATTCGCGGATACATTCGGAGATGAGCTTTTCGGTTGTCCTTTCAACGCCTTTTATCGGCGGGATGATGACGTAAACGTTGTTACACTCGCTGTTGATGTAATGCAGCATTGCCGTGGTGCAGGGGGCGAGGATTTCCGTCGAATAGCTGATGTGGCGCCCGTTACGGTCGGTTTCGATGCTGCCGTCTTTAAGGTTGATGTTGTAAATGTATTCGGGGAACCCGGTACTGTTTGGCGTGGCAAAGCCGGAAACGACGGCTTCGTACAGCAGGCGGTATTTTTCCATCGTGTCGGTATAATATTCTTTCAGGTGCGCCTGTTCTTCGGGGTTTAAAAAATCCAGTTCTTCCTTTTTGCCGTCAAGAAAAGCCAGCGCGTCGCCGTCAATTGATTTTTGTACCTGGTCAATTTGTCCGGAATCTAAAATTACCAACTGATCCGGGGTGTATGTTTTCATTTTTGCGTTCTCCGAATTTTTTTTATTCTATCAAAACGAATCTAACATAATTTTACAGATAAGGCAAATAGTTTTTTGCAGATAAAGCAAATAGTTTCTGCTGGCGGGGCAAATAGCTTTAAGGGTGAAGCAAATGGTTTTGCGGTAAATGGTTTTGGGGAGGAATGCCTGTGGTTTCTGAGGGGGAAATCTGCTTGTTTGGCAAAAAACTTTTGCTTGACAAAAACGGGGGCATTTTTTATCCTGCGCGGCGGAAAACAGTTTTTTGCATTTGCCCGGCGGAAGTGCGGCACCGGAATTTTCAGGGGCGGTTCTGCTGCGGCGGTTTATAAGGGGAAAGAACGTGCATCCTTGGCATCAGGTAAAACATTATTCACAATTTCCGGACATTATTCCCGCAATCATTGAAGTTCCGAAAGGGTCGCAGGTCAAATACGAACTGGACAAGGAAAGCGGCTTGGTTAAGGTTGACCGCATTTTGTATTCTTCGGTGCATTATCCGGCCAACTACGGTTTTATTCCGCAAACGTACTGTGAAGACAATGACCCGCTGGACATTCTTGTTCTGGGGCAAGAGCCGATTGTACCGCTGTCAATTATGCGGGCCAGGCCTATCGGCGTTATGAAGATGATAGACTGCGGCGAGGCAGACGACAAGATTATTGCCATTCATGAAGATGATCCCGAGTATAACGTTTTTACTGACATTGCGCAATTGCCGCCGCACATTTTGAAAATGCTGCAGCGTTTTTTTGAAGACTATAAGGTGTTGGAAAAGAAGCAGGTTACGATTGAAAAGTTTTTGGGGCCGGACGAGGCGAAAAAGTTGATTGAAGAAGCCCGAGACGCTTATGAGGCAAAGTTCGGAGGCGAACACTGACAGCTTGCCGCGGCAAGACTGCGGGCGGTTTAAAGGCTGAACTGCGGTAGGAAAGGCAGGGGTGCGGGAGCCGGGTCGGTACGGGTATGTCTGTGTGCTGCGGCGGGAGCAGCTTTATATGGCGGAATAAAAATAATTGCGATACATTTGAGTGTGCAAGGGAAGCGGGTTATTTTGACTTAGCGTTTGTCTTTGCTGATGATGGCGACGACATCACCCATGCGGGCAAAGAATGTATCCGTGTCCTTAAAATACCGGCTTTTTAAATCGTTTTTATCGTGAATCTCGCCAATGCCAGGCGCTTTGTTGTACATTCCGAGATACGAAAAACCAAACAGGCAGAACAGAATGAGCCAAAACAGCCGTTTGCCGAGAACAAAGAAAAACAGTGCAAAAAAAGCGCAGACCCCCAAAGCGAAGTATGCGGAATAAATGCCGCCGCCGACAGAACGCGTCAGTTCCAGGTCTTCGGCAAAAAACAATCCGACGACGCCGAGGGCCAGAAATTTCAGAATAAAGATACCGAGTGTGAGCAGTATAAACATTTTGCATTATCCTTAAAACAGTGCGCCGGGTTGCGGCGGCAGTTTATGAAAAGGGGCGAACCGGCGGCAGAAAAGCGCGACGGAAACGATTTGTAAAAGGAACCGTCCTGCGGCAGAGAAGCGCGACGGATACGGTTTGTGAAAGAAACTGTCCGGCTGTGGGGAAGTGAAACGGCGACTGTTTGTGTCAGAGGCAGCCCGGCAGCGGGAAAGTACGACGGGGCGATTTGTGAAAGCAGCAGGGGCAACAGAAAAGCAGGAACCCTGCGTGGGGCAGGGCTTTCCAACTCAGGCTCCTTTTTTGGTCGAAAGCATTTCGCGGATACCATCGACGGAGCTTAAAACCGCGCTGGCTTCGTAGGGCATATAAACAATTTTGTTGTCCTGTCCGGAAGTCATTTCTTTCATCGTTTCAAGGTATTTCATGGCAATGAGGTATTTGTCCGCCTGCCCTTTGGACGACAACGCCTCAATAATACGTTTGATGGCTTCTTTTTCCGCTTCGGCTTCGACCATGCGCGCCTGCGCGATACCTTCAGCACGGAGAATGGAAGATTCCTTTTCGCCTTCGGCTTTGCGGATGGCCGCTTCTTTCTGTCCTTCGGCGATGCGGATGGAAGATTCTTTTTCGCCTTCGGCTTCGTAAATCATGGCGCGTTTTTCGCGTTCAGCTTTCATCTGCTTGTCCATGGCAGCCTGAATGTCGGCTGGCGGCGTGATGTCCTGCAATTCAATGCGGTTGACTTTTACGCCCCATTTGTCGGAGGCAGTGTCAAGAATGGCGCGGAGTTCCTCATTGATTTTGTCGCGGGAAACGAGGGTTTCCTGAAGCTCCAGTTTGCCAATCAGCTGGCGGAGCGTGGTCTGGGTCAGCTTTTCGATGGCTTCGGAGAGATTTTCGACGCCGTAGACGGCCTTTTCGGGATTGATAATCTGGAAATAAAGCACGGCGTTAATGGAAATGGATACGTTGTCTTTGGTGATGACGTTCTGGCGCGGAAAGTCATAAACGGTTTCGCGCAAATCAAGCCGGTTGCTCTTCTGCATATAAGAATAAGTTCTGCCGTCGGGGTAGGTCGTGCTTACCTTGCGGTAAATCCCCTTTGGGGAATCGATGAACGGCACGATAAAATTTAAGCCGGCACCGAGCGTTTCCTTATATTTGCCGAGACGCTGCACAATGACAACTTCCTGCTGTTCGACGATGATGCAGCCTTTGATTGCGACGAAAACGGCAGCAAGAATCAGTAAAATGAGTACGGTTTCCATTATTTTCTTCCTTTCTTTTCAACAAACATGGTGAGGTCGTCATGGCGAACGATTTTTACTTTAGCGCCTTTTTTTATTTCGGGGGCATCTTCGCCGAGAGTTCTGGCTTCCCAATTTTCGTCATAGATTTTCAGCCGGCCGGAGAAGGCGCTGATATCCGTAATGGCGGTAGCGATTTTGCCGACGTACTGGGATTCAAAACTGTGTTCCTTGTCATGCTTCGGATTAATGTTCAAAAGCGGGCGCAGGAACAAAATGAAAAGAATGGAGAGTATGGTAAAAATCGGGATGAGGACATTGTAGTTGTCCGTAATCAAAGACAATACCGCGCATACGGCTCCGGCAACGGCAAAGTTCAAAAAGAACATTGTCGGTGTGTAGATTTCGACAATGAAACAGACAAGGGCGATGATGAGAAAAACAATCCAGGCAGACATATGATATTCCTTAAATGTTTGAGTAATAATTTTAAGCCAATATAAGCACATATTACTTTATTTTTAGTTAAGGAGCGGGAGAAGAAAATAAAATTCCACAGCAGGCAAACAGGCGTGAAAATAAGAGGGAAGAGCTGGTTGGAGGTTGTATAGAGCGGGCTAAATGAGCTGTCTGGGATGGCTGAGACGTACGCAGATGCATATCAGCAGGCGGTTCCCGGCGTGTGTTCCGCATCATGTTCCGCGCTGCGTTTGAAAATGACAAAGAGCAACAAGACAAACAAACTCAGATAAAACGCTCCGAACACCGAGAATGCCGAAGCAAAGCTAAGCCCGGCGGCACTGCTGCCCGGTTCGATGACAAACTTGAAGCAAATCAGAGAAATGCCGGAAAGGGTTTGCTGCAGCATATTGTTGACCGAAGAGATGGTGGCGCGCGTTTCTTCCATAGCGTAGTTGTGGATGTGGTTAATATTGGCAATGGCAAATGCCAGTTGGAATCCGATGCCGATGCAGACGAATATCAGGCAGATGAATGCCACATTCGGCTGTCGGAAATGGAAACTTAATATCATGCAGGCGAAAGAATAAATACAGAGGAACGTTGTAACGACCAGCAGGCGGTTAAATCCGAAAAACTTTTTCAGCCGGTTGACGTGAAAGGAAAAGCCGGCGCGCAATGCATGATTGATGACATAAATGGAACTAAACATCAGAACCGGCGCGGCGGACATTTTTAACAGCGGCTGGAAGCACCAGCAGAATAAGGAGGTTGTAGAAAACAGGAGCGCCGAATACAAGATGTAGACGTTGATGTTGGGATTTTTTATCGTGGCAACGGTGGTGTCTTTGATTTCAACAAATTTTTCTTTCAACGTGCGGGCATGCGGACGCGCAGACGGCGGGTTGGGCAGAGTGGTGAGCAGGACAATGCTGACCAGCGTCAGGGCAAATTCCAGCGACAGCAAAACGACAGTGCCGTAGCGGTCGTACAGGACGGCGCTGAAGACGGCGGCAAACATGGCGCCGGAAGACATGGCGAAATTGGTGCGTCCGCATTCCTTTAGCATCCGTTTGGTTTTGTTTTCGCTTTTCAGGTAATCATAAATATAGCTGTCATAAACGCCGGAAAGAAATGCCCGCGACAAGGCATTGAAAAGTTCGCCGAGCAGAATGATATACATGCCGGAGAAACTAAGCCACAGGGCGGCGCGGAGAAAGAAACAGACGAAAGCGAGGACGAGTACCTTTTTTTTGGAAATGACGTCGGCGATGTAACCGCAGGGAATCTCAAACAAGATTCCGGTCAGTTGGAAAATTCCCTGAAACAGGACAAAGTCGGCGATGGTCAGCCCGTTTTGCTGGTAAAAGAGCAGCAGCACCGGAGCAAGATAAAGCTGCGAGCGGAGGAAACAGGCCAGATCCAGCCTTTTCAGCGGGTTTATTTTTTTCATTTTCATTATACGGCTTTTGCTCCCCAAGTTGCAGATTGTGCGGTTTGTATTATACGTTTTATTTTATGCGGCAGAGCTTAAAATTCGGTAAAGAAAAAAGAAGCGAGGGCAGCAGAGGGAAAGAAGAGCGAAAACAGGGCGGAAGGCGATTGGGGGTAGGGATAATGACCGGTATCAGAAGACATAAAAAAACCACCTTAATCAAGGTGGCCTTTTCTTTTTTTCAGCAAATCCTACTTCTTGGACTTAGACTTGGAAGAAGAAGTTTTTTTGCTGGAAGAAGCTGTCTTCTTGGAAGAAGAAGAAGTGCTGCAGCAAGACTTTGTAGCCTTGGAACCGTAAATCTGTTCGATTGCCATGTTCCAGAACTTTTCGTCCTGACCAAACGGGCAACCGGCATTCTGCCAGTTGTAATAAGCAGCTTCTCTGATTAAATTTTCATTGAATGTCATTTCAATTCTCCAAATAATTTTGTTATAAAACAAGGTTAAGTATAAATATAATTTTTATTTTGTAAATACGAATTTTCATCGTTTTTGTTGTTAGTGTTTGTATATACATAAATAGATTAAAAAATGATTAAAAAAAGGGGGGCAGAAAAATTTTTTTTAAGCCTTGAAAAAACACAATAAAAAGTGGTTTTTATGGGGAATTTCATGTAATGATAACCCATTGTAAATAAAGTATAAAATATTTTTATCAGAGTGTGCGCGGACGGTGGTAAAAACAACATAAAAAACGATGTGCGGCGCAATAAAAAAAACAAAAAATTTTTTTTCAAACTCTTGTGCAAAAAATCTCGCAATAACAAATAAAAATATTATATCGGGCGAGACCGGCAAAATTGCGTCCGGCGGTGCAGCTGCCGATTGCAAGACGGAGAGGGCCGGGAAGAAGAAAAGGCGCGAAAAATGTTCCGGGAAAACGATATAAAAAACAGGAGAAAAAACACGAAAACAAACGGAGTGAAAAATATATAAAAAACAGAGGCAAAACATATGGCGGAACGTATGGCAAAACGTATGGCGGAACGGAGCGGAAAACAGGCGGAAAAAACTTTTTTCCATACCGTTCGCCGGAAATGCATTTTAAAACATAACCATATTGATTTTAAAAGAAAAATACCGACGGAAAAAGTAAAAAAAGAATGACAATTTTCTTGCAATTTATTTGTTTTGTTTTTATACATAAAACGTAACCTATTTTTTGTTTTTATTTTGGAGTTATAGTTATGGCCGACACAGTTAAAAAACAAACTGTCAAATCTGAGAATAACGGACAGCCGCAGAGCTTTGCGGTTTTGAGTTCCTGCAACGGGGAGAATATGAAAAATTTACTTTCAAAAAAAGAGATGGACTGCATTATAAACGGCGATTATGAAAACGTCATGGCTGTGTTGGGCATTCATCGGGACAAGGGGAGCAAAGAAGTTTATATCCGCGCTTACAAGCCGAATACGAAGTCAATCGAACTGCTGGACGGTAACGGCAATTCGCTCGGGCTGATGGCCAAGCTGGACAAGAGAGGTTTTTACCAAATAAACCTCGGGGTTACAAATACGGACAATTTTACGCATAAATTCAAAATTACCAATGATAAAAACGAAACGTATGTTGAAGAGGATATTTATTCTTTCCCGTCTATTTTGGGCGATATAGACGAGTATCTGTTTGCGGAAGGCAACCATCTGGACCTTTATAAAAAACTGGGCGCACACCTGATGGAAATCAACGGGGTGAAAGGCGTCGGCTTTTCGGTTTGGGCGCCGAACGCGAAACGGGTATCGGTTGTCGGCGCATTTAACAACTGGGATGGCCGCGTCAACGTTATGCGCAAACATTACAACTGCGGCGTATGGGATATCTTTATCCCGAATATCGGCGAGGGCGAGCTCTATAAGTATGAAGTTAAAACGCAGGAAGGTTATATCCTGACGAAAAGCGACCCGATGGCATTTTATGCCGAAGTACGCCCGAAGACGGCGTCTGTCGTTTATGACCTCAACCACTACAAGTGGAACGACGGGGAGTGGATGAAGTATCGCGAAGCTTATAACAGCTTTGACCGTCCGACGAGCATTTATGAAGTTCATCTCGGTTCGTGGCGCAGAAAAGGGGAAAACGGTTCGGAATTTCTGAACTACCGCGAGCTGGCCGACACGCTGGTGCCGTACGTGATGAACATGGGTTTTACGCACGTTGAGTTTCTGCCGGTATGCGAACACCCGTTTGACGGGTCGTGGGGATATCAGGTTACGGGGCTGTTTGCGCCGACATCGCGTTTCGGTACGCCCGACGACTTCAGATATATGATTGACAAATTCCACCAGGCGAATATCGGCGTGATTATGGACTGGGTTCCGGCGCATTTTCCGAAAGACGGGCACGGGCTGATTGAGTTTGACGGAACGCACCTGTATGAACATGCAGACCCGCGCAAAGGCGAACACAAGGACTGGGGAACGAAAATCTATAATTACGGCAGAACGGAGGTCAGCAACGTTTTGTGCTCCAGCGCGCTGTACTGGCTGAAAGAATATCATATTGACGGGCTGCGCGTTGATGCGGTGGCGTCGATGCTGTATCTGGACTATTCGCGCAAGGCTGGCGAGTGGATTCCGAATATCTACGGCGGCAACGAGAATCTGGAAGCGATTGCGTTTATCCGCAAGATGAACGAGCTGTGTTACGGCACCTGCCCGGGGATTATGACCTGTGCAGAGGAATCGACGGCATGGCCTATGGTTTCGCGTCCGACGTCTATGGGCGGGCTCGGGTTCGGCTACAAATGGAACATGGGCTGGATGAACGATACGCTGAACTATATCAGCAAAGATCCGATTTACCGCAAGTATGAACACGGGAAACTGACGTTTGGCCTGCTGTATGCGTTTAACGAAAACTTTATTCTGCCGATTTCGCATGACGAGGTTGTTCACGGCAAAGGGTCGATGCTGGGCAAAATGCCGGGCGACGAGTGGCAGAAGTTTGCAAACCTCCGCGCTTATTACGGCTTTATGTGGACGCATCCGGGCAAAAAGCTTTTGTTTATGGGGTGCGAATTCGGACAGGACTGGGAATGGAACGCCAACGAAAGCCTGAGGTGGCATCTCTTGCAGTATCCGATGTATAAGGGAATGCAGAACTGCGTCCGGGATTTGAACCTGATGTACAAAGGCAATTCCGCCTTTTATGAGGAAGACTTTGACGGCAAGGGGTTTGAATGGATAGACCATGCCAATGCTAACGACAGCGTGATTTCCTATATCCGCCGCGGCCATGACTACAACAACTATATGATTGTTATCAGCAACTTTACGCCGGTCGTGCGGCACGGGTTTAAAATCGGCGTTCCGGACAGCGGCGCTTATCAGGAAATTTTTAACAGCGACGATAAGAACTACTGGGGAAGCGGCGTTAAGAACGAGGGCGAACTGATTGCTTCTGACGAAGGAATGCACGGACGTCCGCATTCGATTGAACTGACGCTGCCGCCGCTTTCGACCATTGTGTTGAAGCATATCAGGTATTAATCCGGGGACGGGTTTTCTTTCCGCCGGTTTCGATTTGCGGGGCTGGCGGAAAGAGTGTTTTTGAAAAGATACGGGAGGGCAGATGCCAGATATCAGAGTATGGGAAGGACGGGCGTATCCGTTGGGAGCAACGGTTGACGAATGGGGCGTTAATTTTGCCCTGTTTTCGGCGGGAGCAACAAAGGTCGAACTGTGCCTGTTTGACAAGAGCGGCGTTAAGGAAACGGCTCGCTACGAACTTCCGGTGCGCGAGAACAATATCTGGCATATTTACCTTGAAGGGGTAACGCCGGGACAGGTTTACGGCTATCGTGTTTACGGACCGTATGAGCCGGCAAAAGGGCGGCGATTCAATCCGAACAAGCTGCTGATTGACCCGTATGCGAAAAAACTTATCGGCAGGCTCATCTGGCATAAGGCGATTTTCGGCTATGATACCGAAAGCCCGGACAAAGACCTGTCGTTTTCGACGCTTGACAGCGCGCCGTATGTTCCGAAGTCGGTGGTTGTGGACAACGGCGATTTTGACTGGGAAGGAGACGTTCCGCCGCAGGTTGACCCGGCAAAGACGGTATTTTACGAACTGCATGTCAGAGGATATACCAAACTGCACCCCAAAGTTCAGGACGCCAAGCGCGGCACGTTTTCGGGGCTGGCGAGCCGGAGCGTCTGCGGGTATCTGAAATGGCTGGGCGTAACGTCGGTAGAGCTGATGCCTGTCAATGCTTTTATGGCGGAACGCAACGCCGGTTTGAAAGACAATTTCTGGGGATATGAAACGCTGAACTTTTTTGCGCTGGAGCCAAGCTATATGGTCAGTGCCGACATCAACAATTTTAAAAAGATGGTCAAGCGGTTTCATGAAAGCGGGCTGGAAGTTATTCTGGATATGGTGTATAACCATACGCTGGAAGGCAACCATCTGGGGCCGACGCTTTGTTACCGCGGCATTGACAACGAGAGTTATTACACGCTCGACGGAACTAACAAACGCTATTATTATGACAGCACCGGCTGCGGAGCTTCGTTCAATTTGCAGAATCCGTATGTGCTGACGCTGGTTATGGACTCCATGCGCTATATGGTGGAGGAGATGCATGTGGACGGTTTCCGCCTAGATTTGGCAACGTCGCTGGCGCGGGTGAAACAGGAATTCAGCCAGAGCAGCGGCTTTTTGATGTCATTGCGTCAGGACGAAGTGTTGCAGCTGGTCAAGATTGCGGCAGAACCATGGGATGTCGGTATCGGCGGATATCAGCTCGGGGCTTTTCCGCCGGGCAGCATGGAATGGAACGACCGTTACCGCGATGTTACCCGGCGTTTCTGGCGCGGAGACGAGAGGCAGGTCGGCGAACTGGCAAGCCGCCTTTCCGGGTCGAGCGACATTTTCGGCCCCAGTCACAGAACGATATGGAGCACGGTCAATTATCTGACTGTGCATGACGGCATGACGCTGAACGATCTGGTCAGTTACAACCATAAGCATAACTATGCGAACGGCGAGGACAACCGGGACGGAACTGACGCAAACTGGAGCTATAATTCCGGGGTTGAGGGATTTACGGAAAACAAGGAAATTGTCGAAAACCGCAAGCTGCGCCAGCGGGCGATGATGAGTACGCTGCTGCTTTCTTTCGGCACGCCGATTATCCGTTCCGGCGACGAGTTTCTGAATACGCAGTTCGGCAATAACAATGCTTACTGCCAGGACAATATCATTTCGTATATGGTCTGGGACGCCATCGGCAATGAGGAAATCGCAAACGTCCGGTTTGTGAAGAACCTTATCCGGTTGCGGCGGAAAATGGGAATTTTTAACCGCAAGGGATTTTTTACCGGCACGGCGGCGGACAACAAACAGGGAATTAAAGACCTGGCGTGGTTTACGGAAAAAGGCAGCGAGTTTACGAGCGGCGACTGGTACCAGATCAGCCGGAAGTCTTTGTCGTATATGGTTGCAGCGCGCGACAAAATGTTTATGGTCATCCTCAATGCGCATGCTAATAACTTAAAATGGAAGTTGCCAAATATCAAAAAATCCTATAAATGGAATTTATTGTTGGACAGCTCCGGCAGGTTTGAGGCAGACGATGTTGCGGCGGGGGCGGAGATATGGGTTCCGGCGTGGTCGGTACTTTGTTTTGAGATAAAAAAGTAGGGAGACGATAATGAATGAACTTTTGAAGGAGCTTGCGGAGAAACTGGGAATCAGCACCAGTTTCACGTATGGCTGCGGCACAATTAAAACCAGCGTGGTCGGCGACGACGTTTTGCGCTTTTTTATTGAGAGTTTGGGATACGGCGCGAAAAACGACGAGGAAATCCGGAAATCGCTGGAGCGCCTGGAAAAAAGACGGTGGCAAAAAGCGGCGGAATCCGTCTATGTCATGACCGTTGACGAACAGGGCTTTGACCTCGTTTTGAGCGAAGACGAAGCGAAAGGCGAAATCGGCGTATCGTATGCGCCGGAAGGAAACGGGGATTTCCGCTGTCTGGCAGTGAATTTTTCGGAACAGGAACGGCGCGAGGAAGGGCGTACGGCGTACGTCCGGCTGGCGGCTGCGTTGCAGGACAGGCTGGCACCGGGATATTATGACGTCAAAATCAAAACGTCGCGCGGCGAGTACAAAACGCTGCTGGCAATTGCGCCGAAAGAGTGCTACGGCCTTGATACGAAAGGCAAGGAGAAACTGTTCGGTTTCGCAATCCAGCTTTATTCGCTGAAGAGCCGCCGGAACTGGGGCGTCGGCGACTTTACGGATTTGGAGGGCATGGTGGATATTCTTGCCAACAGCGGCGGCGACGTCATCGGGCTTAATCCGCTGAACGTTTTGCTGCACGACTGTCCGGAATCTGCAAGTCCGTATGCTTCGACCAGCCGTTTGTTTTTGAACCCGATTTATATTGACGTCGAAAAAGTTCCGTTTTATGAGGAATGCGACAAGGACGGCCAGGCGATTTGGTTTGCCAAGGAAAAGGAGAATATTGACTATACGGCAATTTATAACGCCAAAATAAAGGCGTTGCGCAATATTTTCGCGCGGCTCAAGGCGAACGAGGGAACGGATTATTACAAAGAGTTTGAGGCGTTTAAGACGGCGGATACCGGCGAACTGCACCGGCTGGCGGTTTTTCAGACCATTTCCGAAGAAAAGAGCAAGGTCTGCAATCAGGCTTCCAAAGATTGGGAAGACGCGTTGAGTTCTTCTTTGGGCAGCGGCGTGGAAAAGTTTGCGGCGGAACATTTGTATGAAATCGATTTCTTTAAGTTTTTGCAATTTGAAGCCGACCGCCAGCTGAAAATGGTGGAGCGGAAAATTAAGGAACGCAACCTTGCGCTCGGATTGTACCGAGACCTTCCGGTCGGCGTTTCCAAAGACAGCGCCGAAGTCTGGGGCGACAAGTATCTTTATATGCAGGGCAGCGGCGCGGGCGCTCCGCCGGACAATTATTTTCCGACCGGACAAAAGTGGATGCTGGGAGCGTTTAATCCGTTTGAGCTCAAGGAACGCTGCTACAAGCCGTTTATCCGCATTCTGCGGGCGAATATGCGCTATGCCGGCGCGGTCAGAATCGACCATGTGATGGGATTGTCGCGTTTGTATCTGATTCCGGACGACGGCAATGAAGGAACTTATCTGGCTTATAATGTCAAGGATATGTTCAATATTCTGGCGCTGGAGAGCTATTTGAACAAATGCGTGGTGGTCGGCGAATGCATCGGCAACGTCGCGGACGGGTTCAAAGAAATGCTAGCAGAACGCAACATCTATTCGCTGGGCGTTTTGTGGGTAGAAAGAAAAGACGACAACGGGACGCTGAAAACGCCGTCCGAATACGAACGCAAATATTTTGCATCGGTAGGAACGCATGATATGCCGCCGCTCAAGGCCTGGTGGTACGGTACGGAAATCGGCATTATGAAAGATTTGGGGCTGTTTACGGACGAGGAAGCGCAAGGGGGTTACCGCTGGCGTGAACATGAACGCCGTTTGCTGCTGCAGGCTTTGGACAGCGAGGGCGTCTGGCCGGAAGACAGATGGCGGAAATCCGATTATCTGTACGGCGACGGTTATCCGGAAGGGATTGAAGAGGCCGTTCATGCGTATATGTCAAAGACGAACAGCGAAGTCTTTATGCTGCAGCCGGAAGATATTTTCCAGTCGATGAAAGTACAGAATCTGCCGGGAACGGATATTGACAAGTATCCGAACTGGCGGAGCCGGCTGCCTGTCGATATTGAGGATATGGAACCAAGCGAGGCCTATCAACGCAATATCAGGGCCGTGAAGAAGTGGCGGTAAGCTGACGGACGGTTGCGAGGCTGTCCCGAAAACCGCGGAAAGGCGGTTATTCTGGCGGCCGGCATTGTTGCATATTGGGCAGGAACAGGCGTTTCTGCCCGTTGCGGTATCTGAAGACGGCGGAATATGGGGCACTTGACAATAGCTGAAAGCCGGGGCAGAGTACGCAGCAATGTTTGGCGGCGCCTGAAAGCCGGAATAGAAACAGGAAATGACGGAGCAGAGAATGGAACTGAAAGAAGCAGCTAAGGCCGGAATAAACAAGGCTCGGGACTACTGGAAACAATACGGGGCGGCGGCGGCCTTGTGGATAGACTTGATTGCTGTGGCTGTGCTGTATGCAATGATGACGGCGCATGTGCCGACGCAGAACGGCGACAATATCGAGCATATTCATTCAAGTTTTCTCATTGCGCAGGGGCAGGTGCCGTACCGCGACTTTTTTCAGCATCATAATCCGCTGATGTGGTATTTGTTTGCTCCGCTGGTTAATCTGTTTGCATATAATGCGACGGTTACGGAAGTGGTTTGTCTGATTTCGCTGTTGGTCTTCTTGAAATCGCTGGTTTATGTTTACCGTATCAGCGCCGAATTTTTAAGCGACAAGCTGTGGGGGCTGGCAGCAGCGGCAGTGATTGCCGCACCGGGGTATAAGCTTTACGCAGTTGATTTTCGCCCTGACAATTATATGATTTTTTGCCTGACGGCGGGAATTTATTATTACTTTAAGTACCTGAAGGGGCAGAAGCCGTTTCATCTGGTTGCGGCGTTTGCGTGGTTTTTTGTTTCTTTTCTGTTTGCGCAAAAGGCGCTGTTTCCGCTGGCGGTGCTTGGTGTAACCGGGCTTTATTTCTGGTATAAGGGGGCAATCAAGACGGCGGATATGGCAAAGGCGCTGGTTTTCCCACTGGCCGGTGTGGCGGCGTTTTGGGGGTATTTGTGCTATTATGATATGGTGGCGTTGTATTATGCTTCAAACTATACGTTTAATCTGAATTTGGTGCAGGGGTTTGAGATGACCCGTATTGTCGATTTTCCTCCGTATATGGCAGTGTTGATGTGGCTCGGCTTTTTCGGGGCGGCGGCGGCAGTGGTTTGCAAAAACCGTTATTGGATAGTTCTGGCGTTGCTGTTTGTAACAGAATTTGCACAGCGCAAGTTTTATTTTTCGCCGTATTCGTATTATTTCTGGATGCTGGTATATTTTGCGGCGTTGTGCGGCGTGCCGGCCTTGGGGCTTTTGCAGCGGAAATGCCGGGCGGTTATTTGGCTGGTGATTGCGGGGCTGTACTGGGTTTTCTACAATACGCTTATTTTCCAGCGCGAGGTTATTGCCATGCAGCCTGAACGGAAATATCTTCCCGACTATATTGCCCGCAATATCAGCCCCTGCGATTATGTGTTTAACGGCGACGGAATGATGTATAACCTGTTTGGCAAAGACCCTGCCTATTATTGGCAGCTTATCGGCCAGCTTGATGTCATCGGCGATGCGACGGGGATAAAGCCCAAGCCGGATATTAATGCTCTGATTTTGAAACTCAGGCCGAAGTTTGTTTACGGGAAAAGCTATTTTAACAAATTTTCCGATGAAAGCGGGCGGCCGGAAGTCGTGCATTATGTGGACAGGGATATTATTAATGCCTATTATAATGCAACCCGTTTTGGTTCCGTTTATCAGTTGAAACCCGAATTTGACAAACGGAAGTGCATCAAAGACGATGTGAGCGGTAAATGGCATTTTGCCAATGAATGATATCTGCTGAAAGCTCTGGCCGGCATGGTTGTCGGAGCGACAAATGGCATTTTGCCGGTGAATGATATCAGGGGGCAGGGTAGACGACTGTTGGAACAGCATTATTCCGGTATTACTGTGATTTGCTGCGGCACGAGGGGCGGGGCAGTTTTATCGGCAAAGGCGTTTTTTTATGCGCGTTAATGATGTTTTAAGCAAAAAACGTTATATTGGAGAAAAAGGAGCCGGGGACAGTAATCGGCTCTTCAAAAGTGAATGGTATTCATTTCGGCGGTTATATGCCGGCCGGAGAAAAGGCAGGGGCGTTATGGCAGAAACAAAAGAAAGAAGCGGGATATTTAAGTTTTTTTATATTATCCTCACCATTATTACATTTCCGATTTTTATGCTGCTGTTTATTTTGCGGCATCCGTTTTGGATATTGTTTCTTTTATGTGCAGTTGCGGGCGGGGCGGCGTATTATCCGATAAGCCAGGGCGTTAAGCCGGAAGATATTCTGACCTGGTATGAGGCCAAGTATAAGGCGGCGAAATTTGAATTTGTTACTAAAGCGGTCGAGAGCGGGAAGACGGATTATATTCCGCAGGCGGTTATTGATGAAATAACGGCGGCAAAGAAAAAGATGGAAGAAGAAAAAGCAGAGGCGGCGCGTCCGAAAAGTGAAAATTATAACGAAAAAATCGACAGGGACGTCAAAATCGAGCAGGCGAAAGAAGATTTGAAAAAAAGAAAGAAAGGGTTTAAACGGAAAGGCGACTCTGCCGGCAAAACAGTCGGTGCAGCAACAGAATCCGGGAAGGTGACGCTTGAAGCAACGGAGAGTGAATCTCGGCTCGGGGCGAAAAATGTGCCAGAGCAGGAGCCTTCTGAGGTTGAGCAGCGCACCGGTGGTGCAGCTTTACAAAATCAGGCAGAAACGCTGGAAAAAAGTGGAGTTTCAGCAGGCGGCCTGGCCAACTTTTTAAGTAAACAGCAGGAAAATAATGCGGAAGGTACGGCCGATGAAGTATTATCTTCGGGCAGTGGTATCGTGGAGAACGGTATGACGGGTAATGATGCCAAGAAGAATGGCGCGGTGAAGAACGACACTGTGGAGAATGATACTGTGAATAATGGCAACGAAAAGAATGGCATGGCGGAGAGTGGTGCGGTGAAGAACGACACTGTGAATAATGGCAGCGAGAAGAATGGCGCGGTGGAGAGTGGTGCGGTGAAGAACGACACTGTGGAGAATGGCGTCGAGAAGAATGGCGTCGAGAAGAATGGCGCTGAGGAGAATGGCGTCGAGAAGAATGGCGCTGAGGAGAATGATGCGGCGAATAATGGTGCAGCGAATAATAATGCCGAAAAGAGCGACGCTGCGGAGAATGGCGATTCCGATGATGGAGATTTCGATATTTTTACGGATGAGGATTTTAAGGCATTGCAACTTTAAGCGGGAACGGATTGGGGGTTGCCGTAATCGGGAGTCGTAATCCGGTTTTGGCGGAATCAGGCTTGGGCTGACTTGAGCTTTTCCAGCAGGCTTTTCAGGACATACAGCCGGAGTGCCGATGAGAGGTTTGGTGTCGTACGGGTGCCGTCAATTTCGGTTACCAGCTTGTTAAGCGTCATATTGCGTTCGGCGGCAAGAGCGCAGAGCGCAACATAGAACTCATCTTCCAGCGAGATGCTTGTTGCGTGGCGTCCGGCGATGATTACGGAAAATTTGCGCATTATTGTTTCTTTCGGAAACTGTCAAAGGAGATAATCTGGGCTGTTTCGCCGGATACTTTCTTTTCCGGCTCAATGTCGTCAAGCGCGTGGACGTCGCCATTTTCGTAGAAAGAGAAACTTAAGCCGAATTTGGCATAAGGGTCGGCGAAGTAAGTGATGGCTTCGTAAGGAACGACCAGAGTTTGCGGACGGCCGCCGAAACTCAGTTCTACCGAAAACGAATCGGTACCGACTTCCAAATTCGAATACTGGTGCTGGAGAACAATCGTCATACTGTCAGGATACTGAATAAGCAGGTCTCGCGGAATAATGGTACCGGGGTGGTTGGTCCTGAAAGTGATATAAAAATGGTTTTCGCCCGGAAGCCCTTGTGTCTCAGCGATTTTTAACGCTTCCACGACGACTTGTTTGAGAGCTTTTTCAATCAGTTTATCATAGTTTATTTCGTTTACGAATTCCGTCATTTCCGGTTTTTCCACGCTAATGCCAATTACAACAAAATGAGCCGTTCTGTTGCTGGGCGGCTCCTTCCCCACTCCGGGCTAACCATAGCCTGAAGAATTGATTTTGTTGCTTTGCCTTATGCAGCTACGGCAACAGGTGCAAAATTATCATTTGCGTTTATTTGATTTGAACCGATAACGGTGGTATCTTGCCGAATACAGCCCACATATCTTTACTATACACTGTCAAACCTGTTTCACCCCCGTAAAAACTGGTGGAGGTGCCGGGTACCGCCCCCGGGTCCAATATATCTATTTCATACGGCTTTTCGTATCAGAGCCTGCGGTATTGCCGCAAACTGCCTATGATTATAACAGCTGTTTTCAAAAATTCAAGAGTTATCGTCAGGTTTGCGGTGCGATTAAGGCAAAAAAACGGGAATGGCGGGATTTTGGGGAGAATAAAACAGGAAAAGGAGCAGAACGTGGGAAGCGGTAAAGACAGAGGAGGGCGGGTGGAGTAAAAGACGGGGCAGACCGGCCGGAACTGAAAACAGGCGGGGGAGGAGTGAAGACGGAGGAGGGGGAAACGGTAAAGACGGAGCGGGCAGGAGGGGGAAGACGGGGGCAAAAAATGCGGGAGAGGGTGCCGGAAATGCGGGAGAGGGTGCCGGAGCAGAAAGTTTTTGGAAAAAAAGCGCGATTTTTTCTTTGGTTAAGTTTTTGTTTAGCAATGGCGTGTATTTTAGAGTAAAGTTTAATTTTTGCAGAGGGTACTATGAGCGAAGGGGTGAACCAGCCTTTGGTTTTGAGAAAAAAAAGCCGTTCCAGCCGTTTTGCCAGCTGGTCGGGAGACGCCAACCGTTTTTATGACAAAATGCTGCGGGTATTTTACATCTTTTTGCTGTTTGCGATAGATTTTGTGATGTTTATCTATTCCATAAACGGCAAGCTGATTGAAGGCGGAACCTTTAATCAGGCGGTGCTGTATATTCTGGGAGGGATATTTGCCGTTTCGTTTGTTCTGATTTTGCTGCTGTCTTTTTCCAAGGATTTGCAGAACGGCGTTTGCGCGCTGGTAACAATGCTGATTGTCGTGGTATTTTTTAACCAGTTTGCGCTGTTTAACGTCGATACGTTTATTGAGGAGTGGCTGGAGAAAAAGGCCAGCTGGCTGACGTTTATCGGGATAGTTCCGGCGGCTTGGCTGGTAGGGCTGCTGCTGGGCGTTATTATCTTTTTTGCGTTCAGGTCGACGTTTGCCATGCTCTTTATTACGATGGTACTGATGTTTGCCGGCCTTATCGGGGTTAAGAAAAACGAATTTCTGCCCCAGCCGAAAGGAGAATACAGCGAAATTAAGGCGCTGGGGGCGAAAGCCGGCGAGGAAAGGGAAGGCAATCTGGTTTATTTTATGTTGCCGAAGTTCCCGTCATATCAGTTTTTGAACAGTATCCGCGACCATAATTTCCGCGAACTGCGGGATTTGATGGTCGGCTTTTACGCTCTGAACAATTTTGAGATTTATCCGAACGCGTTTGTCAAAAAGAACGAAACGGTCAGCAATATGATTGATATTTTTAATCAGGTCGATTATACGAGTACGACCAGCGGCAACCGCGCATATTCGGAATTTATCAACAGCTGGGATTTTATACACGGCGGATTGGATTATTTCAGTCTGGAGGAGAACCGGCTGTATGATTATCTGTGGGAAAACGGATACGGCATCAGCACTTATGCAATGCCGGGATTCAATACCTGTATCAAAGGCGGAAGCCTGAATACCGACCGCTGCGTCATTAAGAGCTATAAGACGGTGCCGGTTTATGATAAAAACCGGACGGTGGAGCAGAACGTTTATGCTCTGCTGACGGAATGGATACTCAGCCTGAAGAGCCGCGATTTGAAGTCTGTTGCCAAGATGCTGGCGGGAATGTCGCCGCTGAAGGGTATTAAGGTAACGGCTGAAAATCGGAGGGTTTCGCTTGAAGGGGCACCGGCGGTGGTAGACGAAGCCGGCGAGGATTTCAGGAAGGACAAGGCCGGGCAGGTGTATATGATTTATGTGGATTTGCCCTCAGATATTTATATGTATGACGAATTCTGCAACCTGAAGCCGAGAAAAGAATGGGTGGCTTTGAAAGACAATTCCCTTGCCAATGGGGGAATAGACGAAAAGCGTAAGGCGTATGCTGATCAGGCGAAATGTGCTATTGGGAAACTTCAGGAGTATATGGATATTGTCGCCGAAAGTTATAAAAATGCCAAAACCGACATTATCATTCAGGGCGTCAGCACAATCCGCGAATTGGCGGGAATGACTGGCGGCAGATACGGAAACTTTGTCAAAGACCAGTTGGTCAATCTGGCTATTCGCAAAGGGAAACGCCCCAAGTTTCTGATTAATGCGAATATTTGTCTGGCAAGCGATTTTACCAAGACGCTTATCCGGTATCAGGACTATTGTTATTCAATTGACAATATGAATTTAAAAACAGACGAAGCGTTGAGCCTGAAGCAAAACCTGATTAATAATTCGGTTATTCGCGGCAGCAAGATTTCCAACATTGCCGCCAACTATCAGGACTGGTATGCGGAGTATAAGCAAAAGAGCCGCGCTTATCAGGAAAAGCTGCGCAAGGCACAGGAACAGGAGCGACGTTTGAGCCAGCAGAATGCCGTACAAGAACAGCCGGTACAGAATGCCGAGCAGAGGAGAAACGGCAGCCGAATTCATGACAGTAATATTTTTGTACCGACTGATGATTTGATTTTGGAGATGGACGATAACGGGGAAATCCGTTCGTTTAATCCCGGCAGCAGCGGCATTTCCGGGACGGACGTGCCGGAGGAAGATGCGGCGCCGGATGCAGAGGCTGTATCGGGAGATACGGTTGTGCCGGACGCAGGGGATGCCACCGGAGCAGTGGTTGTTCCGGGCGTTGAAAATACGTCAAGAGCTAATGTAGCGCCGGATGCAGAGGCTGTATCAGGAGATACGGTTGTGCCGGGCGCAGGGGATACCACCGGAGCAGTGGTTGTTCCGGGCGCAGAGGATGTTCAAAAAATGAATGAGGCACCGGAGGCTGCGACAGTTCCCGAAAGTGGAAATGTTGCGGGATAAATGCACTTAGCTGTTGATGCGCCGATATTTTGCGTATATAAATACGCAGTATATTGGATTGAATGACAGAGGTTTCCGCAGGATGCTGTTTGACAGGTATATAAAGAACAAGAGGGGAAAGGCGGCGGTGTTTGGGCTCGCTTTTATCCTTGTCCTGTCTTTATTTGCGGAATTTATCGCCAATGACAAACCGATTATCCTGAAATATCAGGGCGAGTATTTTTTTCCGATTACCAAAGTTTATACGGATGCGCGGTTCGGGGGCGATTTTCCGACCGAAGCAAATTACAAAGACGAGCTTATTCGCAGGAATATTGAGGCAGAGGGCTTTATGGTTATGCCGCCGATAGAGTTTTCGTACAATACGGTTGACTATGAGCTCAACGAGCCGTTTCCGGCGCCGCCGTCGGCACGGCATCTGCTCGGAACCGACGAAGAGGGGCGCGACATTGCGGCGCGGCTGTTGTACGGGGTTCGGCTGTCGTTTGCATTTGCTTTTCTTTTGACGCTGTTGTCGTCGGCGATAGGAATTTTTGTCGGGGCGGTGCAGGGATATTTTGGCGGCAAGACCGACATTATTTTACAGCGGTTGATTGAAATTTGGGAATCAATGCCGCAGATGTTTATTCTGATTATTGTTGCAAGCGTGTTTGTGCCGAGCTTCTGGACACTGCTGGCGATTTTGCTGCTGTTTTCATGGACGGAACTGACGGGAATGGTACGGGCGGAATTTCTGCGGGCGCGCAATTTTGAGTACGTCAAAGCGGCAAAAGCGATCGGCGTCGGAAATTTCCGCATTATCCGGCGGCATATTCTGCCTAATGCTTTGGTGGCGACGGTAACGTTTGTGCCGTTTATTATGGCGGGAGCGATTGTGGCATTGACGGCGCTTGATTTTCTCGGACTGGGACTCGGACATGAATATCCGTCGCTCGGCGATTTGGTGCGGCAGGGAAAAGACAATCTGCAGGCACCGTGGATTGGGCTGAGCATCTTTTTTGTACTGTCTATGCTGTTGACGGCATTGATTTTTGTCGGCGAAGGCGTTCGCGACGCAATGGATAAGAGGAAGCTATGACGGAACCGGTGTTGGAAGTCAAAAGCCTGAATGTCCGTTTTATTGATGAAAACGGCGGATTGTTTTCGGCAGTGTTTAACAGCAGTTTTGCGGTCAATCAGGGCGAAGTGCTGGCGATTGTCGGCGAATCCGGCTCGGGGAAGTCGGTAACGGCGTTGTCGCTGCTGGGGCTGATTAATCCGAAAAAGGTTTTGTACAAAAGCACAAATTCCATATTGTTTGAGGGGCGGGAACTTACCTCGTTCAGCGAAAACGAGTGGCAGGACATCAGGGGCAATGAAATCGGCATGGTGTTTCAGGAACCGATGAGCTCGCTTAATCCGCTGATGAAGGTCGGCGAACAGGTGGCAGAGGTTATCCGCGTTCACAAAAGGGTGTCAGAGAAGAAAGCCCGGGCGAGAGCTCGCTATCTGTTGCGGCTGGTCGGAATTGACCATGCGGACGAACGGATGGAGGCGTATCCGTTTGAATTGTCCGGAGGGCAGCGGCAGCGCGTTATGATTGCGATGGCGGTTGCCAACCATCCCAAAGTCCTTATTGCAGACGAACCGACGACAGCGTTGGATGTAACGGTGCAGAAACAGATTTTGGAGCTGATTCTACGGTTAAAAGAAAAATTCGGCATGGCGGTTGTGTTTATTTCCCACGATTTGAACGTGGTCAAGAAAATTGCTAACCGCGTGTTGGTTATGCGGCAAGGGGTTATTGTCGAGCAGGGCAGCGTCGGCAATATTTTTAACGCGCCAATCCACCCTTATACAAAAGAACTGCTGGCAGCGTTTCACCATACAGCGCCGCGACAGGATTTTAAATCCCGCAAGTTGATGGAGGCACGGGATATATCGGTCAGCTTTGTACTGAAAAAGAACCTGTGGGGGAAACCGGTTACAAAGATTGATGCAGTGCGGAATGTTTCGCTTGCACTTTATGAAGGCAAGACGCTCGGCGTTGTCGGCGAATCCGGTTCGGGAAAAACGACTCTTGGCATGTGTCTGGCGGATTTGACCAAGTACCGGGGGGAAATATTGACGGCGAAGTCGGTGCATATCCGCAACGAAAAGGATTTTCGCAAAAATGTCCAGATTGTGTTTCAGGATCCGTATAATTCCCTTAACCCACGGATGACAATCGAAGAGATTGTAGGCGAGGGGCTGGCCGTGCATTTTCCGAGGCTGGGCAGCGAAGAAACAGCGGCAAAGGTTAAGAAAGTTCTGACAGAGGTCGGATTGTCCGGCGAGGAAATTTTAGCAAAATATCCGCATGAATTTTCCGGTGGGCAGCGGCAGAGAATTGCCATTGCGCGCGCATTGGCCGTAGAGCCGAAAATTATGATATTAGATGAACCGACGTCGGCGTTGGACGTAACCGTGCAGGCGGAGATTATCGCGTTGCTTAAGAGGATACAGAAAGCGACGGGCATTGCGTATCTGTTTATTTCGCATGATATGCGGGCGGTGCGGGAAATTTCGCATGAGGTGGCAGTTATGCGCCGGGGGCGGATTGTCGAGCAGGGAACGGCTGATGAAATTTTTAATAATCCGCAGACGCCTTATGCACGGGAACTTATCGGAGCTGCTTTGAATTAACAGCGGTCGGAGATTGAATTAATCGCGGCGGGGATTGAATTAATCGTCGGAGATTGGATTAACCGTCGGAGATTGGATTAACCGTCGGAGATTGCGGCGGATTTTTCGGCTTTGTCAGTTCGGGTCTTACCAGGGATTGGCTTAACTGCCGGAGATTATAACGGAACGGCGGGGCTTTTCCAGAGAAAAAGCGGCAATTATTTGTATTTGGCGACGGCATCCTCAAAACAGGCGGATAACGAGGCGCAAAAATCGGTTTGGGACAGAGTGGAATTCTTGTTGTCAGAAGTTTCTGACGATTTGACAGCCGGTGTATTGGCGCGGTTCGGACAATCGGCGGCAGCCCGGGCGCGCATGATAGGATAAAAGGAAGATGTTTCGGCGGCGAGGCGTTGTAATCCGGCGGTACGGGGACTGTCTGCGAGTGTCAAAACGATATCGGCGGCAGCAAACAGGCGTTCTCCTTCCGAAAAGCTTTTATTGACAAGAATGCAACGGGTTACGCCGTTAAACAGGGCGGGAACGGGCAGGCTGTTGCGGGTAAGGCCTTTCGTTTCCAAAAAGGTTATTTGTTGCTGTGCGGCCAATACGGAAATTTCATTAAAAGATGGAAATTCCGACAGTTGGGCAGGGAAAATCTGATTGAGGGAAATTGGCTGCAATGCGGGAGGCTGACTGCTGCAGCCTGTGGCAATATCAGTTTGGGGAGCGCCGGTCTCCCGGTTATTCGCCTGAGAAGAGGAACGGGAGTTTTTTATTTTGAAAGCTTTAGTGCCGGGAATTTGCGTTATATTAAAAACAGGCAGCCCGCAGCGGCCTTTTTGGCCGGAAGGTACATATTTGCGGCGGATGAAAAAGTTTATGCCGTCGTCGGGCCGGCGGTTATTGTTTTCGCGCATGCGGTTAATTGCCTGCAAACGGACAAAAACTTCATCGGATACAGTGAGCGAGCGGTTGACGGCCTCTTGGAGATTCAGATAGGGACGGCCGAAAATTGTAATATTGTTTTGCCGCATAATGTTTTCGGGCGTTTCCGCTTGCGGACTTTCAGCTGAGAACAACGGAAAATAATATTCTGTTTTGCTGCAGTACCTTTTTTTGTAAAATTCGCCGAAATCATCGTCCCAGGCGAGGGCGGCGCTGTTTGTTGCCGCAATGACGCAATTTACGGCGGCGGAGCTGTCCGGAGGAAGGGAACGGGCATTTGCAGGAGCAGCGGCCGCGGCGGCATAAGCCTGAGCGTATGCCCGCAGCATGGCCGGAGCGCGGCACAGTCCGGTTTCATAAATTTCGGGAAAAACGTCTTTGACATCATAGGCGAAAGCGCAGGTAACGGCGAGGGCATCCCGTTCGGACAGGCAGCCGTTCAAATAGAGGTTGGTAAAAGACGGGGAACCGTTTGGCGCTGCGGTTATTTTTTGCATGGCGTATCTGGATTGTCTGACTACTTCCGGAAGCTGTTTGGCGATTGAGGACATATCTCCGGCGGCGAGGATAACCGTTCGGGGGGCGTGAGTGTGTGCATTTTGGGTGTCCGAGCAGTTTTGCAGGCGGTAGAAGATGCCGTTTTGCAGGCATTCGCGGATGATGCTGCGACCAACGGGAGAATGTTCGCAGACGGTGTTCAGCAGGGTTGCCAGATATTGCTTTTCCGTTTCAGTGCCATCCAGCAGGCCGTTTTCCAGTGCGGCAGCAACGCCGGAATCGCAAAAGTCCGTGCAAAACAGCTTTTTGCTATAAATTTCGGCAAATTTTTCCCGTTTAAGAGCTATGGCGGCAAGCAGCCGGTTCATATTTTGGCTTATGGTTTCATTTTCAGCCGTCAGCCTCTGCAATTCGGCGTTGATATGCCCTTTTTCTGCCTGAAGGGCTGCCGTGTCATATTTGGCGGCGATTTCCTTTTTCAGCGTTTCTGTCGGGCGGGTAATGTCAAAGCGGGGGTAGTATTCCCGGTACTCATTGTTTGTCTGGTTAAATTCATCGCGGAATTTTTGCAGTTGCTGCTGGTAAAACAGGGTCTTGACTTTGAGGGGAAAACCTTGTTTCAGAGGATGCACTCCCGGCATATAATTAGCGCCGGGAACAGGCCGGCGGGAAGTTCCCGGAATGGAAATTTCCTTATAATCTTCATTCAGATTTTCCATAATGAAGCGGTTGAGAAAGATTTCCCCTTCTTTGCGAAAAACAGGCGGAAGAATGGCAAGCAGGCGGGTTTTGAACATATTGGCACGATCCAGCCACGCAGTATCCTGTTCGGCTTGGAATTGTTTGGCGGCAATGGCTCCTTCCAACGATTTCAGACGCTGAAGGCCTTTTTCAATTTTACCGGCGTTTTCGGCATGCCGGGTTTTCAGGACGATAATCTGCTGCGGTTCCGGTTCCTGTTTGGTGAAGAGCTTCAGTGCAGTTTCTTTGTCGGGCAGCCGGAGCAGATTTTGATATTTTTGTATATACGGAAGTTCTTCAAAAGTGATGGTGTCAGTTTTGAGGTATTTATCGGCAGCAATATCGTTTTGATCAACCATAGTCATTTCGCATACAAAATAGTCTTCATTACTTTAATAATAGCTTAAAATTTGCGGGTTGGCAAGCATAAACCGGAAAATTCTCAGGACGTTTCAACCTGCGTTTTGTTGCCGGCGGGCTTTCTGGGCGGTGTTGCCAGTGGGCTTGCCGAGCGGTGTTATCGGCGGGCTTTCTGTGCGGAAAACATTGGCGGCAGGAAAAATTTTGCTTGCAAAATATTTTGCCGGGTTTTATACATTATATCAACGTGTCGGCGTAGCTCATCAGGATAGAGCAACAGTTTCCTAAACTGTGGGTAGTGGGTTCGAGTCCCGCCGCTGACACCATTTTTTTGTATTTGCGCCTGTGCCGGGTTTCATATTTACATTATGCAACTGTGGCATATTTACATTATGCAATTGTAGCATTTTTACGTTATGCCGGTGTGGCATTTATAGCCGGTTTTGTATCGGCTGTCGGTTTTATATTTTCATTTAGGGTTGAAAACGAAGTTTCCGTGACTTGAAAACGGAAATTTATGTCCTATTTTTTCGGCAGAGGAGGAAAAGGATATGGCAAAAGTAAATTTATTTAGTCAGGTACGGGATTTTGTTGAAAAGATAAACGAAGCCGGCGGCAAGCCACTATATGAATTGACTCCGGAAGAGGCGCGCGAGGTTTTGCGCGGCGTGCAGGAGGCGAAAACCGATGAACCGGATGTTGAGCGCAAAGAGGCAGAAATTGAGGTCGGCGGCGGGCGTATGATGCGGTTGGAAATTACAAAACCCAAAGGTGTTACCGGAGAGCTCGGCGTTATTTACTATATTCACGGAGGCGGCTGGGTTATGGGCGATAACATAACCCATCGCCGGCTGGTGGCAGAGCTGGCGGCAGATGTTCCGGCGGCGGTTGTCTTTCCGATTTATACGCCGGCACCGGAAGGGCAATTTCCCGAAGTAGCGGAAGATTTATTCAAGGCGTTGGAATATATTGCATCGCATGGCGATAAATACGGTCTGGACACTTCGCATCTGGCAGTGGCCGGAGACAGCGTCGGCGGGAATATGGCTGCGGTTATGACGCTGATGGCAAAGGAAAACGGATTTACGCCGACGATAGATTTCCAGCTGCTGCTTTATCCGGTAACCAATGCGGATTTTGATACGGAAACCTACCGGCAGTTTGCCGACGGACCGTGGCTGACAAAACAGGCGATGGAGTGGTTTTGGGAGCAATATCTGCCGGATAAGGAGAAACGTAAAAGCAAAGAAGCGTCTCCGTTAATGGCAACGGTTGACGAATTGCGCGATTTGCCTCCGGCGCTGGTTATTACCGGCGAGAATGACGTTTTGCGCGATGAAGGAGAGGCTTATGCGCGCAAGCTTGACAGCGCCGGGGTAAAAACTTTTTCGGCCAGGTTTAACGGAACCATTCACGATTTTATGATGCTTAACGATTTGAGCGCCAGCGCGCCGACCAGAGCGGCGATGTCTTTGGCAAAGGCAAAGCTCAGATGGTTTCTTTATGGTACGAAATAACAGAAAATCTGCGTTGCAGGAAAATTGGAAAGGCGTTACTTCCGGTTATGCCGAAGTACGACATAACTGAAAATCTACGCAGAGGGAAAACAGGAAACCGGGCAGGCTGCGGCGGCGGACGGCCGGTTTGAGGCGGGGAATTTTCTGATTAAAACCGGCTGCCGGCATCAGATTGAGAAGAAATAATATTTTTTTATTTTAGGGCTTGATTTTAGAATTGCTTTTTGATAAGTTGAGACAGTTTTTAAGTTATTTAGATATATGTTGTTTTTTTAATATTATTAATTTATGAGAAGTTCAAATTTGCGAATGACGCAATGCCAGTGTGCTCTTGTTGCGTTTAGCGGAGTATTGTGCGCCGTATCTTTCTGGGTTGGGCATGTTGCCGCTCTGGTTTGCCTGTTTGGAGCCAGTATGGGAATGGCTGAAGTTTTGGTTTTGAGTTTTATTGTACGAAGCTCTTTTGATGCCAAACTTTTTTATTTTATGCTGTTTTTTCTGGCATTTGGGCTGTTGATGTCTGCCTTTGGCCTGGAAGAAGCCGGCGGATATCTGTTTTTCGGCGTTCTGTTATCCGGCGTAGCGCTGGTTTTCCGGTTTGTTCTTTATATGAACAGGTACTGCCGGCGCGATGCAGACGAGAGGCTGAATGAAACGACGTAGTTTTGTCCGGAGCGGGCAGCCGTACCGGCAAGGCGTGTTTCGGGCAAAGCGTTGTTTAAAGACTGTTTCCCCGTGCAGCATTGTGCTGACGGGGATTTTTTTTACGGTGTTTTGCGGTTGCGGGGAAAGTTGCAGAGGGTTAGGGAAGGCATAAGGCAAGTGGGGATTTTTTTGTTGCGGTAAGAGAAAATCTGTGTTATAATAATTTATTATGAAATGCGCAAACCGGCTGGAAAGAGGCGTGTCATGGCAGATTGTTCGAATGATTTTAAAAGATTTTTATATGCGAATTATCCTGACGATTATCGGCGGGCAACAGCTGAAAACGCGCCTGACGATGTTGTAACCACTATTCTTTCGCGCCACGAGAACCATTATAAAATATGGCGGGATATTCCGGAATGGATTAAAAGCCGGTATCGCGACGTTATTCCGACGGAAGTCTTAAACGGCAACGAGAACGTTCGCGGCTTTGTGGAAGAAGAGGAACAGAAGCTGAATCAGGAAGAGAAAGAAACGCGGGAACTTATGGATTATACGGTTACCTTGCTGGCTCTTGGATATGCGGCGGAAACGGCGGCTATTATGGCGGCGAACCGGGAACAGCGTATGCTCCTGCTTAAAGAAGCCGGCGGCGGACCGCTTAGCGCCGAGCAGGCAGCGAAGTGGCGTGAGCTGCGCGAAAGTGACCGGAAAGCTATTGAGGCGGATTGGAAAAACAGCCAGGCGGAGAAATATATTCTGCATTTGGCCAAATGTATTGACAGGGAACGCCGCAAGATGCTGCGCGGCGGTACGGAAACGGAAAAAGCCGCAGCAGGAATGAAACTTTCAGGTATGGAAAACGAATTGCGGCGGATGACGGCAAAACTGGCGGATAAAAATGTGCAAAAGCGCATGGCAGATTATCTGCGCCAACGGCCGCAGCAGGCGGCTCTCCGCCATTTGTCTCCGGAAACGATGAAACAGTTCGGGGAATTGTTGAAAAAACAGGGGATTAACATTTCTCCCGTACAGGAAAAAACATTTGAAACCGTAGATATCCGGCAGGAAAACATCGGGCGCGACAGTTTGGCGCAGAGCCTGAAAGACCATTTTGAACAATGCCGGAAAACAGAGCGTATCCTTTGTGAGAAATACCAACATCAAAACCAGACGTTTAACCGTGCTACGGCAAGAGATGCGGCAGCGTTTCGCAGCGAAGACGATTTAGTGCGGCTTATGGCTTTGCGGCGGGCGGAAAAGGAAAATATACGTGCCTGATATTTGCAGCAGAGGGGGTGGGAGAAGAAGCCGTTAAAGCGCGTCGCAAGCGTTTCCCCGCCACTGCCACGACGTTACGACATTGTTGGTCAGGTAAAAATCGGTTTTGCAATAATCGGTAATTGTTTCTCCCATAAAATTACCGACAGGGATTTCGTTATCGCCGTAGGTAAACGGGTCGAACAATTCGTTTTCGGTCATAAATCCGGTATTGAAGTAATAATTGGGGTCGGGAATAACCTGATAGTTGATGCTGACATAAGAAATTATTTCATCGCCGTTGGCCAATTTGCGTACTTTTGACGGTTGTCCGAAAGTGCTTATCAGCTGTTGTGAGGTCTTTCCCAGTTCGCCGTTGAGGCGGGCGTTATATTTTTGCGAACTGGCGCAGCCCGCAAGCGTTGCGGCAATGGCAAACAGGCTGATGAGTTTTTTCCATGACCGGGGCGTTTTTATGGTTTGCATGGCATATTCTCCTTTTGTTGTGTTTTAAGATGCAAGCACATATATGCCGAAAATGTCCGGTTTCAAGGGGTTAGCGGTTAGAGCGGAGAGCTATTTTTTTAATTCGCGGTCGCGGTTGGCGTAAAACGACAGCATGATGCCGAAACTTGCCATTACCGAGATGATGACAGTGCCGCCGTAGCTAATCAGCGGCAAGGGAATTCCGACGACCGGGAGCAGGCCGATAACCATGGCGACATTGATGAAAACATACAGGAAATAGTTGGTATTTAAACCAAGAATGACCATTTTGCCAAAGTAGTTTGAGTTATGGATGCGGAAAGCGAACCAATAGCCGTAGCTAATCAGAATCAGGTTGAGAAACAGAATAAAGGCGCCGCCCATCATGCCGAATTCTTCCGAGAATGTGGTAAAGATGAAGTCGGTATGTTTTTCGGGGAGGAAATTCAGGTGGCTCTGGGTGCCGGAGAGAAAACCTTTGCCCCAGACGCTGCCGGAGCCGAGGGCAATTTTGGCCTGAATGATATGGTAGCCGGCTCCCTGCGGGTCACGTTCCGGGTCAAGGAACGTCAGAATCCGGTTTTTCTGGTAGTCGTGCAGAAAATGCCAAAGCACGGGGGCTGCGGCGGCGACCGCGGCAATGACGGCGGCGAATTTCCACCACTGGACACCGGCAAGATAAAACAGGGCGGCGGCACAGAACAAGACCATCAGCGATGTGCCCAAATCCGGCTGAATCATAATAAACGCGACGGGAACGGCGACGGTTATTGCGGGAATGACGATGCCGCGAAGGGTGCGGATTTCTTCATACGGCGTGTTGCTGAAGTAGCGGGCGAGCTGCAAAACGATGGCCAGTTTCATCAATTCGGAAGGCTGAAGCTTGAAGAAACCGAGGTTTATCCAGCGCTGGGCGCCCATGCCGGTATGCCCCGCAACGTCAACGACGAGGAGCAAAAACAGCGTGAACAGATAGAACGGCGTGGCAATTTTGTAGTAGAATTCGGGGCGAATCAACGCGGCAACAATCATAACGCCCAATCCCAGCCCGAAACGGACGGCCTGATTGAACGCCCACGGCGTCATTTTGCCTCCGGCGGCGGAATAAAGGGTAATGCAGCCAATGGCAGCGAGAAGGGCAATGATGAAAATAAAAATGAAGTTCAGGTTAAAAAAGCGTTCTTTGAGCGTGAGTTCCTGATTTTGGTTCAGTATAATTGCCATATTTTTCTCCGACGCGGTTATCTGATGTCCAGCCTGAGGGCTTCTTCAAGGATTTTGGAGGCGATGGGGGCGGCAACGCCTGCGCCCGAACGCCCGTGTTCGACGATGACGGCAACCGCATACTTGGGCTTGTCATGCGGGGCGTATGCCATAAACCAGGCATGGTTGCGGTATTTCCAGGGCAGGTCTTCGTCTTTTTTTATGCCTTCGGCGCGTTCTTTGAGGCTGATGCGGCGTACCTGCGTGGTTCCGGTTTTGCCGCCGATTTTTACGCCGTTGAAGTTGATTTTGGCGCGCGTTGCGGTGCCGCCGACACCGTTGACAACTTCAAACATGCCTTTTTTTACCAGTTCTATGTCAGCCGGATTAAGGTTCAGCGATTGCGGAGCGGGTGCGTTTTCCGCTTTGACGAATGTCGGGGTGACGGCATAGCCTCCGTTGACAACGCGGGCCAGCATGGTTGCCAGCTGGAGCGGCGTTACGAGGACATAGCCCTGGCCGATGCCGGCGATGACGGTTTCCCCCTGCTGCCACGGCGCGTCAAATTTGGCGCGTTTCCATTCGCGGTCGGGAATGACGCCGGCTTTCTGGTTTTCCAATCCCAGGTCATAAACGGCGCCAAGGCCGAGGCGCCGGCTCATGGCGGCGATTTTTTCGATGCCGAGTTTTAGCGCCGTTTCGTAAAAGAAAATATCGCAGGAATTTTTGATAGCGTCAACGAGTGTCTGCCGTCCGTGTCCGTAGTGTTTCCAACAGTGGAACAAATGGTTGCCGAGTTTCATCCTGCCGGAGCAGAAAAAGCTGGTTTTGTCGTCAATCACGCCGGCCTCGAGCGCGGCAAGGGCTACGACGATTTTAAATGTTGAACCGGGGGAATACTGCCCTGAAATTGCTTTGTCGGTCAGCGGCGTTTTTTCGTCATAGAGCAGATTGTTCCAGTTTTTGACGGAGATGCCGTCGACGAAAAGGTTAGGGTCAAAGCCGGGGGCGGAAACGAATGCGAGGATTTCGCCGGTATGCACGTCAAGGACGACAGCAGCGCCCGCTTCGTCGCCGAAAGCGTCGTAGGCGGCCTGCTGGAGGCGGATGTCAATAGTCAAATCCAGATCTTTGCCTTTGGTTCCGTCGATTTTTTCAATTTCGCGCATAATGCGGCCGTAGGCGTTGACTTCGTATTTCAGGGAACCTTCGGTGCCGCGCAGGCTTTCGTCATACGTTTTTTCAAATCCGGATTTGCCGATTTTGAAACCGGGAACCTGCAACAGGGGAGCATCTGAATTTTTAAGGTCTTTTTCGGAAACGGAACCGACATAGCCGAGCGGATGGGCGGTATATTCGCGGAACGGATAACTGCGCACCAGACCCTGGTCGATGACAAGCCCCGGCCAGCGGTGGTTGTCCAGCATCAGGGCGGCGACTTCTTCCCAGCTCAGGTTGTCTTTGATTTTGACCGGGGCAAAGCGTCGGTGGCGCGCGATATCTTTGCGGATACGGGCGACATCTTCGGGCGACAACGAGAGAATCGGCGAAATTTCCTGCAACAGGGTGTCTATGCTGCCGCGCACCTGTTCGGCAATCAACATGGCCTGAAAGTTTTGGATATTTGTGGCAAGCTCTATGCCGTTGCGGTCGTTTATGCTGCCGCGCGGCGGAACCAGCAGGCGGGTAGAAAAGCGGTTGCTGTCGGCCAGAAGCGCGTATTTTTCCCCTTGATAAATCTGCAGGTAATACAGGCGGCCGACGAGGACGAAGAACAGAAAAATGTTGGCACTGAACATAACCAGCGACCGTTTGAGCAAAATCCTCAGCTTGTCGTTAGATTTTCTCATACCGCTCCTCCAGATGGATGTAGCGCCCTTCCGCCCAGATGTAGAAACGGGCGAGAATCGGATAGAGCGTAACGGTTAGCAGATATTCGAATACGAGAGAATTAAGCGGGACGAATGCCCGGTAGAAAGCGCTGACGATGAGCGCTTTGAACAGCATGGCGGCGAAAGCGGCTACGGCAAACAGCATCCAGGAATAAGAGAACTTTTTTATGTTGAAACTGGCGGAAAAGCGGGAGGCGAGAAAGTACAAAACCAGAAAAGCCATAACGTTGACTCCGAGCGGAGCTGCGCTGACAACATCGGCAAAAATACCCAAGACGAATGCCGAAATGCCGTTGAAAGCGTCCGGGCGCTGGCTGAGCCAGAAATATATTCCGGCGTAAAAAGGGGTGAGCCGCAGGTAATTCCAAAATTCCGTAAAACGGGGAATGTAAAATATTAACACCATTGCCATGATGCTTAAAACGGGGACGGCATATACGCCAATGCCGGCGAAGAAATTTTTTATTGCCGCCATTATTCCAGTTCCTTTGCGGTTTCGGCGTCGGGGAGAACGTCATAGGCGATAATCTTGACAATTTCAATGTCAGACGGCGTAAATAACGGAACGGCGGTAATGTTGTCAACACCGGCCCTTTTGATACGGGCGACAGGAATATCTGGCGGGAGGCCGCCGCCGATACCTGATGTAACCAGCAGGTCGCCTTTGTGCAGTTCGGCCAGAAGCGGGGTAAATATCAGGGAAAGCTCTCTGCCGTTATTGCCGGCGAGAATGCCCCGGTCGCGGCTTTTTTGCGAAACGACCGGAATTTTGGAGTTGATGTCGGTGATAAGCGTAACGCGTGCATAGCGCCCGCTGACGATATCAATACGCCCGATTAGCCCGGCAGCGTTGACGACGGCATAGCCGCTTTTGACGTAGGGATAGGCGTTGCCGAGATAGATTATCAGCGAATTGGCAAAGGCGTTGCCGTTTTCGGCGATAACGCGGGCGGTGTAACTCCGGGTATTGGGAATATCAATATGGTGCAGGAGCTTTTTTAAGATGGCGTTTTCAGCCTGCAGGGCTTTCATCCGGTCTTTTAAAAGGAAGAGTTCGCCGTTTTCTTCTCTCAGGCGTTCATTTTCTTCATAAACGCTGATGATTTCGGCGGTTTTTTTATAAGCGTAGCTTAGGCCTTCGGCGGGGAGGACGGCCGTGTGGATGAGCGGGGCGGAGATGAAAAAAACGCCTTTGGAAACGCCGGAAATCAGGCCTAAGTCGATTTTGTGAACCAAAATCAAGAGCAGGGCTATAACAAACAGCCCTGCTACCATAAAGCTTTTGAGTATCCGTAAAACATAGTTCTCTTTTAAGAACAGCACTTTTTGGCGTTTCATGTCTAATCCTCAAAGTTGCGGCGCGAGTTATAGGAGGCTGCAATCGGCTACGGTATCTTAGCAACAGGCGCCACTGTTGCGGTGGTACCGTATGCGGCATACTGACGGCGCCTCTTTGCAGGCAACGGCGGCAATGCTGCGGAAAACGCCGCGCTTATGCGCAGGGCTGCCAGCACATTATTCGTAGAGAACGCCGCGGAATTCTTCAAAGTTGTCGAGGGCTTTGCCCGTGCCGCGGACGACGCAGGTCAGCGGGTCTTCCGCCAGCGAAACCGGCAGCCCGGTCGCATTGCGGATAACCGTGTCCAGATTGGCCAGAATAGAGCCGCCTCCGGTCATCATAATCCCTTTGTCAACAATGTCGGCAGCCAGTTCCGGCGCGGTGTTTTCAAGCGCGATTTTGACTGCTTCGACAATCGCCATAACCGGTTCGGCCAGGCTTTCGGCAATCTGGCGTTCGGTAATGACAATTTCCTTCGGAACGCCGTTGACGAGGTCGCGACCTTTGATTTCCATGGTTTTGCCGTCGCCTTTGGCAGGAACGCAGGCGGAGCCGATTTCCTTTTTGATGCGCTCGGCGCTGCTTTCACCCACCAGCAGGTTCAGGTTGCGGCGGATGTAGGAAATAATCGCGCTGTCCATTTTGTCGCCGCCGACGCGGACGGAACGCGAATAGACAATGCCGCCCAGCGAAAGCACCGCAACTTCGGTCGTACCGCCGCCGATATCAACAACCATAGAGCCGGTCGGGTCGTTGACGGGCAGCCCCGCGCCGATTGCGGCGGCCATCGGTTCGTATATCAGCCAGACGCGTTTGGCACCGGCGTTGACGGCAGATTCTTTAATCGCCCTCTCTTCAACCTCGGTCGCGCCGGAGGGAACGCAGATGATGATGGTCGGGCTAAGCAGGCGGCGGCGGTGGTTTACCTCTTCAATAAAGTATTTAATCATCGCTTCGGCGGCTTCAAAGTCGGCAATAACGCCGTCGCGCAGCGGGCGGATGGCTCTGATGTCGCCCGGGGTGCGCCCAAGCATCTGTTTGGCCTTGGCGCCGACGGCCCAGACTTCTTTTTTGCCGTTAAAGTCTTTGACGGCAACGACGGACGGCTCATTGAGGACAATCCCTTTGCCCTTAACGTGTACCAACGTGTTCGCCGTACCGAGGTCGATGGCCATATCGGCGGAAAATAAACCTAACAAATTTTGAAAAAACATACTTGTGCCCCCGTTATAATTACATATTTCTTTATCTTTTAAGGATAAAACGCTTATTTTGCAAGCATTTTATAGCGCTTTTTTAAATTATCAACAACCTCGTCAACAAAATTTTCGCCGGCCGTATCATTTGTGCGGAATTTGCGGGCAATGCCGCCGGGAGGGAGGGAAGAATCGGCGGTGCTATTTGTGATGAGTTCATTGGCAATGCTGTCGGGAAGGAGAGAAGAGCCGGCGGTGCTATTTGTGATGAGTTCATTGGCAATGCCGCCGGTCGGGAGAAAGGGGGCGGCGGTATCGCCGTTCGCTTTGGCGGAAGCTTTTGTTCCGAAATTGTCGGCGGTGCTGCCGGTTTCGAAACAGCCGGGAAAAACAAGGTCGGGCGAGAAGCGGTTGTTGAACCATGTGGACTGGCGTTTGGCATACTGGCGGGTGTGCAGTTTGGCCAGTTCGACAGCCTCTTCAAGCGTCGTTTCGCCGTTGAGAAAAGTTTTTAATTCCTGGACGCCGAGCGCGCGCATGGCGGGAAGCGAATCGGGAAGATTGCGGGCAACGAGAGAGCGGACTTCTTCCAGCGCTCCCTGCTGCATCATCAAATCAAAGCGGGTTCGCGCCCGGGTGTCAAGAACGTCGCGCGGCGGCTTGACGTATATGCGGAAAAATTCCTGCGGTGCGAAATTTTTTATGAGCGGGACGGCGTGCCAGTAGGATAAGGGCTTGCCGGTGTGGAGCCAGATTTCGGCGGCACGGCGGAGGCGCGTGGTGTCGTTCGGGCTGAGGCGGGTGGCGGTTTCCGGGTCGTTTTGCGCGACGAAGTCATAAAGGGCAGCGAGGCCTTTTTCCTTTTGGAGAGCGGCAACCCGGCTGCGGATGGCGTCGGGCGTTTCCGGAATCGGGGTAACGCCGTCGGTCAGGGCTTCAATATACATTCCGGTTCCGCCGACGACTATCGGTGTTTTATTTTGGGCGCGAGCGGCGGCGATTTCGGCTTTGCACTGTTCCAGCCAATCGACAACATTGCCGCGAACCGAGGCATCGTATATGCCGTAGAGCCGGTGCGGCACGCGGGCACAGTCGGAAGCGGACGGTGCGGCGGCGAGAATGGGAATATCGCGATATACCTGCATCGAATCGGCATTGATGACGACACCGTCCAGCCGTTCTGCCAATGCCAGGGCAAGACCGGATTTTCCGGATGCGGTCGGGCCGGCGATGACGATTATTTCAGAGGTCTGCATGAGGCTTCTTCCACGAGGTTCTGGCAAAGGTCTTCATAAGAAACGCCGATGTATTTCGCCTGCTCGGGCACCAGCGACAGTGCGGTCATTCCGGGGTGGGTGTTGATTTCCAGAAAGACGACGCCGTCTTCGGGATTGTAGCGCAGGTCGGTGCGCGAAACGGTTTTGCAGTTCAGGCGGCGGTGCATGGTTTCGGCATAGGAAAGGCAGGTTTGCGCCACCTCCTCGGGGATGGCAGCGGGCAGAACATGGGTTGTTTCGCCGGCGGTGTATTTGTGTTCATAATCATAAAAACCGCCATTGGCTTTCAATTCGGTAACAACATGGGCTTTGCCGTGATAGCACATAACGGTAAGCTCCTGTCCGGGGATGTATTTTTCAACCAGGATTTCGGTTTCCGGGTCGTTGTAACGGATTTTGAAAACGTCTTCGGGGTTATTGACGATAAAAACGCCGACCGAAGAACCGTCTGATACGGGTTTGACGACAAACGGGCGGGCAACCGGCGAGCCCTGGGTGATGAATTCCCGGGCGGTCAGTTTGCGTCCGTAAGCGGTTTTTAAGCCGGCTTTTTCGGCAATCAAACGGCAGAGATATTTGTTCATGCCGACGCAGGAAGCCTGCATGCCGGAGTGGGTATAGGGGATTTGGAGCAAATCAAGCAGCGCGGGGACGGTTCCGTCTTCGCCCCAGTTGCCGTGCAGCGCGTTGAATACGACGTCCGGCTTGCTGCGTCCGAGTTCGGCAAGCAGCTGGCGTGTGTCGGAGAGGTCGTGCGTCGTTACTTCGTAGCCTTTGCGGCGGAGCGCTTCGGCGATGCCGGCGCCGCTTTGGAGGCTGACTTCGCGCTCGGCGGAAAAGCCGCCCATTAAAACCATTACTTTTTTAGTCATTATTTAACCCCTTATTTTTTAAGATACGGTATTGTACCGGGCAGGCCGGCGGCGCGTTGTGCCGTTTTGGGACGCTTGCGGCGTTTGTGCCCGGTTCTTATGCTGATGAATTTAAAAGAAAAAATTTAAGAAAGGCTAAAATTTTGGGCGAAAAAAGGAAAATTTGGCGAAAAGGCATTTGCGGCATTGCGCTGCTGTGTGCCGGGTTGGGCGCTTTTGCGGCAAAGACGGCCGCCGCAACCGGGTTTACGCAGGAAATGCAAGTTCAAATCGGCGTGTTTGACGCGGCAGAAGTAAAGCTGGATTATGAGCAGGCGGAAGGAAAATACGATATCAGCGCGGAAGTCAGAACAGCGAACCTGTTTGATGCCCTATATCCTTTTACCGCCCGTTACGGCAGCCGGGGCAGGCTCGTACGGAGTGCGGCGGAAAACGGGAACGAAGGTGATGTTGCTGCCGAGCTGTATCAGACATACACAAAGTCGCGCAACCATATCCGCACCAAAAAGATATTTTATGACGCGGCAGGGAAAGCGTATAAAAGGATTTCCACCAAAGACAAAAAGCAGAATACGGTTGCCATAACCGGTGTGCCGCAAAGTGCGGATGCGGCGGATTTGCAGACGGTATTTGCCGGGCTTATCGGCAGTTTTCGCCGGACAAAAAGCTGTGCTTTGGAACGCGAAGTTTATGACGGCAAAAAACATTACCGGGTCATTGCCCGGGATGAAGGAACGGAAAGCCGCTATTTTGAGCTTCCGGGGCGAACCGAAAATGCGTATAAATGTTCGATTTATATAGAAAATCTGAAAGACAATAACGACAATATTTTGTGGGACGTCAGCGCTGAGAAGCCGATTTGGCTTTGGATAGGCGTTGATGCTGCGGCCGATTTGCCGTATGTGCTGGAAATAAGGATTGACTCGACGCCGCTCGGGGCGTTAAAAGTAACGCCAAAGACTTTGGAAATTAAATAAGGAATCGAGAAAATGGATAACAAAGGCAAGATGGGATGCAAAGAGAACGCGGTGTCGGAGAGCAGGGTGGATAAAACGGATTGTTTTGCGAGCGGATGGGGTGAGGCGCAACGGCATAAATCCGAGCTGCTGCTGCCGGCGGGGTCGCTGGTAAAACTCAAGACGGCACTGTTGTACGGGGCGGACGCCGTTTATGCGGGGACGCCGGATATGAGCCTCAGGACGCAGTCAAAGTTTTCGCTGGAGGAACTGGAAGAGGGAATCCGCATTGTCCATGAGCGGGGCAAAAAGATTTATCTGACGCTAAACCTATATATTCATAATGAAGAAGCCGAGAAACTGCCACAGTTTGTGGATACGCTGAAACGCCTGAAACCGGACGGCGTACTGGTGGCGGATCCGGGCGTGTTTTACTATCTCAAGGAAAATGCGCCGGAGCTGAACCGTTTCGTTTCCACGCAGGCGAATATCTGTTCGGCGCAGACGGTCAGATTCTGGCAGGCGATGGGGGCGAAACTCTGTGTTTTGGGGCGCGAGGTTACGTTTAAGGAAATGGCGGAAATCCGTCGGCAGTGCCCGGATATTGCGCTGGAATGCTTTATGCACGGGGCAATGTGCATGTCGTATTCGGGGCGGTGTCTGATTTCCAACTTTATGGCAGACCGGAGCGCGAACAAGGGAAAATGCGCGCATTGCTGCCGCTGGCATTACAAACTGCATATCCGTATGAAAGACGGGACGGTGCGCGAGCTGGTTATCAACGACGAAAACAAGGATAACTTCGAGTATCTGCTGGAGGAGGACTTTCGCCCCGGCGAGTATTATGAAGTGGTGGAGGACGAACATGGCAGCTATCTGCTGAATTCGAAGGATATGTGCCTGATGCCGCGGTTAAACGACCTACTTGGAATCGGGATGGACTCGCTGAAAGTGGAAGGGCGCAACAAGACCGAATATTATGCCGGGGTAGTGGCTCGCGCTTATCGGCAGGCGATTGACGACTATTATGCGAATCCGGACGGGTGGAACTGCGAAAAGTATATGCCGGAGCTGATGACTTTGCAGAATCGCGGTTACTGCCTCGGCTTTCATGACGGCAAGCTTACCAATATCAGCCAGAATTACGAATATACGCGGACGCTCGGCGAATGGCTGTTTGCCGGGTCTATTGTCGAGTGGCAGGGGGACGACGCGATATTTGAACTGCGCAATTATATTGAGGGCGGCGAATTTATCGAATTCCTGATACCCGGAGGGCTTTCCAACCTGCGGCTGGCACTGACGGAATTCGAAGATGCGGAAAGCGGGGAAATTACGCCGAAAGTTTCGGCAGGGCAAGGCAAGAAAATCCGCATCCGCCCGGACAAGTGGGCGTGCGGAGTTGCGGAAGCAAAGAGGCTGCTGCCGCAGTTTACGATTGCGCGCAAACCGCAGGGGCTGAAAGGCGAAAATGCCGAAATGTACGGGCACAAGCTGGACGAATTTGCCGAACTGTGCCGCGGCAGATAACTGTTGCAAGGGCGGAATATTTGTGATATAATATAATGAACAGAAGAAAGACAGGAGAACGGTTATGGGGATTGTCAATACAGAAACGGTTGTTATGATGGGAGCGGCTTTGGCAGCTGCCGGCAACGTGCAGGGGCAGGAAGCCGTTCAGGCAGGGGAAAGAACCATCGGCTGGAACGAAGCAAAGAATGTTGCGGATCGTGCTCAGGAAACGGTGCAGCTGCGGGCGGCACTGAAAGCACAGTGTCCGGATAACATGAAGGAGGCAGTCGGCAGGGTTTTTGCCGGGTATGATATTGATAAGCTGAAAGACGTCAGGGCGACTTTGAAGACCGACGGCGAGAAACTCAATTATATGATTGATGGTAACAGGTTTGAGTTGAGCGGCGGTTTTGACGGCAGACCTTTAAATACGGAAATTTTCGGCAGGGACGGCAGCCGGGTACAGAGTTCACAGGGCGAGAATCGCAGCAGTACGGTTATTTATGACGCGGATGGCAATATGACTGCGTATGTGCAGAAAGACGAACGGACAGGGAACGTTGCCGGCGAATTTCGTGATAATGATGCCGTTTTTCGCGTTGAACAGGCTGCGGGTCGCGTAAAGGCGCAGATAACGGACAGGGATTCGCAGATGACGATGAACGTCAACGGCAACAGAATGTCCATGCAGATGGAGAGTGAGGATTTTGGCATATTGAAAGGAAGCGCGAGAATCGGTGCAGACGGTACGGTTCGCGCCAAAGCGTCGCTTGACGAAAGGGAAGGCGGCGAGGGCGTTTATTCAACGGGGCAGGCGAAAATTTCCCGTAACGGCAATCTGAATATGAGCGTCAGATCCATTGATGAAGAGGGCGTTCTGGAAGATACGGTGTTAAAGGTCGGCAAGGACGGCTATTCGCTTAAAGGCGTTGAAGAGGGCGAAAAAATCAACGAGAGCGGTAAAGACCTGAATGCGGCCATTCTTAAAAAGGCTCTGGAAAGCAGGGGGCGTTTATAGGCGGTGTCGTGTTAAATTACAATATGCAGCCTGCGGGTTGTGTCAGGCATGTTGAAGAAAATACTTTACAAAAGAGAAATAATAAGGTATAAGCGGACAAGATTTTTGAGAGAATCGGGGATTTTGCCCGCTTTTTGCCGGTAATCCGCTTTGTGCGGCGGCGGCGAACGGTTTTTTCAGAGGTTTTTCGCATTCATGAAGGTGGTGCGGAATTGTTTTTATCCGCTCCGGGCTCCGGGGCACAGAAAAAAGAAAGGAATCCATAATGAGACACGGTGATGCACACAGACGGTTTAATATGCCGAAGAGCCAGAGAAGAGCTTTGTTTGCCAATCTGACAAACGCTTTGCTGACGCATGAACAGATAACAATTACGCTGCCGAGAGCGAAAGAACTGAGAACTTTTGCCGAAAGCATGATTACTTATGCGAAGAAGGGCGATTTGAATTCCCGCCGTCTGGCATTGTCTTTCCTGCGCGACAAAGATGTCGTAGCGAAGCTTTTTTCTGTTTTGGCTGAACGCTATAAAGAACGCAACGGCGGTTATACGCGCGTTCTGAAGGCCGGTTACAGATACGGCGACTGTGCGCCGATGGCTGTTATCGAATTGGTTGACAGAGATGTCAACGCCAAAGGCCTGAAAGACATCGAACGCGTTAAGGCTGAAAAGGCTGCTGCAGAGGCTGCCGCCAACAACAGCGAGGCTGCTGCGGCTTAGTCTGCAGCAATGTGCGTGTTGCAGCTTAAACGGCTGCGGTTTGCGCATTGCGGCTTAGCCAGCGATAGGTGTGATGCTTAGCCGGGCGGTTTGGTTAAACGGAACGGTTTATCCGGCGGTTTGGATTTTGCATCTGATACGGTTGGTTGAGCTTTGTCGGCTTGTTGCAGTTTGGTTATGCAGTTTAAGTGTGATGCTTAATATAAACTGACAGAGAAAAAGCAGGGAGCGGTATGGAACCGCTCCCCTTTTTTGTCTGAACCGAAATACGAAAAAACGGCAGTCCGGCCGCCCGTAACGGCAAAGCCTTACGGCTGTTTGGGTGTTTCGGCTTTGTTTTTCAGATTGTCAATAGCAGAAGAAGCATCATTTTTTATCTCCTTTAAAGTTTGGACGCTGCCGTCTTTGACTTCCGTGGCGGCTTCGCCGATGGTGGTGTTGGAATTAATGCTGCCGGTAAAGGCTGCTCTTATCAGAACATAAATGGCAACGGCAACCAGAAAATAGATGATATAGGTTATGATTTTTCCCATGCGTTTTCTCCTTTGGTCGTATGGACTATATAATTTTCCGATGGCTTTTTTAAAGGGACGATAACATTTGACAAGCATGAACTTTGTTCTATACTGGTGCGGATTTTATAAGATTATGCAGTCGATTTAGCGTATGTATGCAAACAATTATTTTTATTATTTATCATAAATTCAATTTGTATGGAACCAAAATTTGTTACAGGCTTTTTAACGCCCAGAGTCGTCGTGCGCGGGGAAAGCCTGGAAAGTTATGGCGTCTGTTTCGGCGCGCGTCGGTTTGATGACGGGAGTTTTGCCCTGCTGGAGGAAAACGGCGTAACGCTTTATGACCGCTCAGGCCATAAAACGGACGGTTTTCTGGACGATGTTTTTGTTTTTAAAAACGGGTTTGTTCTCAAAAAAAAGCGACAGGAACAGAATTGGACGTTTGAAACGCCGCAGGGAACGGTTATTGCAATGGCAGACAAGGCTGAAATCGCCGGCGGCAACTGGCTGGCTTTGCGCGTGCAGGGACAGGAGTGGAACGTTTACCGGGTTTTGGGCCTGTGTTTTGAACGACAGATTTCTGTCAGCCTTTTTTCCAAGCGTTGGCAGGTTTTTGCAAGGTTATGTACCGAAGACTTGAAGATTTATCAGGGCAGCGGCACGGGCAGTCTGATTTTTGCTTTGAGCGACGGGGATATGTCAGTTTTGCAGCGCCGTGACGCGGTATTCGGCAATATAAAGGCTGAATTGACGCGGCGGGGGCGATACCTCTGTCTTCCTAATGGGGGATTTGCGCTGTCAGATGCGGTTTTCCGGCCGGTATGGCATAAATCCGGCTGTCTTTGGACGAAGAGGTTCTCCGGCGGAGAAATTGATTTGTACGATGAACGTTTGCAGTTGTGCGGCGAAGGCCTTTCGGACATAATTATGTTTAAAAACGGCATGTCTTTCCGGCAGTTTGGAACAGAATGGAAACTTGTGGTTGCTGACGGAACGATTTTGGAAACAAATGTGTTTGATTTGCAGCTGTATGAGGCGGAGCAGGATATCCCGTGCATTTTGTTCGGAAGTTCGGAACGCAACGAGCATATTATCGTGCGTTTTTTCGAAAACGGGTGGCTGCATTTTTCCCGCGGCGGAAACGGAAGCTTTTTAACGCCGGAAGGAAAACGCATAGAGGCTCCGAACGGAACTTGCGTGCCGTTTGTGGTCTGATGCGCGGACGGCGAGAATGCAGATAAACGGCAGGTGTGAAATAAACGGCAGGTGTGAAATAAACGGCAGGTGTGAAAACTGCCGTTTATTTTTTGTAACAGGAAGCTCAAAAAGCAGACTGCAACATCTTAGGGATACGGAGGCGAAAGAATAAAATCCGGGTGCTGCCGTTGCGGAGAGATGGAACTTTGCAGGCAGCGATTGCCGGCAAAAACAGCTGCGGAGTTCTATGAGGCGCGGGATTTGCGTTTGTTCAGGATTTCCGTATAGGCATTTAACGCCGGTATGACGACATAATCGATAAGTTCAATCTGCTCTGCCGTGAGTTTGGCGGTGAAAAGGCGGCGCTTTTCATCTATCATTTTGACGTTTACCGGCTTTTTGCCATGGTCAAGCGTTATTTTGACGCTTTTTCCGTTTTGTTCGGCAAGGAAGGCGTAACTTTCAACGGGATGGTCATATTCATACGTTTCACGGAAAGTGTAGTCGCTGGCAGTTTGGTATTCTTCTTCGTCTTCAAAAAAAGGAATGACGTTATAGATGTTTTCATCAAACTGGAGCAGGCCGCCGATGCTTTGTTCCTTAAAATGTTTAAGCGAATTGATGATAAGATAGTTTAGGCCGTTGTATATGACGATGGCGGCAAAATTGTGCGTCAGGCTGTTTTCGCTGTAAGCGGTTTCGTTCGGAGCCAGAATGCGGAGCCGGTTTTCTTCTTTGGCAGCGATGTTGTCATACAGGGGGTGCCCCGGATGAATAAAGTTAACAATGGAGTTTGTCCGTTTCAAATCTACGAATTTCTGCGGTTTGACATACGGCTGTTCTTTTGTTTCCCAGAATTTAAACCAGTTTAGAATTTTATTCATAACTCTCTCCTTGCTTTTTTATGAGTATAGCATAAAAAGCGGTACGGTGTAAATATATTTGTCAGCATATAAGACAGATACTTAGCAAATTCCTAATTTTCCGGCAGGAGGTTTAAAAAATTGCCGACTTTTTCGGTTATGAGGGCGGCGAAAGCATCAGCATCGCCGGTTTCGCTTTGCAGGCCGCTTATTTTTGCGTATCCGAATGAGGCGCCGTCAGAAATGCGGACGAGGACAAGGTTGAGCGGCCCGCGCAGTTTGAATGTGCTGATAAATCCGGGGTGTTTGGCCGCATCTATAAGGTAGGCATGCATCCGGCCGCGATAATTTTTTCTGAGGATACGGACGGCCATGTTTATGGCTTGTTGGCAGCCGAAACAGGGATTGGCCGAATTATAAAAAATGATTGCCTCGGGAAGCCTTTTTCCTTCCGGGTTCTGGTAGAGGTTTTGCAGGTTCGGGGCAGTTGTCATAGCTGGGACTGGGGCTGGTGTTGGTGTTGGTGTTGGAGTTGGAGTTGGAGTTGGAGTTGGAGTTGGAGTTGGAGTTGGAGTTGGAGGAACAGTGGTGGTTGGGGACGGAACAGAGTTGGCGGTTTCGGAGGGAGAAACAGCGGCGGCCGGGAGTGGGGCGAGGCCGGGGCTTCCGGCAGCAGGACAGGAGCCGGCTGTTAATGCCGACAAAGAAAACAAGGTGATGTACAGTCCGGCGGTCAGGCGCATATTTACCTCTTGTGCAAACAGGGAAGGGTGTAAACGGGCGGCGCGAATCAAGATTTGGTACGGGCATTGCGCAGCCGTATCAGAGCAGGGCGTGCGGCTGTATCTGTGCAGGGGGAGTGCGCGCTTATGCCCGAACAGGGACGGCGCCGTCGTATCAGAGCGGAGCGCAGGCTTCGCGCAGCCATTCCAGCTCCTGGCGCGTCAGGTATTTCTTCAGGCTCAGGAAAACCTGGCGGTGGTAACGGTTGAGCCACGTCAGTTCTTCCGACGTCAACATATATTTGTTAATCAGTTTTTTATCAACAGGAGCCAGAGTTAAAACTTCAAAATGGAGATATTTCGGATTTTTGGTCGGTTTGACGGCGTAAAGGTTTTCTATCCGGATACCGAAAGCGTTTTCCTTGTAGTATCCGGGTTCAATCGACGTTACCATACCGGCGGCGAGCGGCGCGCTGTTTTTCGCGTGGACGGAAATCCGTGCCGGGCCTTCGTGAACGTCGGAGAAAAAACCGACTCCATGTCCGGTGCCGTGTTCATAATCCAGTCCCTGTTTCAGCAGCGGCTGGCGGGCAATCAAATCCAGCTCGCTGCCGGAAGTCTGCTGCGGGAAGACGGCGGAGGCCAGGGCGATGTGCGCTTTTAAGACGAGGGTGTTTTTTTCTGTCATATCTGCGGACGGTTCGCCAAGGGCAATGGTACGGGTTACGTCGGTGGTGCCGTCATAATACTGTCCGCCGCTGTCTAAAAGCAGGACGGAATTTTTTTTGAGGACTGCGGCGCTTTTTTCGTCGGCGTGATAATGGACAACGGCGGCGTTGGCGCCGAATCCGGCGATGGCGGCAAAGCTTTCTGAATAGAAATTCAGCTCTTTTTTGCGGAATGCCAGCAGTTTTTCGGCAACCTCGGTTTCGGTTTTTCCTTTGTAATTCTTGGAAAGCCAGAACAGGAATTTGGTCAGGGCAACGCCGTCGCGCAGATGGGCATTGCGCATTCCTTTCAGCTCTGTCGGGTTTTTGACGGCTTTCATGGCAGCAACGGCGTCGGCCGTGTCGGCAAGCTGCGGAGCAAAACCGGCGATGGCGGCGGGCGTTGAGCAGAAGTCGGCGCCGAGTTTGGCATAACGGGGCAGAATTTCGGCAAGCTTTGCGAACGGCAGCGCGGTTTCGTAATCGGTATTTTCGGCAAAGACTTTGTATGCACCGTTCTTTTCAACCAGGACATAGGCGCGAAAAACCGGCGTGTATGGCAGAGCGTTGGAGCGTAAGTTTAACAGCCATGATGTACTGGCGGCCGAGGTAACAAGAAAGGCGTCAAGCCCGCATTTTTTGAGATGGGCGGCGAATTGCGCCAGTTTGTCTTTGGAAACCTGTCCGGTAAATTTTTTCTGATGCGTGAAGACTTTTGCCGGTTTGGAACTCAGCAATTTGCCGGCATCGGCGGCAGGGATAAATTCGGCGGCGGGCAGCAGTTTTTTCAGCCCGTTAAGCGTGCTCAGGCTGATTATCCAAGGGTTGTAGGCAATGCGGGTGGAGGACTTGGCAAAACTGTTTTTCAACCATGAGCAAAAGCTTATTTCCGACAGCTTAACGATTTCAATCCGGCGGAGGTTTACTTCCTTTTTGGCCTGGAGTTCGTAGCGTCCGTCAACGAACAGGTATGCTTTAGCTGGTGTCACAAACAGGAGGGCATAAGAACCGGTAAAGCCTGTCAATTCGCATATCCGGTTTTCTTCGGGAAGAATGTCTTCGCCGATAAACAGGTTGCCGAGCGTAAATATCCTTCCGGAGAGTTTTTGCGCTTTCAGTTCTTTTTGAATGCTTTTAATGTCCATTGCATTAACTCCGTTAGTTGGGGGCGGCAGATGCTCCGAGCGGGTGTTTCTGCGGCGGAGGTATCGCCGATTTGCCGTTGTTATTTTTGCAGGAGAGCGGCGCGCCAGTTTTCTATCTTGCAGGTTTGCAGCAATTTGAATCCGGCCTGCTGATGATGTTCTATAATATCGTTTTCCTGATTGTCAATAAATCCCGAAATTAAGTAACAACCGCCGGGGCGGAGGTTTGCGTATGCCGCGGCAGACATTGCCTTGAGCGGGTTGGCGAGGATGTTGGCAAAAATCAGGTCATATGGCGCTGCGGCGGCAATGGCCGGGTTGGCATATCCGTCGCTTAAGATTGCCGTGATGTTTTTTTCCACACCGTTGGTTACGGCGTTGCTGGCGGTGACATCGACTGCCTCGGCGTCAATATCGGCGGCAATAATCTGCGGCGTCTGATGCCAGATTTTGGCGGCGGCAACGGAAAGGATGCCGGAGCCGGTTCCCATATCGAGAATTTTTTTTGGTACGGGGAAAGCTTCATACAGCCGGCTGATGAGCGACAGGCACATTTTTGTCGTCTGGTGTTCGGACCCGAAAGCGGTGGCGGCATAGACCTGCACCGGAATTTTTTCTGTGGGCGGGCAGGCTGCTTCATGAATGCCGTAAACCATAAACGCGCCGGTTTCAAACGGGGCAAATTTTATGACGTTTTCTTTCAGCCAGTTTTTGCTTTCCAGCGTTTCTTCGCAAAACGGCGGCAGTTTCAGGTCGAGCGCGGCAACCCGGCGGCGGAAATCTTCGGCATCGAAATCCAGCGGCGCGTAGCCGACATATTCTTCAAGACCGTCGCCGGTATAGTTGACGGCAACGACGTCAAAGGTTTCTTCCAGAAATTCCGCTTCGGCTTCGGAGAGGGACGCAAGAGGGGAGAATTTTATCAGTTTGCAGCTTTTGCCAGGGTTATGCATAGGTTTGCCTCAAAAATATTTTTTTTGTTTACAAGTTGTATTTCAAGATGCATAAATATTAGTGAGGAAAACGTTAACAAGAGATTATATTATGAAAAAAATATTTATCGGTCTGGCAGCATTGGCAGTAGCTTCGTGTTCATACTATATGAAAGGCGACTATACGCTCGGGAAACGCAATACGTTTAATGATTTTTTCTATACCTACAATATCCGCTATTACGATACGGACGAGTTTTCCAGCATAGAGAAGGAAACAGAAACCGTCAGCGATTATGAAGCAGGCGTGGTGCGCCATGCCGTGCCGGGCGGAATTGTCGTTTCTTCCAAAGTGTTTGAGAAGGAAGTTTATTCCGACGAGATTGTTCGGCCGACGAAGAAAGGGGCGCTGGTTTCCTATACGGTTCCGGTACAGTTTTCGGACGAGCAGGTGTATAAAATCATCGGCGAGGTTGAAATCAACGAGCATATTTACCGGATGGTCGAACCGAATCGCTTTGGCGATATCGTCCTGCTGGACGGAAACGGAAACATCTATCCGCGCGTAGGGAGAATTTACAATGACCGGCTGGCTTTGCTAGAAACGGCTTTTCAGCTGGAACCGGAAGATTTGAAATTCCAAAACGAAGTTAAGAGCCGCTCGGGCGAGGAAGATATGCTTTCAAGCTTTGAAGTCCGCTATGCCGGCATTGAAGACTACAAGATGGTCTTTAAATATAAGACGGTAGTGCCGAATAACGGTATGCCTTTGGAAGAAAACAAAACGTATAAATTTCCGATGTATGACAAAAACGTAAACATTGGCACGATAAAAATTGAAGTTCTCGGCGCTGACGAGAGCGGAATCGAGTATAAGGTTCTGGCTTTATAAGACGCGAGAACGGACTTTGCCGAAAAGCAGGCATTGCAGTTATGCCGGGAGGGAAACATGAAACAGAAACGGTCGCGGAGACGGCCGTTTTTGTTTTGGGGCGAGGCGGGTGAAGATGGCGGACTAGACTAAAATAGAGGTTTAACCGCTGCGTATCAGGCTTATGTTTATGGAAGACAAAGGAGGAGGAACCGATGCGTTTTGTAAAACCGGAAAGCCTGGACAAAGATTCGATTATTCTTGACGTGCGCGGGGCGGACGAATATGCGCATGAGCGTCTGGCTTTGCCGCATATTGTCATAAAGGCGGACAAGGTGGATCCGGACAAGTTTATGGCGGAATACAATCCCGGCGGCGACAAGCTGGTTAATATTCTCTGCACGTCGGGCGGCGTTGCTTCGGAGGTTGCCGAGAAGTTTGAGGAGGCGGGCTATCCGAATGTTGCAGTGGTCGTCGGCGGTATAATCGAAGCGGAGTATGAGGGTGTAAAAGTGCTTAAAAATTAAAAAATTGTTGAGTTATAAAGGCAATAGGGTATTATCGTTCTGGTTATAGGAAGCGGTATACCGGCAAGCGGCTGTTTCTGACGAGGGTGAAATGGTTTTGTGAGGGATGTCGTTTCGGACAAAGGGAAAGCGGTATACCGACGGAAACAACGTTTCTGACGAGAACGAAGCGGGGTTGTTGGATAAGGATATCGTTTCGGACAAAGGAGAGGCGGTATGCCTGATTTTTTACTTGAAGATGAGACCGGCGGGGTTGTTGCGGGCGTTGATGAAGCCGGGCGCGGCCCGTGGGTCGGACCGGTGGTTGCCGGGTGCGCTGTTTTTTTGGACAGGAAAGTTGACAGCCGGCTGTTAGAGAACCTGAATGATTCCAAAAAGCTTTCCAAAAAGAAAAGAGAAATGTTGTATGGCCTGCTGCAAGAAGAAGCAAAAAAGGGAACGGTGCGGCTGGGAATCGGGCAGGCATCGGCACAGGAGATTGATGAAATCAATATCTTAAATGCGTCGTTTCTGGCAATGAAACGAGCCATGGCAGCGGCCGATATTGCTGCGGATATGGTGTTGGTTGACGGGAACAGAACGCCGAAAGATTTTGGCTGTGCGGTGCGGGCGGTGGTAAAAGGGGATGTGAAGTCTTATTCCATTGCCGCGGCTTCCGTTTTAGCCAAAGTTTATCGCGACCGCCTGATGGAACAGATGGCAACACAGTATCCGGGATACGGTTTTGAGAAAAATGCCGGTTACGGTACGAAAGCGCATATTGAGGGATTGAAACGGTTTGGCGTTACGCCCGAACACCGGAGATCTTATGCGCCGGTAAAGGAGTTTTTGAAATGACGGTGGTAGCGATGTGGTGCCGGCATGCCGGAGACGATTTAATCGGTATTGGCGATAATATACCGTGGAACGTTCCCAGCGATACGAAACATTTTCTTGATGTCGTGTCCGGGCAGACTGTCGTTTGCGGCAGGATAACGTACGAAAGTTTTCCCGGACGGACAATTGACGGCTGCAAAATGCTGGTGCTGACTTCTAATCAGGAATATGAAGTTTCGGACTTGGCGGCGCATCGCGTTATCAGCGGGCAAAAGGCGCTGGCCGAGGAAGAAACGGATATTTACGTTGCCGGGGGAGCCGCAGTATATTATCTGTTTATGACGGGAAAGGAAAAGCTGAAACCGCAGATTGTCGTCGATTGCGTGTATGAGGGCGAAACGGCTGATTTGCCGGGAGAAAAAATCAGCATTGCGGACAGTGTGGCGGTGATGCAGAAAGGGTATCGGCGAATATCGCCTTTTTATGTTTCGGATAATGTTAAAAGCGCGGTTTGGGTGCGCAAGGGTGAATTTGTGGAACAGAGTGTTTTGAAGCGAATTGCGGGGATTTTGGAAAAAGGCGCAACAATCGTTTGGGAATGATGAAAAATGCCGGAAGGGATTTATCTGTTGCGCAGGGGCGTTGTTGAATGTCTGCTGTTGCAAAAGGCGAAACGTTTTGGCGATGTTTATCGGATATCATTAAGGAACGGCTTTAAAGCGCAGAAACTTGCAGTTTGAAATAAACATTCTGTTATATACGGTTTTGTTGTTAGGAATTTTTTGTTTTTGTTGCGAGGGAACGGTAAGGTATCTATACTTTATGCAATTTTAATGAACTGAAGGACTTTTTTGATGAAAAAGATATTTATGTCGCCGTTTTTTGTACCTGCGGCTTTTTTGATTTTGTGGTTGTCTTTTATGGGCACTGTTTATTATGGATTTCCTGAAAATGTGCTGAAAGTAACGGTTGAAGGGGAACTGATTGAAAATATTACCCATATGGGATATGTCTTGCTTATAGGGGTGCTGCTTGTGGTTTGCGACGACTATAAGGACAGAATCAGGACATGGGGGATTTTTCTGTTTCTGGCGATTTGCGCTTTGTTGCGTGAGGAAGGGATACAGCACCATCTGTCCAGAACGGATACGACTCCGTTTAAATCGAGATTTTTTCTTAATCCGAACAATCCGTTGAGCGAAAAGATTGTTTTCGGGCTGGTTTTGCTGGTTGTTGCCGGCGCGGTTGCATATCTGGCGGTTAAATATTCCAAGCATCTGGTACAGTCATTTTTTAAATTCAATCCGGTAACGTGGTCGATTGCCGTTTTGTGCACGGTCGGCGTGTGTGCCAAGATTGTAGACCGTTTTCCGTCTAATTACAGAAAGGCGCACGGCGGCGTTCCGTTGTCTGACGAGACTTACGCGCTTTGCCAGTTGCTGGAAGAATCGGGTGAGATGTTTCTGCCGTATATTGCGATTGCGGCGTTATATCAATTCAGGCTGCAAAAAAAAGACAGCGTGCCGCGGAATTAGACAGGGATAATTGCATGGCAATGGCGTTGAGGTGTTTTTTTGAAAAAAATTGACAAAAAATACTTGCGCCGGGCGGAAAAATGTGGTATGTTAGGTAAGTTTTTTAGAGATAGGTAAATTATTATTCACATATAAATTTTTTTAATATGAAAAATTTTAGTTCAATGACTGCCCATGCGGCGTCTGCAAACAGCGAAGTAAGAAACGTATTCAGCGGAATGCATTTGCGTGACGGACAATTGTATTCTTCCGCAAACGGAAAATATCCGCTGATGTCCGGAGTGGACAAGGTTTCGGTAGGTACCCGTTTTAACAGAATTTTCATGACGGACGGAACGACTTACGTCTATACGCCGGACTGGAAGCTTGTAGCTTTCGGGGCGCAACACAGCGCTTCGGTTGGCGGTTTTCATATCTCTTCGGCGGAAGAACTTGAAGTCAATGCCGACTTTGACCTGATTAAAGGCCATGGGCTGAAAGTTGCGGACGCGAACGGCATGGTTCTGCATGAGAACGTGCGGGCGTTTATGCCAATCAATGAGCGTTTCCACCTTATCCGCGAGGAAAACGGTGCGTGGGCGCTGTGCAATAGCCGAGGTTCTGCCATGCGTAACCTGAAAAAGGCTAATCTGACAGTCGGTAGAAAAAAACTCTTTTTTGACGACCGTGGAAAAGCACATTTAAATGCATGGGATGCACATTGCTGTGATGTTCTGCATTTTTGATGTTATGTCAAAGGGCGGAATATCCTGAATAAAAAAGAGCTGCGGTATGCGGCTCTTTTTTTGTGGGAATGATTTACGAACGGCGATGTTTTTTTACGGAGATATTTTTTGGGGGGGAATTTTGATAATATTGCCCAGCGGATATTTGAACGGGCGATAATTGGAAAGGGTATTCATCAAGCAGAGGGTTGTTTTGCAGGAACGTTGAACCGTTTTGCAGGACGACTGTGCTGATAGTAATGGAGCATAGCGGCAATAAAAAACAGCCTGCCGAAAGGCAGGCTGTTTAACACAGAACCAAGTGATTGAGAAGCCGGCTGCTTGGAAGGCGGCTTCCTGGAACCTTGGCTTACAGTTCCGGCACGGACGCTTTGGTGCGTTTTTCTTCCGAAACCGGGGCGTCCTTGTTTTTGTCTACCGTCTTTCCGGCCAGAACGTCCTGAATTTCCTCGCCGGTCAGCGTTTCATATTCCATCAGCGCCTGAGCCAGCGTTTCCCAATCCTTTTGATGCTGTTGAAGGATTTTTTTCGCTTCTTCGTAGCCGCCGGTAACCAGACGCTTGATTTCCGCGTCGACCAAGCGGGCGGTTTCTTCGCTCATATTCTGGTTTTGTGTGACGGAACGGCCGAGGAAAACTTCGTTGGAGTTTTCGGAATAACGAATCGGCCCCAGCGCGTCGCTCATACCCCATTCCGTTACCATGGCACGCGCCAAATCCGTGGCAGCGTTAATATCGGAAGACGCACCGGAAGTAACCGCGTCGTAACCGAATTTTATTTCTTCGGCGACGCGCCCGCCCATCAGAATCGCCAGACGGGACAGCATCTGGGCGCGGGTGTAGGAATATTTGTCCTTTTCCGGCAGCTGCTGCACCATACCGAGTGCCCGGCCGCGCGGGATAATCGTCGCCTTGTGAATAGGGTCGGTGTCTTTGACGTTCAGGGAACAGATGGCGTGTCCGGCTTCATGATAAGCGGTCAGCTGCTTTTCTTTTTCGTCCATCGCCATGGATTTGCGCTCGTTGCCCATCAAGACTTTGTCCTTGGCGGCGTCAAAATCGGCAGAGCTGACTTTGAGCTTGTTTTTGCGGGCGGCAAGGAGAGCCGCTTCATTAACCAGATTGGCCAAATCAGCCCCGGAAAATCCGGGCGTGCCGCGGGCGACGACGCTGAGGTTGACGTCTTTGGAGAGCGGAACCTTGCGGGTGTGGACTTTCAGAATTTCCTCACGTCCTTTGACGTCCGGATTGCTGACAGTTACCTGACGGTCAAAACGTCCGGGACGCAGCAGGGCAGGGTCCAGAACATCCGGGCGGTTGGTCGCTGCAATCAGAATAACGTTTTCGTTGGCATCAAACCCGTCCATTTCCACAAGGAGCTGGTTTAAGGTCTGTTCACGTTCGTCATTGCCGCCGCCCAAACCGGCGCCGCGATGGCGGCCGACGGCATCTATTTCATCAATAAACAGCAGGCAGGGGGCGTTTTTCTTGGCCTGTGCGAACATATCGCGCACACGCGACGCGCCGACGCCGACGAACATTTCCACAAAGTCCGAACCGGAAATAGAGAAAAACGGAACATTGGCTTCGCCGGCTACGGCTTTTGCCAAGAGGGTTTTGCCGGTTCCTGGAGGGCCGACGAGCAGGACGCCCTTGGGGATTTTGCCGCCGAGACGCTGAAATTTCTGCGGGTCTTTCAGAAAATCGATAATTTCTTCAAGTTCCTGCTTGCTTTCGTCCGCTCCGGCAACGTCGGCAAACGTAACGCGTTTGGTGTTTTCTATCAATTTTGCGCGGGATTTGCCGAAACTCATGGCTTTGTTGTTGCCGGAACTGGCCTGGCGCATAAAGAAAATCCACACGCCAATCAGCAGAAGCATCGGGAACCAGGAAATGACAATGCCCCAGAACGTGCTTTCGGACGTGTCTATCGGCTTGGCTTCAATTTTGACGCCGAGTTTGCGCAGCGTTTCGACCATGCTCGGGTCAAAGGGAGCGTAAGTGCGGAATTTGTTACCGTTGTCGTAGGTGCCGTAAATGTCGTTGCCGACAATCGTTACCGCGTCAATATGGTTGTTTTCGGCTTTGTCCATAAATTCCGAAAAAGCAATCGGCGCGGCGGCGTTTTGCCGGGCGCTTGGAGAGAAGCCGTTCATAATCACACTCAAAAGTATGAAGGCAACAAGCCAGAACATAATATTTTTCATTGGTTTCATCTGTTGTCATTTCCCTGTTGTTGGTTGGAGAATCGCGTATAGCGGTTCGATGCGGCAACATATCAGAAATACATATTGCACAGATATATTATATAGAGCGGTGCGGATTAAAACTCAATAGCAATTTTTGTTTTTAGCGAATGTTGGGGGCAGAATAAAGGTATCAGGCGTTTTGGGGGAGGTTGTGCCGTTTGGGAGGGAGTTTTTTGGGAGAGAGAGGGGAGTGCCGCTTTTGGGGAGGGGGAGAAGACGTGAGTGGCAGACGGGCAGCTGCTAAAGGGGTGGCAGTAGGAAGATGGGAACAGACGGGAACGGGTTGTAGGGGCGGGCAGTAGGGTAATAGAAACAGACGAGGAGTGGGCTGTAGGGAAACAGACAGATGGATTACGACCGGAGAAAGCGGACACATTTGCGGCGGCAGAGGGAAGGGAATATAGAGAAAATAAAAAGCCCGCAAAGGCGGGCGGATGTTCAGAAACCGTAAGCAATTGACGGCTCGACTTATTTGAGAAGCTCTTATTCGTCGACATCCGTCCGAACGTGGCATATTTATTTTGTCCTGCTGCGGACTGACTGCTTAAGGGATTCTGACGCCCTGAACTTAATATCTATTAAATTCGTTGATAACATATATCAGGTTATATGTATTTGCAACAATTTTTTTCGTTTTGTGAAAAGTTTTTGGCAGGTGCAGGGCAAAATCCGGCGGCTAATCCCCGGCGGAGCAGGAAATTTAGCGGCAGAGATAGCTTTTGGGTGGACAAATCAGGCGTGGCGAAGTTTGAAAACGCCGTTTTCGTATCCCTGAATGGTCTTGTCTGTTTGTGCCATTTCAAGCCTCTTTTCGGCAAGGGCCACGTATTCTTTTTCGCGTTCAATGCCGACATAATGACGGCCGAGCTTGGCGGAGGTTACCGAAGTAGTACCGGAGCCGAGGAAAGGGTCAAAAACGACATCGCCTTCGTTGCTGGAGGCCAAAATCAGCTTGGCTATCAGCTTTTCCGGTTTTTGGGTGGGATGGGGCGTGTTTTCAGCCATAGACCAGAACGGGATGGAAATGTCCGTCCACAGGTTGGACGGCGCAGTCAACCGGTATTTTCCCCCTTCAATTTCTTCGTCTTCCTGCCAGTCTTTGGGAATGCCGTTGCGGTCTTTGTACGGCGCCAAGACCGGGCGCTTCAGCTTAACGGCGTCAAGGTTGAACGTGTATTCGGAAGACTTGGTGAAAAACCAGACGTCTTCCAGACAGTTTTTCCAGTTGTTGCCCGAACTGCGCCCTTTTTCGCGTTCCCAGGTAATGCGGTTTTTCAGGAGGAAATATTTTCCGGCGATTTCGGGAACGGCGATAGACGTGTTCCAGTCCGAACAGATGTACAGGCTGCCGTTGGGTTTCAGCGAGATAAAGACTTCCGCAAGCCACTTGTCCATCCAGCGCTTGTAGTCGTTCCAGTCCATAGACTTGAATTCTTTGGTGCCGAATTTTTTGGTCAGGTTGTACGGCGGGTCGACGACCACCAAATCGGCAAAGTTGGCGGGGAGAAATTTCAGAGCCTCAAAAGTGTCCTGCCAGATGGTTTTGTCAATGATGTCGCGCAGGGCAGCTTTGCCTTTCAGGGTTACGGCGCGGGAGGAATATTCGGCGATTTCCGGCTCTGTCAACGTGATGGTCTTGTTGCGCGGCGCGGGCGCTTTGGCAGCTGCGGCGGGCGGCGTGTCCGTAACAGGGACAGCAGCCTGTTCAGGGGAGGAGGAGAGAGAGGAACCGACAGGTTGTGTGCCCGGAGCCGGAGTGTTTTTTGTGGCGGCGGAGAGGAAGTCTGTGGCAGGGATTGGAGCAGCGGCAGGCGTTGGCGCCGGATTTGATGCCTTTTCAGGGGGGGAAGAAAGGAGGTCTGCGGCGGGAATCGGAGCAGCGGCAGGGCGGCGGCCTCTTTTCGGGGAGGTTGAAACAGAGGCGGCGGAGGGAGTTGGCTGGGCGGGAGAAAGCGCAGCAAGGGGATTGGCAAGGGTATCGGGCGTTTGCGTCATCTATCCTCGCCGAATCTGCCGTTGACAAGTTTGGTAATGTTGGCGATGGCGGTTTCGGCGTCTGTTCCGGCGGCGGAAACCTTGATTTTGGTGCCTTTGGCGGCGGCGAGCATCATCAGCCCCATAATCGAATTGCCGTCTACAACCTGTCCCAGACGTTCAACCTGCACGTCGGCGTTCAGCCCGTCAATCGTTTTGACGAAACTGGCGGCGGCACGGGCATGCAATCCGCGTTCGTTAATAATCTCAAGTTCTACAGAAATGGTGTCGCTCATTTTATTTTCCCAACAGTTCAGACGCAATTGTGATGTATTTGATGCCGGCTTCTTTGGCGCCGGTAACGGCTTCCTTCAGCCCTTTTTCTTTTCTCAGCGTATTGAGTTTGACGAGCATCGGCAGATTTATGCCGGCGATAACTTCAATGTTGGCACGATCCATAATCGAAATGGCAAGGTTGGAGGGCGTACCGCCAAACATATCGGTCAAAACAATGACGCCGTCGCCGCTGTCAACCGCCTGGACTTTGTTTAAGATGTCGTTGCGCCGTTCGTTCATATCGTCATTGGGGCCGATGCAGGCGGTGGCAATCTGGTTCTGGGGGCCGACAATGTGCTGCATGGCAGACAGAAATTCGTCAGCCAGCCGGCCATGGGTTACCAATACTATTCCTATCATCTATTTTTCTCCGCTTTTCCAGATTTTAACGGCGCCAAACGCTTCAATAATTTCCTGCTTGCTTTTAATGCGTTCCAACTCGTCGGCGCGGGTCTGGCGGCCTTTGAATGAAAATTCCTCAACCGTTTCAACCGGAACGCCGTAGGTGCGTTCGACAGTTTCGCCGGAGAGTTCTACAATCATCACAAATTCGGATTCAGCCAGGACGGCGCCGGTTTCGGCGTTTATGCCTTCAAGCTTGACCGCGAGTCTGCCGTCGCGTTTGAGCAAAGCTGTGGTTTTGCCGTCATATTCCAGCTGCGGATTGGCCGGTTCGCCTTTGCGGGCGTCAATAAATACCGCCAGTTCGCCGAACTTGTTTTCGATGATTTCGAAAAAGTCCTGTTTTTCAATTAACGTATAATATTGGTTTTCCATAGTTTGGCCTTTGGTTTTATGAGGTTATCAACACTGTCCAGAATATCACAAAGATTTATAAGTGTCAATCAGGTTTGTTTAATAAGTGCTTCTCAGGCGGGGCGGAATCAGCTATTTTCTTTGCCGTTGTCAGCCGTGTTTTCATTTTTTTTAAATGGCTTCAACCCTTTGGCAATTTCGGATAATTTTTTCCGCGGGGCGCCGCGTCCCGATTTTTCCAGTATCAGTCTGGCGAGCGCTTTTTCATCGTCTTCTTTCGCCAATTCCGGAGCGGTTTCGGCGGGAAGGCCGTTCAGGATATCTGATGTTTCGCGCTGCAAAGAAGCCAGCGGCGCGGCCGAAAGCGGCGTTTGGGATGCGGCTGAGTGCAGAGAGGGTTCCAGCGTTTCGGCGGCATTTTTCAAGCCGCGAAGCGCTTGGCCAAGGTCTTTTTCAGGGAGATGGCCTTTCAGCCCGAGCGGTTCGGATATTTTCTCTTTTAAGGTTTGGCGGCGGATTTTTTTCACATCATATTTAGCCGAATTTGCCAGCCTGGCGTCGGCGCGGGAAACACGGGGAGACAGTCCGGCTTCCCTTGCGGCCATTGAAGAGCTGAGAATGGCGTCCAGCTTTCCGGCCAACTGCTGTTCGCGGGTAATGCGCAGCGTTTCCGACTCGTTGCGGGCCGGGTCGGGAACAGTGCCTGCGGGGAGGATTCCGTTTTCGGCTTCTTCTTCGTCAAGCAGGCTGATATTGAAGAAACCGGGGGCGTTTTCGTCTTCGTCATCATCGTCGTAAACTTCTTTAATTTTTTGGCGCAGGCGCTGCAGCGGTTGTCCGGCAGCCGGAGCGGGACGTGAAGCGGCCGGGTTTGCGGCGGCGGGGCGCGTCGCAGGCCGGACGGGAGCGGCAGTGCGCTCGGCAACCGGGCGGGAAGAAACGTCATTGACGGTGGACGCGCGGTCGTCCAGTTCGCTTCTTCCTTCCAGCCGTTTACTGATGCGCTCGGCATCCGAATCGGATTTTTTGTCCCAGTCGACGATTTTTTTCTGGTTTGGCGCCAATTGTTCCGTCATTGCTTTTCTCCTTTGGGCTTTTCAGGGCTTTTGCCGCGGCGGCCGGCATTTTACGGCAACCGCAGCCTGGACTGATATCTGCCGGATATTATGGATGACGTCCTGCGCGAATGCAAGGATTATTTGTTTCCAGCTATTCCTTATGATATGTAATCATCAGCGACGTATCCGCCAAGATGACCGGCGTTACCATAATACGCTGTTTGCTGCGGAGCTTCAGCGTGAAAGGAGTGCAGGAAGTTATATGCTTGAGCATATCTTCGCGGAATGTGTTCCAGTCTTCCAGTTCCGGCAGTTTGGGCTTCAGCAGGTCAAGCAGTTCGCGCAGGTATGGCGAAGCATCAAGTTCCGCCGCGCCCAGCCCCCAGAGCCTGAGGAAAGCCACGTTGTAAGATTTCAGCTTCAGGTTAGGCGAGAAAATAACGACCGAATCGCTGATGTTGTCAAGAATGCCGCGCTGAACCGCAAGCAGGTCGCTGAGGCGGCGGGCGGCGGCCAGACGGTCGGTAATGTCTTCGTACGCGATAATCGTGCCGTCCGGGTGCGGGGCGCGGATGCGGCGGAAAGTGCGGCCGTCCGGGATATAAAGCAGGTCTTCCCGCTGTTCCGTCAGTGCGTCAAAAGCTTTATTCTCTTCGTCTTTGTAGGCTTTGAAATCCGAGACTTCGGGCAAAGTCCGCTGTTCGCGAATCCGGTCAAGGAAAACGTTGTAGTGCGGCGCGTTGTCGATAAAGTTTTCGGGAAGGTTCCACAATTTCAGGAACGCGGCGTTGCCAAAGGTGAACTCGTGTCCGGTGTTGATGATGCAGAATGCCGTATCCAGCGAACTTAAAATATCAAGATGGGTGTCCAGATGTACCTGATAGCTGCGCTTGGCTTCGTCAAAGCCGGTGATGTCCGTCAGCGAACCGACAGTATGCGATGTCTTCAGCGACGAATCGTAATACGGCGTTTCGGTGATTTCGTATTTTTTGAGTTCGCCGTCATGTAAGATGTTAATCTGCTTTTTCTGCGGCGTGTTTGATTCGCGGGCGGTTTTGGCGAGTTCCAGCAAATTGGTGGCATTGCCGAGGTCGCGCAGGATTGTGTTTTCCGGCGTGGCGTCTTTAAAGTCTTTCAGGCCGAGCAGGTTCAGGTAGCGTCGGTTCATGATGCGGACGTTCAGACTTTCGTCCCGGAGCCAGACAGGGCAGGGCAGATTGTCTATCAGGATGCGGAAGTCCTCAACTTCGCGGCGGCAGGCGAGGGCGTCTTCGGTGGCGCGGTCAATAAAGTCGGTTTCGCGCGTGATGTCACGGAACCAGAGGCAGCTGCTGTTTATCAGCGAATCGGCGGAGTTAATCCGCACGCCGGAGACGACGAACGTCTTGCCGGAAAGGGCGGCTCTGCCGGAGGGCGTTCTGACGATGGTTTCAAAGCTTCTTCCGTCTTTGAGCAGGGCTGCAAACATGCCGTTCAGCTTTTCGGCATCGGCGCGTTCAAATGCGGAGGCAACGTCGGCAAACGTACTTTTTTCGCCGGCGGGCAGATTCAGCATGGTTGCCAGACGGCGCGAACAGTACTGATAGTCTTTGCTTTTATATACGGAATGAGTCAGATAGCCGTCTTTGGAGGCATATAGCATTTCTTCATAATGGCGGTTGGACAAATCCTTCTTGGCTAGCTCGGCTTTCATCCGCCGGCCGCGGCGCAGCAGAATTACCGCGAGCAGCGGGAAAACCAGACTGACTGAAAGCCAGATATAAAGCAATATAGTTACAGTTTCTATCGTCATTCCTTTTTCCATAACGTGCGGCTCAAAGAGCCGAGTGTTTTGTTTTCAGCGTGCGGCCGGGCGAAACCGGCGGAAGTTTGCGGAGGCTGCACCGGTGCCGGCAAATATGCTTCCGGGAGGAGGCAAAACGCGGGGCTAAAAATAAAGGTTGTTTGTTTTTTTATTTTAGTATATAGGCTTTTTTAAGATATTTGTTATTTGATAGCAAATTAAAAATTGAAAGAGTGAACAATATGTATACGTTAGTTTTTGATACGACCGGCAGCGGCGTGGGAACAGCCCTTTACCGGGACTTGTCCCGCGTTGCGGGAATCGAAAAAATAGAAGAGTTCGGGCAGGCGGAAGATTTGGCTTGCAATGTTGAAAAGATGCTTAAGGAAAATAAGCTGAAGTTTGGCGAAATCGGGCTCTTGGGCGTTTGTACCGGGCCGGGGTCATTTACCGGCGTGCGGGCAGGGCTGGCGTTTGCGCGCGGGCTGGCGCTGGGCAGTCCGGATTTGAAACTGACCGGCGTTTCGGCTTTTGAAGTTTATGCGAATATGCTTAAAGAAAGCGACCGTGCTTTTTATAATGCCGTGGTTATTGAGACCAAACGCGAGGACTTCTATTTTCAGCTGTTTGATGAGAATCTGAAGAAAATCAGCGAGCCGCTGGCTTTGACGCGGGAGGAAATCGCCAACCGCCTGAAGAGCCGCCAGACCAGTTTTATCGGCGACGGGGCAGAACGGCTGCTGTCGGTTTCCATGGGGCTGCAAATCAAACAGGTTGAGATTACGGACATGATGAGTACCGAAGCGCTGTTTCGCACAACCTATCAAAAATATTTGCAGAAAAACCTTGATTTTCCGAAGCCGCTGTATATAAGAGGGGCTGACACTTGTGTAAAATAAATAAAAATTTATAGCTATGTTGTAAATTTGATGTTAGGAATTTAATTTAAAAGAAGTTGTGTTATGTTTATATTCATGAAAGAGGTATGCCGTGACTAGATCCGAATTAATAGAAAGCATTGCAAAGAAAAACCCGAATCTCCTGCTTAGCGAGATTGAGAAGATTGTCAGCGTCATTTTTTCCAGCATGACGGGGGCTCTGGCCAGGGGCGACCGGGTGGAATTCCGCGGTTTCGGCGTATTTTCAATCCATAAGCGCGCTCCGAGAATTGCACAGAATCCGAGAACCGGCGACAAGGTGCAGATTGGTAACCGCAATATCGTCCATTTTCGGGTAGGCAAGGAACTGCACGAGAAAATGAACGAAAACTGATTTTTCAATCCTTCGCAAAAAGGAGACGGATATGTGGCTGATTAAAATTTTACTGATGGCGTTGTTTCTGGTCTTTCTGGTGCAGAATAATAACGATTTGGTCAGTGTGTGGCCAATTCCGGAATCGTCGCTGATGGTCGGCGTGAGCGTTGTTTATCTGGCGATGTTCTGTCTGGGCTATCTGTATGGGCGTATGTCGGCATGGTCAGCCTATGCGCCGCTACGGGCTACGCTCAGAAAGCAGAAAAAAGCCAATAAAGCACTTTCCAAAGAGCATGAAAAGCTAAACCATGAACACGAAAAGCTGAATCAGCAGATTTCGACTTTGCAGGAAGAGGCCGAGAAGGCCGAGAGGAAAGACGGCTTTTCGCTCAACCAGAAAATCAAGGGCTGGTTTTCCAAACCTTCTGCGGAAGATAAATAAGCGATAAATGAGGAAAAAGGCCGGCGCGTAATACTGCGGCGGGCGGAAAACGGATTGGGCATAAAGAAGGATTAAAGAACAAAAACAAACAAAAACAGGCAGACGGTGCAGGTTTTGCGCTTAAGCGGGGAACAGGGCTGCTGTCGAAAAAAGCGAGGTATCAAATGAATTGGTTAACGGATATTGTCAGGCCGAAAATAAAGAAGACGACCCCGAAGGAAATTTCCGATGATTTGTGGGTCAAATGTCCGGAATGCGGACAGATGTTGTTTTCAAAGGAGCTGAAGCAGTCGATGTATGTCTGCACCAAATGCGGGCACCATTTGCGGCTTTATGTTGACAAACGTCTGAAACAGCTGTTTGACGACGGTATTTATACGGAAATGGTGCTGCCGGCAGTGAAAGAAGACCCGCTGAAGTTCCGGGATACGCAGAAATATGTTGACCGATTGAAAGTATATCGTAAGAAAACCGGAAACAACGACGCGATTAAGGTTGGCACCGGCAAAGTCGGCGGAATTGACGCGGTTGTTGCGGCAATGGATTTCTCGTTTATGGGCGGTTCAATGGGGACGGCCGTGGGCGAGGGAATCGTTGCGGCGGCGGAATATGCGTATGAACATGACTGCCCGCTGATTATTGCCAGCGCTTCCGGCGGCGCCCGTATGCAGGAAGGCATGCTGTCGCTGATGCAGATGGCGCGTACCACGGCGGCAATCAACCGGGTAAAGGAGAAAGGCCTGCCGTATATTTCCATTTTTACCGACCCGACGACAGGCGGTGTTTCGGCATCATTTGCTATGATTGGGGATATCCATATAGCCGAAAGGGGCGCGATGATTGGCTTTGCCGGCAAGCGCGTGATTGAACAGACTATCCGCGAGAAGTTGCCGGAGGGATTCCAGACCGCGGAATACCTGAAAGAGCACGGCATGGTTGACATTGTGGTCGAGCGCAAAAATCTTAAAGAAACAGTTGACCGTGTGCTGCGGCTGTTGATGGCCAGGCAGATGAAAAAATCTGCTTAACGGCAAGAGCGGGCCGAAAAAATCTTAGGCGGAGCGATGGCTCCGCTTTTTTGTTGTGCGGGGTTGAGTGCCGAGGATAGCGGTTTGTACTGAGGACAGTGGTTTGTGTCGGGAACGGGAGAGCGGCAGGGAACGGCGTACGGAGTTGATGAAATTTTAGGTACGTTATTTTTCAACAATTGGCAAGCGAAAAATATTAAGCCAATACATATCCTTATGATTGTATTCCGATGGTGTATTAATACGTACAATTATAATCAACAGTTATAATTGTACAAGGAGAGATGTTATGGGAATGTTTGATGAGATGCTGGCACGGCTGGGGGAAAGCAATGTTACCGATGCGGAGATTCGCCAGATTATGGAAAAGGCAGCTAAGGAAGCCGGCGTTTTTGCGGACAGCGCAGAAGCGCAGGCGATGCTGGCAAAGATTATGGACGCGGCGCAGGCTAAAATGGGAAACAAAGATATTCTCACAGATGAAAATGCGCAGCTGTTGGACGGATTTAATGTCGCTTATGGTTTGGCAACGCGCGGGGACAATGGTTTTCGGGGGGAGAAGCCGATGGAGGCGGTTAATGCAATTGAGGACGTTAAAAACAGGGCGACATCACTTAATGCGCCGGCGACTTCATACGGCCATCAAGCCGTGGCAAGCGATTTAATTCGTGCGACGCGCGGCGTGGAGCCGGAATCGCCGGAGCTTTCTGCAAAGCTGTTGAATATGCAAAAAGAACTGTTTGCCGGAATTGACGGGTGCGGAAATTATATTGAAAATGAGGGATATCGGTTAGAAACATACAACAAAGCGGCGCGTTATTTTGGCGATGAAAAAGTGGCTGACGCCTATATGGGTGCGACCGAGAAAGAGGTTTATAAAGTTAAAGGCAGGGAAGGGGCTTATCCGGCTGATACGGATATAGCGGCGTATAACAAGACAATGCATAATTACCGCCAAGTGGCGGCAGACCATCCGCAATATGCCGAAAGCTGTTTTGAGGCGGCAAAGCATATAATGCGCGAGATGAACAGGAGCAAGACGGGAAACGCCGTGGCAGCCGAAGTGGCAGGCGTTTATGACGCGGTGGCAAGTAATCCGAAAGTTGATGAAGAGTTGAGAAAATCGGCAAAATATCAGAGCGAAATCCTTAAACGCAAATACGGGCTGGAAAAAGAAATGCCGGCGCATGCGGTCGGCAAAGAGCAGGCGGTTGATTTTGTGAATAAATCCAGGAGCTACAGCGGCGGCAGACGGCTGTTTGACAAGACGAAGGCTTACTTTAAGGACTGCGTTGAAAAGAATATAGCCTATTTGAAAGATAATCCAAAACTGGCGGCAACGGTTGGCGGCTTGTCAATGCTGGCCGGCATGGGAACGGGCAATCCCGCCTTGGCTGCGGCCGGCGCAACGATTATGACGACAGGTTTTTGCCATTGGAAATCTGATAAGCTAAAAGACAAGGTTGCGCATAAGGGGCAAACGGCTGACGGAGCGGCTAAAACGCGCAAAGTGGATGGCGATGTGTATCAGGTGCTTAATGCAAAGTCGAGGGGAGGGCGTTAAAATGGCTGAGAATCTGATTGTTGAAGAATGCGTGTTTTATGTTCATGACGGGCGTGTAGCGATTGAGCTGCCAGGCGTTTCGCGGACGTTTGAACATGCGGTTTATGACGGGAAAAACACGTTGCAACTCTTTGAGGCGGACGGTTCGGTCTGCCTGGCGGAAAATATCGTGCCGGAGGTTCGGGATGTGCTGGGCAAGACGGCCGGCGTGCTGATTGTGAACCGCGACGAGGCGGGCGATGTTGCCGGCGGGTATCTGGTTAAGCTTGCGGCGGACGGTTCGCTGGGGTTTGACGACCGTTTTGCCGAAGAAGCGGGGAAGTGCTATGAAGAGGTTGCCAGGCGTTTTGTGTCCTGATTGTTTTTTGTGAATCCTGAATATAGGAAAGCCGCCGTGAAAAGCAGGAGACGGCGTATTTCAAAAAATATGAAACAGCGGCTGATATGAAACAGCAACAGTTATGAAATGACAGCCGGCAAACCTGTTTTGCCGGTTTGATATTTGTCTGCGTTTGGGGTTGAAAATTTGTATAGGGGCATTTTGCCGTGAACTTTTATATCCGTTTATCGTTATAATAGGTGTTGAAAAACGAAAATATCCGGTTTATACCTATTTCAGGTATGTATCTTGCAGATACACCGGCGGTCTAACGATTGGCGAGGAAAAATGAAAGAAAGCAGGACTTTTTGCAAAAGCGGAATTGCCGGGCTGTTTCTGGCGGCATTGGCATTTGTCAGCGGGGCAGCGGCCGAAGACGCTACGGTTTATATTGACCGGTACGGAAATGTCGTTAAACAGGTTTTTGCGGTGCCGCAGACTTTTGACACAGGGGCGGGAAAAACAGCAGCCGGGGAACAGGCAGGAACACCAAGAACCGGAACAGCCGGTTTGCAGGGAGAAACCGGCGGGACTGCATCCGGTGCCGGGCCGGTAACGGTTGTGGTAACGGATACGGTGCCCGACAGGTGCGGGCGTTGCGACGGTTGGCGTTATACGCGGCCGCACTTTGCAGATTTTCCGGGGTATTGGTACCCGTACCGCTATCATCATCCGCATTTTTACCGGTGGCGGCATAACCGGCATTTTAGGCACCATTGACGGGATACGGTATGCTGCGGCAGATTTTTATAAAAACGGAAAAGTTTCAGCGATGCTTCGGCGAATATGTCCGCCTATTGGCCGGGCAGAGGCGAAACGTGGCTGCCACGGCATGCGTTTTTCTGTTGGTGGGAGGTGCAGCAACGGCCGGGGCAAACAGTTATATTGAAATGATTACGACACCGCCACCGGAGCAGATTAAACCGCAGAACGATACGGCGGCTGTGGCGGAAAGGCGTGGCGTCTGGCCGCAGCAAACGGCAGAGCGTCCGAATATCGGAAGTACATATTTGCCGACGGTTTCTCCGGTAGTGGTTCCGCCGTATCATAAATATGCAGCATGGCAGCAGGCTCAGGCAAATGCCGGATATTATCCCTATCAGGAAAATGTGCAGAACCTGATTTATTTTTTGAGCGGTGCCGTTGTCGGCAGGGTGGCGTATGATATTTGGGGACCGCATCACCGGCATCATCTGCTGGATCACTGGTGATTGCAGGCAATACCGGGAGCCTCCGCTTGCAGACACTTGGGGCGGAAAAAGGGGCATCGGATGTCGCGTGGGCGAAAGTGCCGATGGGCGGGTGTCGTATGGATGAAAACATTGATATGAGGGAAAGCTGAAGTGCATTGGGTCTTGACTTAATGATTTTTAAGACCTAAATCTATGTCAGACGAATTTTAATTATGAAGAGGGTATTATGAGTGCCGAAGAAAATGAAATGAAAAATCGCCATCCGGCAGATGAAAACGAGAAGACGATGCCGGAGACCGGGGCAGATGAATTTGCTGTGGACGAAAATGCCAACGGTTGTGAAACGGGCGGGCAGCCGGGAAGCGGCGCGTTCTGCGAGGCGGAAAACAATTCCGGCGGGACGGGCAAAGGGAACGACGATACCGCGGGGCAGAACGACGGCGGCAGAGAAAAGCTGGAAGAAGATTTCAACAAGCTTAAAAACGATTATATCCGTCTGTATGCCGAAATGGACAATATGAAAAAGAGGGCGCATCAGGAAAGCGAAAAGACGATTAAGTTTGCTGTTTCGTCGTTTGCGAAGGAACTGTTGGGCGTGGCCGACAATCTGGAGCGCGCGATTGCCGCAATGGCCGACAACAGGGAGTCCTGCGCCGAACTGCTGAAAGGGGTTGAGCTGACGCAGAGCGAGTTGGCGAAAGTTTTTGAGAAGTTCGGAATTAAGCGTTTCAATCATATCGGGGAAAAGTTTGACCCGAATTTTGAGCGTGTGGTGCAGGAAATTGAAGACAAGAAAGCCAAGAGCGGAACGATTTTGGCGGAACTGCAGGCCGGATATACGATACATGACCGCATTCTGCGCGAGGCGATGGTTATTGTGGCACGTTGATGCGATTGACAATGTATTAAATTTAAGCAGGGGTTCCGGGGAGGAAGCCCTGCTTTTTTTGATTTAGTACTTTAAAATGGCCGGATAAGTTTTCTGTTCGTTTGATACCGTCCAATATTGATTTTTTTCCAGATTAACGATAACCGGAAAACCGTCTTTTTTTGCCCAGAACCAGGAAAAGTTTAAAGGTTCTTCTCCGGATTTTGCCCTTAAAGAAGACAGGGCTGTTAAATTTTTTTCCAATAACAGGACATCTTCTTCCCGGAGCAGATGGCTGAGCATATAGTTCTGGCAAAGCCGCAAACTGGTACCTGTGTATACATGGCTGTTGATGACCAGGTTCGGGGCAATGCGATAACCGACAATACGCCCGTTTTCCGGTTCATACTCCGGACTTTCCCTGCCGTTTGCATAGACATATCGGGGGATTGTATAGTCGTTTACTGTGGCAGGGCGGAAAGCAAGCTCTTTTCTAAAATTCGTTTTCCATCGTTCCCAGCTGAAAAATGTTATAATCAGCAGAATGAAAAGGATGACAGTTACAGAAAGAAAAACATAAAATATAACAATTTCGTTCATAATTGTACCGGGGGATTGACTGTGAGGCTTTGTTTGACCGGATCCTCAAATTTACAGAATAATTGTTTACTGCCGCCAAGTATATTGCAATTAGAAGAAAAGTAAACAGTTTTTTAGGTGTCTGTATCCGGGGGACGTTGTCTATATCCGGGGGGAGTGTAAAAAGACGGCGAAACGGAAAGACGGCGAAACGGGAGAAATCTGGATAATCCGAATGCCGGAACGCAACTCCCTAAATATTTTGATTTAAAAGATTTTCTTAAATGTTTTTAAACGTAGAAATTCTAAAAATAAAGTTTGAAAAATAAGTTTTAATGAGATAACTTTAGGTTTATGAAAAAATTAGATACCTATATAGCCAAGCAGATTGTAACCGGTTTTCTGCTGGTGGCGCTTTCCCTGATGTCCATGCTGTGGCTGACGCAGTCGCTCCGGTTTGTCGAAATGGTAACGGACAAGGGGCTGCCGGTTTATCTGTTTGTGGAGATGACATCGCTTTTAATGCCGCGGGTGTTTACCATCCTGTCGCCGATTGCGCTGTTTGTGGCGGTGATGTTTGTTTATAACCGCCTGATTACCGACAGCGAGCTGGTGGTGATGAAAGCGGTGGGCATCAGTTCGGTCGTCATTGCCCGGGCGGCATTGCTGGTCGGCGCGGTATTGGCGCTGTTTAATGTCTTTGTGCTGAATGTGGGCATTCCGGCGGCGGAGGGGAAGTTTCGTGATTTGGAATATGAGGTTAAAAACAGCTTTTCCAAAATGATGCTGCGCGAAGGGGCTTTTACGTCTTTTAAAAACAATATGACAATTTTTATCGACAAGTTTCTTGATGACGGAACGGTCAAGGGAATTTTGGTCAGCGACGGTAAAAATCCGGCAGAAAAGGTGGTTACGGTGGCGGAGAGCGGTATGCTGGAATATACGGATATCGGGCCGAAAATCCTGTTGAAGAACGGCACACGTCAGGTTATGAACAAAAAAAGCGGACAGTTTTCATCAATGACGTTTGACGATTATGTCGTCGATTTCGGCGATGTTTCGGTTGCGCGCAAAAAAGATAAGAGCGTGCGGGAGCGGAGCATCTCCGAATTGTTTGCCGAAGCAGAAAAGCCGGAAGTTTCCGAAAAGGATGCGCGTGCGTTTAAGGCCGAGGCGCATCGCCGGCTGCTGGCGCCGTGGTTTAATCTGGTTTTTGCGCTGCTGGCCTGTACGGGGCTGCTGATTTCGAATTTCAACCGCCGGGGGCAGGGGAAAGTCATTACGGTTTCTATTTTGGCAATGATACTGGTGCAGGCGCTGGATATGACGTTTGCGAATATGGCGCGCCGGTACGAGTGGATTGTGGCGCTGATGTATGTTAACTGCTTTTTGCCGCTGTTGATTGCCGGCTGGCTGCTTTGGAAAACGCCGACGTTTCGCAGAAAGCGCGCGAAGGAGATTGAAAATGAAGCTTAATCCGTGGGCCGCGGCGGCGGTTTTGACCATGCTGGCTTTTCCGCTGCAGGCAGCAAACGAACCCGAGGCCGGCGCTATTGTGCGCAAGGATACGGAAGTTACTCCGAAAGCCGAGTTCCGTCCCGGCAATATGACGGATATTATGCCGTCTTTGAGTGAAAACAAAAAAGAAGAAGAGCCGGAAATATATTTTTCAGCCGACGAGATGGAGACGGACGAAGCCAATGCGGTGATTACGGCAGTCGGCAATGTCATCGTTACCCGAGGCAACATGGAACTGGTCTGCGACAGGTTGTGGTATGACCAGAAAAAAGACATTATCGTGGCGGAAGGCAATGCGATTTTGACCGAAGCTGACGGCAGCGTACTTTATACCGACAGGATTACGCTTTCAGAGAGGATGAAGCGGGCGGACGTCAATAAGGTTAAAGTGATTATGCGCGACGAATCGCGGATTTGGGCGGATACGTTTGTCAAAAAGACCAACGATAACAAACAGATGCGCAATGCGTCGTATACGGCCTGCGATGTCTGCCAGGGGAAATCGCCGCTGTGGCAGATTGACGCGCGCAAGGTCAGCTATGATGCAGCGGGACAGAATATCAATTACAATGACGCGGTGTTGCGGGTTAAGAACATTCCGGTATTTTATACGCCGTTTCTCAGCCATCCGTCACCGGAGGTTAAGCGCCGTTCAGGGCTTTTGATGACGTCTATGGGAAGCACGTCCTATACGGGGCAGTATATCCAGCCGACGTATTTCTGGAATGTTTCCGACCATACCGACGTTATTTTGTCGCCGTATTTTACGACCGACCGCGGCGTGGTGCTCGGAGGACAGTACCGCCAGTATTTTTACAACGGCGAAATCAAGGCCGAGGGAACTTATCTTGAAGACGACGGCAAAGACTATAACAAGGTTGACTATAAGACGTTCAATCGCCCGGAACGCCGCGGCAACCTGTTTTTAGACGCCCGTTATGAAATTAACGACTACTGGGTGGCCAATCTGGACTGGAATTATGTTTCCGACGTCTTTTATCTCAAAGACATGAATTTGCAGGGGCGTGATGACCCGTGGCTGACGTCGAAGCTGGCATTTGAACGGTTTGAAGGGCGCGATTATGCAACGATTGAAGGGTATTACTACAAGCTGACGAGTTATAACCTGAAAGCCTCGAACAATGCCGAATTTCAAAGCCGGATGAAGAGCCTGCCGACAGTGGCACCGTATATGGAGTATGAACATATCAGCGATGCAAACGAATACGGGGCTTACTTTAAGACCAATATCAGTTCTGCGTCGGTATATCGTGAAAATGACGAGGAATCGCAGCGGCTGACGATGATAAATTCGTGGGAACTGCCTTATACGAGCGATTACGGCGAGCAGTATAAATTTGTGGCTTCGTTGAAATCCGATTTATATTATGTTGACGATTATATGTACCGTACCAACGAGGATTATGACGGCACGGTAGCCAGAGTGTTCCCGCAGGTCGGCGTCGAATGGCGGCTGCCGTTCGTCCGGGCGACGGAAACCACCCGGCAGATACTGGAACCGGTAATCGTGGCCGTGCTGGCGCCGGACAATGACAATGATATTGAAAAAATTCCCGATGCGGACAGCGCCGACGTGGAATTTGACGATACGAATATCTTGAGCCTGGACAGATATGCCGGGTATGACCGCAATGACGACGGGAGCCGTGTCAGCTATGGTTTGAACTGGAGTTCGTACGGCAACATCTTAGGACGGACGTCGGCATTTATTGCCCAAAGCTATCAGCTTTCCGACAACAGTTCGTTTATGCGTGCCGTTAACGGCGAAGAAGACGACAACCGTTTTTCCGATTATGTCGGCCGCGTTTATGCCAGCCCGAACCGTTATCTGGATTTGAACTACCGCTATCGGCTGGACAAGGACGACTTTGATTTGAAATACAGCGAACTCGGGGCGAAAGTCGGCAGCGACATATTTAATGTTTACACTTCGTATATATATTTACAACCGAATCAGAATTCGTACTACAAAGCAGGGGAGAGAAAAGAGCTGTATCTGTCGCTGAATTCCAAGCTGACGAAGGACTGGTCGGTTTCCGTTTATGACCGAATCGATCTGACTGACAACGGCGGTTCGCTGGAGCACGGCGGGCAGCTGATTTATGAAGACGAATGTCTGAAGCTGGCATTTGTGGCGAGAAAATATAATTATGACGATCCGACGCTGGATGATGACTATGAGTTCAGCGTAACGTTCTTCCTGAAGACGCTGGGCGGCATGGGCTCCAGCTAGTGCGGGCGGCCAGAGCGGCTGCCGGCGCCAATGGAACTGTTGTCGGTGTGGCTGCCGGCGCGATTGTCGGCACGATTGTCGGTGTGGCTGCCGGCGCCAATGGAGCGGCAAAGTTTCGGAAATGGCGTTTTCTGCGGGAACAGTAACGGAAGGATTTGAAACGGCGGGCTGCGTCCTTTGCGGAAATTCAGGAAACGACAGTTTCTGCGAGAGGGGCGGGGACATAATGTTAAATTAAAAGGAGAGTTGGAAGATGATGATAAAAACAGCACTTACGGCATTACTTTTCTGGGCTGCCGTGCAGGCGCCGGTGCAGGCGGCGGATATCGACCTTTCCGATTTGGATAAGGCCGTGCGCAGTTCCGGCTCCAAGTCGATTATGTTCAGACGGGGCGGCGGAGAAGCCGAGGAAGCCAGAATGCAGGAGGAAGCCGAGGCCGAAGCGAGAGAAAAGGCCGAGCAGGAAGCCAAAGTAAAGCAGGAACAGGCCGTCTTCCGCCCTTACAATCTGTTTGGGCGCGGGCTTAAGATTGCGGCGACCATCAACGGGGAAATGATTTCCAACAAGGATTTGCAGGAAAGAGCCAATTTGTTTGCCTTGACGACCGGCATTAATATTAATGACAAGAATAAAAAAATGGTGTCAGACAAAGTGTTGCAAAACACGGTTGACGAGAAGATTAAAATTCAGGAAGCCGAAAAACAGGGAATTCACGTTTCGGATAAGGAGATTAAGGAGGCGTATCGCAATTTTGAAAAGTCGAACGGCGTACCGGCAGGCAAATTTGCAAACGTGCTGAAAGAATATCAGGTCAGCAGAGATGTGTTTATGACGCAGATTAAGGCGAATTTGTTATGGAACAAGCTGGTGGCGAATCGCATGGGGCGCGGCGCTGATGTTTCCGAACGCGAGGTGAAAGACGAATATGCCCGGATTAAAAAGGATATGAATACGCCGAAATATATGGTTTCGGAAATTGTAATCAAGCGCAAGGACGGCGAACACATCAGCGAACTGGTGGAGATTTTGCAGAAAGACCCGCGTTTTGAGTTGTATGCCGCGCAGTTTTCGCAGAGCGCCAGCGCCCCGTCGGGCGGCAAGCTCGGCTGGGTGGCTGCCGGACAGCTGGCGGCGCCGCTTGACAAAGTCGTCCGCAGTTTGAAGGAAGGTCAGGTATCGCAGGCGGTTCCGTACCGTGCCGACTATTATATTTTCAAAATGGACAAGATTTATAATCCGGCGCGGGACAAACAGAAGATGCCGGATGAAGACGAGGTCAGGACTTTTATCCAAAATCGCAAAACAGATGAAATGGCGAACAAGTATATTCGCGACTTGCGCAATCGCGCGGTGGTGGAAAAGAAGTTCTGATGCGGCAAAAGGGACTGGCGCTGCGGCGGCAAACGGCTATGATACGACGGAATATGGCGGGAGAAGCATAAATGGACGGAACAGAGGCGGACGGCAGAAAAAATGCCTTGCCGAGTACGAGAGAGTTTGTCGAAAAATACGGGCTGATGGCGAAGAAAGCCCTGGGGCAGAATTTTCTGCTGGACGGGAATATTACCGACAAAATTATGCGCTTGTCGCTGGCGGCGCAGGAACGGAAAGACCTGACGGGGGAAACTGTCGTTGAGGTCGGTCCCGGCCCGGGTGGGCTGACACAGGCCGTACTGCGGCAGAATCCGGAAAAGCTGACGGCAATAGAAATGGACGAGCGGTGTTTGGAGATTTTGGGCGAAATAAGAGGAGCTTATCCGCAGCTGGATATTGTCAACGGCGATGCGCTTAAATTTGACTGGACAGGAAAAGCAGCAACAGAGGGAAAGTTCCATATCGTCAGCAACCTGCCGTATAACGTTTCGGTTGTTCTGCTGGCCGGGTGGCTGGAACAGATTGAGAATATCAAAAGTATGACGCTGATGTTTCAGAAAGAGGTGGCGGACAGGATAACGGCGGTTCCGGGGACGAAAGATTACGGGCGAATTTCAGTTATTGCGCAGTTGCAATGCGATGTGGTGCGGCTGTTTGATTTGCCGCCGACCTGCTTTGTTCCGGCGCCGAAAATCTGGTCAACGGTTTTGCTGTTTAAGCCGAAATTTGTTTCAGTGAAACGGCAGGTCTTGGAGCGGGTGGAAAAACTGACGGAAGCGGCGTTCGGACAGCGGCGCAAGATGATACGCCAGAGCCTGAAAGGCGTGCCGGGAGCGATTGAAAAAGCGGCGGCGCTGGGCATTGAACCGACGCTTAGGGCTGAAAACCTGACGCCGGAGCAGTATTTGGCGCTGGCCGGGGGATAGCGGTTATGAGGCGTGGCGCGCGAAGCGAGGTTCGGGAAGCGCGGGTTGCGTGAAGGCGCTAAATCTGCGCGATGCGGTGCCGGGCGGGAAAGAATTGCCGATATAACCTATCCGAAAGTCTAATTTGTTGCCGCCGGTATTTAAAAAATAAAAATCGGGTTTATTTCTTCTTCTGTTTTAACAATTAATTTTTTATAGGAGAAGAAAATGACAGAAGGCGTTAGATTTCCGACTTTAGCATTTATTACCGGCGGCGTTGGCCAGGCGAACGAAGGTATTCCGCCGCAGCCGTTTGAAACGTTCTGCTATGATTCAGCGCTGATGCAGGCCAAGATTGAAAATTTTAACGTAGTTCCCTATACGTCAGTGCTGCCGAAGGAAGTTTACGGCAATATTGTTCCGGTTGATAAAGTAGTTAACCAATTTAAACACGGCGCAGTGCTGGAAGTTATTATGGCGGGCAACGGCGCAAACCGCGACGAACACAAGGCGATTGCCACCGGGCTGGGCATCTGCTGGGGCAAGGATAAGAACGGCGAGCTTATCGGCGGCTGGGCGGCGGAATACGTCGAATATTTTGATACCCATATTGACGATGATATAGCTAAGGGACACGCGGAAATGTGGCTGAACAAGTCACTTAACCATGAGTTGGAAATCCGCGGCGTCGAAAAGCACAGCGACTTCCAGCTTTACCATAACTTTATCAATATCGAACAGCAGTTCGGCTATTGTCTGACCTGTCTTGGCTTTTTGAATTTCGAACACGCTCCGGCAGCCAAAATTTAACGGCGAACCGGAAGGAGTGTGGGTTTAATCCGGCAGAGCAGCGGGGCTTGCGGCGCCGTTTTAGTTAACCGGGATTAATTAAGTCAAAGGAAAAAACAATGGCAATTAAAGACAATAGAAGAAACAGCGCCGCGGCTCAGCCGGCTTCGGCAGGCGGCGCGGGCGGCGGAAGCGGAGGCGTTTCCGCGGAACAGGCTGCCGGCGTTTCCGGCGGCCATGGGCAGGCGTCCGAATCTTCCGGCGGCGGAAAACTCGGCGTTTGGGCACTTGCCGGCGTGGTCGTCAGCTCAATGATTGGCGGCGGCATTTACAGCCTGCCGCAGAATATGGCCGCGGGCGCGTCGGTCGGCGCGGTGCTGCTGGCCTGGCTGATTACCGGCATCGGCGTTTATTTTCTGGCGAATACGTTTCGCATTCTCTCCGTCGTCAAGCCGGATTTGACGGCGGGCATTTATATGTACAGCCGGGCTGGTTTCGGCCCGTATGTCGGTTTTACCATCGGGTGGTCGTATTGGCTGTGCCAGATTTGCGGCAACGTCGGTTACGCCGTGATTACGATGGACGCGCTCAACTATTTCTTTCCGCCGTATTTTGCGGGCGGCAACGGCCTTTATTCCATTATCGGCGGTTCGCTGCTGATATGGGGCTTTAACGCGCTGGTTCTGAAAGGCATCAAGCAGGCGACGATTATCAACCTTATCGGCACGGTGGCAAAAATCGCGCCGCTGCTGTTCTTTATCGTCATAACGCTGATATTTTTCAATTCGGAGCGGTTTTCGTTCGACTTCTGGGGCGAGCGGGAGCGTTCGCTGGGAGGTCTGGCGAAGCAGATTGAAGGCACGATGCTGGTTACCCTGTGGGCATTTATCGGCATAGAGGGCGCGGTCGTGATGTCCAAACACGCCAAAAATCCGAAGGCGGTCGGCACGGCGACGCTGCTGGGCTTTTCGGGCTGCCTTCTGGTGTATGTCCTGCTGTCCGTTCTGCCGTATGGCATTATGGATCAGGAACAGCTGTCCAAACTGCCGAATCCGTCAACGGCGGCAGTGCTGGAACCGATTATCGGCAAATGGGGTTCGTATATTATGAATATCGGCCTGCTGATTTCGGTGTTGACGAGCTGGCTGGCGTGGACGATGGTAACGGCGCAAATTCCGCAGGCAGCGGCCGAAAACGGCACGTTTCCGAAAGAGTTTGTCAAGGAAAACGCCGCACAGGCACCGTCGGTTTCGCTGTATGTTACGAGCGGGCTGATGCAGGTGTTTATGCTGCTCGTATATTTTTCGGGCAATGCATGGAACACGATGCTCAGCATTACCAGCGTTATGGTGCTGCCGGCTTATTTTGCCAGCGCGATGTATCTGTGGAAACTGTGCGAAGACCACGAATACCCGTCCGGATTCTATATCCGCCGGTCGACGGCGCTGCTTTCCGCAGTTCTGGGGTCGCTGTACGCGCTCTGGCTCATCTATGCGGCCGGGCTTAATTACCTGCTGATGGCACTTATCTTTATGGCAATCGGCATTCCGGTCTTCATTCATGCCCGCAGGCAGAATGCGCCGCACGAACCGGCGTTTTCCGCGGGAGAACGTTTTGCCGCGTGGATATTGGTTGCGGCAGCCCTATTTGCCATTTACGCTATGGCGACGGGCGTGGTTGCGGCTTAGGCAACGACAAAGCACCGGAAACGTATTCCGGTGCTTGCGTTTTTTTTTTGCGGGTGTGCGCCGCGTTTATACGTTTAAGGCCTTACGGTAGGTTTCAAGCAGGAATTCCTGCTCGTCGCGGTCCGCCTGATTCATTTTTCTTAATTTGATAATGGCTTTCATAATCTTAACGTCAAAACCGACGCCTTTGGCTTCGGCGTAGATGTCGCGAATGTCCGAAGAAATGCCTTTCTTTTCCTCTTCCAGGCGTTCAATGCGTTCAATCAAAGAATTCAATCTGGTGCTGTCAATGCCGCCGACTTCATTTTCCGACATAGTTGTTCTCCCTTTTATGTTATTAAAGAATCGTATCATATACGCTGCGGCACTTTAGCAAAGATATTTTTTTTTGACAAGATATAAATTCGGCGAAGAGCGGCGGCGGTTAAAATAGCAACAAAAAGCGGCGGCGGTTAAATAATTGTGGAGAAAATGAAGAATAATAAGTTATTAAAAATTTATGGTATATATGTAACCATAGCAAAAGATGGTTTTAAACTTTTTAGGGGAAGAATATGCCAAATGATACGCGTACAAAAATCTTAGCAACATTGGGGCCGTCGTCAAATACCGAAGAAAAAATCAGCGCCCTGATTGAGGCGGGGATTGACGGGTTCCGGCTTAATTTCAGCCACGGGACGCAGGAAGAACACAAACGGACTTATGAGATTGTAAGGCGTGTGGCGAAAGAAAAGGGCGTGCGCGTAACGGTTGTGGCGGATATGCAGGGGCCGAAGCTCCGAATCGGAACGTTCAAAGACGGCAAAGTTTTGTTGAAAAAGGGGCAGAAGTTTACGCTGGACATGCAGGATATTCCGGGTGACGAAACAAGGGTTCTGTTGCCGCACAAGGAAATTTTTGAAGCGCTTAAGGCGGGCGACAAACTGCTGGTTAACGATGGAAATATTGTGTTGAACGTTTTGAAGTGCAACGAAGAATCGGCGGAAACGGAAGTTGAGGTCGGCGGAGTTATTTCCGGGCACAAAGGCGTGAACCTGCCGAATTCGTCGCTCAACATTTCGCCGCTGACGGAAAAGGACCACAGCGATTTGCAGTTTGCGCTGGGGCTCGGGGTGGACTGCATCTGCCTGTCTTTTGTGCAGCGGGCGTCAGACATTAAGGAGGCGCGCAAGATTATCGGCAAGCGGGCGTGGATTATTTCAAAGCTGGAGAAGCCGCAGGTGCTTGACGATTTGGACAACATTATCAAAGCGTCGGATATGGTTATGGTGGCGCGCGGCGATTTGGGCGTGGAATGCCCGATTGTTACGGTGCCGGTGCTGCAAAAGCGGATTGTGTCGCGCTGCCGCGTGTTTGGTAAGCCGGTCATTGTGGCGACACAGATGCTCGAATCGATGATGTCGGCGCCGATGCCGACGCGGGCGGAGGTTTCGGACATTGCGAACGCGGTTTATGACGGCTGCGACGTAGTGATGCTTTCCGGCGAAACGGCAGCCGGCAGCTATCCGGTAGAAACGGTCAAAACGATGCACGGCGTCATTTTGCAGGTGGAGGCCGATCCGAAATATCTGGAGAGCGTGCACCGTTTTGAGCAGGGGGCGTGCGGCAGCAGCGAAGCGCGCGCGATTACGCATGCGGCGGGCGAAGTTGTCAAAACGCTGGAAAAGGTTGCCTGCACCGCGACGTTTTCGGTCAGCGGGGCGACAACGCTGGCGATGGCGCAGGAACGTCCGAAACTGCCGATTATTTCCATCAATCCGACGGAGGAAATTGCGCACCGGCTGAATCTGGTCTGGGGTGTCAAGACGTTTGTCGACCGGAAAGTGTTTGAGAGCTTTGACAATATTGAGACCGTGTCGCGCGGGGTTGCCGCGGAGGCGGGGCTGGCGAAGAAGGGCGAGTACATCGTGGTTACGGCCGGGTATCCGTTTGGCTGCGTGGGAAGCACGAACGTGCTGCATATCGTGAAAGCCTGACCGGTTAGACGGTGAGAAACGGCGGAAGCTGCGGATGAAATATTCCGCAGCTTTTTGCGTGTGAAGAAGGAAAGCGCAGAGAAAGTAAAAGACGTGTTTTATCTGCTTGATTTTAAAACTTATATATACGAAATAATCTGAAATAATTCGTGTCGGGAAAAGGGTTTTAAACGCCTTGTTAATTTTTGCCGTGTTATTATGCTGTCAATAGTGATAAATTGTTATGGAGTAATGAAAACTATGGCAAAAGAAAATCAGGTGCAAACGAACGAAGATGCAGAGAAGAAGCATGTTGACGAACTGGTGGCGCGCGTTGCCGCGGCGCAGAAGAAATATGCCGAATACACGCAGGAACAGGTTGACTACATTTTCCGCCGCGTGGCTCTGAAGCTCAGTTCGCTCAGAATTCCGCTGGCGAAAATGGCGGTTGAGGAAACCGGCATGGGCGTGGTTGAAGACAAGGTTATCAAAAACCATTTTGCGTCGGAATACATTTACAACAAATTCAAAAATACCAAAACCTGCGGCATTCTGGAAGAGGACAAGGCCAACGGGCTGATTAAGATTGCGGAACCGCTGGGCGTGATTGCCGGCGTCATTCCGACGACGAATCCGACTTCTACCGCGATTTTCAAGTCGCTGATTGCGCTTAAGACCCGCAACGGCATTATCTTTTCGCCGCACCCGCGTGCCAAGAAGTGCACGGTTGAGACCGCGCGCATTATTCTGGAAGAGGCGGTTAAGGCGGGCGCGCCGGAAGACATTATCGGCTGGATTGAGAATCCGACGATTTTCCAGACCCAGTACCTGATGCAGCATCCGCAGGTGGACATTATTCTGGCGACCGGCGGCCCGGGTATGGTCAAGTCCGCTTACAGTTCCGGCAAACCGGCGTTGGGCGTCGGCGCGGGCAATACGCCGGCATTGATTGACGAAACGGCGGATATTGAAATGGCGGTTTCCTCCATCCTGATGTCCAAGACCTTTGACAACGGCATGATTTGCGCTTCGGAACAGTCGGTAACGGCGGTGGCGGCGGTTTATGACGCGGTCAAGGCGGAATTTATCAAGCGCGGCGCGTATATCCTGACGCCGAAAGAGAAGGAAAAGCTCGGCAAGGTGATTATGATTGACGGGCATTTGAACGCGGCAATTGTCGGCCAGCCGGCGTACAAGATTGCGGAAATGGCGAAAATTTCGGTACCGGAAGAAACGAAAGTCCTGATTGCGGAGTGCACGAAAGTCGGCGCGGAAGAGCCGTTTTCGGCGGAAAAGCTGTCGCCGGTGCTGGCAATGTACAAGGCCGACGACTTCAACAGCGGCGCCGATTTGGCGAAAGCTCTGGTATCGCACGGCGGCAAGGGGCATACGTCGGTGCTTTACACCAACCCGCAGAACGACGACAGGATTAAATATTTCGGCCACCTGATGATTACGGGGCGCGTGATGATCAACTGCCCGTCGTCGCAGGGCGCTATCGGCGACATCTACAACTTTAGGCTTGAACCCTCTCTGACTTTGGGTTGCGGCTCCTGGGGCGGCAACTCGGTCAGCGAAAACGTAGGAGTAAAACATCTGATGAATATCAAAAACGTAGCGAAACGCGAAGAAAATATGCTGTGGTTCAGAATTCCTCCGAAAGTCTATTTCAAGCCGGGGTCGCTGTCGTTTGCGCTCAAGGAGCTGAAGGGCAAAAAACGCGCGTTTATCGTTACCGACAAGCCGCTGTTTGACCTGGGCTATACCAAGAAAGTTACCGACGTTCTGGACGAAATCGGCGTGGCGTACAAGATATTCTCCGACGTGCATCCGGATCCGGATCTCACGACGGTCAATATGGCTATCGGTACGCTCCGTTCGTTTGAGCCGGACGTTATCATTGCGCTGGGCGGCGGTTCGCCGATTGACGCGGGCAAGATTATGTGGCTGATGTACGAACATCCGGAGCTGAAGTTTGAAGACCTGGCGATGCGCTTTATGGATATCCGCAAACGTATTTTCGAATTCCCGCAGTTGGGCGAAAAGGCTGTGATGGTCGCCATTCCGACCACGTCCGGCACGGGTTCGGAAGTAACGCCGTTCTCCATCATCACCGACGACCACGAGGGCGTCAAGTACGCAGTGGCGGACTATGCGCTGACTCCGTCGATGGCGATTATCGACTCGGATTTGGTACAGACGATGCCGAAGGGATTGTGCTCGGCTTCGGGTATCGACATCCTGACCCACGCGCTGGAATCGTACGTTTCGTCCATGGCGACCGAATATACGCGCGGCCTGTCGCTGGAAGCGGGCAAGCTGGTGTTTGACTACCTGCCGTCCTCTTATGCGACAGCGGACTCTTATGCCCGCGAGAAAGTCCACACGGCGGCGACGCTGGCCGGTATGGCGTTTGCGAATGCGTTTCTGGGCGTCTGCCACTCGATGGCGCACAAGCTCGGTTCGCACTTCAACATTCCGCACGGCGTGGCGAACGCGTTACTGATTTGCCAGGTTATCCGCTTTAATGCGACGGACAAGCCGGCGAAACAGTGCGCTTTCCCGCAGTACAAGTTCCCGAACGCCAAGGCGGCGTACGCACAGTTTGCCGCGGCGATGGGTTTTAAGGGCAAGACCGACGACGAGAAAGTCAACGCACTGGTTGAGGCGATTAAAGAGCTGAAGACGAAAATCGGTATTCCGGGCTCTATCCGCGAGTGGTTTGCCATCCGCGGCGAGTACACCGACGAAGACTTTAAGAAAGCGATGGAAACGCTGCCGACGCTGGCGTTTGACGACCAGTGCACCGGTTCCAACCCGCGTTATCCGCTGATTAAGGAAATTCAGAAGCTTTATGAGCTGGCGTACGAAGGAGTTACGGACTTTGAAATCTAGCTTGCAGCGATGATGAAATGAAAGGCGGTTCCAAGGAGAGCCGCCTTTCTTGCGTGGAGATGACAGGGCAGGGGGGGAACTGCGGTTAGGGGAAGATGCGGCGCGACTAGGGATATCTGGGGAAAACGGATGGCCGGAAGAAAGGCCGGTGCGGCAAGGCTGCCGGATGGAGAAGAGTGGTCGGGAAAAATTGGAACACGGGATGCTGAAAAAAAGGTTCCTTTTTTTTCTACAGTCTGTTTTTAGGGCTTTTAGTGTAAACACAATCGGTTAATAAACAATAAAACTGATGACTATAATCGAACGTTATATGTCATCACAGAAGGCGTATGGGAGTATTTGCACTTTTGGGCTGAAATGCGCGGGCGTTGTCTGGCTTATTTTGGCAGTGGTTTTTCTGATTTACTGGAGCAGTTTCTTTCTGGGAAACCACGATTTTCGTTTTATGCGTTACGGCGTTCCGTTAGATGCCGGCGTGTTTGAAGGGCGGTTTACCCAGTTTCTGCCGTCATGGCTGTTGACCGGCGGGCATATTCTGCCGGTTTTTAACGTCTTGCTGGGTTTTGCCTTTTTTGCCCTGGCGGCGGTCAGGCTGGCCGAATGGTACGGACTGCCGGAGAGATACCGCGATGTGCTGCCGTTTACTTTGCTGATTGTGTTGAATCCGTATGTGCTGACGCAATTATATTATGTGCACCAGATATTGTCCATATTCGTCTGGCATTTTTTGTGCGTTTGGGGCGTGATTTGGATTGACCGGGTGGTTTTGGCGGCGGAAGACGGAAAAAAAGAGGCGGAGTGTGCCGCGGTGGCAGGGAAAAAAGCGGCAGGGTATGCCGTGGCGGGCATATCGGCGCTGTTTGTCAGTCTGGGCGGATATACGGCGGCGCTTGAGCTGGTCCTGACGATTTGCACGGGGAAATTTTGGCTGGATGTTCTGCGGGCGGAAAAGAGCGTAAAAGCGATTTTGGGGCATTATGTAAAACTGGGGGCGGCCGTTATGGCGGCGCTGTTTTGTTATGCGGCGGTTATCTGGGAGATGAAACGGCAGAATCTGATTTATCTGGGAATGTATAACGTGCAGACGCTTCCTTTACAGGAGGTACCGGAAAGGTTTTTGCAGCGATGGCATAAGCCGTGGGAAATATTATATTCGGTATTTCCGTATGAATCGCCGCTTGCAGGATACGGTTTCCTGTTGCTGGCCGCGGCGGCACTGGCTGCGTCGCGGGGGCGGCGGAAATTTCTGTGGGGTGCGTTTTGTCTGATTGTTTCGGTCTATCTGGCATTTTTTCTGGCTTTTATTGCGCCGCACGATTTTTTTGATACGTTTCGGGTTCATTTTTTTTCAGTTCCGTATTTAATTGCGGTTTTGTTGGCGGTGGCGGTTACCTGCGGCGGCAGAGGTTGCCGCAATATGGCGCTGGCGGCAGCGGCGGTTCTGGTTTGCGTTTATGCCGGGACGGACTTTTATGCGCAAAAAATCTGGCTGTTGGGGAACAGGCAGGACGAAATGTATGTTGAAAGGATAAAGCAAGATTTGCTGCCGCGTCTGGAACCGGGAAAGAAATACAGGCTGGCAACTTTGGGCGGCCTGTACGGCAGGAAAAAATTTGCGGGTATGCATGATGAGTATTCTTTGCGTACATATGAGCGCGACAGAGAGTTATTTCGCGCGCCGTTATATGTCAGCGTGATGTTTTCCAGCGGTTTCTTTTTAGCAGAACCCGGAAGTCCGATTTGGGGAGATGCAATGTATCTCGGAGGAGGGATATTTTATGGGATAACACCGGAAAATGTTGCGGAAGGCAAGAGGCTGGACGCGGAAATATTTGCTAAAAGTTTCGGAACAGACATGGAAGCGCAACTTGCGGCGTTAAAGATTATGGAACCGTATCCGGCTGCCAACTATTGTTTTGTCGGCGAGAAAGACATTTTCCTGATGATGCCGGAGATACACAACGATAGGAATGTGCTGGCTGGTATTGTTCATGACAAAATGGCAAAAAATACTGCCGATGGCGGGGGCGGCGGTTAACCTGATGTTTACATATCCCGGGTTAAACTGCGGGAAAACATACGGGCGGCGGCGTTATGAAACGGACTGCCGGAATACCAGACGGGAGAGAATGATGAAAGACAAGGGAATGAAATGGGTGATAGTTGCCGACGTGATGGCGATTATCGTGGTCGGGCTGCTGTTGTGGGCGTCGTATATTGACCGCGAGGTGGAACGCCAGCAGCTGGAGGCGCAGGCGGAAACCCAGCTCGGGCAGGATAAGCCGGCGGCGAAAAGCTATGATTTTGATTTGCAGCTGACGCCGCAAAACTGCGAGGGTGTGGACGGAACCGTCAACGCGGCGCTGATTACCGACGCCAATTATATGGATTTTACGCGGGTGGCGATTAACTCGGCAAAACAGACCAAGTGCCCGGGCAGCAAGTACAACTTCTATGTTATGACGCTGGACGTTTCGGCTTCTGACGAGGCGGCGTTGAAAGCGCTGGCAGGAAACGGCGTTACGGTTACGGTTTTGCCACAGAAGGAAATTGATTTGTTTTATATCAGGGATACGCATGTTTCAAAGACGTCGCTGCTGAAATATTATATTGCCAAGGCGCTGCCGCAGCTGGATAAAGTCCTGTATATGGATTCCGACGTTTTGGTTTTGCATGATTTGAACGGCCTGTACCGGACTGATATTGAGGGCAAATATCTGGCGGCGGTCAAAGACCCGTCCTGGTTCTTTGAAAACGCGCACGTTTTGGAGCTTAATCTGGAAAAGCGCGGCTATTATTTCAATGCGGGCGTGATGCTGATGAATCTTAAGAAAATCCGCGAGGACAACCTTTTGGCGAAGCTTGAGGACTATACCAACAACAATTTCCGTACCTATATGGATCAGGACGCATTTAACGTTGTGGTCGGCGAAGATGTTGCGGTATTGCCGTTTGAAGACAATACGATGAATTTCTTTTTTGAGCATGTTGATTTGCCGACAATGGCGGCGTATTACGGCGAGGACTGGCTGAATTATGAGGACGTGTTTGCGCCGGCGACTATTCTGCACTTTGCCTCGTCGCGCAAGCCACTGGGAACGGTGGTGCCAAAAACCAATTTCTTTTATATGCTGCAACGGTTATGGTATAAATATTATGCGCCGCTGCCGCCGTTGGACTAGGGCTGGTGCGGGAGGTATGCCCTGTCTTTGCCGAGGATTAGGGCGGGCTGTGCTTTCGTAGGAGGGTTGAGAGGAGCACTGCCTGCGGCGAATGTGCGGGCGGATTAGGCAACTGCACTGCCTGCGGCGAACGCGGGGAAGACGCGGCTGCCTAATCAGAGAACTGTCGGAAACTACAGACCATATAAAGAAAGCGCCCGGTAAACGGACGCTTTCTTTTTGGAGAATTTGAAATTATGCGGAAGGGCGGCGCCGGATACAGCGCCGGTTCCGGCGGCTTACAGCATTGCCAGCGCTTTTTTTGTATATTCGGAAAGCGTGGCGGCGCTTTTTTCCAGTGCCTCGCGTTCGCCGTCGCACAATTCGGGAACGAGAGCCGTTTCAACGCCGTTTTTGCTGACGATTGAAGGCAGCGAATAACAAATGTTATCATAGCCGCCGATGCCTTCGTCATGGTGCGAGCTGACGGTTAAAATCGCGTGCTTGTCGCTGATGATAGAGTTGCAGATGTACTGCGTGGCTGAGGCAATGCCGAAATAGGTAGAGCCTTTGCCTTTGATAATCGTATAGGCTGAGTTGCGCACCTCGTTGTCAATAGAGCCTCTGACGACTTTATCCAAATCTTTGCCGATTTGTCCGGCGAGGCGCTCAACACAGGTGGTTCCCGCGACGGCGCTGGACCAGACCAGCACCTCGCTGTCGCCGTGTTCGCCGATGACATTGGCGTGGACGGATTTGGGCGAGATGCCGAGGTGGCGTCCGAGAATGCTGCGGAACCGGGCGGAATCGAGCACGGTGCCGGTGCCGAAAACGCGGTTCTTCGGGAAACCGGAAAGCTTTAAGGTTACTTCGGTCATAATGTCAACCGGGTTGGCGGCGATGACCAAAATCGCGTTCGGGGCGTATTTGACCACTTCGGGGATAATGCTTTTGAAAATGCCGACGTTCTTTTCCAGCAGGTCAAGACGGGTTTCTCCCGGCTTTTGGTTGGCTCCGGCCGTAATGACGATAATGCCGGCGTCTTTCAAATCCTTATAATCGCCGGCGACGACACGGGCACCGAACGTAAACGGGGTGGAGTGGGAAATATCCATGGCCTCGGCAATTGCGCGTTCCTTGTTGGCGTCGATTAAAATCAGTTTTTCCGCACTGCCTTCGCTTGCCAGCGAATAGGCGATGGCGCTGCCGACCATTCCGGTTCCGATAATTCCTATCTGCATATTTTTATCCCTTCATCTTAAAAAAATCATTAGTCCTTTAATTCATTGGTATATATAGTGTGCCTTTTTATAGAAATAAAGTGTTATTTTGCAGGAAAAACGAATTTTTTTTGGCGCGGGGAAAAGCCTGAAAAACAGCGCCTTCCGGCTGTTCGGACAGGGGGATAAGTTGAAAAGTTTAAAAAAATGCTTGTCAAATAAAGTTTTTGTGTGTAGCGTTTGTTTCAGACGTTAGTCTAAAATTTGTTTTAATAATTTTTAGAGGTTGAATTTAATGACTGATACCGCTGATCGTGTTAAGAAAATTGTTGCTGAACATTTAGGTGTTGAAGAAACAAAAGTAACAGACAACGCAAACTTTATTGACGATTTGGGTGCTGACAGCCTGGATACCGTTGAGCTGGTTATGGCATTCGAAGAAGAATTCGGTTGCGAAATTCCTGATGAAGCAGCAGAAAAAATTCTTACAGTAAAAGATGCTATTGACTATCTTTCAAAAGCTGCGTAAGTCTTTGGAATTATCATAAGTTAGAACTCGCTCAAAAGTTTTAAGCGAGTTTTTTCATACTAAATTTATCCGTGTTGGCTTGCCGTGCCGGTTGTATGGCCTGTCCTGTTCCGGGGCGGCAAAGCGGCGGATAGAGACGAGAGGTTGTTTAATGAGAAGAGTTGTCGTTACAGGTATGGGCGTGGTTTCCCCGCTCGGAAGAGGCGTTAAGCATAACTGGGAGTCCCTGATGGCGGGGAAGTCCGGCATCAGCCGGATTGAGGGCGTTGACCTTAAAGACATTCCGGTTATGATTGCCGGCCAGGTTCCGTTTGGCGAAAATGAGCCCGATTTTAATCCGGATACGGTATTTGCCCCGAAAGACCAGAAGAAGAATGATAAGTTCATTATGTACGGGATGGCTGCCGCCGGAGATGCCTTAAAAGACGCCGGATGGGATGCCGAAACGGCCAGCGAGGAAGAAAAAGACCGCGCGGGCGTTATGATGGGCGCCGGTATCGGCGGCCTGCAGGGGATTTATGAAAACGCCGTTTCGTTTAACGAATTCGGTATGAAGAAAATTTCGCCGTTTTTTATTCCGTCGGTGCTGATTAACCTGATTTCGGGCAACGTTTCCATCAGATACGGGCTGAAAGGCCCGAACCATGCTTGTGTTACGGCCTGCTCTACCGGAACCCATGCCATCGGCGACGCGGCGGCGATGATTGCGCGCGGCGATGCCGACATGATGGTGGCCGGCGGCGCCGAATCGGCGGTAAACGTTTTGGGGCTGGCCGGTTTTGCCCGGATGAAGGCAATTACTTCCGACTTTAACGATGCGCCGGAAAAGGCTTCCCGCCCGTGGGACAAAGGCCGCAGCGGCTTTGTTATGGGCGAAGGCAGCGGTGCACTGGTTTTGGAAGAATTGGAGCACGCCAAAAAGAGAGGCGCGAAGATTTATGCCGAAATCGTCGGTTACGGCATGAGCGGCGACGCGTATCATATTACGGCGCCTTCGGGCGATGGCGCATACCGGGCAATGAAAATGGCGGCTGACCATGCAAAAGAGCATGGCGTGGAGCTGTCTGATATCGGATACATCAATGCGCACGGGACGTCGACTCCGGCGGGCGACGTCGGCGAAGCAATGGCGGTAAAACGTTTGTTCGGCGACGAGGGCATTAAGAATGTTTCGATGTCTTCGACAAAGTCTGCTATCGGGCATCTGCTTGGCGCAGCCGGCGCCGTTGAGGCCGTTTATACGATTATGGCAATACAGGAACAGACCTGTCCGCCGACGCTGAATTTGGAAGATCCGGCTGACGAGCTGGCTGATTTTGATTTGGTTCCGTTAAAGCCGAAGAAACGCGAAATCAAGGCGGCTATGTCGAACTCTTTCGGTTTCGGCGGTACAAATTCGTCCATCGTGTTTAAGAAGTACAGCGATTAAAACGATACGGCGGGTTTATGATGAAGATATTCCGTTGGCTCCTGACGACCATGTTTTTGCTTGCGTTGTCAGGGGCTTTCGCCGTTTTATGGGTGAATGAACAGTTCCGGCGGGAATATGAACTTGCGGGGATGACGGAAGTTTCCGTGCCGCGCGGGGCGGGGCTGAACCAGACGGCGGCGATGCTGGAGGAAAAAGGCGTGGTTGCCGATGCGCGGCTGTTTGTATTGTATGCGCGGCTGAACGGGCTGGCCGGGAAAATTAAGGCCGGAGAATATGCTTTTGCCGGCGCGGTTTCGATAGAGAAGACGGCGCGGCGTCTGGCAGAGGGCGACGTGATTGTCCGCAGCGTAACGATACCCGAGGGGAAAACGCTGGCGGAGATAAAGAAAATTCTGGCGGACAATCCGTATTTGAGCGGCGAGATAACGCTGGAATTACAGGAAGGCGACGTGTTGCCGGAAACTTACCATTTTTCCCGCGGAGAGAGCCGCAACAGCATTCTGGCAAAGGCAAAAACGGCTATGGAGAACGAACTGGCGGCGGCGTTTGCCAGGAGGGATAAGGATTTGCCCTTGGCAACGGAAAAAGAGCTGCTGACGTTGGCGAGCATCATTGAAAAAGAAACCGGTCTGGCGTCCGAACGCGGCAAGGTTGCTTCGGTATTTGTCAACCGGCTTAATCTTGGTATGAAACTGCAAACGGATCCGACGGTGATTTATGCCGTAACCAACGGGCAGATGAATTTGGGGCGGCCGCTGTATAAGAAAGACCTGACGGCGGATTCTCCGTATAATACGTACGTTTATGCAGGGCTGCCTCCGGCGCCGATTTGCAGCCCCGGGCGCGAGGCGATACGGGCGGCGGCACATCCCGAAAAAACAAAATATCTGTATTTTGTGGCGGACGGGTTGAGTGGCGGGCACCGGTTTGCCCGAAGCCTGACCGAGCATAATAAAAATGTGGTGTTGTATCGGAAACAGCGCGGACGTTGATATATGCGCGATGTTTGGGGGAGGAGAAAGCTTTCGGGAAAGGCAGGCGGGCGTTATATTTAGCGGGCAGGAGCCGTATTTAAGGCGCTGTATTTAAAGGGTCGTTTTTTTGCAACAATTTAACAGAGAAAATCTCCTTGCAAATACAAGGAGATAATATAAACTAAAGGATATGAAATAAAACGACGGTTTTATTTCGACAATTGAACGGAGGATTTTAGAATGAAAACGTTAGCCAAATTGTTGAGTTATCTGATGCCGGTCGAAAAATACCGCAAGCCGTTTTTAAAGCGGCTGGAGAACCTTTTGTGGTGTGGGGACTATCGGAATCCGTATGTTTCAAAAATCCGCCGTACGGCGAAAAAAACGGGCAGGAACCTGTATGTTGCCGGGCCGAGCAAGGTGAACCGCAATACAACATTGGGCGATAACGTGCGCTTTCACGGCATGAAGATTACCGGTAAGGGAAGGGTGGATATCGGGTCGTATGTCATTGCTGCTGGCGACTGCATGATTATTACACAAAATCACAATTATGAGGGAGATGCCATTCCGTATGACGATACGTTAAATTTTCGCGATGTGGTTATCGGCGATTTTGTCTGGATTGGAGCGCGGGTTTTGATTTTGCCGGGAACGAAAATCGGCGAAGGGGCGATTATTCAGGGCGGTGCCGTCGTGCACGGCGAGATACCGCCGTATGCGATTGCAGGCGGAAACCCCGCAAAAGTTTTTAAATACCGTGACGCAGAGCATTTTAAGAAGCTCAAGGCTGAGGGAAAGTTTTATCGCGGGTAAAAGGAGATGCCTCGGAAACGCGGTTTGTCAGCGGGGGGCATTTGAGCCGTCAGATATGTTTCAGCAGTTCTTCCGGGCGGTCAATAATGATTTCAGCGCCGATTTGCTGCAATGCCTGCCGGGTGCGGAAGCCCCAGGAGACGCTTATGCAGGGCAGGCCGGCGTTGCGGGCGGTTTCAATATCCACTTCGGAATCGCCGACGTATATGTTGGGTTCGGCGGCGGCGTCTTGGGCGGCAATCAGCGCAAAAACGGCGTCGGGAGCGGGTTTTTTCTTTACGGTATCGCTCACGCCCTGCGCATAGTCTATCAGCCCGCCGAAGAACTTTGCCGCCAGCGCCTTGACGCCCTCGTCAAATTTGTTGGAAACGATGCCCATTTTGACGTTGCGCCTTTGCAGCTCCTGTAACAGCGGGATGATGCCGGGGTAGGGGGCGGTGTAATCGTTCAGATGGGCGGAATAGTAGGTTTTGAACGTGGCGTAGGCGGGTTCAAAATCCGGGTTCTGCCGGCCACCGGGGATGGCTCCGGCAACTAGAACGTCAATGCCGTTGCCGAGCAACGCCAGCGTTTCGGCTTCGGTCTTTTCGGGGAAGCCGTGGGCGCGCAGGGCGTAGTTTAAGGCGACTTCCAGGTCTTTTGCCGTGTTGAGGAGAGTTCCGTCCAAGTCAAATATAATCATTGGTTGTCCTTTCTTTTTCTGTGTTTTAGTAATAAAACGTCTTTAATGTGCCTTGCTCCGCCGGCGTCGGAGGGGTGGTGGCCGATTGTTGCGGCGGGAGGTGTCTTTAATGTGCCTTGTTCCGCCGGCGTCAGCGGGCCGTGGGCCGGCTGTTTCGGCGAGAGGCGTCTTTAATGCGCTTTGCCTCGCCGGTGTCGGCGGGGGGCTGATTGTTGCCGGGGCACCTTTAATGCGCCTTGCCCCAGTTGTCGCCGATACCGATGTCGGCAATCAGCGGAACCTTGAGGTCTATGCCGGCGATGTTTTCCATTTCCCGTTTTATCAGCGCGGCGGCGGTTTCCACTTCGTCAAGCGGCGCTTCAAACACCAGTTCGTCGTGCACCTGCAGCAGCATACGGGTTTTCAGCCCGGTTTCGGTGAGGGCGGCGGCGATTTTGTTCATCGCCAGTTTGATGATGTCGGCGGCGCCGCCCTGTATCGGCGCATTGATGGCCGCACGTTCGGCAAACGACGCCAGACGCTTGTTGTTGTCCTGAATGCCGAAAATCGTGATTTTGCGGTTAAACGGGGTCAGGACGTAACCGTTTTGGCGGGCGAAGTTTATGGTCGCGTCCATATAGGCCTTGACTTCCGGCATATTGGCGAAGTAGGCGTCAATATAGCGCTGGGCTTCGGCGGGGGATGTTTCAATCTCCTTGGACAGCCCGAATGCGGAAATGCCGTAAACGATGCCGAAGTTTATCGCCTTGGCGCGGCGGCGGTGCCCGGCGTCCACCTCGTTGTATGGAATGCCGAAGACTTGGGCAGCGGTTTTGCGGTGAATATCCACGCCTTCGCGGAACGCTTCCTGAAGGAATTTAACGTCGGCAATGGTCGCGAGCAGGCGCAGCTCAACCTGCGAGTAGTCGGCGGCTATCAGTTTGCAGCCGGGTTTGGCGATAAAACATTCGCGGAGTTCGCGCCCGATTGGCGTGCGTACCGGGATGTTCTGCAAGTTGGGGTTAAGCGAGGACAGGCGTCCGGTGTTGACCGATATCTGGCTGTAGGTGGTGTGAATGCGGTGGTTCTTGTCCATTAAGGCGAGCAGCGCCGCGGTGTAAGTGGATTTCAGCTTCTGATACTGGCGCCAGTCCAGTATGCGGCGCGGCAGTTCGTGCTCTTCGGCCATCTGTTCCAAGACCTCGGCGCTGGTGTTCAGTGAGCCGGAGGTGTGTTTTTTGCCTTTCAGCCCGAATTTGGTGTAAAGGATTTCGCCGATTTGTTTGGGGGAACTGAGGTTAAACTCTTCGCCGGCAAGCTGGTAGATTTCCTGCGAGATTTTGCGCATTTCCTCGTCAAACTGCGAATCCAGCCGTTTTAAGCGCAGCGTGTCAAGCATAATGCCGGCGCGTTCCATGTCGCAGAGCACGGCGGAAAGCGGGCGGTCAATCCCTTCGTAGACGAAGAGCTTTTTTTCCGGCAGCAGGCGCGGGGCAAAGAGGCTGTACAGCCGGTAGGTATAATCCGCCTCTTCGGCAAAGAAATGCAGCGCGTCGGCGGCGGGCATAAGCGAAAAGTCGGTTTTTTTGTATTCGGGGGCGGCGCTTTTGAGCGGCGTTTCCAGAAACTCGGCGGCGAGGGCGGGCAGCGTGTGGGTTACGGCGGAGCTGTTAAGGTCGTAGGACATAATCGCCACATCGTCGTACGGGAAGGGGGAAAGTTCCGTTTGCAGGGCTTCTTCCAGCCGGTGCAGGTTATCTTTCAGGTTCAGGGAGATTTTGAGGACGGAAGCGTCGGCGAACAGGCTCTGAATAAATTCTTTAAGCAGGGAGATGGAGATAGCGGCGGGAGAACCTGACTGGGAGGTTGTATTGGGGGCGGCGGGTTCGGAACGGTTGTTGGAAAAGAGGTCGCCGGAAGTTGCGGCGGGAGCGAAGAGGTCATCGGAAGTCGCAGCAGGGGCGAACAGGTCGCCCGGGATTGCCGCCGCAGGGGCGGGCACCGAAATCGGTATGTAAAACGCGCGGGCATTTTTCAAGCTGACCGACAGGCCGAAGAATTTTTCACCGGCGGTGTGGACGCCGAAGGCAAAGGCGTTTTCGGCGCGAACGGCGGCAGCGAGTGCATCAAGCTCCGCCGGGGTCTGAACCAGCGAGTAAACAGGCTTGTAAGCCGTAGCGGCGGGTTCTTCCGGCAGGTCGCCGCAGCGCTGTTTGAGCCAGTTTAAGGCTTTGTTTTTGAGGCTTTTGAAAGCATGGCGGTCGAGCAGGCTTATCAGTACATCCTGATGCGGCGCCATACAACGCAGGTCTTTTAGCGGCAGTTCGACCGGCACGTCAGGTTTCAGGGTAACGAGCTTTTGGGAGATAAGCGCGTCTTCTTTATGCGCCATAACCAGTTCGCGGCGTTTGTTTTGTTTGATTTCGGCAGCGTGTTCCAGTACGCCTTCCAGCGAGCCGAACATATTGACCAGCTCGGCGGCGGTTTTCAGCCCGATGCCGGGAATGCCGGGGATGTTGTCAGTGGAATCGCCCGCGAGCGCCTGCACGTCGGTAACGCGTTCGGGATAGACGCCAAACTTTTCTTTGACGTCTTCGGGAGTGAAAAACTTGTTTTTCATGCCGTCGTAGAACTCGACGCCGGGGCGTATCAGCTGCATTAAGTCCTTATCGGCGGAAACGACGGTAACGTCTTTGCCGTCTTTTAACGCCAGCGCGGTATAGGTGGCAATCAGGTCGTCGGCTTCATACCCCTCCATTTGCAGCCAGCGCAGGTTCAGAGCTTCAACGGCTTCGTGGATGAGGTCAAACTGCGGTTTCAGCTCCGGCGGAAGCTCGGGGCGGGTGGCCTTGTATTCAGGGAAAAACTCATTGCGGAAGTTCTGACGCTTGGCGTCAAACAGCACGAGGCAGTAGTCGCATTTGATATTGGCGGTCAGGCTTAAGAACATATTGAGGAAGCCGTAAACGGCGTTGACGGGCAGCCCCTCGGGGTTGGTCATCTGCGGGCTGGCGAAAAAGGCGCGGAAGATATATCCCGAGCCGTCTATCAGGCATACTTTTTCTTTGGCATCTTGCGTGTTTGTCATGTATTTTTCCTCAATATTCCAGATGGAAGGAATATAGCAGGCAAAATGCGTAAGGTAAAGGGAAAAGCGGCGATTGTGCGTTTTTTGTTTACAGAGTGTTAATTTTGTGGTATTATGTTAGCAATTATTGAGATATTTGGCGGGAGAGCGGCAATGAGCGAAGAATTCAGCGGTATGACGTATGCGGACATTATGGACGATATTTTTGCTCGGTCAAAAAGTTTCAGCGGTAAAGAGTATTATGACGAGATGGTTCGCATTTGTCCCGAACTCAAGAAAAAATGGTGGGAAAAGATACCATCGGAAGAGAAGATAAAGAAGATGGTTGCCGATTTGTATGCAGATGGCGTTATTGACGGAAAAGAGAGCATTCCGGAAGCGGAGAAGAAACTCGGCATTGCCATCGGCGGCGGTTATAAGTTTCCGGACGGAATGTCTGATGTTGAATACCACAGAAAACAGGCTGTCAAACACGGTGGCGCTAGTATTTTTCAGAAAGGCAACGGGAGGGATAATTGTTTTGAGACGCGGATAGACGGCACAGGAAGAAAAATCGTTAGTCCGAAGCCTGATAAAAGAAAGGCTTATATTCAGGCGTGGCAGAATCTGCAATACGGAAACTACGAGCAGAGAGTGAGCGAGTATCAGAAAGAGTGGGCGGAGCTTTGCGATTTAAATCCGGAACTTAAAAATATAAAGTTTGACAAGAACAATCTGGCATCGCTGGGAATGGCGCAGGCGGGAGTTGTGTATGACTTTCCGGCCAAAGACATTGAGCTTTTTTTGCAGGAACACGAAAAAGGCGTTGGAGCAATCGCCCGCACTCATGAGGCTCGTATCCAAAGGGAACTGGCTGAGGCGGGCATTAAGGATTTCAGTCCCCACTGGGTGCCGTCGTCGGAAACGATTAAGATGATGGGGGAGCGCCTGCGGGAAAAAGAAGCGCGGGAAAAGGGTTTTGTGCAGCAAAATGCGGCACTGGAGCAAAAAGTGACTCCGGTTAAGGAAATGGCCGCGGAATCTATGGATAAGCTTGAGCAAAAACTGGCAGCCAAAGGCGGGACTAGAACGGCGGCGCTGACGGCAGAACAAATAGCTGAGCAGGCGGTGAAACAGGCGGGTATTCTGGCGCAGGCAGCAGCAGCCAATGCGAAGTTTGACCGGGCTGTTGACGCGGCGATTGACGGCGGGGCGGAAATTTTGAACGAGACCCTGCTGGGACGGGCATACGACAAGGCGGAAAAAGCTGTTTCTAATACAAAAGTCGCCAAAGCCGTCGGCAAGACGGCGGAGAAAGCCGGGCAGGCAGTGGCAAAGACAGCGGTGGGCAAAGCCGTTACAAAGACCGTTGCCAAAACGGCAGGTACGGCGGTCGGAAAATCGGTTTTGAAGAAAATCCCGCTGGTCAGCCTTGGCGCAGGAGCGTATTTTGCATGGCAGCGCCTTAAAGACGGAGATTGGAAAGGCGCCTGCGGAGAAATGGCTTCCGGCGCTCTGGGGTGTCTGCCGGGGTTGGGAACGGCGGCGAGCACGGCAATTGACGTCGGGTTGGCGGCGCGCGATATTTCCGGGGTCGTTAATGAGAACGGGGAAGCGGCGATTGAGCAGAAAGGCGGCCTTACGGCTGCAGCCCGTCCGGCAAAAGTGTCGGCAGAGATGAAGGCCGAAATTGCAGCGCGCGGCGAGGTGAAAAAGAGCGAGATTAAAACGGCGGCGCAGCCTTTAACGGCAGAGAAAGCAGCACTGTTTCATAAAAGCCGGGAATATTCGGCCTGAGTTGGAGTGAAGACAGAGATTTGGCGCGAGAGGGAGAGGCAGAGAGGCGGTGGCAGAGAGGCGGTGGCAGCGAGGCGGCGGCAGAGAGGCGGCAAAAGGGCGTGGAACAGGAAAGACGGCAAGGGGAGTAGCAACAGAGATTTGGCGCGAGAGGGGGAGGGCGCTCCTATCGGTGCCGGAGCGGCAGGCGCCGGAGAGGCAAGCGTCTGGTGCTTGGGTGCAGGCAAATATCTTCCGATATTAAATCTTTTCTAACCAACGGTGCGCTATTATGCCATAAAGCTATCGTATGGAGCAGAATATGGCAAAGGCAGCATTAAAGAAAAGAACATTGAAAAAGAGCGTGCAGCCGGACAGGGCACCGAATCGGAAAAAAAGCATACCGAAAAAGAAACAACGCGGCGCAAAAAGCCGGAAGCCGTGGAAACTGAAGCTGTTTATGGGGGCTTTGTGGCTGGGGCTGGTTTTGGCATTATTTGCCGGCCTCTATGTTTATTACTGTTACCGGACGCTGCCGGACTTTTCCAAGGCGGCGTATGTCGAACGGCAGGCCGGGGTGAAAATTCTGGCGGCGGACGGGCGGGAAATCACGTCTTACGGCGCGTTGTTTGCCAAACCTGTCGATGTGGACGATTTGCCGCCGTATGTTTATCAGGCGGTGATTGATACCGAAGACCGGCGCTTTTTCAAGCATGGAGGTTTTGACTATATCGGGTTTGCGCGAGCGATGGCTGTCAATATTGCCAAGATGCGGTATGCGCAGGGCGCGTCGACGATTACGCAGCAGGTGGCGAAAAACCTGTTTCTGACCCGGGAAAAAAGTATTCGGCGCAAGGTGCAGGAATATCTGCTGGCACAGTGGCTGGAAAAGCATTTTACCAAGAAACAGATTTTGAACATATATCTGAACCGGGTGTTTTTCGGCAGCGGCGCGTACGGGCTGAATACAGCGGCCAAACGTTTTTTTAACAAGCAGGCAAAGGATTTGAACCTGCGCGAGGCAGCGATTCTGGCAGGGGCGTTGAAGGCACCGAGCAAGTACAACTACCTAAGGAACAAAAAACTGGCGCTGGAGCGTTCGGAAGTCGTGCTGAAACTCATGCGGCGCGCCGGTTCCATTTCGCTTAAAGAATGGGAAAACGCCATCAATCTGCCTATCGGGGAGGCAAATAACGGCAAAATTCTCGGCGCGAGGTACTTTGGCGATTATGTTATGGGCGAGCTGCCGAATCTGCTCAAAGACAGGGGCGATGACATTTATGTCAGGACGACGCTGGATTATGATTTGCAGCAGCGGACAGAATATATCCTGCGCAAATATATCCGCGCCAACCGGCAGAACGGCGTCAGCGAGGGAGCAGTGGTCGTTTTGGACCGTAACGGCGCGATTAAGGCGATGGCGGGCGGATTTGACTATAACAAGAGCCAGTTTAACCGGGCGACGCAGGCATTGCGGCAGGCAGGCTCTTCGTTTAAGCTGTTTGTGTATCTGACCGCCTTTGAAAACGGTTTTTCCCCCGATGAACTGCTGGCGGACGAGCCTATCCGGATTGACGACTGGGAACCGCAGAACTATGACCGGAAATTTCGCGGCGCGGTCAGCCTGAAACAGGCGTTTGCCCAGTCGCTGAACGTGGCGACGGTAGATCTGGCGACGTATCTGAATTTGGAGGACATTATCAGTACGGCGCTGAAACTGGGAATTACGACTGGGGTTAAGGACGAGCCGTCTATTATTCTCGGGGCGGCGGAAGTGCGCGTTTTGGATATGGCGGCGGCGTACGCGGCGACGGCAAACGGCGGCTATGCGGTGTTTCCATACGCCATCCGCGAAGTTACGGATACGGACGGGTATCTGCTTTACCAGTACCATTCGCCGGGAAAGGAAAGGGTTTTGAAGCCGGAAACGGTGCAGAACATCAATATCCTGCTGCGGGAGGTCGTTACCGGCGGAACCGGAAAACGGGCGAGGAAAGTTAAAAATGCGCGCGGCAAAACCGGCACGTCGCAAAATTACCGCGACGCCTGGTTTATCGGTTCAAACGACAGGTACACGGCGGCGGTATGGGTCGGCAACGACGACAACAGCCCGATGAAAGAAATCGGCGGGGGAACGCTGCCGGCGGAAATTTGGGCGGATATTATGAAATAGGCGGCAGCTCGGACGGATATTATGAAACGGGCAATATGGGGCGGGCTGCTGCGGCCGCGCGGCGAGAGCGGGCTGACGTTGCGGCAGGCGAGCGGCAAAGACCGATTGTATATCGGGCGGCCGTATGGCGAGAGTTGGCTGACGTTGCGGCAGGCGAGCGGCGAAAACCGGCTGTATATAGGGCGG
>URXV01000003.1 GCA_900551865.1 uncultured Rickettsiales bacterium
GAAGCGCATAAAACAAAATTGCGCGGTTATGCGTTTAACGAACGTTTAATTCTTATACTCCTTTAATCCCATGAAAGTCAAGCTATAAATCTACTTATCTCATAAGATTCGGCTAAAAAGCTTATGCGGAACAATGAACTTTGGTTCTGTACAATATTAAGAATTAAACGTTCGTCAGATTAAAAATATCCGTGCTATATACGATTAGCCGTTTTGGTACGGGTTGTTTTTCAAAAATTGGTAAAGAGTAAAAATGCTGACCCGCATCAGCTTGGCTATCTGTTTTTTGGGCAGGCCTTTATTGATAAGTTTAAGGATGTCCTTTTCTTTTCCGTCCAAAATGTGTTTTTTGTTCCTGCTGCCGAATTGTCTTCCTAACTTTCGACCGCTGGCTTTGATGCGTGAAAGGGCTTCTTTTGTTCTTTGGCTGATGAGGTTTCGTTCAATTTCCGCAGATAACGAAAAGGCAAAAGCCAGAACCTTGGATTGGATATCTGCTCCCAGCCGATAGTTGTCTTTGATTGTCCATACTTGTATTTCTTTTTGCATACAGAAATTTAAAATGGTCATGACTTGCAGGAGATTTCGTCCCAGACGGGAAATTTCAGAACAAATCAGGATATCGTCCTTTTTTAATTTTTTGAGCAGAATTCCCAATTTTCGTTTTTCAAAATCCTTTGTGCCGGAAATCATTTCCGCAATCCATTTGTCAATTTTAATTTGTTGCATTTGACAGAAATTGTTGATTTCAAATTCTTGGTTTTGCAAAGATTGCTTGTCTGTAGATACTCTGACATATCCGTATATCATTATAGTCTCCTTAAAAAATTACGGGAACGCGTTTGGTTTGTAAAAGGCCTGCAGCGCAAAGACGGCTCTCGCCGGATTAATAGGCACAGGAAAGTACCGGTTGTTGTTTATCCAATAAATTTTTTTGCAGGGCATTAAAAAATTTTGCAACAGGTGAAAAAACGATATTTTTTCCAAACAATGGCTAATCAGGTTTTCGGAGCAGGCGTAAACGGCCGGAAACAAACAGTATTGTCCTTAGCATTGACAAGTTTATTCGGGGTCAGGATATATCCGGTACTTTGTCCGGCCAGAAAAACGGATTATAAACCAAATTATGAGCCGTCGTTATATTCAGTTTTTTGAAATCAGAACTGAACCACCCTTGAAATTCATCGCGAAAAGATGTTTTGACCAGATACCGTTGCGAGCATATCAGCGACAACCAGATTAAATAGGACTTGGAAATGTTTTGTCTTCGTGCCAATTCGTCTTTTGAAGGCATAATAACGCCCCAGATGTCTTTAACAGGAAGTTGGACAAACTGTATTTTGATAAATCCGCCGATTGGGTGAGAATGCCAAATTCAGCAGCCATTATCCAGCCGATTTTTCCTCCGGCTTTTCAGCAGCTTTGAGAAGGGCGGCTGTGTTATATGCAGAAAGTCGGAAGCCTTTGTTGTTTTTCCTTCTCAGGTACAGCTAAAAATAGCGCAGTACTCTGAATTCCATAAATTTTTCTCCGAGATATTATGATATGCCTGAAAAGCATATTATAATATAAGCATGATAAAGGCTATAAAATGCCGATTATCGGGATTGGTACTGCGCTGGAATTTACAGCGGAACATCATCGTAATCCCCGATTTCCAAAATCCAGAACATATAAAAGAAAATATGGATATATTTGATTTCAGTTTAACCCAGGAAGACATGGGAAAAATACGGAGGCTTGATTGTGGCGAAAAACACGACAGGTATTAATCGCCCTGTTGACGGGATTGCGAATAGTGTAAAATACAGGGAATTTTCCCAAAATAGGATGATAAGCAATGGCTAAAACAGCCATAGGTAAAAATAAAAAAAACATCTTGACTTAGAGCTTACTCTAAAAATTATACTAATCACATAGAGAGAAACTATGAAACGTCTGAATTCTTGCAAATTGTCCGCCGGAGCAGATACAGCGGAAATACTTGCCGGAATATTGGGCATAGAACAGACATTAGTTTTTCTGCAAAATAAAACGGATGAACCGCAAAATTGTTGTGCTCGTAGGATAACTTGGAGTGGGATTTCAGTCCGGCGGACACTGTAAATGTTGTTGAGTGTGTTTATCAGCAAGGGGCATCTGCCAAATTATGTGGAAAAACGGCAAAGGGAACGAAAAATATAAATTGATTGCAATCATTTGAATTGCAGGAAAATTAGGTAGGATTACGCTTGGGGCAGAAAGATAAGATACAGAAACGAAAGGGAAAAACGAAATATGTTAATGTGGTATATAATTTTGGGAATAGTCATCATATCTGCTGGAGCCGGATTGATTTATTTAAGCGGCAGAGTAGCCAGATTTGGATTTATGAAGATGTTTGACCGGAACGGAAATAATGCGCAATGCCGGAAAACAGCCGGATTTGTATTAATACTGTTAATTTTTGCAGCGCTTAGCCTGACCATAAACCTTGTTAATGCTGTTGTATGTTTGCTTCACTTTGCCTGTATCTGGCTGCTGTGCGATTTAGTATTTTATTTGGCCGGACATTTTCGGAAACAGCCATTCAAATATTATTATGCCGGCATTGCTGCTATTGTGTTAAGCTGTGCTGTTCTTGGTTTAGGCTGGTATTTGAACCACCATGTCTGGACAACGTCTTATACGGTTGTATCAGAAAAGGCCGGACAAAAATTGCGTATTGTTCAGTTTGCAGATTCCCATATCGGAACGACGTTTGGTGGTAAAGGTTTTGAACGGCATGTTAGAAAAATACAAAAATTGAATCCGGATATTGTGTTGATTGTGGGGGATTTTGTGGATGACGGTACGACGCGTGAAGAAATGGTTTCGGCGTGCCGGTCGCTGGGAACGCTTAAAACGAAGTATGGCGTTTATTTTGCTTTTGGCAATCATGACAAAGGGTATCATGCTCCGGAAGTCAGAGGTTTTACCGGAGACGAGTTAATTGCGGAATTGGAAAAAAACAATATCCGAGTCCTGCAGGATAAAACGGTGTTGATAGATAATACATATTATGTTGTCGGACGCCGGGATTTTTCAGAAATTCAAAGGGGAGGTTTTCGGGCAGATATGGAAGAACTTGTTTCAGGACTGGATAAAAACAAATTTATCATTGTAATGGATCACCAGCCTAATGATTATGAAAAAGAGGCAAAAGCGGGAGTGGATTTGGTTCTTTCGGGGCATACTCACGGCGGGCAGCTCTTCCCTTTGAATAAAGTTGGGGAGTGGATAGGGGCTAACGACAAAACCTATGGTATTGAACGCCGCGGGCGGACGAATTTCGTCGTCACGTCGGGACTTTCGGATTGGGCAGTCAGATTTAAAACCGGTACGAAGTCGGAGTTAGTTGTAATAGACATTATGCGCTCAGATAATTGATATACAAACTTTTATAGAATAAAGAAAAATATCGGATTATTTTTCAGATGACAGGAAAGATGATGCTAATTGGCATAGATTTGTTCAACAATGTAATCCTCAACTATTTAATTCCATCTTTTGGGTTTTCTTCTAAATAAATTTCATACAAGCCATTTGCACCTGTTAAGGTATATATGCATTTAAATGTTATATCAGGCACTGCGACTTCATCAAGAAGAGAAAGAAAATCATCTTCTACATTGTTAGAATCCTATATTAACACTTCCCCCATTGAACAAAGGATTCGCAAAAATTACTGTGGGGAGGCAATCATTTTTAGACTTTAATAACCTTTCAAAATCGCCTGCAACTCGTTTGTTTACTTGGCTTTTGTGAAAATATTTAAAATAACCGTTTTTAGACTCAATAGCGATAAAATGAGCATTTTTAACGGTTATTTTTAGACTCTTTTGATTAAAATTTGTGCAATTATGGTTTTCTGATAATAAGCTTTAATTTTCCGACAATTTTGAATTTGTTACCTTCTTCTTCAGGAATGAAGCTTCAATTTTCGTAATCCGAATTAAGGCTTTTTATTTAGCGGCCAAGCTTCTGTAATTGCTTAATATAGCAATGGTTCTCGTAGGAAAAGACATAAATATTGTCATCCTCAAATGTTGTAATGCCAGTATCAACGATTGCGGTATCGGACGGGAGAAGCTTAGATTTTATAGAATCCTCTTTGATGAAAACACCGACGCAACTACTTGAAGGTTCATAAAGTTTCAAAAATTCATCGGATAAAACAATTTCAGAGTGAACGAACTCATCATCTACAAAACATCCAGACTCAGCAGATGCAGAAATGTCATATATTTTTATCACAGTAGTATCGTGCTTCATAGTAATATTGTCTTTTTCATATTTGTTACTGTGGGCATTTTTTAAATATTGTGGAGGCGTTATGTTCAAAAATATCCTGGTAATCGGCAGCTGGGTTGCCTCAATCGTTTTGGCCTATCAGCTGGGTACCAGCCGGGCAGATTTTGCCGAACTGTCCAAGCTCTTAAAGGGCATAAAAGGCAAATTTATAATGAGTATTAACGATGTGCCGGAAATCAGGACAATATTCAAAGGCTTTTATATAAAAGAAGTAAACACCCGCTACACCACCGGAATACAACCCGGAAAACAGGCCGCAGAATTGCTGATAAGCAACGCCGATATATAAAAGAAAGGGGCTGCAAAGCCCCTTAAAAGTCTAAAAATGAGCGAGCAAGGACAAAATTGTCTAAATGTTAAGAGCTACTATATATTGTGGTTGTTTCGTCAAAAGACACAAGCCAAGAGTCTAAAAACGACCGCAAAAGTCTAAAAAGAAGCGACTAAAAGTCTAAAATCCGCCGCCAAACTACAGACCGTAAAATCTCGTACACCCTAAGGAAACCTTACGATTACATCAGGTCTTTAAACAAAAAAACACCCTCCAAAAAGGAAGGTGTTGCAATTGGTGAGCCCGACGGGATTCGAACCCATGACCCTTTGATTAAAAGTCAAATGCTCTACCGACTGAGCTACGGGCCCTCAACTCAACTGAAATGGACTTATAAAGGATAAAAATCAGATAGTCAATAAAAAAATATAATTTTTTTTCACATGGCTATTTATTTGTTAACTATTATGTGCTAAAAAAACATAAAATACAAAATAACAAGCTTTTATAAGAGGTGAAAATGTCCACAATGAAAGAAGTTGATCAGGAAAGCAGATATGATATTTTGCAGAATGAAGAAGGCGATATCCTGATTATAATAAATTCCCGAGCCGGAAGCCCCGAAAATCCGCGTTTCGTCTATGATGGCGGTGCTACGGCCTTGTTATACCGGACAAAAGACAGTGCTGTCGTTTTTGAAAATGTTGCGAAAGAGGCTCGCTTGCCATTAAAATCTGTCAGTTCTATGCTGATTGTCGAAGTAGAAAATGAAGATGTGGCTCGCGAATATGTTGTTCCCGTGCGTATAGTAAAAGATGTAAAAGCCTTGATTAAGTAATATCTTTCCCCTAAACTCCGGCTGATGTAGATTCTGCAAGGATAAGATGAAAGGGCTTGGGGATAAATGATAGAAATAATGGCATATATGGTTATTGTCGGTCTCGTGGGGTTTCTGAGACTGAGAATGAAGTATGACCGCTTAGTGTCGTGGCTGATGTTTTTTGCTGCGGCCTTTTTGTTTATAGATTTTTCCGGCAAGTTGTTAAATGGCGGGAATGAAGGTTTTTCCTTTTTATGGAATACTTCCCGGGTAGGGGATATAACCATTGATTTTCATCCGGAGCCCAAAGACGCAGAATTACTGCTGCCGTTGTTTTTCATGTCTTTGATTACGATTTTGCACAATAATATTTTTCGCTATGAAGAAAAAAAGAGCGCATTTAATGCGCTTGTAACTTGGAATTTTGTATCATTAAGCCTGCTTGTTTGTGCAGAAAACTATGTCCAGCTTATTACGTCTGTATTTATAACCGATATTTTAGGGTACCTGATATTAAAAGACGTCGATTCGTCGCGCCGCTATGTGGTGTATAACTTTTTTGCCGATATGTGCCTGTTTATGGTTATGGCGCTTGCCTGCGGAAAATTACAGAGTTTGGAATTAAACCGTCTTCCGTATTATGAAGAAATTGGCCGGCATCGGGATTTTGTCGGGCTTGTGACAGCCGTCGCACTTTTAGTAAAAACCGGATGTTTTATGTTTCAAAGTTATTTGCTGGATTTGCATGCTGCCCGTTTTCAGCGGATGAGTGCCGTGAATATGCTGTTTGCGCCTCTCGCCGGGATTATTGTGCTGCTGCGTCTGAACAGCCTCGTTACCGTTTCGGATTTGGCGCTTCCGTTGTTGAAAATTATAGGAACGCTGACAATGGTTGCGGGTATTGTATATTTTGTCGTCGTTGACAATATAAAAAAGAAACTGGTGTATCTGAATATGGGATTTATCGGATTTTTGCTGCTGTTGCTGGTTAAAAACGGATTTGCCTGGAACTGGCTCTGCGCCGGCTATTATGTCGCTGCCTGCTTTTTTAATCTGTTGCTGCTGAAAATATATCTTTATCAGAATCATGAAGTGCGGGTCAGCGAAATGCTGAACAGCCGGGAAACCAATTCTGTTCTGATGAATGCAACGCTGATGCAGCTTATCCTGGCCGCAAACGTATTTTTTGCCGTCGTCTGGAAAATTGCAGGGAACTTTGCTGCATCTGGCTGGATTTTGGGAGGCGGTGCAGCTGTTTTAGCCGCTGTGGCGCTTGTTTTAAATCAGATATACAGGTCGCCGCATACCCGGCGTTTGGAAAGCCTGAATCCAAATCCGCTCCGCCCGTTGTCATTTGTCGTTAATTTTTCGCTGTTGATATATGGCTCTTGGGTTTTAGATGCCTTTACGCCTTATAATATAACCTTTATGGTTCTGTTTCTGGCGGGCATTGTTTTGTTGCCTTTGTCGCGCCTGCGGGCTGTGTACGGCATTGAATGGCTGCAAAAGGAAGACTTAAGCAAAAGCTTTTTCTTTTATGCTCTGGTTACGCCGCTGATGTATATCAGCCGGACTTTATGGCTGTTGGTTGATTTTGTTTTTTCCGAAAAGATTATAACGGCGGGGCTCTCCGCACTCAATCGGTTGGGGCTGTCGGTATTTTTCAAGATAAACCGTAAAAGTTATATGGCCTGTTTTGTTTTTATCCTGTTGGGAATTTTGGCATTTGTCGTATCTTTTTATAGGAGTGAACTGCCGTGAGTTCGTATGTGCTGCTGTTGTTGGTAATAATTCCTTTGGCCGGGTCGTTTTTTGCCCTGACCGCCAAGAACGACCGTAATTATGCGGCCGAAAACGTATATAACGTTTCCATTTTAAGCCTGATGCTGAATGTCGGCATGGTTTTATATGGCTTTTCCCTGTTGGATATGCAAAAAGCGGGGCTGCAGCTGATGGAGAAATTCTCCTGGTTTGATTTTCCGCCAGTTCGGATTAGTCTGGGGGCTGATGTTTTTTCCCTGTTGCTGATTTTGAGCGTCAATATGGCTTTTCTGATTGCAGAACTTTGTTTGGACCGCCGCCGGACGGAACGTTCCAAAACGCTGATAGCGTCAGAACTGCTGTTTGTCAGCCTTGTAAACGGTTATTTTGTTGCTGCGGATATTCTGTCTTTTTATATCTTTTTTGCCGCTTCCGGAGCTCCTCTGATTATTTTGATAAGTACCTATGGAAGCCAGCGCAAAAAAACGGTTTTAATCCGTTTCAGCCTCTATAACCTTATCGGGGCGCTGCTTTTGCTGGTTGCGGTTCTGACAATGTATAATTTCAACGGGGATAATGTTCCGCTGAATGCGGCCGGGCGCTTGGAGCTGAGCGGCTGTACGGAATACTGTGTCTGGCTTGGCATTTTTCTCGCTTTTATCTCCCGGCTGCCGATATGGCCGTTCCATTACTGGATATCGTCAATCAATGCCAGCCTGAAAAATCCGTTGGTATTTTTGGTCGGCAATCTGATCCCGCTTGTCGGGCTGTATGGGTTTATCCGTTTTTGGCCTAACAGCGTGCCGGCGACCATAGCCGTATATGCGCCGGTTTTCGAGATTGTCTGCATTGTAACTATGCTGTTTATCTCGCTGGTCAGTCTCAGCCATAAAGATATCCGCTACAAACTTTTTGCCTATACGACAGTTTATTACCTGCTTTATCTGACCAGCGTATTTCTGCCGACGGACGTGTTGACGCAGAATATCGGCTATTCGTTGTTTTCCTATATTATTATTGTAACGGTTCTGTCCTTCCTCATCAGCCATATTGAGCATCAGAAAAAAGAACTCGGGATATACAGTGCCGGCGGAATTTTATGTTATATGCCGCGGACGTCAAAATGTCTGTCCCTGTTTGTCCTTGCCGGTATCGGGTTGCCGGTAACGTCGCTGTTCTGGAACAATTTTCTCATTATTTCCGAAATATTTAACTATAACCTGATTTTGGGAATAATGGTAATGCTGTCTTTGTTTATGGTGGCGTTGTCGCTGTTGGAAGAATTGTACCGGATGAAAGACAAAAGCAACGCAGCGTCGGCCTGTATTCTGGGGGCGGATTTGCCCAATCTCCATTTTGCCGTTTATATCGGCTGCCTGTTGGTATTGTTCTTTTCGTTTTTTAAGCCGTTGTGGTTTGTATTTTAGGAGAAAAAGACGTGATTTTGCACCAGCTTGTTTATACGCTTCCCGAATTGTCGTTGTTGATGGGGATTGTGCACCTGGGCATATTGTATATGCTGTCATATGAATCGGCGCGGCTTTACGCCCGGGTATCCCGTTTTTGGCTGTTGGCGTCCATATTCTGGAACATTGTTTTTTACGATAAGACTTTCAGCCCGCTCTATTTTGCAAATGATGCCTATACTTTGCTGTTCAGCCTGTTGGCGGGCTTCTTGGCATATATTATGCTTGGGTTGTCGTCAGCCTGGTTTTCCGTCGAAAACCGGACAGGTTGCAGATACTATGTTTTAGTCCTTTGCGCACTGATAGGCATAGACCTGCTGCTGGCTGCATCTAATCTGGTGGCGCTGCTTTTCTGCTATATACTTCTGATTTTCATCAACTACCGCCTGCTTGGCATCAGCTATGAAAAGCTGCCGTCAGAAGCCGCCGTGCGGTATATGGGCGTATCGGCCGTGATTGTCCTTGTTTTTGCTGCGGGTTTCGGGTTCTTGAATTATATACAGGACGGAGCGGTCGATTTTTCGGAACTTTATGCGCTGTTTTCCGGAAATACGGCTTCTCTGCCTCTGTTTTTGGCGGCGGTGGCAATTGTCGTCCCCTTTTTATATTCGCTTGGCATTGCGCCGTTTCATATAATGGCGGAAGACAAGGCCGGCAGGGGGATACTGCCGGTCAGCCATTACTTTGCCCTGGTTGCGCCCGTTGCGCTTTGGGGAGCATTTATAAAACTGAACATAGAACTTCTCGCCCCGTATAAAGCGGCGCTGGCGCCGGTATATGTCGGATTCGCCCTGTTGTCCGCCGTGTTCGGAGCCGTTGGTGCTAATGCCAGAATAAACCTGCACCGTATTATGTCATACAGTTCTATGTACCACTTCGGGGTAGTGCTTCTCCTGCTGTCTTTTTTCAGAATTGAAACGGACTTTGCCGCGTTTGTTTACCTTTTTGTTTATACGCTGAGCCTGAACGGCGGCTATCTGGTTTTTTACAGCCTGAAAAGCCATGGCGAGTATTTGGCGGCAACAACATCTTTGTCCGGTCTTGCCGAAACCCGCCCGTACACGACCGGAGCGCTTCTGGTCAGCCTGTTTTCCATGATAGGGCTGCCGCCGTTGGCCGGGTTTACGGGGCAGCTTGGCGCTGTTTCCGAACTTCTGAAAAACGGCTGTTACGTCAGCTTGGGGATTGTTCTGCTTTTTCTTCTCGTTCTGGCAAAAGCTTATTTGGAAATCATAAAAACCGCCTATTTTGAGCATAAAGTCAAAATATTTGATGCGGAAAATAAAACCGTTCTGCTGTATACTATGTTCTGTATGTTGTGCGTCGTTTTTGTTTCGTTTAATCCGTACGGCTTGTTTCACTTGTTGCAGGATATGTTTTATGTTGTCGGATTATAGGCAGAAAAGATGCGGCTGTTTGGTTCAGAATTGATGCTTTGGATTTAGGAGATGAGTTTATGCTTCCGGTTTATAAAGAAAAAATTGCTTTGTGGGATTGGTATGAGATTGAAAGCACCGGTTCTACAAATGACGAAATAAAGCGGCTGGTACCGTCGTCCGGCAATTCTGTCGCTTTAAGCGCCGTACGCCAGACCGGGGGGCGGGGGCGGCGCGGCCGCGGCTGGCAGGAAATAGAAGGAAACCTTTATTTAACTTTCAGCGTGGACATTCCGGCAGCGGAGCTGAGCCGTTACGTCTGTCTTATCGGCTTAAGCCTGGCCGAAACGGTAAAGGAAATTGCGCCGCAGAGCGATGTACGGATAAAGTGGCCGAATGATGTCTTTTTAGGCGGAAAAAAACTTTCCGGCATATTGCTTGAAAATATTTGCGGCAGCCTGTGGGCCGTCGGTATCGGCGTCAATGTCGCCGCGGCGCCCGACTTGTCCGGAACGGCTTATAAAGCCGGTTCGTTAAAAGAAAATGGGATAATGCTTGACCGTATTGAATTTTTGCATTATTATCTGGCTAAATTTGCGTCAGGCCTTGAGCAATACCGCCGGGAGGGCTTTCTTCCGCTGAAAGAACGGTGGCTCAGTCTGGCGTTGAACCGTCGGCAGAAAATCAGCGTCAAAACCGAAACGGCTGTAAAAACCGGAGAATTTCTGACTATTGACGACAACGGCTATCTGATGCTGAAAACCGGGGAAGGGATAGAAAGGATTGTCGCCGGCGACTTGTTTATATAAAAAAAAGGAATAATAAAGAATGAATGATTTTAAGAAGAAAGGAATATATTTTCTGCCGCTGGGCGGCGCCGATGAAATCGGAATGAATATGTTTGTGTATGCGGCCGACGGCAAACTGATAGTCGTAGATGCCGGCTACGGTTTTTTGAATGATGATTTTCCCGGTATGGATATGTGCTATGCCTCGCCCGAATTTCTGGAGAATTACCGCGATGATATTTTGGGGTTGTTTATCACCCACGGACACGAAGACCACCTCGGCGCAATCGCCCAGATATGGCCTGCATTGCAATGCCCCGTGTACGGCACCGATTTTTCGCTGGGTCTGGTAAAGGAACGCCTGAGCGAATATAAGCTTCAGGACATTGTCCCGCTGGTATCGGTAAATAAGGAACCGGTGGTAAAGCTGGACGGGTTTGAGGTTGAGTTTATCCCGATTGCGCACTCGATTCCCGAAACCTCCGCGCTGTTCATCAAAACTCCGCACGGCAACGTTATGCATGCAACGGACTGGCGTTTTGATGACAATAAGCTGTCAATGGTCAAAACCGACTTTGCGTCGTTAAAGCGCGCAGCATCCGAAGGCGTGGACATTTTCGTCTGTGATTCCACCAACGTTATGGTGGACGAGCCGCAGGCCAGCGAAGAAGAAGTGCGGCAAAATTTGATAAAGATAATTCCCGAAATGCAGGGGGGCATCGTTGCTACCTGTTTCGCATCTAACATTATGCGGCTGGAAAGCCTGATGCTGGCGGCGCGGGCCGCCGGGCGGACGCCGGTGCTTGCCGGGCGCAGTCTGGTAACTAACGTCAAAATCGCCCGCCAGTGCGGATATTTGACCGAATACCCCGAAATTCATACGATAGACGAGGTTGAAGGCATAACTTCCGATAAGGCGTTGTATATCTGTACCGGTTCTCAGGCTAACTACCGCAGCGCCATGACGCTGATTGCCAATGATGAAAGCAAGCATATTAAGCTTTGTGCGGAGGACAACGTTATCTTCTCGTCCAAGATAATCCCCGGCAATGAGGACAAAATTGAGCGCCTGCAGGAAAAAATTCTCGCCAAGGGAGTCAACCTCGTAACCGAAGAAGATTATCTGGTGCATACTTCGGGCCATGCCTGCAAGAAAGATTTGCACGCGATGTATGAACTGCTGAATCCGAAAATTGTTCTGCCGGTTCACGGCGACAAGAAATTTATCCGCGAACACAAACGCTTTGCCAAAAGCTGCGGTGTAGGAGATGTCTTTTCTGCGCAGAACGGCGATGTCTGCCTGTATCAAAACGGCAAAATTGAAATGGTTGAGCAGGTTCCGGCGGAAGTTATGGGAGTCGACCGCGGGCGCAGTGTGTCGCTTGGATCGGAATTAATTAAAAACCGCCGCCGCATTATGTATAACTGCACTTTGTTTATTTCCGCCGTCATCAGCCGTGATTATGAATTAAAGTCCCTGCAGTTTGATTCGATAGACATTTTGGAGGCGAACGAATGGTATGTCCTGCACGAGGAAATTATGCAGAAGGTTCGGCCGCTGATTGAACGGCGCTTGGCGGAACATCCGCATCGCAACGCGGCGGAAGATTACATCCGCGGCCAGATTCGCCGCCGCGTCTTCAATGCCACGGACATTAAGCCCGTTACCATGCTTCAGGTGCATTGGGAAGAAGACGAAGATGACGAAAGCGACGATAAGGAAGTTTACAGCGTAACAGTTTTTTAGGAGAAAAAAATGCAGAAGATTATTCCCGAACGGTTGCAAAAGGGCGATAAGATAATGGTCATTGCACCTGCCAGAGGCGTAAAAATTATCGGCAAAGACGTGCGCGAAATAGCGCGCGAACGGCTGGAAAGTCTGGGGCTGGAGGTTGTCTTTGCCCCGAATTCGGTGGATGAAAACTGGGATTATATGGGCTCAAGCTCCGTTGAAAAGCGCGTTTCCGACATTCATACGGCATTTGCCGACAAAAGTGTGAAAGGCATTATGACCATCATCGGCGGCGCTAATTCCAACCAGCTTCTGCCGCATCTGGATTATGAGCTTATTCGTCAAAATCCGAAAATATTCTGCGGCTTTTCCGATATTACCGCGCTGGAAAACGCCATTCTCGCCAAAACCGGGCTGGTAACCTACTACGGGCCGCATTTCAGTTCGCTCGGGATGAAGAAAGGCTGCGACTATACGTTTGAGCATTTTGTAAAAATGCTCGTAACCGACGGTCTGGATGAGGTGGAACCCTCGCAGATTTGGAGCGACGACTTATGGTTTTTGGATCAGGACAAACGCGAGTTTGAAGCAAATGAGGGGTATTGGAACATTCGCGCCGGTTCTGCCGAAGGTACGATAATCGGCGGCAATCTGGGCACGTTTAACCTCTTGCTCGGTACTTCTTACCGTCCGCGGTTTGCCCCCGATACGATACTTTTTGTTGAAGATACCGAAAGCAGCCCGCTTGCGGATTTTGAACGCAATCTGCAGGCGCTGATTTATCAGGATGACTTTAAGAACGTAAAAGGCCTCGTTATCGGCCGTTTCCAAAAAGGTTCGCAGGTTACCCGCGAGGGGCTGGAGTTTATTCTCAACACCAAACCCGAGTTAAAGAATCTGCCGATTCTGGCTAATGTGGACTTCGGGCATTCCGCGCCGCTGCTGACTATTCCGCTCGGCGGAACCGCAAAGCTGGAAAACGGACGTTTGTCGTACCGGAATTAAAAGACAGTTTCGGAAAAAAACGCCTGAAAAACCGATTCGGGCAAAGTTTAAGGCGGTGTTATTACCGCCTTTTTTGCTGCATAATCGCAAAAATTTCCACAAATTTCTGTGCCTGTGAAATGCTGTCCCATTGTTTCGCCGTTTCGCGCAGGACGGCGCGGCGCTGCTGTACCAAAGCCGGATTTTGTTCCAGCTCCCGCAGACCGGCGGCAAATTCCTGTTCATTGCTGTACATCGGCAGCGTTTCCCCGAAAATTTTGTAAACGCCGCTGTTAAAGCGGAGATAGGGCAGACCGCCGTTTTCAATCACCTCAATAACCTGCGGGGATACCAGCTCGTCTCGTACCGCCTCGTCGCTCTGGTCAAGCAGAACCGCGGAATAGGTTTGAAAATCTTCCGGCTGCGGCGCATTAGGCATAATCTCGTCAGCCGGCCAGACATTTTCAAAACCGTTGCCGTATATGTCAAGGCTCATGTCGGCGCGCCCTGCCAGATAAAGCGGCAGCGAAAATCCCCGGTTGTCACCGTAAAACATAGCCTTGCCGTTTGGCCGGCGGTTTGCCGGATTTTTTAAGTTAATCGCGTCCGGAATGTAAGCTGTCCGAACGTTAATCGCTTTCAGATGCCCGAAGGCCGCCATGCTTTTGACGACCACGACATCAAACGGCCGCAGGCGCGCAACGTCGTCTGAACCCTGCACCGTCGGCAGCCATAAGACATTAATGGCGTTTTTGTCGGCAACTTCAGGGAGATTGTCTATATTGTCTGCGGCATACAGGTTGAAATCTCCGGTTGCAAAAGAGCCTTTTCCCGACAGGACGACTTCGATTCCCGTTTTGCGCAATGCCTGCGCCAGCTCCTGCATATCGCGGAAAAACGGCGAAATTTTGATAGAGTTGACATTAATGAAAATTTTGCGGACTGCGGAAACATCCGGTGTTGAACCTGTCCCGCTGCGAGTGTGTTCTGCATTTTTTGTAACAACTTGTGTCGCCGCCGTGCCTTGTCCCGGATATCTTTCCTGTCCCAGTAAGGCATAGCCGGCGATACAAATAGCCGAAATCAAAACCCCGAGAATGACTGCGTATGTTTTCTTCATTGCTTGCTCCTGCCGATATCGTCAAAAAGTTGTTTTAGCTGTTTCCCCACGGCTTTGTTGGTATAGCCGTGCAGCGTAATGTTCCTTGCCTGCAACGCTTTTTTCCTGCGTTCCTCTGGATGTGCCAGATAATAGTCGACCAGTTTTTTAAACTCTTCTTTGTTTTTATACATCGGAATGCTGTCGCCGAAAATCTCCTCAATATACGGGCTGTATTCGGAAATGATAAAAGCCCCGGCGGCGCTGGCGTCATACAGTCGGTTGATGACCAGCCCCATCGCCGCCAGGTCGTCGGGATGGTCGCTGAGGACGATTTTCGCCGATGCGTAATATTTGTTCAGTATATTGTTGTCTACATAGTCGCCCCGGATAAATCTGTCTGGGATTTTACCCTGCCAGTTCAGCCCGTAAACCGCAATGTCATAGCCGTATTCAACTGCATAGGTAACGCTGACGCGTTCATACCACGGCGAACCGACGAACAGAAGTTCGCTTTGCAGCGCGGCATCCGGCTCAAAACGGAATTTTTCCGGATTGGTAAACTGCGGCACAAACACGGCCTTGTGCCCTTTCTTGCGCAATTCCGGCAACAGCGCTTTGGCCGGCGTGGCAATCAGGTCAAAATACTGCAATTCGTCGTTCAGCGAAATGTCGGTATTGTAACGGAAAACGTCTTTGGTGTTTTTGAATTTTGCCGTATCGGGAATTTCCGTCGGAAAATAGAGGTACATAATCCGGTTCTTACGCTCGTCTTCAAAATCCGTCTGATTGTATTTGAACTGCATATACAGCAGGTTGCCCGCATTGTCATAAAAGTCGTCGGGATAAAACTGCCGGTTAAAATAATAATTGCGCACCTCAAACCCGCTCTGCCTCAGGCCGTCTTCCAAATCCAGTTCCAGCCAGTATTCGCCGATGTTGCGCGCCGTCGCTTCCCATGGGCTTTTGATGACCAGTTTGTTGTAGTCCAAACCGTTTTCACCGCCGGAAATGCCGTCTCCTACCGCAGTATCGATGGCACCGTCTTTACTGGCCGATACGCCTCCCGTTTCGGCCTCGGCACCATCCGCCCCATTTTCCCCGGTCGGTACACCGTCCTCTTCGGCCACAGCACTGTCCGCCCCGTTTTCTCCGGTCGATGCGCCGCCCGTTTCAGCTGCGCTTTCCTCTTCCGCCGTGTTTTTCCGCAGTTCCCAGACCGCGTTCATAATCGTTCTTGCCGCCACCTCATTGGTAAAATGCCGCAGGGTGATTTTCTGTGCCTGTCTGGCTTTTTCTTTGCGCTCCTCCGGGTGTGCCAGATAATGCTCCAGCAGCTGTTTCAGTTCCTCCTTGCTGTTAAACATCGGAATACTGTCGCCGTAAAATTCTTTTATTTCTGGCATATAGTCTGAAATCAGAAAACCGCCGCTTGCCGTAACGTCAAAAACGCGGTTGCTGATAAAGCCGGCCTGTTTCATATCCGCGCGCGTGTCGTTGAGGACGATTTTAGCCGACGCGTAATATTTATGCAACTCCTTGTTGTCAATGTAGGTGCCTTTGACCATTTCCGCCGGTGCCTTACCCTCCCAGCCTTCGCCGAACAGGGCGACGTCAAATCCGTTTTCAATCGCCCATAAGGCGCTGATACGTTCGTATCCCGGCCGTCCGACAAACAAAATGTCGTATGCCGCGTTCTTGTCATATTCGTAAAAAAACTTCTGCGGGTCGGTAAACTGCGGCACAAAAACTGTCTTGATGCCGAACTTTTCCAGTTCTTTCTGATATCCCGGCGAGGCGACCGCCGCCAGCTGAAAATCCCAGAGCTCCGTCTGTAACGACATCCAGTCCGGTTCCGTCGTGTGTTTCAGGTTTTTGAATTTATCCATATTCGCCGTTTCCAGCGGGTAATAGAGATACAGTACGTTTGTCTTGCCGGGGTTTTCCGGCGGATTGAACGGAACAAAGCCGTGCATGTAAATGTCAACCGGGCTCTTCTCGGCGCCGAAAGGGTAGAAGTTGTCCATATACGCCGGCTGCACCGAATAGCCCAGGCGCTCAAGCCCGCTCTTCATATCCTGCCCCAGGATATAATCGCCCCACGACAGCCAGTTTTTCTCTGCCGAAATCTTTAAGCCGACGTCCGCCGCTTCCGCCGTTTGGAACATAAGCGCCCCTGTCCAGAACAGGGCGGCGCTCCGCAGCAGAACCGATGTCAGACGGCTGTAGCGCATTGTCAGGCCTTTGCCGCGCTGACGTTCATCAGCGAATGTTCGGCTTTGACGTTGTATCTGTAGATTTTATAAATAAAATACAGCCCGACCGGGATGAAGACAATCGCGTAAATCCAGAAAATGTCAATAACCCGGATACCTGCCGTTCCGGCCTCGTGTTCCAGAAGGAACTTCGGCGCCATCAGCATAACCGACGTCAGCAGCCGTCCGGTCATCATATTGACCGAAGACGAAAGCGAACGGATTTTCGGGTTGATAAGCCGGTGCAGGCGGCTGATGTGCGAAATGGTAAACATCAGCTGCAACCCGATGCAGACGCAGAGGAAAATGATAAACAGCAGACAATGCAGCGGGCTGATATGCCCCGTTTTCATCAGGACGAAAGACAAGGCGCAGCCGATAATTTCCATAACAAAAGAGATGTTGCCGAGTTTAAACAGCGAAACGTATCTGGCAACGCTCGCGGCAAAATAGCTGAAAGACGAACGGATGACGTTGTTAATGAAAATGACCACGCCCATAACTTTGATATAGTCAAGCCAGTTGAGGCTGAGGAGGTAGTTCCACGCCGTTTCGCCGAAAACGCGGGCATCCCAGCCGATGCTGTCCGCCAGATCCGTCAGCGAAACCGACGGGTCAATGCCGGAACTTTTCATCAGCGGCTGGAAACTCCAGAAGAAAAAGTGCGACACTCCGACCATAAAGCCTGAAAACAGCACCAGATAGCAGTATTTGCGCGATTTGAGGATATACCGCACCGCAACCCAGAATTTTTTAAGCCGTTCCTTAAGTCCGGCAACGGTGTCTTTTGCCGGGCGGTGGGCGTTCGGCAGGCAGGAAAGCAGCAGGATGGCCGTGGAATAAATGGCAAATTCCGCAATAAGCAGAACGTGCGAACCGAGTTTTTCGTATAATCCGGCGCCGAGCAGCGCGGCGATTCCCGTCCCGATGTACATAGCGGCGTTAAAGTTCGAATACGCCTTGACCATTTTGGCCTCTTCGTTGTTCTTTTTCAAAATGTCGTAGATAAAGGAAGAGGACACCGAATCAAAACAGGCTTTGGAACAGGCGTATAAGAATTCGCCGATAAGGATGATTTCAAACCCGCGGAAGAAAATCCACAGAAACAGCCGTCCGAGAAACAGCGCATAAGCCGTAATCAGAATATATTTGCGTGGAAAAATGTCGCCGAGGTATCCGGCCGGAATTTCAAACAGAAAGGCAAAAAAGACAATCAGCCCCTGAATAAGGTAAAAGTCGCCGACCGTCAGCCCGTTTTCCTGATAGAAAAACAGCAGCACCGGCAGCAGAAACAGCTGCGACCGCAGAAAAGCGGCGATATTGTACAGACTCAGCGGCATAAAAGATAAATATTTGCTCATAATCTTGCTCTTTCTTCTCAGCGGCCGGACAGGATGTCGGTAAAACGGAAAACCTTTTCCGCGCCTTTTATTTTCGACCGCATAAATAATTTAGAATAACTTGCTTTATTTGTCTTGTGTTATTTGACAGTTGTTATAATATATCAGCAAGAGTTAACAACTTTTTAAGGCTGAGATGATGGAAAAAGGACAATATACCGAGGAAGACAAGGCTTTTATGTGCCTGACCAATAAATCGCGCAACCCGTCGCGGCTGGCGGAACTGATAAGCTTTATTAAGCTGAACGGCTATAAGAAGGTAGGCATTGCCAACTGTTTCTCCGTAAACGCGCTTGCCGGGAAGCTGAAAGAAATGCTGTCCGCCGAGGGGATTGACGTTGTTCTGGTAAACTGTAAGGAGTCCGGGCTGGACGCGTCGGAGCTTTCGCCGGAACTGTCGGGCGTTTCGTGCGATCCGAAATCGCAGGCGCAGTATCTCAACGCCGAACAGACCGATTTTAACATAAATTTCGGCCTCTGCCTCGGGCACGGGATTCTGTTTCAGAAATATTCCGCCGCTCCGGTAACGACGCTGCTGGTTAAGGACGCGTGCCACAAACATAATATTATGGAAAATTTTGCGTAAGGGAAAATGAGTAAAAGAACCGTCGCCGTTTGCATTGTGTTGTCCGTTATGCTCGCCGCCGCAGCGTATTTCTTTGCGGCGCCGCATCGGCGTATGCCGCCGAAAAAATATTTCCTCGGCGTGGCGGCGATTATGAAAAATGAAAAGCCGTACCTGAAAGAATGGCTGGAATATCACCGGTTGCAGGGCGTGGAGCATTTTTATCTCTGCGACAACGGCAGCACCGACGGCACGGCCGCTTATCTTGAACCGTATGTCGCCGAAGGCGTGATAACGTATATTCCTCTTCCCGGCGTTGACAAACAGGCCGAATGTTATGAAAAAATCGTTGCCGGATACGGCCGGGAAACGGAGTGGCTGGCTTTTATTGACCTGGACGAATTTCTGGTGCCTCTTCAAGACGGGGATATGGCGGATTTTCTGCACCGGTTTGCCGATGCGGATGAAGTCAGCCTGCATTGGATGAATTACGGTGACAACGGTATTTTCTCCCGTTCCGGCGGGTTGGTAACGGAACTTTTTACGGCGCACGCCCGCTTTCTGAACCATACCGTCAAGTCAATCGTCCGCCCCGGCTCCGTCATCGGGTTTAAGCCGTTCGGTTCCAATCATTATATACCGGTTCGCGGCAAAAGCGTCAACGAATACGGAAAGCCGGTTGATTTTATGTTAAACTTTAACATTTCCGCCGATAAGGCGCGCGTCAACCACTATATTACCAAGTCGTTTGCCGAGTTCCTGAACAAAAAGGGCCGGGGGCATCCCGAGGGAACGCCGATAGATTACGGGTATTATTTTTTTCATAACGAAAATGAGGTTAAAAACGATACGTCAATGCAGCGTTTTCTTCCCGGGTTGAAGCGGCGTATGGCGCAGAGCCCGCTACCGGACGTTCCGCTGCCCCGTCTGCCGGATTTGCCGGAAACGTTTGCCGACTTTTATTTTACGCCGGAAGATGTGTCGCAGATTATCGGGCACGAATATCTTAAACCCGCCGGTTTTTATGAAACGCAGCAGCTGTGGAAAAACCGCCTGCGTCCGGTGTACGCCGCCCCGGCAGAAACGGCAGCGGGCAACAATGCAGAAAAACAGGAAAAATAAATGATAAAGCTGGAAAACATAACCGTTCAGATTGCCTCGAAAATTTTGTTGGAAAATGCGTCTGCGCAGATTGCCGACGGGCAGAAAATCGGCATTGTCGGCAATAACGGCTGCGGCAAGACCACGCTGTTTAAAGTCCTGAAAGGGGAACACGACGTCAATTCCGGCGAAGTGTTTTGCCCGCCCGCGCGCCTGAAAGCTTTTGTTGAGCAGGAAATCAGGGAAGAAGACCTGCAAAAGCCGATTCTCAGCTATGTTCTGGGCAAGGACAGAAAACTGGCGGAACTGCGGCGGCTGGAGCAGAATGCCCGGCCGGAAGAACTGCCGGAAATTATGGAACAGCTGTGGCTGATTGAGGCTGATTCGGCCGAAGCGCGCACCGCGGAAATTCTCGTCGGTCTGGGGTTTAACCAGGAAGACCTTTCTCGCCCGGTCAGGGATTTTTCCGGCGGCTGGCAAATGCGCCTTAATCTTGCCGGAGCCTTGTTTCAGCGCTCGGACATCCTGTTTCTTGACGAACCGACCAATCACTTGGATTTGGAAGCCATCGTCTGGCTGGAGCATTATCTGCAAAAATACCGCGGAACCGTGCTGCTGATAAGCCATGACCGCGACTTTTTAAACCATGTCTGTCAGGGAATCCTGCATTTTGAGGGCGGAAAGCTGGCGTTCTACAGCGGCAATTACGACACCTTTGCCCGGCAGTATGCCCAGAAGATAGAACTTGCCGACAAGCAGATAAAAAAGCAGAACGAACGCCGCGCCCATTTGCAGTCTTACGTTGACCGCTTCCGCTACAAGGCTTCCAAAGCCCGGCAGGCGCAGAGCCGCCTGAAAATGCTGGAAAAAATGGAAGACGTTGCCGAAGTCGCGCGCGACAGGGAAAGCCGCTTTTCCTTTCCGGAAATAAAGCCGCTTCCGTCGCCGTTGATTACGTTGGAAAATGCGGCAGTCGGCTATAACGGAGTTCCGGTGCTGAAAAAGCTGTCGTTTTATATCAATCAGGACGACCGGATAGCCCTGCTCGGCAAGAACGGTAACGGCAAATCGACACTGGTAAAACTTTTGTCTTCGCATCTTCCGCTGCTGGATGGCACGATGAAAAAATCCGGCAAGCTCAAAATCGGTTATTTTAATCAGAACCAGACCGAGGAGCTGCCGCTGGAACAGACGCCGGCAGAGTATCTGGCGGCATTGCTTCCCGATAAGCCGGAAAAAATCATCCGCGCCCACCTCGGACGTTTCGGTCTGGAACAGGAAAAGGCCGTTACCAAAATTAACGCGCTCTCCGGCGGCGAAAAGACGCGCCTGCTGTTTGCCCGCATATCGGTTGACGCGCCGGAACTGCTGATTTTTGACGAGCCGACCAACCATCTGGATATGGCCGGGCGGGCGGCATTGGCCGATGCCGTAAACGCCTATCAGGGAGCAGTGATTCTGATTTCGCACGATTTTCACCTGTTGGAAATGGTTGCGGACAGCTTATGGCTGGTGCATAACCGCACCTGTACGCCGTTTGACGGAGATTTGAACGATTACCGCGAGTTTCTGCTCAATCCCGATAAGGATGCAAAGCCGCGTCCCGTTGCGCCGAAACCTGAACCCAAACCGGTTCAGATGCTGAAAAGCAGCCGTCCGGACCGCAAGATTCGCGCCGCTTTGCGGGAAATAGAACAGAATATGACCCGCCTGGAACGGCAGAAAGAGGAAATCTTGCAAAAATTTGCCGCCGTTTCCGGCAAAGAGGTCGGCGAGCTGCAGATAAGGCTGCATAATCTGGAAGCGCAGATTGCCGCTGCGGAAGAAGAATGGCTTGAACTGACGGCGTCAGCCGAAAACGGCTGATGTCCACAACAAAAGCTGGTGGTATAATACCTTCTCGTCAACCCGCCCTGTCATCTCTCCAAACGGTACCATCCAGTCAATTTTCCCGACGACAGTATCTTGTCAGCCCGCTACCCCGACGGCAACTTCCCATCAGCAGCCCGCCACCCTGGCGTCAATTTCTTATAGGCAGCGTCCTTTCGCCAGCCAGCCTTTATCGGCAGCACAATAAAATATTGACAAAAAGGTAAAATATGATATGTTTTTTGACAATAAATAATTATTGTATCACTTAAATTATTGTTTTATGGAAAAAGTATTATCTTGGAGATGGTCGCGTTTGGCGGCTCCTTCCGCTTGGAAAAGGATTCGTAAATGGGACGTATTGCTTGTTGCTGCTGCTACCGGAATTGCGCTTGCTGTTTTTATGAGCATGCTTGCGGTAAAGACAGCCGGAATAATCTGTATCTGCTGTATTCTTGTCGGCTTGTATTTCTTTGGAATATTGGCTGAACTTTGTTGCGCCGATGACTGTTTTTTCATGTTTTATGGCAGGAAACTTTGCAAAGTTTTTGTGTATGAAACGGAAAATGCCCAAAAGCGGATATTTTATGATATCTGTATAAAGGTACCGGGGGATGTTGTACATATTAGCGCTGCAGAATATGAATATAAGATGTTTCGTCGGGAAAATGATTGTTTCATTTACTGCGATACAGACGATTCCCAATGGTACCATGTAGCAGATTCTGATGGCGGAATGCTAATAAGAAAACTTGGAAAACGTTTGGAAAAAACGGTATTTCTTGCTTCTGAAGAAGGTGAAAATCCTAAACGTCTGTGCGTGTTGCGAAGAAGTTCGTATAAGGAATTTTCGGCAGAGATGTATGTCTGCGGGGATATGTATTTCCCGCTGGCGGCCGGAGAATGTATCGTTCCTGATAAAAGTTTTCGTGAACAGCGTATGTATCCGGAAGCCTGCAAAAAGCCATATGGCTATCTGCTTCTGAAAAAAGGCGGAACTTATGACTTAATCGGCTTGTATGCGGAAGAAAAACAGTTGCCGCATTTTCTTTTTGCCCAAGCGCCGGCCGTAATGTTTCGTTCAGGCATTGAAACGGTTGTTTTGCTGGCGGAAAAAGATGGCAGATATCGGGAATTTTATCGGGGTGAAAGCTTTATTCCGATAAGAAACGGTAATATTGTGGAACTGGATTGCGGCGTTCCGATGTATGGGAGAATACTTCGTCTTAATCCCGAGACCAAAACGCTGGAAAAAAAATATGAAGGCAGGATTACCAGTATTGGGTTTCAAAACGGAGTAGTTGGAATCGGCAATGGCAAAGAGTTCAGATTATGAGAGAATGCAGTCAATTGCTTTTTCGTTTAAAGCAAAATCCCCGCGCATATAGGTGCGGGGATTTTGTCTGCTTGTCTTTTGTAAGTTCGGCCGCTATTTATAGCTGTTGATTTTATTTTGCAAATCTTCCAAACTCCTGCCGTAAAAAGGTTCTCCGTTAATCAGCAGCATTGGAACGCCGTTAATTCCCAAAACCTGCGACAAAGCGTCAATATCCTGAACGCCGCGGCGGATTTTTTTCTCTTCCGACAGTTTTTTGATTTCGTCAACATCAAGTTCTTCGTCTCTCAAAATCTGGTTAATCGTTTCTTCGTTCATTTCCGGCAGGGTCATAATGCCTTCATAAACTTCAATGAATTTTCCTTTCTCAAACGCCGCTATCGCCGCCTTCGCTGCATAAGGCGAATGTTCGCTCATAAAGAACAGCGGATTGAAGACGAATTTGACATCGGGATTGTTTTTTATCAGCTGAGCCATAACCGGTGCTAGAGCTTTACAGTGTCCGCACGCAAAATCAAAAAATTCGACGACGGCAACTTTGGCGTCTTTCGGCCCGGCATACGGCGCAACGGCACTGTTTCTCATTTCTTCCCAATGGTCAATGAACTTCTGATCCGGATTCGCCGCAACGCTATCCTGTGCAGGCTCTTCACCATCGGTCGCCGCGTTTTCTCCGGTATCGCCGTTTGTGTTTACGGCATTTTTAAAAACGTCGCTATCGATTACTGTCTTTGCGATAAATGCCGTATTACTGCGGATATAATCTTCAAGGACGGATGGATTGTTAGCCAGAAAAGTCTGTATCTTATCGTTTATTTCTTCATCACTGACATTGGAAAAGCTCTTGATGACATTGCCGAAATTTTCACTTTTCGCCAAACTCTCCAAAATCGGCTGCGGATTGTTTTTGATATAGCCGGCAATTGCCTCGTTGAGTTGTTCTTGAAATTTTGCCTGTTTCTGCGGGCATTTGCCGTCCAGATAAAGGACGCCCCCTGTGCCCAGTGCAGCCAATATAATGACAGCCAGTGCTTTAAGTAATGTTTTCATCGCCGTTATCCCCTCAAAATTAACATACTGTAATCTCAATCTAACAATTTGAAACGATTATGCAACAGCTTTTTGCTGACGTCTGCATAATTTTTTTGCGGATGCTGAACCACAATAGCCGCAAGTCCGCTGCAGGCGGTAACAAACTCCCCGCGCCAGCCAGACAGGGTATTTTCCCAAAACTGCCGTTAGGAAAGCTGCCGTTAGGAAAGTTATCGTTGGCGTTTCCATCGTTAGATGCGTTTGGATACAAAAAAAGCCTGCCGTTGCAGCAGGCTTTCCTGGTGATACAATTTCAGAAATTACTTAACGTTGTTAATGGCATTCTGAATTGTGTCGGCATCAATCGCCTGCAGAGCTTCGCCGTTCATAATCAATGTCGGAACGCCGCGAATCTGTACCTTTTGGGAAAGTTCGGCAATTGCAGAAATTTCTTTGGCAATTTCATCGCTTTCCATCAGCTTTTTCGTTTTTTCAACGTCCAGACCTGCTTTCTTGATGACATCTTCAATAACGGTAGTCGTAATCTGTCCGTTATGTGTCAGCAGAGCTTCGTAAACTTCAATGAATTTGCCCTGTTTGTTGGCAGCCATGGCTGCTTTTGCCGCCGGCATAGAGCCGAGGAACGTAACCGGCTTGAAGACAACCTTGACTTTCGGGTTAGCCTTGATGACTTTCATTAGTTCCGGAGCCAGACGTTTGCAGTATCCGCAGTTGAAGTCAAAGAATTCGACAATCGTAACCTTGGCATCTTTCGGCCCGACAAACGGAGAACCTTCGTAGCTGCTCAAATCTTTCCAGTTTGCCTTGTAAAGTTCGGCAATTCTCTTCTGGGCTTCAATCTGTTCCTGCTGTGCAGCCAGTTCCAAAGCCTCGCGGACTTTCCCCGGATTATTCATCAGGTAGTCTTCAATCGCCTGATTCATATCCTGTCCGGCTGCCGGCGCGGAAGCCGGAGCTTTAGAACCGCATACCGAAGAGCACAGGGCCACGGAAACGACAACGCTTGCAATAACCGAAACCAAAACGGTGATAATATTATCTTTTTGCATATTTCCCATCCTTAAATTAATGTTATATAACCACTAAAAACTAATGAATTAAAAAAATAAATGCAAGCCCAAAATAAAAATATGTTGACAAACCGCCCCGGTTTAAAATCAAATGTCCGCAAGAGAAAAAACGCCTGCGGCGATTCTATAGGCCGGGAGGGCGATTCTACAAGCCGGGAAAAGAATTTTGTTAACAGGGAGAAATAATGTTTAACGTTAAAATATCATTATTTGCGCGCACCCGCGATTTAGAGCATAATATAGACAGCTTGCATGACAAGATTATAGAAATGACGATGGTTTTCAAAGAAGCCGTTGACATATATCTGAAAGAGCGCCGCAGTGAAACTTATCGCCGGACCAGCAAAAAGATAAAGATAATAGAGCACGATTCGGATACGCTGCGCCGGGAAATTGAGAGCAAGCTGTACGAGCAGAACCTGATACCGGACTTGCGCGGCAATATTCTCCAGCTTGTTGAAAACCTTGACCGGGTCGTTAACCTTTTTGACGAGGTTGCGCACAAGTTTTATATTGAACAGCCGGATATTCCGGAAATATACCATAAGCAGCTGCAGGAGCTGGTTAGTCAGGTTGCGGACTGCGCTGAAAATATGGCGATAGCGTCCCGGGCGTTTTTCCGCGATTTGGTAACGCTGCGCGATTATTCCCAGAAGGTCTATCTGCTGGAGCACCAGAGCGACAAAACGGCCGCCAAACTTCGCAAAGCCGTGTTTGATTCCGATTTGAGCCTGGCGCATAAAATGCAGATAAACACTTTCGTTGAAGAAGTTGCCGATATTGCCGACTTGGCGGAAGACTGCATCGACGCGCTGCTGATTTTTGCGATTAAACGGGAAATTTAAGCGATGTTAGAATATCTGTTCTTCCTGTCCAGCGGGCTTTTTCTGGGGTGGTCCCTGGGTGCCAACGACGCGTCCAACATATTCGGCACCGCCGTCGGAACCAAAATGCTGCGTTTTACGACGGCCGCCGTCATTGCCAGTGTCTTTCTGGTTTTAGGGGCAGTCGTAAGCGGGCAGAATACGGCGGAAACCCTGAATGCGCTCGGCGAGGTCAATACGCTCCCGGCCGCGTTTACGGTGTCGCTGTCTTCGGCTCTGGCTGTTTTGATGATGCTGAAGTCCGGCATCAGCGTGTCTATCTCGCAGGCGATTGTCGGCGGCATTATCGGCTGGAACGTATATAATCATAAGCCGACGGATACGGATACTTTGGCAAATATCTGCGCATCGTGGATTCTTTGTCCCGTTATCTCCGGCGCAATAGCGGTACTGTTGTATATCTGCGTCAAAAAAATTCTCCACCACAGCAAAGTTCACATTTTATGGCAGGATATGGCCGTGCGCGTCGGTATGGTGCTGACGACTGCTCTGGGCGGTTTTGCGCTGGGTGCGAACAATATGGCGAACGTCGTCGGCGTTTTTATCGATTCCAATGTATTTGAACCGCTGAAAATCGGTCGGCTGTACACCTTGAGCAGCATACAGGTACTGTTCCTGCTCGGCGCCGTTGCTGCGTGCGTCGGCGTGTTTACCTATTCGCAGAAGGCGATTAAGACAGTTGGCAAAAATGTCTTGTCTTTCTCGCCGATGGTCGCGTGGATTGTCATTTTGTCGCAGTCGCTGGTTTTGATTCTGTTTTCGTCCGAAACGCTGGAGCATTTTCTGATTTCCCTTAACCTGCCGCCGCTGCCGGCGGTGCCTGTTTCCAGCACGCAGGCCGTCATCGGCGCGATTGTCGGCATCGGTTTGGTGAAAGGCGGGAAAGGGATAAAATGGAGTTTGGTGCTGCGCGTCGTGTCGGGCTGGGTGGCTTCGCCGGTTATCGCGTTTGTGTTGAGCTTTATTTCCTTGTTTTTTATGGAAAATGTGTTTAAACAGACAATATATGTTCCATGAGCCGGCCTCGTCCGGTTTGGCGTCTGAGAGGAGAAAGCCGTGTCATATTTGAATGCCGTTTATCAAAAGTTTCCGCTTTTTTTCCTCTTGGCACATTTGGCTGCCGGTTTGGGATACTGCCTTTATATCGCCTGGTTTACGACGACGCTGGGTGGTGATACGCTTGAACATATCCATTCCTCGTGGCTCGTATATGCGGAATTTATCCCCTATAAGGATTTCTTCCAGCACCATAATCCGCTGTTATGGTATCTGTTTGCGCCGTTTGTCGGGCTGCATGCGCACGGTTTGGACGATAATGTAATCACGTCGTCTGTCGTAACCGCGGCAATACTGGCATCGTTTCTGACCTATTATTATCTGTATCTGATTGCCTCGCGCTTTTTAACCGACAGGCAGGGCGGGCTGATTGCCGCTGCGATTGCCTTTACGCCTTATGTGCTGGTGTCTGTTGTCAACTTTCGTCCCGACAATTTTATGGTGGCGGCGTTTTTTGCCGGGCTGTATTATTATTTCGGCTATTTGCAGGAAAAGAAACTCTGGTCGTTAAGCCTGTCCATGCTGCTGTTCTGGGCGTCGTTTATGTTTTTGCAGAAAATCGTCTTCACGCTGGTTTTGCTGGCTGCCGTTACGCTGTATCAGCTATGCCGTGGCCGGATCTTCTGGCGCGATATGCTGTATGCGCTGCTTCTGCCGTTCGGGCTGAGCCTGCTGTTTGCCGTCTGGCTCTGGCATCACGGTATTTTGTCGGTCTGGTATCAATCCAACTTTACGTTTAACCTGCATATTCCCGAACTTTTTGCCGGCCGCCGGGTCGGGGAGTTCTGGACGGAATTGCGGCTGTTGTTGGCCGGAGCCGGTTTGGCGGTGCTGTTTTGTTGGCGCGGGGCAAGCCTTTATTTTAAAATACTGGCGCTGCTGTTTGTCGCGGAACTGTGCCAGCGCCTGTTTTATTTCTCCGCGTTTGCATATTATTTTTATCAGTTGATATATCTCGCCGCCATTCTGTCTGCGGTTTTCTTGGAAGAAAAAATTTTTAAGCGCTGCTTTGCCCTGATATACGTTCTTTTGGCGGCTCTGGCGTTTTGTATGTATAAACCTGCGGTCTACAATGGCAATATCGGCGGCCGGGCAGGGCGTTTTTATGAACCCTTGAACAAAAAAATCCTGCGCTATATTACGCCGTGTGATTATGTCCTGAACGGCGACGGAACGCTGTATAACCTTTATAACCGCGATCCGCATTACTACTGGAATTTGTTAGGGCAGCTGGACGTTATCGGCGCCGAGGTTGGCATTCGTCCTCTGATGGATATTAATCGGGTTATCCTTACCTATAAGCCCAAAATCATCTCCGCCGCGCCGTATCGCAGCAAATATGCTTCCGAACGAGGGGTTGATGTTTATATTCACCGTCCGGATATGGCGCTGGTCAACAAGTATTATAAGCGTTTTGACAATTCCGACGTCCTCTACATCTTAAAGCCCGAATACAGCCGGTTAAAATGCGATTTTGACTATAAACAGCGCCGGTATCGGGCTTATGACTGATTTGGCGTCCGCCTGTCCAAACCGTCCGTACCGATAATAACAGTCGATAAATCAATTATATCCTTGACTTTTCAGACATCATTGCTTACGTTAAAACCGTTAAAACAATTATGATGTCTCACTAAAAAATTATTAAGCTATGTTGACAACGTTGCTTATTTATTATGGAGGCTGTGCTTTAGGATTGTTTGGCATGGCCAAGGTTGTGGAACATCTTCCCGAAAGTGACGGCAAGAGTTCCGGAACCAGTGATTACGGGTCTTCATCTTATGATGATAACCTGGGCTTTGACGGCGAACCAAACGGAATGCCGTATATGCCGTAAATAATACCCCTGTGCAATATCAGTGCAGGCTGTATTCTTCTCAAAAGGTCGTCTTTGACGGCCTTTTTTCATGTTTAAAATAAAAATTGACAAATAAAAGAAAATAATTTAGTTATATTTGTCTAAAAACTAAAAAGGGTAAGAGATGACCATTCTGGCAGCCGTCAGGCAAAAAATAAAAGAACGGCAGGGTAAGAGTTTTGCTTTGCTTACAGAGCGGGTTGGCAAGTCAGCTGTCGCACCGTATGGCATAAATGTTGCCGAAATTGTCAGCCCCGAAGAAACCTTGGTATTGGTTCTCGGCGGTGCCGGCGGGCGCGGCATACATCTTCGCGGGTATAACGGATATTTGAAAAAGACGGATGATTTCATAAAAACGCATCCGGAATTGTCCGGGAAGAATGTCAGAGTCTGCGTCGCCGTTTGTTACATCGGGCGCTTTCACAATGAGCGGCTGGCGCGGGAAAAACTTTATCATGAATATTGGCAGGAACAGTATTCTCTGGATATGATGGCAAAAGAACAGAAAGAAGAAATTTTAAGTCCCTGTTATATAAAAGACATTTTTGAACAGGCGTTTTTGCCGCGGATATCCCGAAACGGCGGAAAAGAACGCCTGCCGGCGGAACAGGCTGCACGGAATATTCGCCGTTTGAACATCGTAACGCATTGCCACGGGGCGTATGTCGCCCTGCGCCTGGAGCAGATGATGCTGCAGAAAATGGCGGAACTGGGATATCTGCCTGCCGAACGGAAAAAGGTTGTCCGCCAGCTGATGGTGCTGAACTATGCGCCGGATTGTCCGGCAAGAATGGCGGAGTCCCGGTTTATAACCATAGAATCAGCGGCCGATGACCATAATAAGTACCAGACGAGGTTTAAAGAATACCTGCAAATGAAAGCGTTGGATTTTGGAATGCTGCGGCTGCCGGAACGCGGTGGCAACGTCTTGATGTGTACGAAAGTTGACAAAAGCGGCATAGAGGGAAATCCTCCGAAAGTTATTGTTTTAGAAAAGGTTGATCCCGAAATTTTCTTTTTTGCCGCAGCCAGACGCCGCCACAACCCCGATGATAAAGAAAACGCCGAAAATGATAAAGAAAATCTCCAAAAAGATAAAGGAAACATCCAAAAGGAAAAGGTATTGGGAGAACATGAGTTTCTGGGGTTCAAAAAAGCGTCGAATATGAGCAAAGGTGCAGAGGAATTACAGATTTTTGCCAATAATATTCTGAAAAATGCCGTTTTGAACTCATTATGCCAAAACGATGCTTCTGCGAAAGCTCTGCCTACCGTCAAAACTCTTGCTTGCGATACGTCGAAACAATATGCCGCTTTTTCCCGTGCGTATCTGAAAGGTTGGCAGTTGCATACGCGTTGCGTTTTCACAAATCAGCAAAAGCTCAAAAGTTTCATCTGGCATCACCAAACTTGCAGAATTGAGCTGGATGGTTAAGTTACTGTATGTCAGATAAATCTCAGGAAGCAGCAGACAACCTTACCTCTACCATCGGCTTAGTTTCGTGTACTCTTCCCCGCAGCCATATTCGGTGTGGTATTTTCCCTTCAAGTTCTGCTCAACTTGACTATCAATTTTTTTTGCATCTAGATAATCATCAATAAAGTTCGGGCGAACCTTATTGAATTCTTATTTACAGCAATTCTGCAGTCTGAGTTCAGTATATTCTTATTTGCAGCACCAGTTTTGAAAAATCCGCATATATTTCGGATTTTTTTTGTTTTTAAACAATCACTTATTTAGTTAGGTTTTGAGGATTTTATCGAGGTACTTTTGAGGCCTCTTATCGGACTTTTATCAAAAATGCTAAGGGTTGCAAGGTTTTTTAATTTTTCTTACCAGTTCGATAAAAAAACTAGCTTTTTTGTTTCTTTTCTTGATACATTTTTAGAGTGGTAAAATCAACTTTTGAAAGGTTCTGGGTTGATTTATATGGAACTTTTGTGCCAGAGCTATTCATTCTATCTCTCAAGCTTGTTATCCTGTTGCTCGCTATTATTGACTGTATAGAGTTGTCAAAATCTTTTCTATCACCAAATATCTCCTGACGATATGAAGAGTTTATTGATATTAAAGCTTCTCCCCTTGTATAGTTGTAAGAACAGTCAGCCTTTGGATTATTTTTCCTTAGTTTGTCTTGCTGTTGCTTGTCCATACCTTTGACAACGTTAACAAAAACATCTCTTGCCAAACTATTTTGCAAATCAACAGCCTCTTTAGTGTATTTATTATCGTCCCCAATCTCACGCATCTTATTTAAGTTGTATTTATCTAATATTATTTTTGCGTCTCGTTCTGAGCGTAAATTATAATAGTCAATAGTAGTTTCCATCGCCTCTTTAGATGGTTTGGTTAGGATAAATGCGACTATCGCGCTAGCCATAACACCTGCTTCTAGCGCATTCTCGAATGCCCTACCTTCTTTTATTTCGTCGAATGTTCTAGAATTATTATTGTTACTTTGGGAGGTTGATAATCTAGAGAGTTCATCATTAGTTAAAGCATTTTCTTTCTTTAGCGCAGGGATTGAGAAACTTTGCTTTATTTCAGTTTGACAGCCATTATTATATTGTCCTGCATGAGAAACCTCATGAGCAACGATATGCGTCAGCGAATCTGAAAGCATATTTTTAATTTCTTGATTTTCTATAAGTTTTTCTAGAGGTGCAACTTTTTCAATTTGAGCAAACAGTTTTAACTCTTCCCAATGTTCTAAAGTTGCTTGATTTGGTCTTTCTCCTATTGATTTGTAATAATTTTCTAGAAAATCTTGAAACCTGCTAGTTGGTTCAGTAATTTCTTGCTTTTTCGCTTTTTGCATTAGTTTTTTTATTTCAGGATCATTACTTTTTTGCAAAGTTTTAGCTATTACAGACTTGACCTCTTCATCACTTATATAAACAACATCGCGAGTTTTATTTTTATCAATTACTTCTCTATAACAATTGCCACCAATACCTGTCCCTGCATAACCAATATAAATTTTCGATAAATTAAATTGCGTTTGAGAATCTGGGCTTGGAGTTACAGCATTCTCAAACAGTTTTTTGCCGTAAGGGGTGTTTCTTAACTTATTAACTGTGGTGTCAAGAATTTCATTAAGTGCCTTATTGTTAACTTCAAATTTATTTTCTAATGGAGTATTTACCATAAACATTTCCTGATTTTAGTTATAAATTACTGTTATTATAGCACAAACTCTTTAATATAAAATACTTTTTTTGTTAAATTTTGACAAAATGTTCACATATTTAAGTTTTCCCTAAAACCTCAATTTTTCTTGTTAACTTCTTAAAATCATCATACTTACTCTGTCCGATAATTGCACAATATCACGCAATTTTGCAACCTCTTTCAGTTGCCTTATCTTCGCAGTCAACCCGGCGTGCAACAGAATGTTAAATATCCAAGTCCTCGGCGAATTTTGCCCTTTCTATAATGAATTTGAACCGCTGTTCGGGGTCTTTTCCCATCAGCCGCTCAACCTGCCGCCGCGTTTCAAACGCTTCGTCGCGCGCTTCTTCGGTGTTTGCCGTCGGAATCACGACCCGCAGCAAAACGCGGTTATTCTTGTCCATCGTCGTTTCTTTCAGCTGCAGCGCGCTCATCTCGCCCAAGCCTTTAAAACGGCTGATATCCGGTTTTTGGTTGGCCTTTGCCTTGCTGAGGATTTTGTCTTTCTCCTCATCGTCCAGCGCGTAGTAGTTTTTGCCGCCGAAAACGATTTTATACAGCGGCGGCGTCGCGATAAACAGGTGCCCGTGTTCTATCAGTTTCGGCATATACTGGTAGAAAAACGTCATCAGAAGCGAGGTAATGTGTGCGCCGTCCACGTCCGCATCGGTCATAATGATGATTTTTTCGTAGCGCAGGTTTTCCTCTTTATAATTGTCTTTGGTGCCGCAGCCCAGCGCTTCAATCATGTCTTTGATTTCCTGGTTTTGCGTAATCTTGTCTAGGCTGGCGCTTGCAACGTTAAGGATTTTTCCGCGCAGGGGCAGAATTGCCTGCGTCATGCGGTCGCGTCCCTGCTTGGCGGAGCCGCCTGCGGAGTCGCCCTCAACGATAAATATTTCCGTATCCTCGGCCGCCGCTTTGGAACAGTCCGCCAGTTTCCCCGGCAGGCGCAGCTTCTTTGTCGGCGATTTGCGGTTCTGCACTTTTTCTTCTTTTCTTTTTTTGCGCAGTTCGGCACGGCTGACGACATATTCAATCAGCGCGCTGGCGTTTTCCTTGTCCGAAGACAGCCAGTGGTCAAATGAATCTTTAACCGCCTTCTCCACCAGATAAGCCGCCTTGGTGGACGTCAGTTTGTCCTTCGTCTGCCCCTGAAACTGCGGGTCGCGGATAAATACCGACAGCATAATCGCCGCGTCGCTCAAAAAGTCCTCCGCCGTAATGCCCGCCGCTTTTTTGATGTTGGCCATATCGGCATATTCCTTAAGCCCTTTGAGCAATGCCGTGCGGAAACCCTGCTCGTGCGTTCCGCCCTGCGGCGTGATGACCGTGTTGCAGTAGGAATTGCAAAAGCCTTTCTCGTCGTCGGGCCAGGTAATGGCCCATTCAACCTTACCTTCGTCGCCCGACAGTTCCGCCTCGCCGGAAAACGGCGTCCGGTTAATTGTCAGCCGTGTGCCGATTTGGTAATTCAAAAAGTCCAGCAGCCCGTTCGGAAAGTTGAACTCGGTTTCGGTCGGAATGTCGTCGCCGGCAGCCAGAACTTCCGGCGCACATTTCCAGAATATTTTAATTCCTTTGAACAGAAAAGCCTTTGAACGTGCCATGCGGTAAATTTTCGCCGGAACGAATTTATTGTCCGTGCCGAAAATCTCCTCGTCAGGCAGAAACGTAATGCTCGTGCCGCGGCGGTTAGGGGCGTTTCCGACTAAAATCAGCGGCGTAACCGGCTTTCCGCGTGAATATTCCTGCCGGTAAAGTTTCCTGTCGCGTGCCACTTCCACCACCAGCTTTTTTGACAGGGCGTTGACGACCGACGAACCGACACCGTGCAGACCGCCGGAAACTTTATAAGCGTTTCCGCCGAACTTGCCGCCCGAATGGAGTGTCGTCAGGATGACCTCCAATGCGGACTTGCCCGGATATTTCGGATGGTCGTCTACCGGAATGCCGCGGCCGTTGTCGGTAATCGTTACCGACAGGTCGGCGTTGACGGCGATGTCAATCCGGTTCGCATAGCCTGCGACCGCCTCGTCCATGGAGTTGTCAAGGATTTCCGCCACCAGATGGTGCAGCGCCTGTTCGTCCGTTCCGCCGATATACATGCCGGGACGGTGCCGTACCGGGTCAAGCCCCTCCAGAACTTCAATGTCGCGCGCCGAATATTCTTCCTTGGCGGCGGTTGCGGAATTTTCAAACAAATCGCTCATATTTTCCTCTGATGTTTTTTTCTTTGCCCGGAAGCTGCCCTCCGGCCGTTATTTTCGTAATCATCTCGCCAAAACATATAGAAACAAAAGGAAAAACACAAGAAAAATCTCCAATTCTTAAACAGAAAAAGCCTTTTTGCCGCCTTAGGGAGCATATTTTGCTCAGGCAGAAAAAGCGAAATTAAAAAAATAAACAAAAAACTTGCATTCTGTCAAAAATAGTGTTAAAAAGAACTGTATTTTTAATTTTTAATATATAGTTATGTCAAAAGGACCATTCACTGCCCGTATCAATCAGATTGATACCGCAGAAAATTTCCACATCTTACAGGTGGAGCAGTTAACCGAACAGTTTTTTCACGGCCAGAAGGAAACGTTGAAAGTTCCCGCAGACGAACGGCTTTCTTCTTTGCGCTCCGGCGACGTTGTTACGTATTACCGTGCGGAGGAAGAGTATGTCATTACGGAAACGCCGCATTCGGAAGAACGTGTCGTACTCTTGTTTAAGCGCAGTCCTGACGGACTGGGGCTGCCGGAAAAGAGCTGTCTGTGGATAGCTCCGGGTAAGCCTCTGATGCAGCTGCCGGATTTGCCGCGTATTGTTCAAATTCTGCTCGGTTTATCTTCTTATTACGGTAAACGGGAGGATTTGGTAAGAGCCGCGCTGGATATTCTGGCGCTGTCGCAGGATGCCGAAGCGATTGATGCGCTGTTCTCAATTCGTCCGGATTTGCTGGATAAACTGTTGGGAATGGAATATGCGGTTGTTTCCGTGCAAGTTGCCGATTCGCTCATTGCTTTGGCTTTGGCCGGCGCCGATTTGGAACACCCACGCCGCCGTGATTTGCGGCAGATTCTTTCTTTGGCGCTGCTTCACGGCGAAGCTCAGGCCAAAATTTATGACTTTATCGCTTCATACGAACGCGAATAGGTCATAAGGGCCGACGCATTCCCTGTCCGTATGCAGACGGTGCCTGAACGGTTGCCGCTTCCAACACTTGTAAAAAACCGTATTTTCCCTCCTTTGTTTAAAGGGGCGGAAAATACGGCTTTTTTTTGCCTGAATATCAAAAAAAGTCTTGCAAATTAAATCTTTTGCCCTTATAAACATGTGCGAAAACGGCAATCCCGCCGTTTTTATAATTCACACGCAGGAATGGCGTCGGTCTGCCCGGATGGAAAGGACAGGCTTCACGCTCCGGTGCTTAAAGCGATTTAAGCCGAAATCCTGCGGAGGTTTAACCGGAAAATAAGGAAAAATAAAAATGACACTTCCTACTTTTACATTGCGTCAGCTTGTTGAAGCCGGCGTACACTTCGGACACCACGCCCGTCGTTGGAATCCGCAGATGGCTCCGTATATCTACGGCAAAAAAGACAACGTTCACATCATTGATCTGCAGAAGACTTATCCGATGCTCTACACAGCGCTGGCAGTTGCCCGCGACGTAGCGGCCAAAGGCGGCAAGGTTCTGTTTGTCGCGACCAAGCGTCAGGCTCAGGACATTGTTAAGGAAAGCGCTGAAAGATGCGGACAGTACTATGTTAACTACCGTTGGCTCGGCGGTATGCTCACCAACTGGAAAACCGTTAACAAGTCTATCAACCGTCTCGTTAAGTTAAACGAAATGGAAGAAAAGAACGCCTATGACGGATATACCAAAAAAGAAATGCAGAACATTAAGAAAGAACAGGAAAAGCTGGCTCTTTCTCTGGACGGCATCAAAAACATGGGTGGCCAGCCTGATTTGCTGTTCGTAATCGATACGCCGAAAGAGGCTTTGGCGATTAAAGAAGCCAAAAAACTGGGTATCCCGGTAATCGGCATCACCGATACGAATGCAAACCCGAATGACGTTGACTATCCGGTTCCGGGCAACGACGATGCCATTCGCGCCATCCAGCTGTATTGCGAACTCGTTTCTTCTGCAATTCTGGACGGTATGCAGGCGGAAATCGCTGCTCAGGGCGTCAAGGTTGACGACGCGGTAAATGCGGCGGCTGACGAAGCATTTGTTGAAAATGTAGAAAACGCTTAATTCTTTTTAAGCATTGCATAAAAAAGCAGGCGGCGGCTTTCGGGCTGCCGCCGGACTATCGTATTTAGAACATCAAACAAGGGGAATGATAATGGCAGAAATTACCGCAGCTCTGGTAAAAAGTTTAAGAGAGACTTCCGGTGCCGGCATGCTGGATTGCAAAAAGGCGCTGGTTGAAACCAATGGCAATATGGAAGAGGCAATTGACTGGCTCCGTAAAAAAGGCCTGGCTTCCGCTGCCAAAAAAGCCAGCCGTATCGCCGCAGAAGGTCTGGTATCCGTATATGTGGAAGGCAATGCCGGTGCGGTTGTTGAAGTAAACTCCGAAACCGACTTCGTTGCCAAGAACGATATTTTTCAGGATTATGTTGAAAATGCCGCCAAGGCTGCTCTGGCCGTCAAAGGCGATGTTGAAGGCCTGAAAGCTTTCACCTGCCCGGTAACCGGCAAGGATATGGGAACGATTTTGACCGATATGATTGCCAAAATCGGTGAAAATATGAACCTGCGCCGCGCCGCTTATCTGAGTGCCGCCAATGGCGTCGTCTGCTCCTACATTCACAACGCCGTTCGTCCGAATGTCGGCAAAATCGGCGTTCTGGTTGCGGTTGAGGGCAATGCCGACAAGGCTAAAATGCAGGAACTGGGCAAGCATGTTGCTATGCACATTGCTGCCACCAACCCGATTGCGATGACGATTGCCGAAGTTCCGGCCGAAGCCGTTGAGCGCGAAAAGAACATTTTCAGCGAGCAGGCTCTGGCTTCCGGCAAACCGGCGAACATCGTTGAAAAAATGGTTGAAGGCCGTATCCGCAAGTACTATGAAGAAGTTGTCTTGGAAGAACAGGCATACATTATGGATCCGGATAAAAAGGTGAAAGACGTTGTTGCCGAATTTGCCAAAGAAAACAACACCGACGTTAAACTCGGCGGTTTTGTATGCTTCAAGCTCGGCGAAGGCCTGCAGAAGAAAGAAGAAGACTTTGCCGCCGAAGTTGCCGCTCAGCTCGGCAAGTCTGCATAAGTTTTGGCTTTAGAGCATAAATGCCGTTTGGTACAAAAATAATGCTGTAAGGTATAAGATTGTGCCAAGCCTGAACGAGAGCAGCCGGAATTAAATTCCGGCTGTTTTTTTATTTTCTGAATGTAAAAAGTTCTTGATAAATAAAGTTCTTAATAAATTTCGCTTTTATAAATGTTTACTTGTGATAAAAAACGGTCATTAATTTTCTACACATAAAGTTTTATGTCCGGCAAGACTAAAGTATTGTTTTTGCACAACGGCAGAGTAACATAAAACTGCTGAATTAAAATGACCGTTTTTTTTCAGCAGGTGAGTCGTTATGCGTAAGAAGTTTTATTTTACTGTTTTATTGTTTATCTTGCTGCCGACATATTGTATGGCCGCAGAATATGCCGTAAAAAAACAGGATGTAAGTTTCGGAAAGTTTACTCAAACTTCGGAAAATGCCGAAATTTATTTGTCGCCTGACGGCAGCGTTACGGCGGTAGGCGGGCGCGTTTCCGATGGGATGGCAGGAATAATACATTATTCTTTGGAAGATACAAAACAGGACGTAATGGTGAAAATGCCGGATACCTATTCCATCTATGGCGATGGCATAGGCTGCAAATTTGAAATCTATAACCATACCTATAACCCGCAGCAGTTTAACCTGTATGTCGGCGGTCCGTCCGCACAGAATGTATATATCGGCGCGACCCTGCGCATAACCGGGATTTGCGAACCGGGAACATACTCAGCGACGTATTATGTCAGTCCATCGATAAATGGGCTCAATAGCGGTTTTAGAACACCGCTTCGGGTTTCGTTGATTATCGAGGAAAAAATAGGTATCCGTGAAACACAATCTCTTGATTTCGGAACATTGGTTTCTCCGGCTGTGGACAGTACCGTTACGGTAGATTATAACGGCAGTCGCCAAAGTTCCGGAAACATACATTTACACTCGTCAAAAGCGTCCAACGGTGTTTTTCAGCTTGAGGGGATAGCCGGGCGCAAGGTAAATGTAACGTTCCCGTCATCAGTGGATATTGGCGGCGGTATGGTTGTCAGCGATTTTACGGCGGATACGGGATTGTCTTTTCCGCTGGGAGCAGAGCGGCAGAATATGAATGTCGGGGCGACGTTGAATGTGCCTGCCGGTACACCTGAAGGAGAATACAGCGGTCAATATACCGTAACTGTCAGCTATTAATAAAAACAGGTTCAGCCAGATGGCTGAACCTGTGTGTCAGAACCTGTATTTTCGGCAGTGGACGGTAATTAAGCCGTCATAAGCAGAGTTCTGACAAATTCCGGCAGCGTTTCTTCCGCTTTGCCTAAAACCAGACGGTCAAAACAAACGCTGTTTGTCGGTGGTTCCAAATTAAAAGCAAGTGTTTTGGCGCCGTTTTTCCAAGCTTCCCAGGCAAAACGGGAAGCGGGAGGAATTTCTCCTGACGTTCCGACTGCAACGAATAGGTCGGCGCAGCGCAGCAGTTCTTTCGCAACAGAAGTGAACATTATTTCTTCGCCGAAGAAGACAATGTCCGGCCGCAGCGATTTCTCGGCGCGGCAAAAAGGGCAGGGCGTTTCAGCCGTTATATCGTCCCATGTTTCCCAGGCATTATGGCAATGAGAGCATCGGATTTTGTTAATTTGCCCGTGAATGTGATACACGTTTTCGCTGCCCGCCTTTTCATGCAGGGTATCCATGTTTTGCGTCAGGATATATACTTCTCCTGAATAGCCCTGTTGTAGCCAGCTGATTGCCAAATGGGCGGCATTGGGCTTTGCTTCGGCCATTTCTTGCCTTAAACCGTTATAAAAGTCAAGCACGTCACTGCGCCGTAGCGAAAGGGCTTCCGCCGTTGCCACCTCTTCGGGATTGCGGTTGTTCCACAAACCGTTTTTTCCGCGGAAGAGCGATAGCCCGGATTCGGCGGAAATGCCGGCACCGGTCAGAAATACAATTTTACGGTATTGGAATTGCATAAATTTGGGCTTTTTTTAACGAGGTTGGCTCCTTTTAGCCCATTCCTTCGTGAAACAGCCGTTTGCCGTTTCAAAATAATAAAACATATATTTATCAGAATAAGCGTATAATACGTTTTTTATACCGTTTGTCAACAAAATATCCAAATCAGATGCCGGTGGCGAAACAGATGTTGACAAACGTTCCGGATTTGGCTACAGTTCGCAGCGGTTCGTTGTTTATCCAAAGCAAATAAAAGGAAATCAGGATGCTATTTGAAAAAGCGGCAATTTTGGGCATTGGCTTAATCGGCTCTTCGCTTGCCCGTTGCCTTAAGCAAAACGGCGATGTTAAAACGCTGGCTGTTTACGATGAAAATTCTGCCAACTTGCAAAAAGCCCGCGAACTGGATTTGGCCGATATTTATGCCGGTAATCTGTGCGAAGCCGTCAAAGACGCCGATTTAGTCGTGTTCGCCACACCGGTCTGCGCATTTGGCGCGTTGGCGCGGGAGAGTGCGCCGTTCCTGAAAAAAGGAACAGTCATTACCGACGTCGGTTCGGTTAAACAATATAGCTTGCGCGAAGTGGAAAAATATTTAAACCGGCATAACGGTATGGTTGTTGTCGGAGGGCATCCTGTTGCCGGTACCGAAAAGTCCGGACCCGAAAACGGTTTTGCTTCGCTGTTTAAAGGGCGTTGGTGCATTTTGACGCCGGATGAAAATTCTTCGCCTGATGCCGTTGCCCGCCTGACGGCAATGTGGGAGCATTGCGGCATGAAGGTAGATACGATGGAACCTGCACATCATGATAAGGTTATGGCAGCCGTATCGCACCTGCCGCAGCTGATTGCATATTCCATTGTCGGTACCGTTGCCGATTTGGAGGGATATGAACATAAGGAAATTATCAAATATTCCGCTGGCGGCTTTCGCGATTTTACGCGTATTGCCGGTTCTGACCCGACAATGTGGCGCGATGTCTTTTTGACCAACAAGCAGACGGTCTTGGAACTGATACAGCGTTTTGTTGAAGATTTGATCGCTCTTGAACGTAATATTCGCTGGGACGAGGGGGATAAGCTGTTTGATTTGTTTAAGCGCACGCAGAAAATCCGCAAAGACGTTATCGAGGCCAAACAGGATCAGCCTGAACACGAAAAGCGCATTTTGGAAGAACTTGGCGCGGAATTTTGACCCCCATATTTCGCCCCCTCCGTGTTTGGAAACAGCCCATGTATTGAAAACGTCCCGTATTTTAAAACAGCCCGTGTTTTGCCTCCCTGTTTGCGGTGAAAAATATTGACAACCGAAAATAATGGATTACATTATACCAAACTTATCTAAAGAGGAGATATGTGTATGTATAGAAAAATTATAGGGCTGGCTGTCTTGCCGTTTTTGCTGGCAGGTTGTGCCGACAACATCAATTCCGACCATTATAATACCAATCAGGCCGGGAAGGTTTCAACGGTTTCCCAGTGCACGGTATTGAGCGTGCGCCAGGTCGGCGTCAACAGCGATTCGGGAGCGGGTACGCTTATCGGCGGCATAGCCGGCGGCGTAGCCGGTTCAACCATCGGCGGCGGCAGCACCGCACATACGCTGGGAGCGGTTGGCGGTGCATTGCTCGGTGGTCTTGTTGGTGATGCCGCGGAAAAAGGGCTGAGTTCCCAGACCGGCTTGGAATATATCGTCAAACTGGACAACGGTCAGGTAATCAGTGTGACACAGGGAACGGGGCAGGCGCTCGGCGTCGGCCAGCGTTGTCTGGTATTGTTTGGCAATACGACCCGCATTATTGCCCAGTAAAATATGAAAAAGCGCCTGATAGCAATCGTCTTTGTTCTGATTGCCGCGTTCGGCGTGTTATGTTACGGCAGCAGATACCGCCGGCAGAAAACGCCGGCGGTATCTGTGGTTATGCTTACCTATCAGCGGGCAGAAATGCTGCCGCAGGCGATAGAGAGCATTTTGTCACAGACTTTTTCTGATTTTGAATTTATCATCATAAACGACGGTTCATCGGACAACACCGACGAAGTTGTCGCCCGCTGTGATGACCCTCGTGTTCGCTATTATCGCAATGACCGTAACCGGGGAATTGCTTTTTCCCGCAACCGTGCCGCAGCGTTGGCACGCGGAAAATATGTTATGATAATGGACGACGATGACAAAAGCCTGCCGACCCGGATGGGTGCGCAGGTGTCGTTTCTGGAAAGCCACCCGGAAATAGCAGCTGTTGCCGGGCAGATAAAAGGGCTGCCGCGCATTCCGCAAAATCATGACGAAATCGCCGCCGGGCTGATACAGTATAACAATTTCGGCAATGCCAACGTGATGTACCGCCGCGATTTTGCCGCAAAACATAATATCCGTTATGACGAGGGGCTGAAAGCGTCCGAAGACTGGGACTTCTGGTTGCAGATTCTGTTTGCGGGCGGGAAACTGGCGGCGTTGCCCGAGGACGTATTGGAAAGGAACGGCGCCAGCACAAAATATTACGGCATCAGTTACGAGGAAGCCAATGCTGCCGTCCGCAAAAAAATTGGCAAAGCCTTTCTGCCGGAAAAACCGGATGCGTTTTATGCCGCCGACAGTTGCGGTAAATTAAAACTCATCTCTGAAAAGAATATCTTTTCCCCGGTTTTTACGCAAAAGCTTTTTGATATCAACTGTCCTGCCGCGGCGTCTCCAGCAGTTCGCTGACAAATTGCGGCAGCGTATCGCCGGCCTTGCCCATAATATGCCTGTCAAAATAGAAGTTGTTTGACGTCGGCTCAAGATTAAATTCAAGTGTATCAGCCCCATAATACTTGGCTGTCTGCACAAATCCGGCTGCCGGATAAACCACTCCGGACGTTCCCACGGATACGAACAGGTCCGATGTGCTTAAAAGCCTTTCCACCTTATCCATATACAAGAGATTTTCGCCGAAGAAAACGATATTGGGCTTCATCATTCCCATAATATGGCAGTTTTCGCAAACCGTTTCCGAGGTAACGTCGCCCCAGGTTTCCAGAACGTGCCCGCAGTTCATGCAGACAGCCTGGTTTATTTGCCCGTGGATATGGATGACGTTTTTGCTTTTGGCTTTTTCATGTAAGATGTCGATGTTTTGCGTTATGATATGAATTTCGCCCGGATACTCCTGCTGCAACCGTGTAATTGCCAGATGTCCGGCGTTGGGCTTCGCGTTCCACAGTTCAGGTTTCATGTTGTTATAAAAATCGTGGACGTAATCTTGGTTGCGATAATATGCTTCAATTGTTGCCACATCTTCAACACGGTGGTTGTTCCACAGCCCGTTTTCGCTTCTGAACGTGGCGAGGCCGGATTCGGCGGAAATTCCCGCCCCGGTTAAAAACGTGATTTTTTTATACGTTTTGCGCATTTTTTTCCTTAAATCTTTTCTTAAACAATTTAAGATATATGTAACACAAAACGTTTGGTTAGCAACCTTTTTATGAAACGGAGAACAAAATTATGTGTTGCAACGGAATTCTCGCCCTGTTGGCGCTCATTATCGGTTTTATGGCTATTGTTTATCTTTTGTATCAGGTATATTCCTATATCCGCTGTGGTTGCGGGAGATACGGGCCGTTTGTGTCTTCGTACGGAAAAATCAAAGAAGACATCTTGGAAGAAGCCAGAAAAGTACTGAGAAAAGCCGGCCGTCCGCTAAAAGTAACCGACTTGGGCTGCGGCAGCGGAGCTTTGCTCCTGCCGTTGGCAAAAGAATTTCCCGAACATCAGTTTACCGGCTACGAGTGGGATATCGTTCCCCTGACGATGGGAAAGATTAAAGCTTCCGGGCTGAAAAACATTACTTTTGTCAAAGGGGATTATATGCAACAGTCCTATGCCGATATGGACTTAATCCTCTGCTATGTGCTGAAAGTAACCGGTGAACCGTTGGGCAAAAAATTAGCTCAGGAAATTAAAAAGGACTGCATTGTTATTTCCGAAATGTTTCCTCTGGCGCATTTACATGAAATCAAACAGATAGAATCTTCTATTTATGGCGTGCCTGAAAAAATTTACGTTTATCAAAAGCCTCATTCTCAGAAAGATGTAGCTCAATCCCGGAAATCCGCGCCGCAAGCTCGTAAGATTAAATCCCGGCCGGAAAAATCCGTACCGCACAACGGCAAGACCAAATCTCAGTCGAAAAAATCCGCGCCCCGGGCTGGAAAGAAACTGTCCGGCACAGGCAGATCCAAAACCTCCAGATCCAAAACCCAAAAGTAAGGAAAAGAAAAATGTCTCGAAAAACTTGTTTTATGATTTTTATTGCCGCCGTTACCATAATTTTGGTGTCATATGTTATAAAATTTTCTCCGGTAACCGGGGTGGTGTCTTCTGTTTTTGCCGCAATGCAGAATCCGTATCTGGCGGTCTCTGCCGTTGTTGTTTCCCTGCTGCTGGCAAAACAGCGCTATTATTGGCTGCTGATACTGGGCTGCGCTGTTCTTGCTGCCGTTCTGATACAGCTTTTTGTTGTTGGAGGCGCCCTCGCTGCAGCAGTATTGCTGTATAAGATTGCGGCATTTGTCGTTTATGCATATTTGATTATGCTGATGCGTTTTATGCTTTAGGAAAAAAGCCGCCCGTAAAACGGCGGCATATTTTTTGTCGGGGTGCGGATTATATTTTCTTTTCATAAATTTGTTTACATTTAAAACAAAATGGCTTAAACTCCTTTCTGCTTTAAAAACAAGATTTAACTGATGGGGAATTATTTAAAATGTTAAGAAGAACTAAAATTGTTGATTTGCTGAAGTCGGACACGACTAAACCGCAGGTGTTGGCAAAAGGCTGGGTCAGAACCAGACGTGATGCCAAAGATTTTTCATTTATTGAACTAAACGACGGATCCTGCCTGAAAAATTTACAAATCATCGCTCATAATAATCTCCCCAATTATAATGAAGTAAAAAGTTTGTCTACCGGTTCGTCCGTTGCCGTAACCGGCGCTTTGGTAGAGTCGCAGGGCGGCAGCCAGAAATACGAAGTCGTTGCCGATAAAATCGAAATTTACAGTCTGGCGCCGGAAGATTTTCCGCTGCAAAAGAAAAAACATTCCGACGAATACCTGCGCACGATTGCCCATCTGCGCCCGCGCACCAACAAATACGGTGCCGCTTTCCGCGTCCGGTCGGCGTTGGCGTATGCTATTCATAAGTTTTTTCAGGAACGCGGGTTTAAATATGTCCATACCCCGCTGATAACTGGTTCCGACTGTGAAGGTGCCGGGGAGATGTTTCAGGTAACGACGCTGGATTTGAAAAATCCTCCGCTGTTGCCTGACGGAAAAATTGATTACGGCCAGGATTTCTTTGGCAAACCCGCGCACTTGACTGTGTCCGGACAATTGAACGGCGAAATGTATGCCTGTGCTCTGGGAGACATTTATACGTTCGGCCCGACGTTCCGTGCCGAAAACTCCAATACCGCGCGCCATGCCGCCGAATTCTGGATGATTGAGCCGGAAATGGCTTTTGCCGATATTCATGACGATATGGATTTGGCTGAAGATATGGTTCGTTTTTGCGTAACCGACGTTATGGAACAATGCGCCGATGATATTGAACTGTTCGCCAAATTCGTCGATCCGGCGCTGATGGAAACGCTGAACAATATCAAAAACAACAGCTTTGCCCGCATTACCTATACCGAAGCTATCGAAATTATGCAAAAGTCGGGCAAAAAATTTGAATATGCCCCGGAATACGGGATTGATATGCAGACCGAGCATGAACGTTTTCTGGCGGAAGAACATTTCAAGCGTCCGGTAATTGTCCGCGACTATCCGAAAGAAATTAAGGCTTTCTATATGCGGATGAACGATGATAACAAGACCGTAGCCGCTATGGATGTTTTGGTTCCGAGGATTGGCGAGCTGATTGGCGGTTCGCAGCGTGAAGAACGGTATGAGCTGTTGAAAAAGCGGATAGAAGAACTTGGAATGCACGAAGAAGATTACGCCTGGTACCTGGATTCGCGCAAATACGGTTCGGTGCCGCACGCCGGGTTCGGGCTGGGATTTGAACGGATGATGATGCTGTTGACCGGTATTGCCAATATCCGTGACGTTATTCCGTTTCCGCGGACGCCTAAATCGCTTAACTTTTAGATGAGCCGTATTCGGATAAAGGCATGACTGTTGAACGTGCCTTATTCCGAAAAATGGCTTAACCTTAGGGAGATAAAGCTATGCAGAAAATCTTTGGCCGGGCAGTGCAGCCGTTGTTGCCGCAAAAGGTCTTGTCCGTTGCAATTGTTACGGTTGCCTTTTGTATTTGTGCCGCGGCTTCCCCTGTTGCCGCATCGGCGGAGGACGGGGACAAGCAGCCGGCAGAAGTCTTTACGCACAAGGTAGAAAAAAAGCTGCTGCCGTTGCCGGATTGTAAAGACGCCGGGCTTCTTGGCGCGGTCAAAGATTTTGTTGCCGGGTTTTATGCCGGAAATGCCGATAAAAATGCAGCGTTTCGCCGCCGCCGCCATTTTATAACCCATAATCTGGCAGAATTTTCCCGAGAAAATATTGCCAATTATAAAACAGAAGCGGCTCGCCCCGTATCGGATATTATTATTGACCTGAAAGTTAATAAAAATATCTTGGAAGAAAATATGCTTCTCTGTAAAAATCAAAGCCCTTATAAGGATCCCGGAAACGTTTATATTCTGGTGTATCCCGAAGATGACGGCTATAAGGTGCATCTGATAAACCTGGATGCAAAAGGGGAAGATGTTTCCTTCTTTTATAAAAAGGCTTGATTTTGCCCGGCGGATACCCTAAATAAATTCCGTCGCCCCAAAAAATCTGCGGGGCGTACCGCCGGCGGCGCAACCGTCTGGATACAAAAAGAAGTCTGTTAGGAATAAGTATGAGCGAACATAAAGATTTAATCGTTGTAAAACCGAAATCCCAACTGCCTATGGTGATTGAGGAAAACGGGATTTATGCTTATCTTGAACAGATAAAAAAATTCCCGGTGCTGACCGAAGATGAAGAAAAAAAACTGATAACCGACTTTCAGACCAAAGGCGATTTGCTGGCCGCCCAAAAGCTGATTACCTCACATTTGCGCCTGGCTGCCAAGATTGCGCTGACCTACCGCCGTTACGGGCTGCCGATGTCTGATGTTATTTCCGAGGCCAATCTGGGGTTGATGCAGGCGGTTAAAAAATTCGATATGGATAAGAAAGTTCGGTTGGCAACGTATGCGATATGGTGGATAAAAGCTGCGGTCAACGATTACATCCTGCGTTCTTGGTCTTTGGTCAAAATCGGCACGGTTGCGGCGCAGAAAAAACTGTTTTATAACCTGAGCCGGATAAAAGCCCGCTTGGGGTTATATGAAAATAAGGAACTTGAGCCGAAAGTGGTCAAGGCCATTGCACATGAACTGATGGTTGATGAAAAGGACGTTACCGAAATGAACCGCCGTATCGGCGGCGACAGTTCCCTGAACGTCAGTGTCGGCGATGACGAAGACGGTCATGAAAAAATCGATATGATTGTTGACCGTCGGGAAAATATTGAAGCCAAAATATCGGCACGGCAGGAGCAGGCGTATAAAGCCAGAATTTTGGCTCAGTGTATGAAAAAACTGGATGAACGCGAACAGTATATCATTAAAAACCGGATGCTGACCGAAAACCCGAGCACGTTGGATGACATTGGAACTCATTTCAACATCAGTCGTGAACGGGTGCGGCAGATTGAAAAGAAGGCTTTCGATAAGCTTTCTTCCGAAGTAAAAAAGGCAATGGCGGCATAAGGCTGCATTTCCGTTGTCGGAAGTTTGAGAATGGACAGGCAATTGCATAACACAGCCAAGGCATCAGCCGAAAAAGGCAAGAAGGCGGCATCGCTGCGGGAAGAATTGGTCATGGCATTGACGGCAGCGAAAATTCCGTCGCCGCGTTTGGAAGCCGGCATAATTTTGCGGTATGCCGTACCAGGATATCCTGAAATGACGGCAACGGAGGCTGCTCAGGCTCGTCAGATGCTTGCGCGGCGTCTCCGCCATGAACCGCTGGATAAGATAATCGGAGAGCGCGAGTTCTATAAATCGGTGTTTATGGTAAATAATGCAGTGCTGACTCCCCGCCCGGATACGGAAATTTTGGTGGAAGAAGCGTTGAAAAGAATTAATCCCGAAAAAAAATGCCGGATTCTGGATTTGGGAACCGGATCAGGATGTATCCTGCTGTCGTTGCTTAAGGAATGCCCTCTGGCAGAAGGAACCGGGGTGGATGTTTCTCCGGAAGCGCTTGCTGTTGCGCGGGAAAATGCTGCAAGGCTCGGCGTTTCCGGCAGATGCTCTTTTGTAAATCAGAGCTGGTCGGACTGGAAACCCGAAAATGAAAAATGGGACATGATAGTCTCCAATCCGCCGTATATCCCGCGCGGCGATATAGCCGGGCTGGAGGCGGAAGTAAAAGATTATGATCCGCATTTGGCGCTGGACGGCGGCGAAGACGGTTATGGCTGCTATCGGGAAATTGCCGGCCTTGTGTCTTTAATTTTGCAAAAGGGCGGTTATATCTTGTTGGAAAGCGGAATGGGGCAGGCTGAGGATATTAAGCGCATTTTTTCGGCTCAGGGGTTGGAAACAGTTGCCGTAATCCCGGATTTGGCCGGCATAAACAGATGTGTGATACTAAAAAAATAAGTTGCAAAAATAATTTTTAGCCTCTAATATCCGTTCTGTATTTGACGCGCGGTTTCATGTTGGGCGCGTTAGCCATTTCCTTTTTGAATGTAATGAATTGACAGGGTTTAAAACTCTGTCGTGATTGTGGGAATATATGAAAAAGCAAAATAACAGATTTCGCAATAATGGTAACAATAACAACGGTTACACATTGAACTACAAATTTGACAGCGTAAGCATAGCCGGAAAAATAAGTGGTACCGCGCTGGACTTGATTCGCCGCTATAACGACCTGGCCAAAGAGGCTCAGAGCTGCGGCAATTATGTCGATATGGAAATTTATCGCCAGTATGCCGAACACTATCGCAAAATTGTAACGGACATCAACGAGCGGCGCCAGGCACGCCAGGACGGGCAAAACCGTCAGGACGAGAAAAACCTTTCTGAGAATTCCGAAACACAGGGAACTTCAGATGTGGAAGAAGGCAATAATGGAACGTCGGCCGCGCCGGTCGAACCTGTGCCCGAAGCCAACGGATATGTTGAAACGCTTCCCGCTCAGGAAAGTCCTGCCGCCAAAAGTTTTCAGGTGGTTGAAATCTCAGCTGAAAAAGCGGAAATTCCGGCAGAGGCAAAACCCAAACGTGTTGTCCGGCGCAGGGTTTCAGCCCCGCGCAAAACTTCAGAAAAGGCTGCGGCGGAAGGTTAGCCTGTTTTATTAAAATATGCAGATAAGGAGAAAATATATGCCAGCAGAGCTTGCTTTTTTAATTGTCGCAGTTGCGGTAATTGCCATTACATATAAAACCTATGTCGGGTACGGGGATTACCGATGGTATACCAAACTGGGCTTTTTTCTGTTTCTGCTGATTGGCTGGAGTGCTCCTTTTCTTGGATTTATACTGCGCCGGGCGGATTTGTCCGAAAGTTTCATTTATTTGACCAAAGGGCTGTATTTCCTGTTTGGCTTTGTCTTTTTTCTTTTTATTATCAGTTTCATCCGCGATACGTTGTGGATGGTTATTGATTTGATACGCCGGGCTCCGGTTGAGGAAATGAAAAATCCGCCCTTGTTGCAAAAGGTAAATATCATTACATTTGTTTTTTGTCTGCTGTTTTGTTTTTACGGTGTATACGAGGCTGAAAAAAATCCGGCAATTAAAACATATGACATAACATCTCCCAAAGTCAGGCAGAAAACAAAAGTCGTTATGCTGTCAGATCTGCATATTGATGTTGACGTGTCGCCTGAAACGGTAGAGCGGCTGGTTAACCGCGTCAATACCTTAAATCCCGATGCCGTAGTTATTGTCGGAGATATCGTTGACAATACGCCGGTTAAACTTTATAAGCAGATGCAGGAATTGAAAAAGCTGAAAGTCAAAGACCATGTTTATGTCGTTTTGGGCAATCACGAATTTTATTCAGGTGCAAGAGAGTGGGCTATGGCTTTTGCTCAGATGGGATTTGAATTTTTAAACAACTACGGTACTGCACTTGGTAATACGGGGATTTATATTGCCGGCATTCCGGATATTAATGCAGCTAAATGGTCTAAAATGCCCATTAAAATAGAAAACGCTCTGTATAAGGCGGAAAAGGAAGACTACGTTATTATGTTGTCCCATACGCCCAAGCTTGCGGAAGGGGTAACGGCGGAAAATGTTGATTTGCAGCTTTCAGGGCATACGCACGGCGGGCAGATTTATCCGTTTCACTATTTTACGGAAATTGCCAATGACGGGGTGCTGGCCGGATTTTACAATAAAAACGGCGTTCAGATGTACGTTTCCCGCGGAACCAGATACTGGGGGCCGCCGATGCGGATTTTCGCCCCTTCGGAAATTACCGTATTTAACTTTTCTCCGGCAGGGAAAAATGACAAACCTGCTGCATAAGGCGTATGAAATCGCCGAAAAAGAGGACGTATCCACGTTGCCTGACAGGGCTGTAGTATATAGTGTCAGCTATATGCCGGATTCGGAAAATAAAAAAAGAGCCGAAGACTTTGTAAAGGCAACGCCGTCCGCCCGGATGCTGGACGATACGCCCTGCGGTAAAAAGCTGATTGCGTTGGGATTGGACGGCAGGGTAGACGAAGTCGGCACCGAGATAACCGAAATATGGAAGATTGCTTCTGCCCGCTATATTGCCGCCGCTTCTGGCAGTATCAATGCGTTTGTGGACGGGGCGGACGAGCGCAGCACTTTCTGCGCGACAGAGCTGGCGGAGATACTCAAAAATCCCCGGATTACGGAAATTAACGGGCAGGATAAGTTTGCCTTTGCCGGGGATTTCAAACCGCGGCGCTATAAAAAATAACAACATATCTCCGGTAAATCGCGTTTTTTCCAAAAGGAAAGAACGCGATATTTTTCTTTGTAGGAATCTGATGTTGCAGCCGAAAAGACAGTCCTGACAGCAGAGAAAAAAGATACCATTTTTTTCAACGTTTTTCAAGTAAAATCTTTTATTTGTAATCAATATGTTAGGTATATGAACTTTTGGTTGTAAAAATGGTACAATTAAAATCTACAATGTAAGTATATGTGTATTATTAAAAAGGTTTTCATGGTTTTGATTTGGGGTTAGTTCTTCGGTCAGGGTTGTGCGGATTTTTTTAGTATGTATATACGATAAAATAAAATTTATTAACCCGAAACAACAGTCCCTGCGGCGTTGTTTCACGAAGGATTAGGGACAGGCCCGAACCTCGTTAAAAAAATCAAAAATTATGAAGATGTTATTATTAGCAATGGAGACAGGCAAAATCAGTGAAAATGATACAGTATCTTTAATCCAGACCGGACTTGAATGTAATGTACTTACGACTGACGAGTTTGTAACAAGCATGTTTGGAACGTGTGAAACAGAAGAGGAACAGTATGGGGATACCATTTTTGATACGGAGTGGGTAACCATACTTCGTCAGGGGGCTTTTCTGAAGTTTTCCGCTTCATCTCAGCTAAAGCTTTTATCATTGTTTGATCGAAGAAATTTGATTACATGTATTAGCCGCAGCTTTGACGATATAGGAATAGCTTGTTTATCAAAAGAAGATGTCAGCTATCTGAAAGGCCTTGCCACACACTGTTTATTGGATATACTAACGATAGACTTAGTGAACGCCAATCTGAGTAAGTTCCAAGCGTTCTCTTCCGATGACAAATTGTGTTTTATCCCTAACAAGATAAAGTGCGAAGAGACATTCAGACAAGAGTTGGATTATAAGCGAATGCTAAGTTACGGCCTATTACCGGAATTTTGCTATGATGTTACGTCTTACGGAATTCCGCTGGAATGTGCCGTGTGGTGTGAGCGATATATTCTGGAACATGGCTTCACTGGTTGTATTAAACAGAGTCTATTAAACTGTATCAGAGAATACACCGTCTAGTCTGACAAATACCCCGCCGGCTCAAAAGCTGTGCGGGGTATCCGTTTTTTTAGGCAGAATTAAAACTAGAAAACCTGCTCCCGCGTCGTCTTCAGGTCAACCGCCGGAAAATCCTCTTTCACTTTGTTCAAATGCCAGGCGTTCCGTGCCAGAAAGACCGTCTCGCCGTCATGATCCTGCGCAATGTTTGCCTGATTGGCGTCAACAAATTTAGCCAGCGCATTTTTGTCGGCAGAGGAAATCCAGCGCGCCGTGTAATACTGTGTCGGTTCAAATGCAACCGGGATGTTGAATTCGGTGCGGATACGGTCGGCCATAACTTCAAATTGCAACACGCCGACAACCCCGACAATCCATTCCGAACCGATAACCGGCTTAAACACGCTGGCACCGCCCTCTTCGGCAATCTGCTGCAACGCGTTGCCTAAATGCTTTGATTTCAGCGGATCAAGCGCCCGCACCGATTTCAGCAGTTCCGGCGCAAAACTCGGAATACCGGTAAAATGCAGCTTTTCCCCCTCGGTCAGCGTATCGCCGATGCGCAGCTGGCCGTGGTTGGGTATGCCGATAATGTCCCCGGCGTAAGCGTCTTCGGCCAGTTCCCGTTCCTGAGCCAGGAACATCACCGGCGTCGGCACCTTGACAGGTTTGCCCGTACGTATCTGCATCAGGCTCATACCGCGTTTAAAGTGTCCGGAACACAAACGCATAAACGCGATTCTGTCCCGGTGTTTCGGATCCATATTGGCCTGAATTTTGAAAATAAATCCCGTTACCTTTTTCTCGTCGGCACTGACTTCGCGTTCCGCCGCCGGCTGCGGCCGGGGGGAGGGAGCCAGATTGTGCAGGCCTTCCAAAACTTCCTTAACCCCGAAATTGTTGATGGCGCTGCCGAAGAAAACCGGGGTCAGCGCACCGGCAAGATACAGTTCCAGATCAAATTGCGGACAGAGTTCCTTAACCATCATAACGTCCTCGCGCAGTTTGGCAACCGCGTGCGCCGGCAGAAGCTCGTCAAGTTTCGGGTCATCTAACCCCTTACAGGTTTCAATCACACTGTTAACCTGTCCCTTGTTGCCGGTTTTGTTCATCAAAATAAGCTGGTCGTTCAAAAGGTCGTAGCAGCCGAGAAAATCCTTGCCGCTGCCAATGGGCCAGCTTGCCGGGCAGACGTCAAGCGCCAGCGTCTTTTCAATGTCGTCCAGCAGCAGGAACGGGTCTTGTCCCTCGCGGTCCATTTTGTTGATGAACGTAATAATCGGAATATTTCTGAGGCGGCAAACCTCAAACAGCTTTTTGGTCTGCGCTTCAATGCCTTTTGCCGAGTCTATGACCATAACCGCCGAGTCTACGGCCGTCAGAACCCGGTATGTGTCTTCGGAGAAGTCTTCGTGTCCCGGCGTGTCCAGCAGGTTAAAGGTAATGTTGTTATATTCAAAAGTCATCACCGACGACGCGACCGAAATGCCGCGTTCCTGTTCCACTTTCATCCAGTCGGAACGGGCTCTCCGGTTCTCTCCGCGCGCTTTGACCGCGCCGGCCTGTTGAATGGCACCGCCGAACAGCAGCAGCTTTTCGGTCAGGGTAGTCTTACCGGCGTCCGGGTGTGAAATAATCGCAAACGTTTTTCTTTTGTTGACAGTATTCTCTGACATTGTTTTTTCTCTGTAAAATTACTTTTGTCCGTTACATGCGTAAACGGGGATAAATATGTAAGATAACTCTTTCTTGCCGCAAACCTAAGCGGTGAGCAAAACTCATGCGCATATTAACAAATAAATTGCAATATGCAAGCCAAAAATGTCTTCGTTATTGTTTCGGACGGGAAAAGCCGGAAAACTCGCAAAAAAATGCTTGACTCTTACAATTTATTCCCTAATATCCATCTAGGTTTTGATAACAAAATAACACTCCACGGAGTGCCGTCAGTCAGCGAGGGTTCGCACACTGGCGCAATTTTTTTTATCATAACGGATAATATTAAAGAATAGGAAATTTAATGTTTGACGCACTGACAGCCAAATTGAGCGGAATTTTCACCAGGCTCGGTTCCCGCGGTATCCTGAAAGAGAAGGATATTGAAGACGGGCTGCGCGAGATTCGTCTTGCTTTGCTGGAAGCAGACGTGTCGCTTCCGGTCGTCCGGGAGTTTATGGTCCGCGTTAAGGAAAAGGCTCTGGGCGAAACGGTTATCAAAGCTGTCCGCCCGGATCAGCAGCTTGTCAAAATCGTTTATGACGAGCTGGTGGAACTGCTCGGTGCCGAAAACAATGAACTGAATTTCAAGGCCGTGCCGCCTGCCGTTATTCTGATGGTCGGGCTGCAGGGTTCCGGCAAGACCACGACTTCGGCCAAGATTGCCTTAAGGCTCAAAAAGAACAAGCGCGTTCTGCTTGCCTCATTGGACGTTTACCGTCCGGCGGCGCAGGAACAGCTGGCGCAGCTCGGTGCTCAAATTGGCGTAGACGTTTTGCCGGTAGTTGCCGGCGAGAAGCCGCTGGAAATTACCCGCCGCGCCATATCGGTCGGGCAGAAAGGGCTGTATGACGTTCTGATTCTTGATACCGCCGGCCGTTTGCAGATTGACGAAACGCTGATGGACGAAGTCGCCGCGGTCAAAAAGCTGGCGCAGCCGACCGAAACGCTTCTGGTTGCCGATGCCCTTATCGGTCAGGAAGCCTGCAACGTCGCCAGAGAGTTTAATGAAAAAGTCGGCGTTACCGGTTTGGTGCTGACGCGTATTGACGGTTCGTCGCGTGCCGGTGCCGCGCTGTCTATGAAAATGGTGTCGGGCGCGCCGCTGAAATTCCTCGGAACCGGCGAAAAGCTGGAGGATATCGAAGAGTTTCACGCTGACCGTCTGGCCGGGCGCATCTTGGACAAAGGCGACGTCGTCAGTCTGGTAGAAAAGGCGGTGGAAAACATTGACCGCGAAGAAACCGAAGCGATGGCTAAAAAGATGCTGAAAGGCAAGTTTGATTTGGACGATATGCTGAATCAAATCCGCCAGATGCAGAAGCTCGGTTCCATGTCAAGCATTATGGGAATGCTGCCCGGTTTGGGAAAATATAAGGAACAGATAGAAGCGGCTAATGCCGATTCGCTGGTCAGAAAACAGGAGGCGATAATCCTCTCTATGACCAGGGGCGAACGCCGCAATCCTGATATTATCAAGGCATCGCGCAAAAAGAGGATTGCCGCCGGTGCCGGTGTAGAAGTTCATGAAGTTAACAAGTTGCTTAAATCCTATGAGCAAATGTCAACTATGATGAAGAGAATGGGAAAGATGGGCGGCCTCGGCTCGCTCGCTTCCCGTTTTGGCAAAAACAGTCCGTTTGGGGGCGGTTCCTTCGGGAACAATCCTTTTGGCGGATTTAACAACAAATTTCCGTTTTAAGCGGAAGGAACGAAACAAATAATAACTGGAAAGGAAAAAAATGACAGTTCGTATTAGACTTTCTCGCGGTGGATCGAAAAAGCACCCTTACTATCGCGTTGTAGCTGCCGATCAGAGAGCTCCTCGTGACGGTAGATTTATTGAAAAGCTGGGTTCTTATAATCCGCTGCTGCCGCAGGACCATCAGGAAAGACTGGTTCTGGATGTTGAAAAGGTAAAATCTTGGATTGCCAAAGGGGCACAGCCGACCGAAAGGCTGCAAAAGCTGTTTGCCAACCTGGGCATCTGCGAGGCTCCGAAAATTCACAGCCAGCCCAAGAAGTCCGCTCCGAAGGCGAAAGCTCTGGAGAGAATTAAGGAAAAGGAAGAAAAGGCAAAAGCTGCTGCTGAAGCTGCCGCCGCTGCTGCGGCCGAGGCTGCCGCTGCCGCCGAAGCTCCGGCTGAAACGTCTGCTGAAGCCTAAGCTTTTTCTCTTTATAAATTAAGTTTATGTTGCGATTGGTAATTTGATGAGCGAAAAAAGGGTTTGTTTGGGCAAAATTGTCGGCGTCCACGGCATCAGGGGCGAGGTCAAGGTCAAGAGCTATACGGCTGTTGACAAGGATATTGCCGCTTATGGCGATTTGGAAGACAAAGCTGCCGGAAAGCGTTTTTCGCTGAAAGTTACCGGACATTCAAAAGATTTGCTCCGAATAAAAATCAGGGGGATTGACGACCGCACTGCGGCGGAAACCCTTGTCGGAACCGAGCTTTATGCCCCCCGCGGCGTCCTTCCGGAATTAAAGGCGGAAGAGGTTTATTACGAAGCGGATTTGGTCGGTATGAAAGTGCTCGACGCTGAAAAGGCCGAAGTTGCCGAAGTTGTCGGCTTTTATAATTTCGGCGCCGGAGATATTTTGGAAATCCGGCTCAAGAGCGGGCGTTCCGAAATGCTGCCTTTTAACAAAGGCTATGTGCCGGAGATAAATCTTGACGAAGGCTATATTATTGTGGCGTCAACCGGAATGGTGTTCTTGGAAGACGGCGAGGATTCCGAAGAATGCTGAATGTAACGGTTCTGACTGTTTTTCCCGAATTGTTTCCGGGGTTTCTCGGATACTCTCTGACAGGAAAAGCATTGGAAGAGCAAAAGTGGCAGCTGCAGGCCGTCAACATCCGCGACTATGCGTTTGACCGTCATAAGTCCGTGGACGACACGCCGTGCGGCGGCGGTGCGGGAATGATTATGCGCCCTGATGTTCTGGGACGTGCAATAGAAGCCAATCATACCCGGGGGCGGATTATTTATATGAGTCCTAAAGGTCGCCCGCTGACGCAAAAGCTGGCGCACGAGCTCTCTCTCGAAGAAGAACTGACGATTGTCTGCGGACGTTTTGAAGGCATTGACGAGCGCGTCATTGAAGCCTACAACGTCGAGGAGATAAGCATCGGCGATTACATTCTGACCGGAGGCGAACAGGCCGCCCAGATAATGCTGGACGCAGTCGTCAGGCTGCTGCCGGGCGTTTTGGGAAACGAGGCTTCTCTTGAAGATGAAAGTTTTGAGGACTTTCTTTTGGAATACCCCCAGTATACCCGTCCGACGGAATGGGAGGGGCGCAGTGTTCCTGAAGTCCTGCTGTCCGGACATCACCGGAAGATAGCCGACTGGCGCCGCGAACAGGCCGAAATCGCAACCAAGGCCAAACGCCCTGACTTATTTAAGAAATATCTTGATTCTAAAAATAGTTAGGTGTATAAAGTTAAAAAATTTTATAAAAAGGTAAAACTGATGAACATTTTAGAAAATATTGAACAAGAGCAAGTAGCCAAATTGACTGAAGGCAAGAACATTCCTGACTTCAAGGCCGGCGACACCCTTAAGGTTCACACCAAGGTAAAGGAAGGCGACCGCGAGCGTATTCAGATTTATGAAGGCGTCTGCATTGCCCGTAAGAATGATGGTTTGAATTCTTCTTTCACTGTTCGCAAAATTTCTTTCGGCGAAGGCGTAGAACGCGTGTTCCCGCTGTATTCTCCGAATGTTGCGAAGATTGAAGTAACCCGTATCGGTAAGGTAAGAAGAGCCAAATTGTACTTCCTGCGTGCCCTGCGCGGCCGTTCTGCCCGTATTGCCGACGACTTGTCTGCACAGGCCAAGGCAAAGAACGCCGAATAAGGCTTTGCTCATAGGTAAACAAAAACCCCGCTGTCTTCAGGCGGGGTTTTTTGTGCCAAAAAGCCCCATACGTTTTACGCGGGGCTTTTTAATGGTAAATGAAAAGCATTCAGACAGTCTGAACGCCGGAACAAAATCAACCGACGAATTTTTCGATTAAAAGCCTGGTTGCTTTTCTTGAGATCGGAGCCTTCTCCACAGCATAGAGCAGAAGTTCCCGATTACCGAGTTTAACCAGTTCGCATTGTGCCTCTTCCGACAGATTGTAGGTCGCAATGTAAAGCTTAATCAGAACGGCGTCACCGCGGCTGATAAGCGCAATCTGAGCCGGAATGCACAGCCAGGTATGCTCCAGAAATGATTTCAATTCGTTGACATCGGCCGTTTTCGCCAAATTGGTTTCAAATGTTTCGTCTGACATAATCAATAAACTTTAAGTGATACAATAATCTGTTAATAATTATAAAAACCTGTAAAACAATATCTGAAATTTAATAGCTGATATTCAAAATTTAATGATTGATGTCCAGTGAGTCAATAATTTTTTTCGCGTCTTCAGGAGCATAATCCCAATAGGCCGAGGCAATAATCCTTTTTTGTGTTTCTTCGTCAAATCGGAATTTGATAATTCTCGCCGGACAACCGCCCACAACGGCAAAATCGGGAACATCTTTGTTGACAAAGGAATTAGCGCCGACCACGGCACCGTTGCCGATAGTAACGCCGCGCCGAATAACTGCGTTTACGCCAATCCAAACGTCGTTTTTAATAATACAGTCCTTTTTGGTTAAGTCGTGATACCCCCCCCCCCCGGTATGAAAGAAGCGTCGAGGTCGAAACCTCATCAAGATTATGTTCGCCTTGCCCGATTCTGACATGCGAAGCAATACTGCAATATCTTCCGATTTTGGCTCTGGTAATATCGACGTCCCTGCCGACAGACGTATAATCGCCGATGTCACAATGCGAATCAATAACGGAAGATTTGTCAACGCAGGTATGTTTGCCCCGTACGTAGGCATTGGCTTTTTTGTTTCTTAGAATATCAATAGCCTTTTGTATTAGTCTGATTTTCATTTTGCCTCCGTTATCAATTTATTTTCCTAAAACCGTCCTGATGGCAGTTGTTGATCTGACCGGCAATAAATCTTTGGGGATACGATTGCTGACGATATAACGTATTCCTAAATCTTCTACGGCTTTACGCTTCTCTGGGCTGTCCCCGTCGCTGTTGACAAAGAAAATATCCGGCTTAATTTCTGCCAGCTCTTGCAAAAAGTCGAGTTTGCCGCTTCCTTTGGCGATAAAAGCCTGATGAACATACCGGATAGCCCCGACCATATACAGGCGTTCCTTTTCGTTATAAAGTGTTTTGCGTTTCTTCAGTTCTTCCACCGTCTTGTCTGAACCGATGGAAACATATAAGTCGCCGTACTGGCTTGCCTCTTCAAAAAAACGGATATGCCCGCTGTGCAGGACGTCAAAACAACCGGAAACAAAAACTTTAACCATGATTACTTTTCCTAACTTTTGTTTTTATGCAAAAATCTGCCAGATAATATTTGGTTACACCGTTAACACGTACCACTTTACATAGGCCGTAACCCCATTTTATTTTCAGTTTATTGTGTTCTGCAAGCTCCGCCGCAAAAAATCCCTGCCATTTTTTGCGGTAGTGCGGGCGGATATTCGTAATCAGCTGCGAAGCCGAAAGTGAATTAATAATATAATCGGCAAGCGCCAGTTGGTATTTTTTACCGGCAAAGTGCTGCGTATCTCTGTATTTGAATTTTTTTTGTACAACATGAGAATACAGGTCTATCGTTTGGAAAGCAAGAGTTTCACTTACCTGTGTTTGGATTTTATTACGTGAACATATTTCTCTGTTTACATCGTCGTCAAATTTTTTTAAGTTATTGGCTCGGACATTCGGAGCTGTCGTCAGTATGACGATGTTTGGAGTATGGGAATACAGATAACCGAGAAATTTTTGATATGCCCGTTCATATTGCTCCGCATCTTCAGCATTATCTGCTGTGTGCAAATACATACCATGCTTTCCTCCGATATTGACAAGTATAAGAGAATAGCTGTACTCCTTATTTTTGAAAAACATATCGCAGACATCATAAAGTAAGTGGTCTTCAATAGAAGCCGACGAACCGACAAAATCAACAGCATATTTGGGAAGAAGTTTTCCTAAACTGCTTCGGAATTCGCGGGAAACGCTGTCGCCGACTAAAAGAATACGCGGGCAGCCAAAATTTTTGGCATTATCAATCCACGTATTGCTCCATTCAACATTTTCCCGGTCTTTTTCTTTATTAAAGCCAGTCATAACTTTATCCAATCTTCAGGGACAATATCACCGGAATATTCGGCGGCGTCCGGTTTGAACCATTGCTTAGGCGCCACGACAATCTTGTCCGGATTTGTATTCAGCCAGGCGCCCCACCACGAAAATGTGCTGTTGGCGATAATATTATGGCGGCAGTTCCGCATCAGTTCCAAGTCAAAATAGCCGTGTTTTTCATCATTAATTTCAACGATAGTCTGCGGATAGGCCGTTTGTATATTTGCTCGAACCCAGTCTGTATCGCTGGAAAAAATAAAGAAATGCGGTTTATCAACGCGTTTTCCGATATAATCCATCGCATTCAGAAAATAATCCTTGTCCAAATAAGTAAAAGGGCTGCGCGGATTAAGATAGTCGCCGCGGCGGATATGAACGGCAACGGCATTGGCTGCCCGGATTTTGGCAAGCATATCAAGATTCGCTGCATCAAGAGTTTTTGTCAGCGTAAAATCATGCAGCAGCCTTTCTCGCAGCGGTTTGAAATATTTTTCGGTCTGGAAAACTCCGTCATAATAAACGTCGCCTTCTTTGCTTAGGAGTTCCGGTTCGTAACGGTTAATCTGTTTTTCGCAAACGCGGTTGGTTTTCAGGTAAATAAATTTTCCCAGATTAAATTTTTTACGGATAGAACGGGGAAGAATGTTTTTAAATCTGATTTCGTTTTTACATCTTTTTATTTGTTCATCTGAGGCAAAATCTCCGCTGATGCTATACAATCCCAAATCAAAACTGCGGTAATGGTTGGTCAAAAAGCCGGTATTATCCCACAAAACATTGCCGGCAGCCAGTCCGAAGGCATATTGAAACATCTGATTGCCGAGCCCTCCGCCCAACCTGACGATACGCAGCGGTTTATTCGGGGAAACCTGGGCGGAATATTTGCTTTCTTGATGTGAAACAGCCATAAAAATCTCCTTTGGCAGATAAAATCTGACCTTTTGTTTATAAAAAACCAACCTTTTAAATATATACTTGAGTAGACATCCAATAGCAAGAATAAGTTATCCTAATCCATTATAATTAAATAATTAATTGAAAAGACGAAAATCTTGTTGTGAATAAAAAACTGCTTATTTAAAAGGTTGGTTTAAATTCAGCAGGTTTCTAACGTGGAAAAAACGCACACAGACAAAGGAAACAGCGGCCTTTTAAGGCGGAAAGATATAAGAAACAGCGGCGCTCTGATATGCAGTCTTCAGGTATAACAAAAGCGCCTGCTTATCCAACAGGCGCCCAATATGGTCGGAACGGGTGGATTCGAACCACTGACCTCTGCGACCCGAACGCAGCGTTCTACCAGGCTGAACTACGTTCCGTTGTTCAACGAACATATATCTACACAAAAAAAAATTAGATTACAAGCTTTTTTTTCATCTGTGCGTAAAAAAAATTATCTGTACGCAAAAATGGTTTGTATGCCAATAATCTTATATGTATAAAAATAATATTTGCATAAAAAAATTGACGCTTTTGCAAATCAAGTGTAAAACAAACCGGTCAGAAATTGTGCAAGGAGAATAAAATGTTGTATTTGGGGTGTCATCTGTCATCAGCTGCCGGTTTTGCCGCAATGGGAAAAACGGCTTTGAAAATTAATGCCAATACGTTTCAGTTCTTTTTGCGCAATCCGCGCGGCGGAGCGGCCAAAGACATCAAGCCCGCAGATGTTGCCGAATTTCTTGAATTGGCAAAGCAGAACGGATTCGGTAAAATCCTCGCTCATGCGCCGTATACGCTCAATCCCTGTTCAAAGGACGCCTCCGTCCGGAAATTTGCCGGCGAGGTTTTTGCCGACGATTTGAAACGGATGGAAAATCTTCCGGGAAACCTGTATAATTTCCATCCCGGTTCACATGTAGGGCAGGGCGTTGCCGCCGCTATTCCGCAAATCGTCGAGATTTTGGATGCTGTAATGCCGGAAGCGCGCCATACGACGGTTTTGCTGGAAACGATGTCCGGTAAGGGCAGCGAAGTCGGTTCCCGTTTTGAGGAGCTGGCGGAAATAATTTCCCGTGCCAAATCCAACGCTCCGGAGAAGCTCGGTGTATGCCTGGATACCTGCCATGTCTATTCTGCCGGTTATGATATCGTCAACCGCCTGGATGAAGTATTGGAAGAATTTGACCGTGTCATCGGGCTGAACCGTTTGCATGCGATTCATTTAAACGACAGTATGACGGAGTTTGCGTCGCATAAAGACCGCCACGAGCGGCTGGGGCACGGAACAATAGGAAAAGACGCCCTGATTCGGTTTGTCAATCACCCTGCGCTCAAAGGTATTCCCGTTAATTTGGAAACGCCGAACGAACTTCCCGGATATGCGGAAGAAATAGCCCTTCTGCGTCAAAGCTATACGCAGGGGTAGCTGCACATCTCTTTGAAGGCTTATAGGCCTTAGATTCCGTTTGAATGTTTAAAGCAAAATTTCCGCAACGATGCCGAATACAACGCCCAAACCATACAATAATGCGAGGATGCGCAGATTCTCTTTCCGATTCGGGTTAACCCGGTATAAAACCAGATATCCCAGTCCTGCATTGCTGAGCGTTCCCGCCAGCATCGTACCCAATGTAATCGCATTGTCAAGATACAGCTGCGTCAGCAATACCGACGGATAGCAGCTCGGAATAAGCCCCACGCCTGCCGCGATGAATTTGCTGAGTATCGGCATTCCCGTCAACAGCAACTGCACGGTTTCCCTTCCGCCGAATGCAAAAGCCGCATTGACGATGAGCGAAAAAATAAAGATAAAAATACTGATTTTTTCAGTATGTTTATAAGCGGAATGCCATATATTGTCCTTGTCGTCGCATTTGCATTTTTCCCGCTGGCAAAAAGCCTCAATGTCCGGCTCCTTTTTGTGCCTGATAAATTTTTGCGGTAGAAAAATGTCCAACAGCACGCCGCTGGCAATCGCAAAAATAACCTTAATTCCCAAAATCTGTACAATCAAAGCCGCTCCTGCGCCGCCGGAAATCAAAATCGGCAGCATTTCGTCGGAAGTAGAAAGAAAAATGGCCATCAGCGTGCCGAGCGTAATAATGCCGGTTGCATAGAGGTTTGCCGCCGCGACCGAAAAGCCGCATTGTGGTATCAGCCCCAGCAATCCGCCGGCAACCGGACCGTAAGAACCTGATTTTTTTATATAGGAAAGCGTTTTCCGCGATGTCTTGTGTTCCAAAAATTCAAGCGCCAGATATGTCAAAAACAGGTATGGAAACAACGCCAGCGTTTCGTATAGGGAATCAATCAGAATATCCATGCCGATGTTAAACATTGCAGCCTCTTGGAAAATTTATTGCAAAACTAACAACATATCTAACAAAACTATTGTATTTTTGCAACAAAAAAAGCCCATGTTCATAAAAAAGCTGTTGCCGGTGCAAACATATTAAAAAAGACGCCTCATACGAAGCGTCTTAAAAAATTTTCGGGTTCAAACAAACCGTCTTTTCAAAAACTTAAATTTTAATCCTCAGCCGAAAGCATTTTTTCTTTCATCTTGGCGAGCATTAAGATTTTTGCCTGTTCTTTGGTAAAAGGCAACCTTACGTCACATTTGTTAAAAACAAGGACTTTGCCGTTTGATAATAAAACATACGCAACGCTCGAAGTCCGGCGACGACTATCTCCACCAATCGCCATTAACGTGGCAACAACAGAATCCGGATTAAGTTCAGGTACGTCTTCCGGCACATTGGCCTCTAGCGGAGGTATAGGCAATGGTTGTATAGACTGTGCAGGCTCGGAGGCGCATGATGCCAAAACCAAACAACAGATTGCAACTGCAATCATAAATAATAGTTTTTTCATAATTGTATATTTTAATGATTAATATTTATCATCATTATCAATCAAATTTGTCTTTTTGTCAATATATTTTTTTTCATCTGACTAAAAAATAAGATTTTTTATGCTTTTACGGCTTTCCCACATAAGGAAAAGAGCCGCAAAGGTGCAGCTCTTTTCGTATTCCGGACAGGCATAACGCCAGACTTTGGAAAGTCTGATTATGCTGCCTTTTCGTCAAAATTGTACAAGTCTTCAACCGAAACTTTCTTTTCCTTGGTCTGGACTTTGGAAAGGACATAGTCAATGACTTTTTCCTCATAAACGGAAGTGCGCAGACGCTCAACCGCTTCCTTGTTCTTCAGATAAAAGTCAAAAATAGCCTTTGCCTGCATCGGATAGCGCTGGGCTTCGTTCATAATCGCCTTGTTGAGGTCTTCCTGCGTTACTTCTACTTTGGCGTCGTTGCCGACTTCAGCCAGCAACAGGCCGAGCTTGACGCGGCGAACGGCGATTTCCTTGTATTCTTTCAGCAGGTCTTCTTCCTTTTTGTTCTTTTCGTCTTCGTCAAGCTGGTTGTTTTTCTTGGCGTTTTCATACTGCTTGACAATCGCCTCATATTCCATGTCAACAAGCTTGGCCGGAACGTCAAACTTGTAAGCCTTGTCCAAAGCGTCGAGCAGGGAACGTTTCTGCTTCATCTTGGAAGCGGCGTCGTAATCCTGCGCAATTCTCTTCTTGACGGTTTCTTTGAGCTTGTCAAGGTTTTCTTCGCCCATGGATTTGGCAAATTCGTCATTGATTTCCGCCTTTTTGATTTCTCTGATTTCTTTGATTGTCGTTACAAACAGGGCTTCTTTGCCGGCCAAATCCTTGGCGTGATAGTTTTCCGGGAAAGTCGCTTTTACTTCAACGACTTCGCCGGCCTTCTTGCCGATAAGCTGGTCTTCGTAACCCGGAATAAAGGAATTGGAACCGATTTCCAGCGGATAGGCCTCGCCTTTGCCGCCCGGGAATTCTACGCCGTCAATGGAACCGACAAAGTCGATAACCGCAATGTCGCCTTTGGCCGTAACGCGGTCTTCTTCAACCTTAATCGTATCGCGGCGGCTCTCGGCCATATAGTTGAGTGCTTTTTCAACTTCTTCGTCCGGAACTTCGGCAACCGGCTTTTCAATCTTGATGGCGGAGAAGTCTTTGAGCTCAATCGTCGGCATAACGTCCATGGATACCTTGAATTCAACGTCTTTGCCTTCTTCAAACTTGCTCAGGTCGACATCCGGCGTAAATACCGGGCGCAGTTCCTTTTCTTTCAGGACTTCGTTGACGCCGTTGCGGACAACTTCATCCAGCGCCTCGCTCATTGCGTTGCCCTGATATTTTTTCTTAACCATCGCAAACGGAACCTTTCCGGCTCTGAAACCGGCCATGCTGACCGTCTTGGCAATTTCATGAAGTTTCTTGTCAACTTCCGCGCTGAAATCTGCGGCGCTGACAGTAACGTTATATTCGCGGCTCAAGCCTTCTGATTTTACTTCTTTAATCTTCATTATATTTATCTCTTCCAAAAAGCCCACTTCGGTACCCGAAATGGTGCGGACGGAGAGACTCGAACTCTCACAGCAAAGCCACCAGATCCTAAGTCTGGCGTGTCTACCAATTTCACCACGCCCGCGGATTACAACAACAAATTTGCCCCGAGTATATACAACATTTTTATATAATCAAGCAAAAAAATTATAAAATAACGCCCTTTTCAAAACGAAAGCCCTTCAGCATCTCGGCCGTTTCCATCGGCTGTTTGCCTTCCCGTTGCAGCCTTTCGATACAAAGTGCCTTGCCGTCGCGCCCGGCTATCGTCAGAGCTTTTTCCCCTTCAATAATTTCTCCCGGCGCGCCCTGTCCGTCGCAGACCCGAACCCGGTAAACCTTAAAACGTTCGCCTTTGTAGGTAAAATATGTCGCAGGGTAGGGGGAAAACGCCCTGATTTTGTCAGCCAGTGCATTCACGTCTCCGGTAAAGTCCAGACGGCATTCGGCCTTGTCCAGCTTTTCCGCATAAGTTACCAGGCTCTCGTCCTGTTTTGCCGGAACAATGTCGTCCAGCTGCCGCAAAGTCCTGACCAGCAAATCAGCCCCGACCGTAGACAATTTGTCGTGCAAATCGCCTCCTGTCATCTCCGGCGTAATGGTAACCGCCTCCTGGCAGAGAACGTCGCCGGCATCAAGCGCTGCCGCCATCTGCATAATGGAAATGCCGCTTTGCCTGTCTCCGGCTTCAATCGCCCGTTGTATCGGCGCTGCCCCGCGCCAGCGCGGCAACAGGGAAGCGTGAACGTTAATGCACCCTTTGGGGAAAATATCCAGAACAGCCTGTGGCAAAATCAGACCATACGCGGCAACAATCGCCATATCCGCACCCAGCGCTTTCAGGCTCTGCTGTTCGTCTTCGCTTCTGAGAGACTTCGGCGTCCTGACTTCTATGCCTTTCGCTTCTGCCAGAAGATGTACCGGCGTTTTGTTGACCTTCTTGCCGCGACCGCTTTCTTTCGGCGCCCGTGTATAAACGGCGGCGATGTTATGCTCTTTCGTCAGTGCTTCCAAAACCGGAACGGCAAAATCCGGCGTTCCCATAAATACAATTTTCATTATTCGGAAAATCCTGCGCGTTTATAGTCAATTTTAATATCCATGCCTTCCGCATAAGCATTCAGTGCACTTTGAGCCATATCCGAGCCCATCGAAACCGCCGCCCGGGTTTTTACTTCCGTCAGAGCGTCTTTATCCAGCTCGTCGGCATAATTGACCGTTTCGTACGGGGTAACGATGACAAAGTTGTTTCCCGGGTGTTCATAAAGCTTGACCGCGCCGTCTTCTGTTACGAACAGGTCGTTGATTTCCTGTGCGCTTAATCCGGCAAAAGTCTCGTTGCGGTTTATTGGTTCGGAACGGAAAACTTCCAGATTCCGCGCTTTTGCCGCATCGGCAAGCTGTTCGCCGTTTTCGGCGTCGGCAATGATGTTGTCGGCCGTTTCCTTAGCCAGCGCGTCTTTTTCCTGAACCTCCCACATTGCCGTGATTTTGTCTTTGACTTCATCAATTTCGGGCAGATGAGCTTCCTTGATTGCGGTAACCTGGATAACGGCAATGCCGTCGTCAAACTCTTCGGCCGAGCTTATCTCGTTCAGCCCGTACGAAAAAGCCAGTTCGTTAAAGTCAAGCGCGTTTTCCAGCGATTTGAGCGCTGCCGGAACGTTCTTGACCGGCGTTGTTTCGCTGATATCAGATACCTTAACTGGTTCAATGCCGAGCATCTTCCCGACTTCTTCCAGATTTTTCCCGCCGTTGACGGCATCGTCGATTTCCGCTCTGGCGTCGCGCAAAGCGTCATAAAGGTTGTCGTTGTTCAGGATTTCCTCAATCTGCGGCTTAACTTCTTCAAACGTCATTTTCTTCGCCGGAACAATCTGTCTGACGCTGACAACCTGCCAGGTGTCGGCTACCTGTAACAGGCGCGGTTCGTTCAGCGGCATTTCAAACGTGTCGTATGCCAGATCTTCCGCCAGCTCGTCCTGGGCAACCAGCCCCAATGTCGGCTCGTCGGCATTTTCCGCCTGCATATCTTTTGCCGCAACAGCAAAGTCTTTGCCGCCCTTTACCTCGTTCAGCGCCTTTTCGGCCTGCGCCTTGTCGGTAAAGACCATCTGCAATACTTCTCTTTTTTCCGGCTGGTCAAATTCTTTCTCGTGCTGCTTGTAATAATCCGCAACCATCTCGTCGCTGGCAGCGTATTTCTTCAAAACCGCTTCATTGGGAACAAAAAGAACCTCGGCCTCTCTTGTTTCGGGAATCATAAAGTTTTCCGAAAAATCTTCAAAATACTGTTTGACCTCGTCGTCGCTGATTCTGCGCTCAATTTGAACGTCGGCCGGAGATACTGTAACATATTTGAATGACTTGCGCTGATTGTCCATTTTGTGGATGGCTCTGCTGAGGGTTTCGGGAACTTCAAATCCTTCTACCAAATCGGTAACCAGCATCTTGCGTGCCATAAGGCGCTTAACCATGGCTACATATTCGTCTTCGCTCAGGCCGGCGGAAGAGAGGTAGCGTTTGAAAATCTCAGGGTTGAACTGTCCGTTGGCCGGATTTATGAATTCCGGCTGGCTGAAAATAATCTGCTGGATATAGGCCTTGGGGAAGTAAATATCGTTTTCGGCCATGGTCTGGTCAAGGACGCTCTCGTCGACAATCTGTCTCAATACGCCTTCGGTAATGGCGTTGCGCATATCGTCGGTCAGTTCAAAATCGTCGCTGGTCAGATTTTTCAGCGCGTTTAATTCTTTCTGTAATCTGTAGGAAAATTCGCTTTGCGTCGTTTTTTTGCCGTCAACGTCGACCACGGTCTGGTTCTGGCTGGCACTGTCAATATAGCCCGTAACGCCGAAAAGCGAAACGAAACTGACGGCTACTGCTGCGGAAATAATTTTGAAAACCCAACTTTCATGTGCTTTAGCTAATTTACTTATCATTTTTTTCCATCCCAAAAATAACCTGATTGCCGCCTATTATAAAAGCCAAAAAAATTTATGCAATCGCAAATATAAATATGTTCAACGTTTTTTTGCAAAGCGGAAAAGCATTCGCCTTGTTTTGAGCCGGTGTTTTTTCATACGACGTTTTTCACCCTCCGGTCTTTTCCTTTATCCGGCGGGTTCCTGTCGGGCGGGGAATTTTTTCGTAAGCAGTTTTCCGGGCTGGAAAATAAATCTGTAAACAACTTTTTTTTTAGCTGGAAAATAAAAAAGCCTGTGCTAAAAAAGAACAAGTTATAATTTATGGAATGAGGATTAAGAACATGGTGAGAAAAACTTTAATTGCCGGCAACTGGAAAATGAACTGTCTTTTGGAAGACGGCGTTGCTCTGGCCAAAGGCATCGCCCAGGAAGCCAAAAAGGCTGCCCGCAAAGATTGCGAATTCCTGATTTGTCCTCCGTTTACCCTGTTGGCTTCGGCAAAGAAGGCAATTAAAGGGTCCCGGGTTATGCTTGGGGCGCAGGACTGCCATTTTGCGGCGTCTGGAGCGCATACCGGCGACATCAGCCCGGTTATGCTTAAAGACCTCGGATGCCAGTATGTGATTGTCGGGCACTCCGAACGCCGTACCGACCATTATGAAAGCGATGAACAAGTCAGAAAAAAAGCCGAAGCGGCGATTAATGCCGGGCTGAAAGTCATCATCTGCATCGGCGAAACCGAGGCGGAGCGCGATGCAGGGCATGCGATAGACGTCTGTACGTCGCAGATTAACGGTTCCGTTCCGGACATTTCCACGGCGCAGAATACGGTAATTGCCTATGAGCCGGTCTGGGCTATCGGAACGGGACGGACGCCGACAACCGATGAGGTTGAAGAAGTTCATGCCGCTATCCGCAAGGCGGTAAGCAAAAAGCTCGGCCGCGCCAACGCCAACAAAATGCGTATTTTGTACGGCGGCAGCATGAAGCCGGCGAATGCCAAGGCGCTTTTGGCTCTTCCTGATGTCGACGGCGGCCTGATTGGCGGAGCCAGCCTCAAGGTGGCGGATTTTATGGCTATTGCCGAAGCAAGCAAACAATAATCAATAAAGGAAATAAAAATGGGATCTGTATTGTTAGTTATTCATTTAATGGTGGCCATCCTGCTGGTGGTGCTGATTCTGATGCAGCGCAATTCCGGCAATGCTCTGAGCGGGCTGGGCGGCGGAAACGGGGCGGACAGCTTTTTGTCTGCACGCGGCAAGGGAAATCTGCTGACCCGTACCACGGCCATTCTGGCAACCGTATTTTTTATTACTTCGATTTTGCTTTCGTTGTATTATAAAGGCGAAACCAGAAAGCCGGAATCAATTACCGACGTTGCGCCTCTGGTGCAGACCGAACCGGCGGTTCCGAGCGTTCCTGATGCCGCGACGCAAAACCAGGGCACTGCTCCGGCAGCTTCTGATACGGCTCAAAATCCGGCACCGGCAACGGCGCCTGCTCCGACGGCAGTACCTGAAACACCGTCCGTACCGGCAGCGGAATAGCGGAATGCTGACAATAGGACTGAAAATAAAGGCACCTTTTCAGGGAGGTGCCTTTTTCACTGCAAAATTTAACCAAAAAGGATAGAAAAATGTCTGAATTAAACCCGAAAACCAAATTTATTTTTATCACCGGCGGCGTTGTTTCTTCATTGGGAAAAGGCTTGGCCTCCGCCTCTCTGGCCTCGATTTTGCAATGCCGGGGCTTTAAAGTGCGATTGCGAAAGCTGGACCCATATCTGAACGTTGACCCTGGTACGATGAGCCCGTTTCAGCACGGCGAAGTTTTCGTAACCGATGATGGAACCGAGGCCGACCTTGACCTTGGGCACTATGAGCGGTTTTCGGGTGTTGCGGCTAAGAAAAGCGATAGCACGACCACCGGTAAAATTTATCAGCGCGTTATAGACAAAGAGCGCCACGGCGACTATCTCGGGTCTACCATTCAGGTCATCCCCCATGTAACCAATGAAATCAAAAACTTTATCGTCAGCGATTTGGAAGACGAGGATTTTGTGCTGTGCGAAATCGGCGGCACGGTGGGCGATATTGAGGGGCAGCCTTATCTGGAAGCTATCCGCCAGTTGGCGTACGACCTCGGCCGTAATCGTACAATGTTTCTGCATCTGACGCTTTTGCCGTATATTCCGACCGCCGGAGAATTGAAAACCAAGCCGACGCAGCATTCGGTCAAGCAGCTGCAGGAATACGGCATTCAGCCGGATATGCTGTTGTGCCGTTCCCAGATGCCAATCCCGGAAAACGAACGCAAAAAGATTGCGCTGTTTTGCAATATTCGTGAGGAAAACGTTATTCCGGCACTGGACGTCAGCAACATCTACCAGGTGCCGCTGGCTTATTCCAAAGAGGGCATGGACAGGGCCGTCTGCCGCTATTTCAATCTGCCGTGTCCCGAGGCCGATTTGAGCCGGTGGGAAAAAATCGTTGAAACGCTCAAGGCGCCGGAGGGCGAAGTCAAAATTGCCGTTGTCGGCAAATACGTCAAATTGCTTGAGGCATACAAGTCTTTGGGCGAAGCCCTGACGCACGGCGGTATTGCCAACAAATACAAAGTGCGGATTAAATGGATTGACGCCGAGGATATGGAAAATGAAGAGCCCTCAGCCCTGCTTTCCGACGTCAGCGGGATTTTGGTTCCCGGCGGGTTCGGACTGCGCGGAACGGCCGGAAAAATCGCCGCCGTCAAATATGCGCGCGAACATAATATTCCGTTTCTGGGAATTTGTTTTGGAATGCAGATGGCCGTTATTGAAACCATGCGCAATATTCTCGGCGTCAAAAACGCCAATACGACCGAACTGGATGAAAATTGCGAAGCCGTTGTCGGCCTGATGACGGAATGGGATAAGGACGGAGCGAAACAGATACGCCATAAAGACGGCGATTTGGGCGGAACCATGCGCCTTGGCGCGTATGATGCCGTTTTGAAGCCCGGTTCCAAAGCGGCGGCAGTTTATGGTACGGAACACATCTCCGAACGTCATCGCCACCGTTATGAAGTAAATATGAAATACAGGGAACAGCTGGAGCAGGGCGGTATGGTTATCTCCGGCACCTCGCCGGACGGAAAGCTGCCGGAAATTGTCGAGCGCCCGGATCATCCGTGGTTTGTTGCCGTGCAGTTTCACCCCGAACTGAAGTCGAAACCTTTTGCGCCGCATCCGCTGTTCGTGGAATTCGTCCGCGCCGCAATCAGGCAGAGTCGGTTGGTTTGAATGTATTGAGAACTGGTTTGGCCGGGGAAATAAAACAAACTTGAGCAGTAAAATTATTATTTTATGAATACAGCAAAGCCGCGACAGGAAATGCCGCGGCTTTGTTAAAATTGCCCTGTTCTTAAAGATTAAGCGTGTTTCAGTGCGATATCAAGAATATCTTTGGCGTTTCGGGCTTTTTTGATGCAGGTATTGTCAATGCCTTGCCATAAAAACAAATGATGTTTGTTTTCAAGCCAAATCGGGCAGGTAACAATACCGATACTCTCAAACAAATGCCGGGGATTATCGTCAACAAAGAAAACTTCGTCATACCCGGAAGCCACTTGGCGTAAAGCTTCTTCCTTTGTTTGCTTCATGCCGACACAAATAATCTTTTCAAAACAATCGGCGTAATGCTCTTTAATGTTTTGGCGGCGTTGTTCTATATACGCAGGGTCGGCAGAACTGACTATTGCTAAATCAAAACAATGGTTGGACAAGTTAAAGGCCAACTCGGGCATTCCTTTTATCGGAAGCAGGTTTTTGAAAGTTTGCGATTGGCTGAAATATTCGCCAAATTCCAGATAAGGCTGGGGATTGTGAAGAAAATCATCAATAATGTCGTCCCAGTCTTTATCGCTTAATGACATGTTATAATAACAGGCAAATACAGACCTCATAGCCGGCCACAAATCTAACAGAACGCCGTCAACATCAAAAATAAATAATCGTTTCATACATAAATATTATAAAATGACACAATAAATATTAAATTTGTCCAAAATTATATAAAATGTAGAAGAAATGTCAAGAATATTTTGTCGCCATTAAAAATAGGTTCTTTAAAATAAGGGTTGAAAAAAGCAATTTTATTGCTTACAATTCTCCTTAGTTTATTTTAAGAAAGGGAGAAAATTTTATGGAAGAGAAAAATAATACGAAACAGTGGGTAGTCGCCGCTATAATTTTGGTGGTTGCCGTCTTGCTGTTTATGCTGGCGTTCTCCGGCAAAAAAGAACCGGCTCCGACAGTAACGGCGCCTGAAACGAAAGCAACGGCGACAGCGCCGGCGGCAGAACAGGATAAGCCTTCTGCTGTTGAAAAGGCGGCCGAACAGCGGAAACAGCCGGAAGAAAAGCAGAAGCCTGCGAAAGAAAGCCAGGCTGTATCTGAAGAAACTTCTGATGCCGTTGTCGCGGCAGCCGGGAGCGAAACGCCGAAGCCTCAGAAAAAAGCGATAAAAGTTGAGCCGCAGAATGTGGTGCTGACCTTTACGGCGACTTCGGAAAAAGACTTTAATTACGAAGTGTTTTATACCGTAGAGCGCGAAGTCTGGTTTGATGCCGGGCATATGGTCGAATATCCGGGAAAATCGGGCACGCACAGATACAGCATAGTCATTCCGTCAGACGAAGTGTACCGCATTCGTCTGGATTTTGCATCCAATCCGGGAACCGTAACCGTCAAAGATATTTATCTGATGGGGGCGCAGCGGGCTGACCTGAATCAGTTTGGCGAATATGAACTGAATCAGATTGACAAGGCTGTTGTCAATGAAGACGGAAGCTTCACCATAATTTCGGCTCAGGATGATCCGTATATGGCATACCGTTCCCCGCTGTTGCCGGAATAAGCAACGCGGCGGTCTGCTTTCCGGCAGACAGTATGTCGCAAAAGTTGCTGAAATTCAAAAACCGCTTGTTGGCAAGCGGTTTTTTGTTGTACATAATCAACCGCATTGCATTGGGGAAATGTCTTACCTCATAATGCCTATGCCTCTGTGCCGCAGCACATATTGCGTCAGTTATGGTTTTATCAGTTCCTGCAATGCCGGATTGCGGCTTAAATCGCCGAGAACCGCAGCCGCATCGCCGGCTTCTCCGTCAGTATTGAAAATATCCTTTTCCGTTTCGGCAAAGCTCATATATCGGGCGTATGATTGTACAGATGCGACTGAGTCAAAAACCGGCGCGTCCGCGCGGGCAAAAATATCGCCTTCAATTTCTTCAATGTTGATTTGCGGCGCATTTTCTTCCGGCTCGATGACGGCTTGCGGAATGTCAATCGGAAAATCATTGTTGCGGTATTCCTGATGGTTGAAGCCGCGTTCATGGTCTTCTTCGCGTTGCTGCAATTCCTCTTCGCTGTCATTTTCGGCAAAGAAAACCGCTGCCCTGGTGTCAATCGCCACTTCGTCTTTCAGGTAGACAGATACGTCGTCAATCTTGACGTCTTGCAGCTCTGCCAGCTCATGCCCGTCTTTTGATACGATGATTTTATATGTACCGTATGGTATGGAATCCAAAATGAAAAATCCGTCCACATCGGCAAAGGTTGATGCTCTTTCCCTGCCGTCTTCGTCAACGGCGGCAATCTGATAGCCGAACATACGGATATTGTCGTCGTTGGCGAGTTTGCCCTCAACCGCGCCGCGATGGATGAACGGAATGGCGACGGTTCGCACCGTGCCCGGCCGCAGAACAAGTTTTTTCTCTTCGGCTTCGGGCTGCAGGGCGATGTCCAGCAGCGTTTCCGTGTCAACATTCAGGATAGTCTTCTCGTATGTCTGTAAATCGGTCAGCACCGCCACCCCGTTTTCGTCCGTATAAATCTCTTTTTCCAGCCCGTTGGCGTTCAGCCCGATTCCCTCAAGCGGATTGCCGCTTTCGTCCGCAAGTTTGACATACATCGTGCCCGTATCGCTGAGTTTGGAGTTCGCCGAGGTAATAATGCCCATTCTGTCCGGCGTTTTGGCAAAGCTGATGTTATAGGTCAGGTATGAACTGATGTTGAAATCGCGGTCGACCTCCAGCGTCGCCGTCAATCCGCCGAACGGGAAGACCTGTCCGCCGGAAAAGGAGAAATAATCCATATCTTCAATCAAATTGCGCGTATATTTGCCGGAAAGATAGGTGTTGCGTCCGGTGCGCCAGTCCAGCCGGGTAGAAAATTCCGTAAACCGGCTTTCCGGCGACGTTTCGTATGTCAGCCAGGTCTCCGAAGAGAAATTGCCCCACCATTTGTAGGCGCCGCCGCGTACCGTATTGTACGGCTTGTCCGAATGGGCATAATCGTAGTAACTGTCCTCAAGGGTAAGGTTCAGCCCGTTCATCAGCTGTTTGGACAATCGCGCCGTCATGTTGTTGAACGACGTCTGGTCGCTCTCAAGCGTTCCCTGCCGCCAGCTCAGATAATACGGCACTCGCCACGGCAGCATACCCGACAGCCTGGCTTCAAACTGTTCGTCCAGATATTCGTCGCCGTAGAACGAAACCGGCGAGTGAATATTGTTAAACTTGTCATAACCGGCATAAACCGTTCCGATATAGACGTCGCCCTGCCATTCCGCGTGGTGCCCGAATTCCTGCGTATCCAGATTCTGTTCCAGATTGTACTGGATGGAGCTCCCCTTGATTGCGTATTGGGCGCCCGCCATGCCGAAACGCTGTGTTTCAGTTCCAGTGTCCGCGTCCGGCGTCTGCGTAAACCCGCCCATTAAAGTCAGATTGTCGGTCGCGCCGTAATATCCGGTAAAGTCAATAATCGGCGTGTCCTTGCCCTCGTATTCAAACGGTTCGTTGTCTTCTATCAGGTACCGGTACGGCTGATATGCCGCCGCCGTATAGCCGAACTCGCCTTTTTTAACCGGGCTGGTACCGGAATAGTAGCGTTCATACTCGGTGCGCGTCTCGCCGTACGGCCCGTAAAATACCAGCTTAAATGTATTCAGGCCATACGAAACCGGCATGTCCGGGAAGTTGTACTGCCCGTTGACACCGTTCTGCCGGTAGCCGACCAGCTGTTCGTTCCAGTACAGTTCAACCTGCCATCCGTCAAGCAGCGGTCCGGTAATGTCAATCGTCTTGTTGGCGGACATCACCAGATTCTTAAAGCTGCTGACTGCCGCGCCGCGTCCGTAGCTGGCATCGGCAAAGTAGGAAGAGCTGAGCCCGCTGATATCGCCGACTTTCAGAGTCTTAAGGTTAAACTTATTTTCGGGTTCGTCGAGAAACGTCCTGCTGCCGGAAATTCTGACCCTCGGGTTGCGGTCGGAATACGAGTCTCCGTAAATATAGGTATTAACATCCAGCCCGCCGGCAATCATCGCCAGATTGACCGAGTATGCGTCGCTGTTGAAGCTCTTTCCCGTATCATCGGAACGCCCCCAGCCTTTGCCCAGCGTAACGTCCACCACCGGTTCGCCGAACCAGCGGTTGTCAAATTCGTAGTTGCTGAAACTGTCCTGCTGGAAATTATAAGAACCCTTGCCGCGTTTTTTCTCGGCCTTCAGCTTTGCCGTTGTCGGAAAGTCCTTTTCCCGGTCAAGCGTCATCTGCATATTGAGCTTGTCAATTTTAATCTGCATCTTGAGCAGGCGGATATAGAAATCCGCGGCAAAAAAGGCCGTTCCGTCAATAACCGTCATTTCGTCGGCAGCAAAAGAAGAAGTGCTTCCGTATGCCGTTACCGTTCGCCGCGCCATATCAATTATAATGGGAGCGTCTTCGTCGTCTGCCATCTGTGCCGTAATCAGGTTTCCGTCGATTTTGTATTTGAGGCCGAGGTACGCCGACATCTGCGGCAAAGAGATGTATTCCTTGCCGTTTTGCGCATAAACGTAGGCATAGTCGCTCAGGTTAAATCCCTGTACCACCGGTTCCAAAATCAGCGGTTCGTCGCCGTAGTCCGTTAAATCTTCGGCCCGGGCCGCGCCGCCGTTCAGGAAGAGGGCGGCCGCCAGCAGCCAAACCGGGCTAAAGCTGCAGCGCCTGCCTGAATATTTCTTCTTTCGTCTTTGCATCTTCCAGTTTCAAAATTGCATTATGGGTATTTGCGTTCTTATCCAGCGGCAGGCTGAGATTGAGTTTGTCGGTTGACATATATATTTTGACGCCGTTCATCCGGCCGATATCCTTGTCTTTGCCGTCGGCAACGGCGATGTTAAAGCGTGATGACTTGTTGCCCAGCCGTTTGAATACAAGCTGGAGCTTTCCGTCCGGCAGGAGCTTGTAACTTGAGAGCTCGGTCTTGCTGTACAGATTGTCGCCTTTGGTAATCGTAACCGGCAGCGTGATTGCAAACAAAGCCTTAAGTTGCATGGAAAGGGTGCTCGACTTTGTACCGGGCTTGGCCTTCGGCTTCGGCGCGCCGAGCATAACCTCGCTGATTTTCAGATGTGAAACGAATTCGCCGTCTGGAGCCTGCGCCAGGCTTTTGCGGGCGATGTTGATTGTCTGCACTTCGTTCGGTTTCAGCGTAAACTGCCGTGGCGACCAGCTGAGATATTTGTCTGCATAAAAACCGTTTTTGTCTGTGGTTTCTTTCAACGCGCCGTTTTCGTCCTGTATGAAGTTGACGAAGCTGACCCGGTAGGTCTGCGTTTCGCTGGACGTATTGATAATCCGCACGCTTTGCACCCGTTTATTCGAGGCGGCATCAAAGTCGATGCTGTACGGAAAGACGGAGATGTTGGCATCCGCCGTCCCCGCCGCCGCACAGAACAGCAGCACCGCTCCCAGCGATTTGCCGATTTTCGTCTGTAAAAATTTCCCAAGGATATGTTTGCTCATCATTTCAAAGACCTTTCTGTTAATAAGAAACCGTTACCGTGTAGGTGCCGCCATATTCGCCTTCCGGAGCATTTGCCGGCACGTTTAATGTTGCGCCGATACTCATATCCGTAGTCTCGGCCGCCAAAATAAACTGAGTTCCCGTGCTTGCCGTAAAATTATTGACGGTCAGGGTGTTTTGTCCGCTGTATATGGAAACTTCACCCGGCAGGGAAACGTAGACAGTCCTTCCCGCCGTACCGTCTATGGCAAATATCCCCTGCGAAACGTCCGTATTGTTCATCAGGTAAATCCCGCCCGTAGCCGACCTCTGCCCGTTGTAAGACAATGTAACGGTTCCGTCATTGGACGGGGACATCATGGTTCCGAAATTTATGTCCTGTTTTGATGAAATGCCGAGTTTTTCTACAATCGTAACGGAAAAATTAAGTTGGACATCATTGGGAGCACACATATATGTGCTTGCAGAAACAGTCATCGCACCGGTATAAGTTCCCGCTTTACAATAACCGTCAAGAGTAAGCTCGGCTCCGACATTGACGTTTTGTGAACGGTTGCCCAATACGCCTAATGGCGCAAGCCAGAAGCTGCTTGGGTTGAACTGTAGATTATTTAAGGTAAATTCGCAATTTTCGCCGCTTTGTCCGCCGGATACGCCGCTTGACATCTGTAGTTCGTGCGTTACGCTGCAGTTCACATCATACCGGATAATTCCCTGTCGGGCAGAACCCGAGCCGCTGCCACCATCCCACGCAACGACGCCGTCGGTTCCCAGTCTGGCAACGGTTCTTTCTGCCGTCTGGATAACCGTTCCAAAATCAGCCGTTTGCGTTACACTGGCAGAATCCGCATACGTATTTTCCGCTGCAAATATTAAAAAGAAAAAAAATGCCCAATAAAACTTCATATATACCTGCGTATAAAAAACGACCCTTTTTTATACGCAGTTTTGCGATGTATCGGATTAGGCAGGATTTTGAGATAAGTCTTTATAAATGTTGATAAATTAAGATAGTCTCTTGCTTAAGAAATATTCATTGCTATTGTTGATTTAAAGGGGTCGTTTAAATTCTACAACGAAAGTATATAATTTAAATAAATCAAAATAATAAGTTAGACCGTTTTCAATATCGTTTTGTTCTAGTAGCTGACTGTTACCTGGTAAGTTCCGCTATAGTCGCCTTCATCTTGTCCCTGACCGACGGTCAAATCCGCTCCGACTTTGATTTGCCCGCTGGTGCCGTTCAAAACCAGTGTATCGGCAGGTTCGGTAACAAAATTGTCAACCGTCATCGGCTCTCCCGCACCCGTTAATTGACTTGAATCCGATACTTGGATTGTCATTCTCTGATTTTCGGCTCCTGTCACATTAAACAATCCGGCTTTTCCTTGGTTGGTGTTGACCAATATGCTGTTATCACCGCCATCAACGCTGCGCGCACCGTTTGCTGCCGCGATTTTCACTTTCTTGGCACTGTCGGTCGGAGCCAGAATGGTGCCGAAATCCAATGCGTCTTGTTCCGTAACGGTTACCGGCGCAACAATCTTCGCACTGATATTTCCTGTGCCGTTAGCCTCGGCAGCCCAAACTTCCGCACCACTTAAGGTCAGCACGGAAACTGCCGCCAGCAAATAAATTTTTTTCATATTTTTATCCCCTTAAAAATAACAATAAGTTTTATCAACATCTCAACTTTAAGGTATAAAAATTAATTTTGAGTTTAAAACCATCTTCTCATTGCTAAAAAACAGCACCAAATTTGCAATTTGCCTTTTCTTTAATACAAGTCAGTTCCTTTCTTTTTCTAAATAAAAATTGCCCGGCCTTATTGAAAGCTGCCGCAGTATTCTGCTCCGGTCAAAATATATTGGAATGCTGGCCGGAATGATAAAAAGTTAATTGATAAAAGACTAACCGCCAAAAAGCTAATAAGATGTTTGCAGAATATAAACGCCGTTTCTGCTTCCGCCTTGCGTTTCTTTGTCTTTGATGTTCAATGTTGCTCCGACGTCAACCGTCGCTTCGCCGTTCTGCCTGTCCAGCGCGACGACATTTCCCTTTCCGGCGTCTGTTGTAAATGAATGGATATCAATGCTTTTGTCTTCATTGTTATAAATGCGTGCATCGGGAATATCCACCGTAACCGCCTGAGCCTTTGGGCCTTTCAATTTAACGGAACCCGCCGAATAGGAACTGGTTGCCAGTCCGGGCCCGGTTGTCGTACGGTTGCCGTTCTCGTCAACGGTAACTCTTCCCTGATTGTTTTTGACCATCATCCCGAACGTTAAATCGTTTGCGGATTCGGCAGATACCGGTGCGACAATCGTTGCGCTGACCCGCCCGGTTGCGGTTGTTTCAATCTTGTTGCCCGGATGGCGCTCCAGTTTTTGTTTGGCTTCCGCTGTTCCCGCTATTGCCAGACAAGCTGCGTACAAAATCAGTCCGGTTTGCCAAATTCTCACTTTGCCGCAGCTTTTTCTCATAAAACTTTCCGTCCTTTCCGTATGTGCTATTCGGCACTGGCCGTCTCATACTGCGGCTGTTTGACTGTTGTTTTTATCCGGGTAATCCGCATATTGTCGACCTGCATAACTTCATATACGCAATAATCGTCTTCGGTCTTGTCTCCGGCAACCGGTTCTCTTCCGAGCAGGTTAAAGACATAACCGCCCATGGTGCTTTCTTCATGCTCATTGTCATCATAGGGGAGCCCCAGACAGTCATAGGCGTCTTCAACCAGATACAGCCCGTCAAATTCGCAGATTGTGTCGTTGATTTTCTTAACCGGTTCCTCGGTAATATCGTCGTGCTCGTCGCGGATGTCCCCGACCAGTTCTTCCAGAATGTCTTCCATAGACAGCAGTCCGGCCGTCCCGCCGTATTCGTCAACCACAACCGCCAGATGAATGCGCTTTTTCATCATTTCGTGCAGGATTTCCGAAATGGATTTATTTTCCGGCACAAACAGGATATTGCGGACAATCTTGCTTAAAATGTCTTTATGCGGCGAATTTTTGCATTCCAGCAAATCGCGGATGTGTATCATGCCGATAATTTGATCCTTGTCGCCGTTGCAGAGCGGAAAACGCGTGTGCTTGTGCTGCTTGACAAACTCCATGACCTCATTGTAACTGCTGTTCTGGTAGATGCATTTCATTTCCTGCCGCGGAATCATTATTTCGTGCGCGGAAATTTCCGAAAAGCAGATGGCGTTCTGGATAATCTCGCTTTCCGTATCGTCAATAACCCCGCCCTTTTGCGACGCGTCGATAATCAGCTTGATTTCCTCTTCGGAATGCGCGTCTTCGTTTTCGTCCGCCTGTTTGACGCCCATCAGTTTCAAAATCCACATCGTAACGTGGTCAAAGACCCAGATAAACGGGGCAAAAATCTTATTAAACGTATATAGCGGCGGCGCGATAATCAGCGCATAGCGTTCGGTATCCTGTATGGCCATGGACTTCGGCACCAACTCGCCGAAAACGACGTGCAGCAGCGTGATGAAAGTAAAGGCAATACCGAAACTCAACGAATGGAGCAGAATTTTATTGTCGGCGAAGAAATCGGAAAAAACGTCTTCCAGCAGCCTGGAAACGGCAGGTTCGCCAAGCCAGCCCAAACCGAGGGAGGCAAGCGTGATGCCGAGCTGGATGGCGCTCAGATAAGTGTTCATGTGCTCGTTGATTTTCAGGGCGATTTTGGCGCGTTTGCTGCCCGCGTGTGCCAACTCTTCAAGCTTGGTACGGCGGATTTTTACGATTGCAAATTCTGAAACAACGAAGAAAGCATTGCAAAAAACTAATACTAAAACTAAAAATAAATTAAAAACATACCCGTATACAGGACTCATGGTTATTATTTTTGAACTACCTCAATACATTAAACATACCCTTTATTCTATAATATATATTTCGGGGTTGTCAACAACTCTTTTCCGATAGCCGTGATTTTTTTATGCTTTATCAAATATATCCGAAATTATCTTCAGGAATGTTCAAAACCGGTGTCTGAAATCAGAGGAACCGGCTTTTTTTCGGCATTTTCAGTTTTGAACAGCTAATCCCCTCAAGTTCAAGCAGCTTGACTTTGTATGTCAGGCCTCCGCCGTATCCGGTCAGGCTGCCGTTGCTGCCGATAACGCGGTGGCAGGGGACGATTATGCCGACGGGATTGGCTCCGACCGCTCCGCCGACTGCTTGCGCCGACATTTTGCCGCATCTCCTGTCGCGGGCAATTTTATCAGCGATTTTACCGTATGTCGTCAGGGTTCCGTATGGAATATTCTGCAAATGGCGCCAGACCGTCCGTTGGAAATCCGACCCGCATAATTTAAGCGGCGGCAGAAAATCCGGGATATTGCCGCTGAAATAAATGTCCAGCCATTTCGCCGTCTGTTGCAGGCAGGGCAGGGACGAGCCGTCGGTTTCGCTTTCCCCTTTCGGGCAAAGTCCCTTGCGGTCGGCTCGTTCCGGCCAGAATTCAGTCCTCGCGCCGGTCAGAAAGTTTCCGTCGCTTGTCAGACGGATATTGCCGAACGGCGATGTGTAGTTAAACGTATATATCATAATTTCGGCCTTAGACATTTAAATTGCTCTTTTTTTATTATAAAATGAAATTTATAAAAGCCAAGCGTAAAGTATGTGTTGTCTAAAAAAGCAAATCAATATCCGGAACAAAAATCACATTCCGCAGCGCAAAAGGCGTTATCCTCAGCAAAAAACACTTGACTTAGAGCAAACTCTAAATGTTACACTAAAAACAGAATCGCATTTAACCGAGAGAATTAGGGAGATAATCAATGTCAAACGAAAACTTAAACGAGAAAATTTTTTATTACCGCTTTAATAAACTCAATGCCTGGCTTATCTTAAACCTCGCATTGACGATAACGCTGGTCTACTGGGGAGTTCGCTGCCCATGCCTTCTGTTTTGGGTGCAAACGCAGGTTCTTTTGGGTGTCTGCCTGTTTTCCTGGCTCGCCTGGGGCTGGAAATATGTTTTAAAACATCAGGCCGTTGTCGTTGATGATGAAGGCATAAAAATTGACTATTGCCAAAAGCTGCCGTGGAAAGATATTGCCCGGACGGAAGAAAAGGATGTCCGCTGCTGTTTTCGCAACTGCCGCGTTTTGACGCTTGTTCCGAAAGACGGTATCAGTTACCGGTATAATTTCCTGCAGAAACATAACGGAGACTTTACGCCGTTTGCCATCCCCCTGTACGGATTGCTGAGTCCGGAAGACGAGAAGGAAATCGCCGAAATCGTAGCCGAAAAGGCAGGAAAAGGGAGATAAAATATGCTGAAAGGAATAATGGGCGTTGCAGTTGCCGTTTTATTTTCGGTTGGTGCCGCGTCTGCTGCTGTAACTGAACAGGGAGAAGAAAATATGTCGCGAACCGAAATCTGTAAACAAAATTACCGCCGGCTGTTTAACGGCGAGGCTTTAACCGATGCCGGGAATGACCCGGAAATGATGAAAATGTTGCAGAAATATATTTTCGGCGAAGTGTTTGCTGTAGGCAGTCTGGATATAAAAACCCGGGAAATGCTGACGGTTGTATCCCTGTCAGCCCAACAGACCCTGCCTCAGCTGAAGGCGCATGCCAATGCGGCGTTGAACGTAGGGGTAACGCCGGCAGAACTGCGGGAAGCTGTATATCTGTGTGCGCCGTTTGTAGGCTTTCCCAAAACCCTTAACGCACTCGGAGTAATCAATGAAGTGTTTGCCGAACGCGGGATTAAGCTTCCTCTGGAAAGTCAGGGGAAAACAGCCGAAGAAGAGAGATTTGCAGCGGGCTCTGCCATACAACAGCCGTTATATGGCAACGAGATAAAAGAAGCGCTGGCCGGGCTTCCCGGAAATATGGGCGAAGACGCCGCGCGTTTTCTGACGGAATTTTGTTTTGGCGATATTTATACCCGCGGCGGTCTCGATGTCAAAACCAGAGAGCTTCTGGCGATAGGGATTCTTGTAACGACGGGAAATATGCAGACGCTGCAAAGCCATATAGCCGGCAGCATCAGAGCGGGAAATTCGCCGGAAACAGTTGCCGCGGCGATTATCCAGTGTATGCCGTATGTTGGTTTTCCGAATGCGCTGAATGCTCTGAAACTGCTGAAGGATACGCTGAAGTAAATACTTATCCTGTCCGCCCTTTTTGCCGGTATAGGAGAATATAATACCGCCTGCATATCGGTCTTGAAAGCCTCAGATATTGCAGGCGGTTTGCTTTTTCATCAGGTTATAATATGTCCAGCGCCGGCGCCATCTGCCGCCGTTTGAATGCCGAACGCGCTACAAGCAGGCGCACCTGTTCGATTGTTGCCGGGTCAAACCCTGCGGCGCAGGCTTCTTCCGGCGTCTTCTGCTCGTCGGTAAGCAGCCGCAGAACGGCGTCCAGAACCGGATACGGCGGCAGCGAGTTTTCGTCCTTCTGCCCCTCCGCCAATTCTGCCGACGGCGCCCGCGTTATGACTTCTTCCGGCAACGCCCTGCTTTGGGCATTGCGCCATCTTGCCAGCTCAAACACCGTCGTCTTGTAAAGGTTGCCGATAGGCATCAGCCCGCCGCAGGTGTCTCCGTACAGCGTACAGTATCCGGTCAGCGCTTCCGATTTGTTGCCGCAGGCGAGAACCAGCCCGCCGTTCTGGTTGGAAAAAGCCATCAGCAGCTGCCCGCGGATACGCGCCTGCAGGTTCTCCGCCGTAATCCCTTTGACGCCTTCGCCGAACGCCCGTTGCAGAAAATCCGTTTCCGCCGTTACCAGCGGTTCAATGTCAAGCTCCTGATAGTCAAGCCCGTTAAGCCTGGCAGTCTCACGCGCAATTTTAATGCTTAAATCAGACGTATAGCGCGTTTTCATCATAATCGTCTTAACGTTTTTGCCACCGAGGGCGTCCGCCGCCAGCACTGCCGTCAGCGCCGAGTCCAATCCGCCCGAAAGTCCCAGGATAACTTTGTCAAATCCGTTTGCCGCACAAAAGTCTTTTAAACCGTTTTGCAAAGTATGCCATAAATTTTTCATCGTCTTATCTCCCTAAATGAGCCCGGATTAAATCCTGTTGCAGGTTAAACAACCCGGCTTCCAATCCTACGCCGTAAATATGCGGGTTGGCAAGCCTTTTATGTGCGCTGTCCAGCATCTTGAGGTTGTCTTTGCCCCGTTGCTGCAAAACGTGCAGGTCAAGTTCCGGCACGTTGACGATTTTGCCGTTTTCCATAACCGGATGCAGCAGGAATTTTGCCTGTTCACCGCGTTGAAAGGTTGCCCGCGCGCTGTTCTGGCTGCCGAGGGCGTATGAGGTTATATTGCGCGTCAGCTTGCCGTCGCGGATAAGTTCCGTATCTTCCGCCCGGCAGATAACGTCGCCCTCAAATTTGCCGTTGCGGATAATCCGTAACGTATCGGTCATTCCCGGAATGGTCGTTTTTCCCTCGGCGATTTTGATTTTCGGCTGCCCCATGTACGACTTCGTCTTAAAGACGCCGCCCAGCGCCGGGGTATCGTAGGCGGTAACCAGCTTTGTTCCCGCCGCAAAGGTGTCGTAAGGCGTTTTTTGTACCATAATGAGGTTTTCAATCAGGTATTCGTCAAGGTCGTTGGAGGCTACCAGCCTGACGTCCGGCATTTCCGCCTCGCATAATAAGCGCCTGGCCTCATGTCCCCAGTAGGCGAGGTCGCCGGAGTCAATGCGTATGCCCATAAGCTTAATTCCGGTTTCTTTTGCCGCCCGGATGGCGTTTTTAATCCCCTCGCGCGTGTCGTATGTGTCAACAAGCAGCGTCGTATTGTGCGGATTGCCGCGCATAAAGGCCTTAAACGCGTCAACTTCCCGCTCATAGCTCATCACAAAGGAGTGCGCCATCGTTCCCGCCGCCCGGATGCCGTAATGCTTTGCCGCCGCTTTGTTGGAAGTTCCCGCCGCTCCGCCGATGAACGCCGCCCGCGTTTCCGAAAAGCCGCCGAGCTCGTGCCCGCGCCGCACGCCGAATTCCAGTAGCGGGCGTTTTTTGCCGTCAAGGTTTACGGCGTAAGCCATACGCGACGCTTTGGTAGCAATCAGGCTCTGTGCGTTAAAGATGTCCAAAAGCGCTGCTTCTACGAGCTCAACCTGCCAGTTCGGCCCCGATACCGAATAGACCGGTTCGTTCGGGAACACCAGTTCGCCTTCCGGCACCGCGCGAATGGTTACTTTTAATTCCTGTCCCTCCAGAAATTGCAGAAATTCGTCGTTAAATGTCCGGCTGCCGTCTTCGTTGCGGTCGTTTTTGAGCGATTCGATGTCTTCTTTGCTGAATCGCCACCTTTCCAGCCATTGCATAAATTCGCCGAGCCCGGCCGCCATCAGATAGCTGCCGCCGAACGGGCATTTGCGGAAAAAGGCTTCCGAAACCTTGTGTTCTTCCGCCTTGCCGTCCATAAACCACGCCTGTGCCATCGTCAGGTGGTAATGGTCGCAAAACAGCGGCGTGCCGGTTTCCAGAATGTTGGGTCTGGTTTTCATCGTATATGTATTGTTCATGGCTATTCTCCGAAACTTCTGTTGACTAAATTATGCTGGATTTTCTTGTCTAAAAGGGCGGTGCGAAAAAACTGCGCCGAGGTGATGCTCTTAAGCTTCCCCTGTTCAATAAACGGCAGGTACCTGTCGTCGCGCAGGATTTCTCCCGTCTGCCGCTTGGCCCCCTGGCACAAATCTTCAAGGATGACGACGTTCGCGCCGCGTTTTAAAAGGCCGTGCATCGCCTGCAAGACGCAGATGTCGCTTAACACGCCGCAGAGGTAGACTTCTTTGCCGTTCCAGCTTTCCGCCAAATCGCGGTAGGCGTGGGCTTCGTTCCAGATGTTGGTGGTGGATTTGTACATTTTGGTAACGTTGAGTTCCGGTTTGAACGGCGCCGCCTGCTGCCAGCCCCAGCTGCCGAAAACGCAGTGCAACGGAAAATTCGCCGCTTCATGCGTTTCGCCGTACGTTTCGGCAAAGTGCGTGTCGTAAGTGTCGATAATTTTATCAAAACTTGTCGGAAACAGGCTGTCGGCAAACTTTTGCTGCCGCTCAATCAGTTCGGGGGAGCTGATGCTCAACGCCCCGTGCGGATGAACAAAATCGTTCTGAAAATCTATCCGCATCAAAATACGGTTATTCATCTTAAATTCCCTTCAGGCTTATTCGGGTTAGGAACCGCCTGTCTTCTATAAGCCCTTCAGAAGACGCAGGCGTTTAGGTAAAATGCGGCAGCCTCAACGGCTGTTTTCCGGCGCGGTATGAGCGGAACAATGCCGCAACACGGCCCGCCGGCCGCAGGTCTCGGTTATATAATCCCTTTCTTTTTGCTGAAATACTCCTCAATCAGGTGGTGGTTTTCCGGCGCGATAAAGTTTTTCCAGCGCGCGTCGCCGAATTTTATCATATCCCGCACCATCGTTCCGGTAACGAACGGAAAATCCGGATCGGTTCTGTCTTCAAGTTCAATGTTTTGGAAACATTCCCGAAACCAGTGCGCGTCGTAGCTGGAACCGGCGTAGTATACGTCCGGCCGCGGCAGGTCGGGAAAACTCTCGGCAATAAAGTCAAGAACGTACTCGCCCCATTCCGCCGGGTTGTTGATGTCAAACAGCCCGATGATTTTCAGCCGTTCGTATTCCGGCCGGGAGCGGTAAATGTTTTGAATCATCTTTTTGCGTGTGGTGTAGTTTAGGGGATTGCGCGCCGTACCCTGTTCCTGAATGGAACCGAGGACGATGGTAACGCGTTCGCATTCCTTGAGCATCCGGTCAACCAGCTTTTGGTGCCCGATATGGAAAGGCTGTGCCCGCATAATGCTCAAACCGTGTTGGTATTTGTATTCAGACATTAAAAAACTCCTTTACAAGGAGCCGCCAACGAAAATTTAAATAGACCTCGTCTGTCTTAAAATCTCATCAAACCGGCTCAGTTTTTATCCGTTCCCTGCTTATAAGCCCTGCAAGCACCGGGAACAGCTTAAGAATAATGCAAAAGGCGCCGAAGTCAAGCGAAAAATGAAAGTGTTTTGCACAAAAAACATTTCAGAATATTTCGCTTGGCGTTTGCCGTTTGGTTTTTATGGAAGATTTTTTAAGACAAATTTAAGCACTGCTGCGCTATATAAAAGCCGAACTGACGGAACTGGAAACGAATGAACAAGCTTTTGCTGCTTCTTGGCAGTGCCATAGGATTTACCGATGCCGCTTTTGCCGGCAGTTTTGAATTTTCCGGCTCGGGAATAGCCGGGGAATATTTCGGCATAATGGAAACGCGCCGCGACAATAATCTGGACAATATGCCCAATCGAGCGGTTTTTCGTGCCGACGGCAAATTTGAAGGCGCTTACCGCGCGGTTTCCGGCAGCCGTGCCGGTATTCATGCGGATTATACCGTTGTCAATCGCCAACATGACAAAAATTACCCCGACGGGGACTGGCGCTTTTATCCGTATTTCCTGGGAGAAGATAAAAGCCTTGGGAAATTGACCGCCGGTTATACCTATAATGCCGCGCTTTTGCTGCATACAGGCGCGCATGACATTACCTGGCTGGGGATACGGGACAGCAATCTGACCTATTTTTTAAGCAGTGCAAACTGGAAAAACGGCCGTAAGCAGGTAAAATTCGCCACGCCGAAATCAACGGCGATAATGGATGACGGCCGGGCATTTAAAATCAGTTATTTTACGCCGGAAATCGGCAATACGACATTCGGTTTCAGTTATACGCCGGACAATGCGTCGCGCCGCGGCATGGTCAGCCGTTACGCTGATTACGAAAAGCCGGAAGACGGCTATACGGCGGGAGCCCGCAGCCGGTGGAAACTCGGCGCCGGGAAATTATACACATCCGTGGCATACGGAATTTTTAACCGCACCGATAATGAATGGACGGCAGGCGCCCGCTGGGAATATGACGGGTTTGACATCGGCTTTTCCTATAAAAAGGCCTGGGTGGACGGGAATAAAAATCCTGTTGCGACGGCTGCCGCCGGGTTTGGGCTGCCGGCATACTTTGACAACTACCGTGAAGGGCAGGCATGGGACATCAGCCTGGGGTACGATTTCGGCAGATTTAAGACGAATATCGCTTATCTGCATACCGAAGCGGAAAACACGCGCCATCGGGATGACCTGTGGGTGCAGTCCAACCATTTTGCTTATAATGAATATATCGAATTGTATTGGATAAACGGATATCTCAATTCCAAAGGATCCGAGCGCCAAAGCTCCGAAAATAACCGCGGATTTGCGGTCATAACCGGTGTGGCGCTGAAATATTAACCTCGCTCGGCCGTCTGGGTTAGTTTTTTCTCACGGCGGCTTTAAAACCATCGTCCGTATTGGCAAAATCAAGGCTGCAGCCGTAAAGTCCTGCAATGCGTTTGACAATCGCCAGCCCGAGGCCGCTGCCGGTTTCTTTTTGCCCGGCCGGTCGGAAAAAGCGTTCGCTCAGCCGCGCCAGTACTGCCTCGTCGACGATGGTTCCGGAGTTGACGACCGCAATCTCTTCGTTGTCAACCGTAGCGGTAATCGTTGCTCCGTTGGGGCTGTATTTGACGGCATTGTCGAGCAGGTTGCGCAGTAGCAAGGCGGCAAGAATGTGGTTTCCTCGCACAATCGGTGAAGTTGCGCCGATATAAGACGATAAGGTTATGTTTTTTTTCTTTGCCGCTTCGGCATAATTGTCGAACAAGTTGGTACAGATATCCTTCCAGTCCAAAAGCTCTGTATTGTCATAATGCCCGTTGTCAGCTTCCAGACGCGACAGGGCAAGCAATTGTTCGACCAGATGTTCCGCCCGTTCAATCCCCAGTGAAAGTTTGGCAAGAGCCTGTGTCCGCATCAGGCTGTCGTCGCCGGACATTTCGGCTATTTCGAGCTGGATTTTGAGCGCAGTCAGCGGCGTGCGCAGTTCGTGTGCCGAATCTGAGATAAAACTGCGTTCCCGTGCCAGCAGAGCCTCTATTTTGGCAAACATCCGGTTCATTGCCTTCAGCAGCGGTTTAATTTCCGTTGGCGCTTTTTCTGCGTTAAGCGGGGACAAATCGTCCGCCGGGCGGCTTTCAATTTCACCGGTCAGTTTTTTTAACGGGCGGAATTCAATGAAAGTCAATCCGGAAATGGCCAACAGCAGAACGATAAAGCCGGCCAGCCAGGGCAGCATAAATTCTTCAAGGATATCCATTGCAAGATCTTCGCGGTATTCCAGCTCCTGGCCGACGGCAATGATAAATTTTCCGTCTGCCGATTTCAGGCGCACCATGCGCCATTTGTCCCGGTCTTCGCCTATCCGTTCGTTGGCAAAACTCCCCGCCGCTTCCGCCGCGGTAAAATATTTGCCGTTTTCGTTGTCGTGAAAAATCATTTCGCCTTGCGGCGAGAAAATGGCAAAACCGACCGCATCGTCATCATCATCGGCGTTTTCAATGCCTTTTATCAGCTTATCCGTCGCTTTCTGCGTTTTCAGCGAAACTCCGCTCCAGTCCGCTGCTGCCAGCTGTCGTCCCAACGCCATTTGATAAGTGTCGAAAAATTCGTCAATGCTTTCCCGTGTTTCTTTATAGGAGATATAGCCGGCAATTCCCCATACAACGCCCGAAACCAATGCAAAAAAAATCATCAGCCGGAAACTGAGGCTGAATTTCATCGCCCCGCCGTTGAACTTTTGCCAAAACGCCGCAGCTTCTTTTTTCATCCGAAATGCCGCAGCGGCAAACTTGTCCTTCCGCTGGCCGGCAGAAGCGGAGGTTCTTGCCTTTTTTGCTTTTTTGTCGTTTGTATCTGTTCGGGCCATTTTGTTTACTCCGGCGGAAAAGGGTTAGTCTTCCAGCGTATATCCGATTTTGTTGATGGTTTTGACAATGTCTTTGCCGAGTTTTTTCCGCAGATGGTGAATGTGCACTTCTACGGCATTGCTGGCAACGTCTTCATCCCATGAATAGAGTTTGTTTTCAATGGTTTCTTTGGACAGGACTTTGTTTTTGTTTAACAACAGAAGTTCCAAAAGCGCCGTTTCCCGCGGCGAGAGGATTACCTTTTCGCCGTCAAGGCAGACGCCCTTGGTTTCGGGGTTGAATGTAATGTCGCGGAAGCGGATAAGCGGTTTCGCCACGCCGCACCGCCGCCGGATAAGGGCGTTCAGCCGCGCTTGCACTTCTTTAAGGGCAAAAGGCTTGCCGAGATAATCGTCTGCGCCGCTGTTCAGTCCTTTAATCCGTTCGTCCACGTCGCCGCGGGCAGTCAAAATCAGAACCGGCGTATCCAGCCCGGTATCTCGCCAGGCGCGCAGGATGGAAAGGCCGTCAATGCCCGGAAGTCCCAAATCAAGCACTACCGCATCATACGGCGTTTGCAACAGGGCTTCTTTGCCGTCCGTGCCGTCGTCAAACCAGTCGACGGTAAAGCCGAGCTTGGAAAGCCCGACTTTTATCCCGTCGCCGATAAGGCCGTCGTCTTCAATCAGAAGAATGCGCATACCAGACCGTCCGTCGCTGCTTATTGTTTTAAGATGATAACGTCAACGTCGACTTCCGGCGTTCCCAGCAGCTCTTTGTCAATTTCGCCGCGGATTTCAACCGTATTTTCCGGTTTGACAACCTGTCCTCTCCAATCTTCGTCGTCAATTTCAACAACGATGGAACCGGTTTTGTCGCTGAACTGATATTTTTCGTTGCCGAGGTTTTTCTCAATCTTTCCTACCAGAACAACCGGCGTGTCGTCATTCATCTTCAGCGCTTCGGCAACCGTAGAGGAAGAAATTGTCGGTCCCTGAAAACCGCCGCCAAATCCCTGTGCATTGGCCTGCGAAGCCACGGCAAAAGTCAAAACCATCGCGGAAACAGCTAAAATCTTATTCATCGTTTTTCTCCTAAATAAAAGTTGTTAAATAAAGGTTGTTTATCAGAACATCTTTTATTCTGCATTCTAATCTTAAGAAACGCTTAAGGCAAAATAATTTTTTTTATTTTTTTTGATTTTAAATAAAAAATATATATTTCAATAGGTTAATATGAAATAAAATGCAAGGGGAGATGTCGTGGAACGTTTTAGGGCAGTCAGAGATAGCCTCTTTGTCAGTCCGAGATAGTTTTTTCGGTCAGTCAGAGGCTGTTTCTTCGGTCAGTCGGCGGCACTTTCTTCCAGCGAACGCACCACCCGCTGTGGAAACGGGATGTTAATCCCTTCTTTCCGGAATTCATTGATAATCTTTTCGCGTATACGGAAAGATATGCCGCTGCTGTTGGCTATGTTTGCCGTGTAGCAGTTAAGCTGGAAGTTCAGGCTGCTGTCGCCAAAGTCGAGAAAAGACAGTGCCGGAGCCGGATTGCTCAAAACCTCTTCGTCTTCTCCGGCGATTCGTAGCAGGATTTTCTTGACTTTGTCAATATCGCTGTCATAGTCCACCCCGACGTTGATGTCCACCCTAGCCATTCTGTTGTCGTAGGTCTTGTTAACAACACTGCCAGCGATAATTGCGGAATTGGGGATAATGACGTTGGATTTGTTTCCCGTTTCCAGAGTCGTCGAACGCATGCTGATTTGTTTGACCACGCCTTCATAACCGTTGATGACGACCAAATCGCCGAGCTTTATTGGCCGTTCAAACAAAATGGTAATGCCGGCAACCAGATTGCTGACGACGTTTTGCAGACCTAAACCGGCGCCGAAAGACAGCGCTCCGGCCATCAATGCCAGGCTTTTGAAGCTTCCGCCCGCAACGGCAATGCCGAGGATGACGGAAAGGATAAATCCAAAAAAGCCGATTCCCGAAATAATGGAGCTCTTCATTCCTTCGTCAAAGTCCAGCCGGCTTAAGCTGCCGTCCTGCAGGCTGCTTTTGAGCATTTTAACCAGCAGCATCGCCACCCAGAAGCTGACCAGCCCGAGAATAATTGACGTAATGGATACATGAACTTCGCCGATGTTGAAACCGGTAAGGAAACCTTTGGTCCGCGCCACCAGAATATCGACCGATACGCCCCATACCGCCAGCAGCACCAAGGCCCCGAATAGATACAATACTGGCGTCAGGATAATGCCGAACCATACTTCGCTTTTGACCAGCGTCCGGGGACTGATGCGAAAGGTCGTAATCCAAAACCGCCGCCGCACAATCAGATGGTAAAACATTTTGAGCAGATTATGGAGAATGTATAAAATACAGATGACGGCAACCGATACGATAAAACGGTTGATAAGGTATTCGGACAGGCTGATGTAGCCGAACAGGGAGAATGTGAAACTGCCAATCATAAAAAACGTAATCAGCAGAGCGGTTTGTGCTGAAACCGAAAGTTTTTGGATATTGCCGCTTTTAACGTCTTCGTCCGATAAATCCTTAACATCGTACATGACGCGCAGCGCCGCCCAGATGACGGCAAATGCTTTTATGCCGTTGGCGAAAATCTGCATGGAATAGACGATTTCCGGTTCGTGCGACATTTCTGTCGCCAGCTTCTGAAAAAAGGAGACCGCCGCCACGGCCGCCGCCGCCGTAATCAGGGCATTGGAAGCTCTGCGTACCTTGCGCGCTTCAATGTTAAATATCCGCCAGTCGGGATTATTGGGAGCGAATGCGGCCAGAATTGCGGCGCGCAGAATCAGAAAATAAAGCAGGTATATTGCGGCATTGCGCAAAAGTGCGGCAAATTCGCTTCCTTTCATCAGGTCAAACCCGTTAATCCAAACCCACAGTGCAGCGATAATCGCCGCCGGAATAGCGCCCAGCGCCACGAAAATCCATGCCGCAGCTTTCAGGCGTTGGATGTAGGTCGGAGTACATATCTCCAAATTGTAACCGTAATGCTTTTTGATGTACCCTCTGACGACGACCGCCAAAATTAATGCCGCGCCCAGCATCAGGGTAAGGATAATCAGACTCTTGGCCGCGTTTTGCTGTTGTTCGGGTTTAAGCTGGCGGTACCAGTTGAATGGCGAAACCAGAATTTCTTTTAAAAAGCTGCCAAAGCTGAGCAGCGACTGCCAGAATTGTTCGGGTTGAAAAATAGAGCTTTGTTTGGCAAGGACGCTGGTCAGCAGTTCTTTGTTGCGCGCTTTGAAGATGAGGGCGTTGATTTCATCGATTTTAGCCAGAGCCAGCGCTTCCTGCGCCAACAGGGATTTATATTTAGCCGCGCTGTCTTCAAGCGTTTTTCTTTCTTTTGCAACTTCCGGCACGTCTTTGCCGTTTTCGTCGGCCAATCCGTTAAGCGCGCTGATTTTTTGCGTCATGCTCTGTAATGTGGTCGTATCTTGTTTCTGTTCGTTAAGAATTTGGTTTTGCAGGGAATTGAGCGTCGCAATATAGTCGTCGCTTTCTTCGCGGGAGACGGAGCCTCCGTTTATTTTTTTTGTAATGCCGTCCAGCGTCTTATTGATGTCGGAAAAGTTAAGCTGGATTTCGGCAGTGCCTTTTTCCGGCTCGGCGGCAAAGCAGGCGGTTCCGGTCAGAAACAGAAGTACGGCAATGGTTGTAAACAGTTTTTTTGCTGCAGGCATGTAAACCTCGTGTTTAATTTTTACGTTGGGTAGTTCAGATATTTTTTTTATAAAGCCGGCAGTATCGGCGGCAGATTTTATCTCCGGTCGTTTTGTATGCGCGGCCGAGTTCTGTGTTTCGCCTTCAATATAATGCATAAAGTGCTCCTTGCAAGGAAAAGGCGGAAATATTTGAGTTTGCTCTTGTATATTTTTTCAGGGCGGTTAAGTTAAAACAAACCAAAGGGAGAATGTGATGATAAAAGCAAAATATATATATGCCGCCTGTTTTTGCCTGATGGCCGCAAATGCATGTGCGGGAAATAAAACCTGTGCGCAGAAAAAGGCAGAAATCGAAAGCCAGATAGCCATAGCCGAAAATTATGGGCGAACCATGAAAGTCCATGGATTGAAAAAGGCGTTGTCCAGGCTGGAAAGGAATTGTACTGACGAAGAATTGCTGCAAAAGCGCAGGAGTAAAATAAAAGATAAGGAAAACGATGTGAAAAAGGCGGAAGAAGAACTAGCCGCGGCGCGGGCTTCCGGCAAAGGGCATAAGATTGTCAAAAAGCAGAACAAGCTTGCCGAACAAAAACGCGAGTTGGAAGAGGTCGTTTCGGGGAATTGATTTTTTAAGCTGCCGTATCTTCTCAGGACGGAAGCCTTTTGCACGATTTATTTCTTCTTTTTTTCACCCGTGTCTGTATTCTATTTAACGGACTTTGTAAACTGCGCAAAACTTACAAAATAAATTGTATTTGAAATTTAAGGCATATATAATCCGTTATGTAACTAATTATCTATAGGTGAGAAATGAAGAAAATTTTAGCAATAGCTTTTGCCGCTTTATTGGGAGCGTGCACAAATGCAGGGCCGTTTGTAACCAATATTTCTGCTGATGGCAATAACGGTTTGGTCATTGAAAAATGTCAGGTACATATGAACGCTTTTATGGGAACGGTATCTAACGATAATTGTACGACAACGGCGATTAAAGTAAGATAAGGCAGTTCTTTCCTGCGGAAAAATTTGGGAATTTTTTCAAGAAAACCGCTGTTTTCCGAAGATAACAGCGGTTTTTCAGGAAACGGCGGCTTGCCGTCGGAATTAAGGTTAATCCAACAAAACGGTCCAAGTAAAAGGTGAAGGTTTCGTCGGAACAAAATAATATCCTTTCCGCCCGTCGCGCAAAACTCTCCACATACCGGGAATATAACTCTCAATAGTCAGTTCGGCCGTTTCATCCAGATAAAATGTATTGACCTTTGAACTGACGCCGTTAACAGTCATAGAAGAATAACTGTGTCGGAATTTTCTGCCGTTAATATGCAGGGTAAAAGTCTTATTTTCCTTTAATTCCGTTAATTTAATAGTTTGAGCCATAGTTATATAAATTAAATTTAACAATAATTTGAAATCTCATTATGCACTATAGGCCGGTTCTTGCCGAAAGTCAAGACTTTAATGTTCCGTCATATTAGAAGTGCGGACGGTTTTCATGATGTCCGGATGTTTTGTTGGGATTTTGCTGATAAGGATGGTGGTCGGCATCCGTACTGTTTGTATCGGGAGATTTTTCCGAAACGGCTTCTTTGGCTTTTGCTGCTCCTTCTTTTGTCTTCTCCCATGCATTGCCGCTGGCTTCCTTGGTTTTATCCCAGGCTTTTTCTGAGCCTTCCTTCGTGGCTTCCCATGCATCGCCGGACTTCTCCGCTATTGCATCGCCGGCTTTGGCAGTTCCCTCTTTAGTGGCGTCCCATGCATTGCCGCTGGCTTCCTTAGTCTTGTCCCAGGCCTTTGCAGTTCCTTCTTTTGTAGCTTCCCAAGCTTTGCTGGTCGTTTCTTTGGTCGCTTCCCAGGCGTTGGCGCTGGCCTCTTTGGTCTTTTCCCAGAGGCTGTCGGTATCGTTGGTTGTATTTTCTGACATTTTAAATTCTCCTTGCTGTATAAACGTATGATTAATAGTGGCAGTATTTTGATGAGCCGAAAGCAAAGCGGCCGAATCGTCCGCCGTTTTTGCATTGAGTTCTGTTCCCGCCAGACAGACGGAGGCAGCCAATGCAAAAGAGGAAATATATTTCCGCGTAGGTTTCATCAGATTATCTCCTAAATAATTGTTGCACGGAAAAAATAAGCGTCATAGCCGGCTTTTTCAAATAATACTTATGGCGAGAAAACAGGAAAAATCTCTTAAAGCATGGAAAAGATGTCAGGATAAAACTTTTAGCCAGAAAAAAAAGACATTTCAGGCAATTGCAACCACCCGCAAAGCAATTATTTAAAAGCCGTATTAGATAAAGCCGTAAAAATCAAAAGGGGGAGAAGCAGATGGTCAGTGAAAATAATAAAATAGGCCTGGTTCCGGCCATATTGATGGTTGCCGGCAATATGATGGGGTCGGGTGTTTTTATGCTTCCGGCAAACCTCGCGGGAATTGGCAGCATTGCTATCATCGGGTGGCTGGTTACTGTTGTCGGGGCGATAGCCCTTGGGCTGGTTTTTGCCAAACTGACAGAAATCAGTACGGCAGCCGGAGGACCGTATGCTTATGCCCGTAAGGCTTTTGGCGACTATATGGGATACCAGACAAACCTTGTTTATTGGCTGGCCAATGTTATCGGCAATGTAGGGCTGGCAGTTGCCGGGCTGGGATATTTGACGCCTTTTTTTCCGGCATTGCGGGATCCGCTGGTGATGGCTCTGGCGCAGATTGCGGTTATTTGGTTTTTTACTTACGCCAATATCCTCGGGCCGAAAATTGTCGGCAGGATGCAGGGTGTTACGACGACCATCGCCTTATTTCCGATAATCGGCGTTGCCTTGCTGGGGTGGTTTTGGTTTAACCCGGAAACTTATATGCAGGGATGGAATGTATCCGGCGAGAGCAGCCTTTCCGCCATCGGCATGACGCTGAATTTCACCCTCTGGGCATTTATCGGCGTAGAAAGTGCTTCGGTATCCACCGCTGTCGTCAAAAATCCGACCCGCAATGTTCCGATAGCGACGGTTGTTGGGGTTCTGCTTGCCGCCGTATGTTATGTTCTGAGCTCTTCGGCCATTATGGGCATTATCCCCAATAAAGAACTGATAGTATCGTCAGCGCCGTTTTCACAGGCCGTAAGCATCGCGCTGGGGCCGGTGGCAGGAAAAGTCGTCGCAGTGTGCGCGGCCATCGGGTGCCTGGGTTCTTTGGCTGGTTGGACGTTATTGGTCGGACAAACGGCGCAGGCTGCTGCCAAAGACGGATTGTTCGCTAATATTTTTGCGCGGGTCAACCGCCGCGGCGTTCCTTCGGCCGGCTTGGCGATTGTTGCGGCAATAATGACGCTGCAGGTTTTGGCAACCATGTCGCCGACAGCGTCCGAACAGTTTGGCAAGATTGCTTCAATCGCGGTTATTATGACATTGCTGCCGTATATTTATTCTTCCGTGGCGATAAAAATTCTCGGCCGTGAAAAGATGAGCGACAGGGAAGGGCTGTTTTATACAATCGTCGGACTGATTGCAGCCGTTTACAGCCTTGCTGCCATGATAGGTTCCAACAGCGAGCAGACGCGGTGGGCACTGATATTTGTCATCTCGACGATTATTTTTTACGAATTGTCGGTTAACCGGAAAATTGAGATTAAGGAGAAGCATTTGAAGCCGGGCGGCTGCTGCGTGCCGCGCTGGGTTCGCTATATGACGCTGGCCATAACCATTCTGGCACTTATTGCCATGTTCTGGGTTTCGGTTGGCGACTACAGTTCTCAAAAACTCAACGAATACATTAACGAACCGGATTCTCCGTCAGTATCGGTGCAGGCACCGGCAGATTGAAATGCCAAATGGCCTGACGCATAGGTGGCGCCGGTTTCTTTCCAAGTCCACAGCCCAGGCGCATAGGCTGTACCGGTTTCTTCCAAAATCCACAACCAAGACGCATAGGTTGGGGCGGTTTCTTCCCAAATCACAATCAAAAGGAGACAGTGTAGATGAAAGAATGTACGAAAAATCAGGAAAACAGCCCTCTGGGCATAAAAATACTGCTTGTGTATAACGGCATCAACGACAATACGGCCGCTGCCAGAGCCGTACGCGGGCTGAAATGCGGGCTGGAGGCACAGGATGTAAGCGTTATCGTGTCCGAAAGCGAAGAAGACGCCAAGGCAGTATTGGTATCAGACCCGACGGTTCAATGTGTTTTGCTCAAACTGAACAATCAGGATGACAAAGATTATCTGAAAATCGTCGATTTACTGCACGTTTTGCGCGAACATAACCGTGATGTGCCGGTATTTCTGCTTGCCGGTCGTACTGCCGCCTCAAAAGTATCCACGGAAATTCTTGAGAATGTCAGCGACTTTATTTGGATACTGGAAGATACGTCGGATTTTATCGCCGGGCGGGTATTGGCAGCGGTGGAACGTTACCGGCAGTTTATCCTGCCGCCGATGTTTAAAGCGCTGGCAAGGTTTTCCAAAGTGCACGAATATTCGTGGCATACGCCGGGGCATACCGGAGGAACCGGTTTTCTCCGTTCTCCGGCCGGACGGGCTTTTTTCAACTTTTTTCGGGAGCCGGTATTCCGCTCCGATTTGTCCATATCCGTTGGTGAACTGGGCTCGCTCTTAGACCATTCAGGGCCGATAGGGGAAAGCGAAAAATATGCTGCAAGAGTATTTGGTGCGGACCGGACATATCATGTAACCAACGGTTCGTCCACATCCAACAGGGTTATCCTGATGGCCAGCGTTACCCGCAATCAGATTGCGCTTTGCGACCGTAATTGTCATAAGTCGGTCGAGCACGCTATCACCATGTCTGGCGCGATACCGGTTTATATGGTGCCGACCCGCAACCGGTACGGCATTATCGGGCCGATTACGCCTGACCGCCTGGAACCGGATGCCGTAAAAGAGAGTATTGCCGAAAATCCGCTCGTTAAAGACGGGATTGACAAAAAGCCGGTGCATGCGATTATCACCAACTCAACGTATGACGGCTTGTGCTATAATGTCAACCGGGTCAAAGAGCTGTTGGGCAAAAGTGTCGACCGGCTGCATTTTGACGAAGCCTGGTACGGATATGCTCGTTTTAACCCGATGTACAAGGGGCGTTTTGCGATGTGCTGCGACCCGAAAGACGACGACCGCAAAGGGCCGACCATGTTTGCGACCCAGTCGACGCATAAACTGCTCGCAGCCTTTTCCCAAGCATCAATGATACACGTTCGCGACGGGCGCAATCCGATTGACCATCAGCGCTTTAACGAAGCGTTTATGATGCACGCCTCAACCTCTCCCTTCTATCCGATAATCGCCTCCAACGACATCAGTGCTGCCATGATGGACGGCCCGGGCGGCAAGGCCCTGACCGACGCGTCCATCCGCGAAGCCGTTTCGTTCCGCAAAACGATGGCGCGCCTGTATGCCGAGTTTTCCGGTAAAAAAGACTGGTTCTTCAACGTCTGGCAGCCGGACTTCGTCAAGGACGGCGAGAGCGGGAAAAAGGTTCCTCTGTATGAGGCTTCCGAGGAACAGTTGGCGTCGGATCCCGGCTGCTGGCTGCTTAATCCCGATGAAGAGTGGCATGGTTTCGGCAATGTAGAGCCCGGTTATTGTATGCTTGACCCGATAAAGGTATCAGTCGTAACACCGGGTGTCAAATCGGATGCGGAATTAGGGGAGTGGGGTATTCCCGCCGCTGTCGTCAGCGCATATCTGGACAATAAAGGGATTGTGGTGGAAAAAACGACCGATTTTACAATTCTTTTTCTGTTTTCTCTCGGCGTAACCAACGGCAAATGGGGAACTTTGCTGAATACGCTGTTTGAGTTTAAGCGTGATTATGACAATAACGAGCCGTTGGAGCGCGTCCTGCCGAAACTGGTTAAGGAAACGGGGCGCGCATATCGGGGTATGGGGCTGAAAGACCTCTGCGGCAAGATGTTTGCGGCGATGAAAAAGCTTGGAACGACTAAAGCGCTGTCTGCCGGATTCTCTGTTTTGCCGCATCCTGATATGACACCGGTGGAAGCTTATGAAAATCTTGTTCATAACAATGTTGAAGCCGTAAGCATTGACGATATGGCAACGCGGACGGTTGCAACCGGCGTCGTGCCGTATCCGCCTGGAATTCCGCTTTTGATGCCGGGCGAAAATGCCGGCGCGGCCGACGGGCCGATACTTGGCTATTTGAAGGCGCTTCAGGCTTTTGACCGGGATTTCCCCGGCTTTGGACACGACACCCACGGCGTTGAGGTTCGCGACGGAACGTATTACGTTTTGTGCATAAAAAAAGCGTAATTCGAACTGTCCTCGATAAATAGCTTGAATGAAACCCCGGTTGTTGTTCGGCCGGGGCTTTCTCATAGATTCCGGATATCCTCGCCATACTCCGGACAAACCGCCGCCCGGCCAACCGTTTTTCCCATCAGCAGTCAGCATCCTCTCCGTCAATAAACCGCTTGACATTTTCGGTAAAACGCCGTATAAGGACAAAAGTTTTTTTGATTATTTTGTCTAACTAAAAGTTATGTCGTATGAAAAAATTAAATTATTTTTTTGCAGCTGGTTTTTTATTGTTTGTATCATGTGTCGCCAAAGACAAACTTCCTGAAAATCCGAAAGACAAACAGGAATATCGGGACAGTCAGGGAAATTCATGGATATGGAATGCAATGCTGATGCGTTGGGCGTTGACGCCTTCCGGCGGAGGTTCTCCCTCGTATTTTTATTATCCGGGGAGCGGTTCCTGGACAAATTCCGGCGGGGTAAAGGTTGATCCTCCTGCGGGAGTCCGCAACGTATCCTACGGCTCAACAAAACCGAATTCTGTCGGTTCCAAGGCTCCAGCTTCGGGCAGCAAGTCCACATCGGGCAAGGGCTTCGGCAGCAGTTTCAGCAGTAAACCTATTGGCGCATGATTAATTTTATCGGATATGGAAAGAATTAGTTGTACGCCCCGTGAGAATTACCGGGAAATTGTGGAAAAGCAGGGATTTGGATTTCACGAGTCCTATTGGATAGAAGATGCCTGCTATTGTTTTACGTCAGCTGAAATTGAAGCGCTTGAAAAAGCGACGGCTGAATGTTACGAAATGTATTGCAAGGCTGTGGAAGCCTGCCTGTATGATGACCGCCGGCTTGATGCGCTTTGCATTCCCGTTGCGGTTCGCGAGGCGATAGTCCGCAGCTGGGAAGAGGACGATTATTCCCTGTACGGGCGCTTTGACTTTGCATTTGTCAACGGCGTGCCGAAATTGCTGGAATTTAATGCCGATACGCCGACTTCTCTGGTAGAGGCCGCCGTCATCCAGTGGTTATGGAAAGAAGATGTTTTTCCGCTCCACGACCAGTTCAATTCCATTCATGAAAAAATGGTGGAATCTTGGAGATATATCCACGAACGTTATCGATGCGGCCGGTATTACTTTGCGTCAATTTCCGATTGTTTGGAAGACAATGCCACTCTGGGCTATATCATTTCAACGGCCTTTGAGGCGGGGCTTGTTCCTCACGAACTGGATATTCGCAGCGTAAGGCATGAAAACGGCTCATTGTTTGCGCCCGACGGTATGCCGATAGACTGTATGTTCAAGCTTTACCCGTGGGAGTTTATGTTCGCAGAGGATTTGACCGGCTGTATGACGGAGATGTGCTGGATAGAACCGCTGTGGAAAGCTTTGATGTCTGATAAGGCCATGCTTCCGGTGCTTTACGAAATGTTCCCCCGGTCTCCCTATATCCTGCCGGCTTATGCCGAACCCGGAAAATTGGGAGCTTATTGCAAAAAGCCGGTGTTCTCTCGCGAAGGCGCCAATGTTGAGCTGGTAAAAAACGGCACGATACTGGAAAGTTCTTCCGGCGGGTACGGCAAAGAGGGATACGTATATCAGCAGCTTGTAGATATTCCCTGTTTTGACGGCAGGTATCCGGTGCTGGGAAGCTGGGTTATCGGCGGTGAAGCGGCCGGAATGGGAATTCGGGAAAACACGTCCAGAATTACCGATGACCTGAGCCATTTTGTACCGCATATCATTGTCTGATTTGTACCGCAGATTATCGTCTGATGATGAAACAAAGACAGTCCGCTCCTCACGGAACGGGCTGTTTTTTGTATTTGTCAGGCTGTTTTTTTGTACTTGTGCGGAAAATAAGGTTGCCGGGCTTTTATTCCGGGGATTTGCGATTATATGTGAGATTAAAATGCGATTACGGAAAACGCCGTCATCCGAAAAATGCGGTAGCTTTGTCGTAAAATTAGGGGGATAACCGTTATGAACAAACATTTGCGAGGTTTTTTTCTGCTTTTGCCGTGCCTGTTGTTGCATCCGAAAAGTTCCCGGGCGATAACTGTCGATATTCCTGCCGGAGAAGTTGTCAGCGGCGGCGACGTTCATTCGGTCGTAACCCAGCGCGTTTATGGCGAGGCTGATAATTTTACTGTTTCGGGAAAGCAGCAGGTTATGTCCGGAGGCGTAACCCGCAACAGCAATATTTATCCGTATGGGCAGCAGGATGTATTGCAGAACGGCATATCATACGGTACTGTTGTTCAGCAATATGCCGTACAGAATGTCGACGGGCAGGCATATTCTTCCGGTGTCGGTTCGTATGGAACCATAGATGTCAATGCCGGCGGCTATGCCGAAAATACGGCGGTGAACGGCGGCAGTCTTTTCATATCCGCCGGCGGCACGGCGGAGGGAACGGTTATCGTTTCGGGGCACGAATATATATCGGGAACGGACAATAATGCAAAAGTTTCCGGCGGAATTCAGGAAATTAGGGACGGCGGCGTCGCTTCCGGCGCGCAGGTCGGCGGCGGCCGGCAGCAGGTTAATGCCGGAGGAACGGTGCAGAACACAACGGTTTCCGGCCGGGGAACGCAGGAAGTTGCCGGCAGAGCCGTGGCGACGACCGTGCAAAACGGTGGCGAAATGACGGTTCAGGACGGTGGAGTTGCAGAGAATACGACGATTTCGGGCGGAACAATGACGGTTGATGAAGAGGCCGTCGCGCAAAACACCGCCGTTCTGTCCGGCACGCAGTATGTATATGGCCGGGACGTCAACGGCAGGGTCAGCGGCGGGGAACAGATTATAGAAGGCGGCGGCCGTACCGAAAATACGGTCGTTTCGGGGCAGGGAACGCAGGAAGTCGGCTTTTTCGGAACGTCGGAAAATACTGAAATTGCAACCGGAGGCACCCAGAACGTAAGTTGGGAGGGAACCGCCGTCGGTACCGTGGTCAACGGCGGCACTATGAATGTGGAGGCGGAAGGGAAATCGCAGCAGACCGTTGTCAACTCCGGTTTTCAGAATGTTTTCGGAACCGATTCCGACAGCAGGGTTAACGGCGGAAAACAGATTGTCAAAGAACACGGAACGGTGCGGAATGCGACGGTCGGTGGCACCGGAATTCAGCAGGTGGATGCCGGCGGCACGGCCGAAAATTCCGTTATTGAAAGCGGCGGGCGTCTGACGGTGGCCGGAACGGCGAATAAGACGACCGTCAAAAAAGGCGGACAGGCGGAAATTCAGGCCGGCGGGAAATCGTCCGGAATGACCGTAAACGGCGGCAATTCCTATGTTAAGGCGGGCGGCGAGGCGGTTTCGTCGGTTATCAGCCTCGGGACGGAATATGTTGACGGTAAAAGTTCCAATGCCCGGATTTATCTCGGCGGAACCCAGCAGGTAGAAGCCGGAGGAGCCGCCGACGGCAGCACGGTCAGCCTGTTCGGCGTCCAGAGAGTCGCTGCCGGCGGACAGGCATCAAACAGCCGGATAGTCGGCGGAACGCAGATTGTCGGCGGTACCGTTTCCGGTACGGAGCTGGCGGCCGGGCTGCAAAATATTGAAGCCGGGGGAATTGCCGCCGACACCAAAATAACCGGCGGGATACAGACGATATTTTCCGGCGGCGTTGCCCGTAATACAAACGCTTCCGGCGGTTTAATCGTATTGCACGCGGGCGGCGGTATGCAAGGAACGTCAAAAATTACCGACGGCATTCTGAATGTTGTCGGAGAAAACAGCATTCCTGATTTGGAACTGGAAAACGCTCTGGTAACCGTTACGCGGGAACCCGGCTTTTCCCGTCTGCGGATAGACCGGTTGGACGGAACCGGCGTTTTCAGCATAAACAGCAACCTGGCGCAGAGTGAAGCCGACCATCTGGACATTCTCGGCGGTTCGGGAAATTTCGGGTTGATTATCCATGACTATAGTGCTGACGGAAACCTGCCGGCGGAGTTTAAGATTATAGACGAAGCTTCTACAGCTGCGGATGATTTTTATCTGGTCGGCAATGCCGTCGACGTTGGGGCTTTCAGGTACGATTTGCAGCACGACGGCGATGACTGGGTGCTGCACCGGACGCAGGAGCACACAGACAGTTCCCTGATTGCCAAAAACACCTACAGTTCGCTGGCGGCATTGTTTTATACGCATCTGAATCCCCTGTATCACCGTTTTCGCATGAAACATAAGCAAAAGGAACATGACGACGGGCTGTGGGTTAAGGGTATCGGCCGCGAAATAAAATTCCGCTATCGGGACGAAACCAAAAGCGAGATGGAAATTTACGGGGCGGAAATCGGCTATGACCGGGAAATCTGGTATAACGCCGGCAGCCATCTGCAAGTGGGCCTGTACGGCGGTTTAAGCGATTCGCGGCAGAAATACGACCGCGGCGGCCGCGGGGACGGAGACACGCAGAGCCTCGGTCTGTATTCAACCTGGAATACGGCGGACAACTGGTTTGTAGACGTCGTCGGAACCTATTTCTGGCACACGCAGAAGATTAAAAGCTATACGCCGTCCGGTTCCGACGTAAACGGAAAATACGATACGAACGCCTGGCAGGCGTCCGCCTTTGCCGGAAAACGGTGGAATATCGCCGGCAGTTGGTTTGTCGAGCCGTATGTCGGTTTAAGCTATATGCGCGTGGACGGAATAGATTACCGGACGAATTTTAACACGAGGGTCAGTGCATCGGCGACGGATTATTTCAGCGGCAACGTCGGCTTGTCCGGCGGACGGGAATTCGTGCTGGATAACGGAGCGGTACTGGATGCATACGGCAGGGTAAACCTATTGCACGACTGGGACGGCAAAAGCCCGGTTACCGTCGCGGACGAAGTTTTTACGGAAGATACGTCGTCGCTGCGCTATGAACTCGGGGCAGGGATTGCCGCCGCCTGGAACGAAACGAATTCCGCTTATTTTGAAGCTTCTACCCAGCTGGGTAGCCGCGTCCGTTTTCCGTGGGAAATCAACATCGGCATCCAGTTTAATTTCTGAAACCGGCTTTCCGCCTTGCCCCGACAGACCTCATAAACACTTCCGTCTCGTTAAAGCCCTCCGTCATATCGCTGCGGCTTACACTACCTCCTGCAGAAACTAAAATCCCTCTTCCTTATACGGGCGGGACATCAGCTCGTCCATTGCCGCCTCCAGAGACATCCCGTCAAACAGAACCTTGTTGACAATTTCGCAGATAGGCATTTCAATTCCCAGTTCGTGAGCCCTTTTGACGACGGCCTTGGCGGTATAAATCCCCTCTACCGTTCGCGTATTCTCTTCCAGCAGTTTCTTTGCCCGGCCACAGAGGCCGACTTCATACCCGAAGCTGAAATTGCGGGACGTAGCGCAGCTCGCCGTCAGTACCAGATCGCCCATACCGCTCATTCCCATCATCGTGCGCAGCGTGCCGCCCAGCGCTTTGGACAGCCGGACCATTTCGTTAAAGCCGCGCGTAATCAGCGCCGCCCGGGCGCCGTCGCCGAATTTCGCACCCTCCACCACGCCGGAAGCGATGGCGATAACGTTTTTGACGCTTCCGCCGATTTGCGGCGAAATTATGTCCGCGGTCAGATAAGGGCGGAAGTAGGGCGTGCCGAGCATATCGGCGAGCCGGGCGGCTATGCCGTCTTTGGCGCAGGCAATCGTAACGGAAACGAGTTTCTGCCGCGCCACGTCAACGGCAAATCCCGGCCCGGACAAAATCGCGACGGTAGCAAAGGGAATTTCTTCCTGCACCACTTCGGAAAGCAGCTTTCCCGTTTCAACCTCAATCCCTTTGGCGCACAGGACGATAATCGTATCCGCTTTGACATACGGCTTCATCTGTTTGAGCATGGAACGCGTCCATTGCGCCGAGGACGTCAGCAGAATAATGTCCGAAAATTCAAAAATATCGGCAATCTCTCCGGTAGCCCTGATGGCGTCGGGCAGGGGAATGTCCGGCAGATATATCTTGTTGACGTGCTTTTGGTTGACCGCGTCCACGACTTCCTGCTCTCTCGCCCAGCACAAAACGTCGTTTCCGGCGCGTGCAGCAGTTAAAGCCAGAGCCGTTCCCCAAATTCCCGTTCCGATAATGCCGATTTTCTTCATAAATTTCTCCTTAAACAATATTCAAAAACCTACGCATTGCATAGCATCAGGTTGCTCTCCGCTTATAAATGGAATGTACAGAATTATGGTTAATAAAATATAAATATTGCCAAGGTAATAGAAAGTAAACGTTTCCGCATAATAAGGAACAATAATATTTTGTTCCCTTAAATGTTATGTTAGATTATTTTTTTATGATGATGAGGAAACAGTTTTAAACAAACGCGAAAAGAAGAAAAGGCTTCAAGAGTTATTCGCTGGATGCACAGGAAGACCGGCTAAAGAGTTATTGTACTCAGCGAGGGCTGACAATTGTCAAACAGTTTACGGTTGTTGAAAGCTCTACCAGAGGGGAGCGGGAAGAATTTTATAATATGATAGCATTCATAAAAAAATATAAAAATCCGGTTGCTCTGGTTTGTGATAAGGTTGATCGCCTGCAAAGAAGTTTTAAGGAATATAATGTCTTGAATGAGCTGATTGAAAAAGAAAAAATCGCCATTCATTTTAACACGGAACAGTCAGTTATAGCAAAAAATGCCAAAGCACATGACAAGCTGATGTGGAATTTTCGGATTACGGTTGCTCAGTCGCAAACAGACACAATGAGTGATAATGTCTGTCGCAGTCTTGAAAAAATGCGTAAAGAGGGAAAATGGGCACATCATGCACCAGTCGGTTATAAAAATGTTAGGCAAGCAAACGGTCATAGCGATATTGTTACTGGATGAGGATAATCATTTCATTATCACGCAACTGTTTAAAGAATTTTCGACAGGCATTTATAATCTTGAGCAGATTGTTCGCAAGGCGGCCAATTTAGGGTTGAAGATGAAGAGCAGCAATAAACTTCATAAGCAAACAATACGCAATATTTTAAGCAACCGTTTTTATATAGGGGAAATGTACAGCGGCGGGCGTTATTATCCACATAGTTATCCGCGATTGACTGATATTCATACGTTTGAACGGTGTCAGGAAATTTTAGAAGGTAAGGCAAATCATAAGGTGCAGAAGCACGAATAAAACCTGAAAGTACATCATTATAAGATATGTTCTATTTTGGAACATATCCTTAGGAAAAATATTTTAATGTTTCCAATGTCTACTTTTAAGCTCAAACGCACAGTGCTTTATTATCAAATTCATCAATATGTTTGATTGCGATATCTGGCCATTCTTTATAATTATTACAGGCAACCAGCTTATCAAAAGGTGCTTTGAGTTTATACTCAAGCCTATCGCCGTTGATTTGACAATCATAAACAAAGGCTTTTAACAATTCGGCTTTACGAGTGATAGACACTTTATCAAAGATGTTTGAAATGTTTCCGGCCATGGATATTACATTGCTAACAATCTTCTTTGTTTCGTTGCTTATGGTCTGGTATTTTTCGGCGGTTGTTTCTAGTTCTTCAATTTCTTTATCAATCGCGGCTTTCTTTAAATCATAAGTTTCTTGAGGTAATTTTCCTTCAAGATAGAAATCAAGCAACTTATCTTCTTTAACCTTTAATTCTGCGAGATTGCGAGTGATATTGCCTTTAAGAGTTGCGTTAAGGCTGGAAGTGTCTGTCAAATCTTTGGTTAGTTTTTGTTTTAAGAGCGTTTGCAAAGTAGGGGATAATGTAATCTTATCAAGAACTTCACGTTTTAATTGTTCGATAATTTTATCTTCTCTAACAATTTTCTGGTGGCAAACTTTATTAGGATGCCCATATCTAAGATATATGTAACGTTGTCCTGTTTTCTTAATTTTTGTTTCGGGTGTAATCAGGCAACCGCATTCTTTGCAATAGATCCAACCTCGGAAAATATAAGGAGTTTTTGCATATTCGGTAACGTTTGTTCGGTTGTGGTTTCCGTTGTTTGTCAAAATAAGCTGAACTTTATCAAATAGTTCTTTAGAAATGAGCGGCTCGTAAATGTGCGGTATAAACTCGCCTTTGATACACATGACGCCATAATAAAAAGGATTGGTTAACAATTCATATACGGTGTTTTTGCTTATAGGCAAACCTTTTCTGCTCTTCATCTTAGAGCAAAGGCCTAGTTTTGTCGCTAATTGCCAGATAGATGTTGTGGTGTGCGAGCCGGTCGCATATTCTTGAAAAAGCGTTTTAATGATTGGCGCGCGAACAGGATCGGTAATTAACGTCGCGTCATTATTGTCATCACGACTATTGAGGTAGCCAATAGGCGCAAAACCTTGCCATTTTCCTAATGAAAAGTTGTATTTCATACTGCGTCTTACATTGGAAGCCAAGGAAATAACATAGCTGTTAGCCATTAACACGTTCATTTTCCAGAACAACAAGTCATTGCCGCTTGAATCTTCATGCAGAATAATGTTTTCTTTGATAAAATGCACTTCAATCTTACCAGTTCTTCTAAGTTCGTCAATAGCCGGATTGTCTTGATCGCTTCTTTGAAGTCTGTCCACACAGTTCACAACAATAGCGATTTTATGGTCTTTTTTTCTGATAAAATCCAACATTTCTTTATATTGTTTTCTATCGCCACGGGTTGTGCTTTCCGTAATGGTCAGTTCTTTAATCACATTTAGCTTGTGTTTGAGGCAATAGTCGTAAATCAATTCTTTTTGAGCGTCAATGCTTGCGCCTTTTTCTTGCTTTTCACTAGACACACGGGCGAAAATAATCGCTTCAGAACAAATTTCTTTTGCAATTTTTTGATATTTCTTTCTCATGTTAATACCTCTTTGTTTTTACACTATATTTATTATATAGCTAATCTTAAAGAATGTACGCTAAAAAACGAACTTCCCAACGGCTTTTTACTGATATTTTGCACTTTTTCAGGAGATTGAGCTATTAAACGGGACTTATGGTCATTGTTGTGCCTAAGTCAGGTTAAGCATCTTTTCCTCTAGCGCAATGTTAACGGCAATATTGTAAGCCTCGATTAAATTTCTAACCATTTGACACAATTCGCTATCCGTAATTCCAGGATATTGATTTGCAAATTCTTGTTTTATTTTTTCAAAATCAGTCATAATGCGTTTTTATATGCACTATTCCCTGAAAAATGTAAAACAGATAATCACAAAAAAATATTATAAAAAACAAGTATATCAGTATGTTAGAAAAAAGTTGTCAGGCTATGAGAGATCTAAAGTCTTTATCTCGTATTCCAGTGCGATAAAAGATGTTAAGTTTTCAATTATGATGTTTTTCCATTTACGAGCGTCAGGGCATTCGATTAAACTATCAAAAGGAGGTCTGATCGTGTAGGTTAGTTTTCTGTCATTGAGAACATAATCGCGAGCGAGCAAGTTTAATAGTTTTTGTTGTTTTTTAGAAGGGGAGTTAGTCATAATTTCAGATAGGTTGGTTATTATGTCAATAAGCTGATTTATCGTGTCTTTGGTGTCTTTATTGATTATTGCTTGTTTCCCTCGGTTGCTTTTTATTATTTGTTTTTCGTTAGTGTAATCAGCTATTTTTCTATGATAAATATTTTCTTCTAATTTCCCTGCAAGATAGAAGTTAATCAAGTTATCTTCTTGTTTGCTAAGTTCTGCCAATTGTTGATTCAATTTGTCGTTAATTAAAGACGCTTCCGAGAGCATTTTATCCAGTTTTTTGTTGATGGACTTTTTTAATGCGGATATTTTTATTTTTGGAATATGAAATTTGTTAAATATTTCTGTTTCTAGCTGTTTTAACAATATCTTGTCACTAATAGGATGCTGTCCGCATTTATGGAAACATCTCATATAGGTGTATTGTTGTTTATTATTTTTAATTTTACAATCAGAAGACATGATATTGCCGCATTTTCCACATGTGATTAAGTCTTTGAAGGCATGATCACAATGAGATTTTTTTGAGGTGTAGTGCGCTCCTTTTTTCGTTTCGCATTTTTGATTTAAGATATTTTGGACTTTATCAAACAAATCTTTATTGATAATCGCTCCGTGAATATGTGGTATTAGTTCGCCTTTTATACACATAATTCCACAATAAAAGGGGTTTCTGAGAATTTCGTAGATTGAGTTTCTGGATATCGGTTTGTTATTGCGGGTTAAGCCAAGTCGAGTGACGAATTTTAATAAACTTCCAGCTGAATGTAAGCCGGAAGCGTATTCTTGAAACATCTTTTTTATTTTTGGCGCGACTTGGCTATCAATAATAATGGCGGATTTTCCTTGATTGTCTTTAATGTTCAAATAACCAATAGGGGCTTTAGATTGCCATTTACCTTGCGCCCAATTATATTGCATGCTGCGTTTAACATTATCAGACAGGCTTAAAACATAACTATTAGCCATTAAAACGCACATATTCCAAAACAAAATATCTATGCCTTTTGAATTTTGGTTTAATATTAGGTTTTCTTTCAAAAAATGTATTTCTATCTTGTCTTGCTTGCGTAATTCATCAATAATCGGCACATCAGTAAATGAGCGCAACATACGATCAACACAATTTACAACAATCGCTGTTTTTTCTTGCCTTTTCTTTACAAAACTTAGCATTTCTTTGTATTGCTTTCTATCACCTCGCATACTGCTTTCAGTGATGATGTATTCTTTAATAATTTTTAGCCCTTTGTTTTTGCTGTAATTGTAAATGGTTTCAATTTGTGCTTCTATTGAAGCGCCACGTTCCTGTTTTTCACTAGAAACGCGAGCAAAAATAACTGCGTCATAACAAATATTTGATGTTGATTTATTTAATTTTCTACCCATTTTCACCCTCATAAAAGTTTTAACTGTCTTATTTTGAGGGGGATAAGGATAAAAAGATGTAATTTTATCTTGTTTTCGACGATTTTTTTTATTAACTAAGGTTCATCATGGAACATAAGTTAGATTTTGAATATAAAAAAACCTTTGTTCTCGTAAAAAAACAAAGGTGAGGGTGCTTGAAATGAGATATTATCTAGTGTTTATCTCGATTTTGCCGGAATATTGTTTTGGATTTTGCCAGATGAAGCTCTGTATAATCATCTAAAATAACTTGTCTAATGGATAATAAATTCACAAAACGAGGTAAATTATCCTTGCTTGCAAAGACAAGAGCTGTCCTTTTGTCATTAGTTTCACCTTCTCTTGCAGCAAAATCCAAGGCATCATTCATCATCTGATAAAGTTTTTCCTCATTATCAGACAGCTCAATAAATAGATTTACAATCGGCAATCGCTTTTCTTTGCAATATTTCATCACGGCAATATATTGCTCGGTTGTGTTTTCTCCCGCAGCCATAAATACGGCTTGTTGGGCTTGTTTTTGTTTGGTTTCATTGAAACTTTTCATAATAGAAATTCCTAATAATTATTAAATTTAACATTTGTTAGAACTGTTTTCTTAATTGATATTACTTGGCTTTTTCTTGGATATAAAATATCCTTTTGCTTGATTTTTGACTGGTTTAAGGTAAAATTTGTAAAAATTTATAATAAAATAGAGAGTTTGAGATGCCTGTATTAGATTGGATAGGAAAAGATAAAGTTGTTAATCATCATTTAGATGTGCCTTATCGTGTCTTGGAGCGCCAATACAGTTATGATGAAAAAGGACAACACAAAGAGAATAATGGTAGCGAAAACATGATTATCCATGGCGATAATCTAGAAGCTCTCAAATCTTTATTGCCTCAGTATGAAGGAAAAATTGATTGTATTTATATAGATCCGCCATACAATACCGGAAACGAAAATTGGACTTATAACGACAATGTAAATGATCCACGAATAAAAAGATGGCTTGGGCAAGTTGTCGGTTCAGAAAGTGAAGATTTATCGCGCCACGACAAATGGCTTTGCATGATGTACCCACGTTTGAAGCTTTTACAACGTTTATTATCGGATGACGGAGCCATTTTTATAAGTATCGACGACAACGAACAAGCAAATCTTAAATTAATTTGTGATGAAATATTCGGAAGAAATAATTTCGTTGCTCAGCTTGTTTGGGAAAAGAAGAAAAAAGGTTCTTTTTTGTCAAACCAAATAACAAACATCAAAGAATATATCATTGTATATTGCAATAATAAAGATATTTTCTCGGGGTTAATAGGTGAAATAAACACTGACACAGAAACGTATCCTTGCATTAATGCGAGCAATAAGCGTTCTGTTTGCAAAATATCAAAAGGTATCAAGAGTAATTATAAAGAGAAAAACTATATTGTTCCTGCAGGCACGATTATTTCAGATTCCACCATGTATATCAAATACCTTACAGATCTAGTTATTGAAGATGGAATTGTTGCGCAAGATTTTGAAGTTGAAGGTAATTGGCGGTACAAAAGCGACGCGATGTATGAATACTCGCAAAAAAAAGAATTATATATTACTAATGCCTTGTACATCAGAAGGATAGTTTCAACTCCTAGATACAAAACCATGAAAGATTTACTAGCTAGAGTTGGAAACGATGAAAATACAACATACAATACTCCAATCAACATAAACAATTTATTTGATAGTGGTTGGGGATCAAATGAAGATGCCGACAATGAACTTATAAATTTCTTTGGAACGGAGCGAATTTTTAGCTATCCTAAACCAGTTAGATTGATTCAAAAGCTTATATGCTCTATGCGCATGTCAAACGCAATTGTGCTAGATTCTTTTGCCGGTTCTGGAACAACAGCCCATGCCATTCTTAATTTAAATAAACAAGATAATGGTCATCGAAAATTTATTATGATTGAAATGATGGACTACGCTGATACTGTAACAGCTGAGAGAGTAAAACGCGTCATTTCCGGAACAGATGGTTTTGAAGCGCTTGGTGGTAACTTTAGCTACTATGAACTTGGAGAAGCTTTAATACAAAATGGCTTAATTAATGAGAATGTCAGTATAGATAAAATTCGTGAATATGTTTATTTTACTGAAACCAAACAAAAAATAGGCAAAGCTAGTGAAGATGAACCATATTTACTAGGTGCTTATACAGGAAATGCCTATTATTTTTATTATGATAAAGATAATATAACCACTCTAGATAGAGATTTTTTGCATACCATTAAAACAAAAATGGAAAGTTATGTTATTTATGCTGACTTGTGTACACTGAGTAATCGTGAATTGGAAAAATATCATATTTCATTCAAAAAAATACCAAGAGATATTTCAAAGCTGTAAGGAGATAATTATGGAATTAAAAAATTATCAAAAAAAAGTTATGTCTGATTTGAACTCTTATATGGAGTGCCTTAGCCGTAGTGAAAATCTCATCTCAGCATGGCGTGAGTATTGGTTTAGACAAGATATTAATGTCGGATTTGGGGGAGTTCCTTCTTATAATAATTCTATTCCTCAAGTACCTCATATTTGTATGAAAGTACCAACAGGAGGTGGCAAAACTTTTATGGCATGTGCTGCAATTAAGTGTATTTATGACGCAATACCTTTAGAAAAAGCTAAAGTTGTAGTATGGTTGGTGCCATCTGATTCTATATTAAAACAAACTATAAAAAATTTATCTAATCCAATGCATCCATATAGACAAAGACTGGATAGAGATTTTTCAGGCAAAATTGAAGTTTATACTAAAGAGCAACTTTTAAATGGTCAAAATTTTTCACCAGATACTGTTAAGGATATGTTGTCTATCTGCGTTTTGAGTTACAGTTCATTGCGGATTAACAGCAATAAAAAAGATGTTCGCAAAGTTTATCAAGAAAATGGAAATCTTTTGCGTTTTGCTGATTATTTTCAAAATAAGGATGTCCTCTTAGCAGATACTCCAGATACAGCACTTATACAAGTATTGCGTCAATTAACTCCAGTAACGATTGTTGATGAAAGTCATAATGCGGAATCCGAATTAAGTGTAGAGATGTTAAAAAATCTTAATCCTGCATTTATTCTAGATTTGACTGCCACACCTCGCCAAAATAGCAATATATTATCTTATGTTGATGCAAGAGAGCTAAAAAAAGAAAATATGGTAAAATTACCAGTTATTGTTTTTAATCGTACATCGGTGCAAAGTGTTATTCAAGATGCAATACAGCTTCGCGGAAGTATCGAAAAACAAGCGCAATCTGAGGAAAAATACATCAGGCCAATTGTTTTATTTCAAGCTCAACCCAATATAAAAGGCAAAGAAAACGAAACGTTTGATAAGATAAAAGAAAAGTTAGTTGAAATAGGTATTCCCAAAGAGGAAATTGCAATAAAAACATCCAATCGTGATGAAATCGGAAATATTGATTTAATGAGCGAAGATTGCAAAATTAGATATATTATTACGGTTAATGCCCTAAAGGAAGGTTGGGATTGTCCTTTTGCGTATATATTAGCATCACTTGCAAATAAAACTTCTAGAGTAGATGTGGAACAAATCGTAGGAAGAATATTGCGCCAACCATACGCATACAAATACAAACAGCCTTTATTAAATACTTCCTATGTTTTGACGTGTTCAAAAGATTTCCACGAAACATTAGATAATGTCATAAGTGGCTTAAATCAGGCAGGTTTCAGCAAAAAAGATTATAGAATAGGAAATGATACACAAAAAGAAATAGAAAAAACAACGCCTCCTGAACCAAAATTAACACTTATTCCAGATAACAATCAAAATACAGGCATTGAAGATTTTGATAATATTTCTACATCAGATATTAAGTCTCAACTTGATAATCAGTTAGCCAATTCTGGTGGTGAAATTCAAGAAATGATAAAACAAGCAGAAAATCAGTCTGCCGAATACAGTCAAGAAGCTGAAAAAAGTGAAGCCAGCGGATTTATAGGAGGTGAACTAGGAAATATGTTGATACAAAATGCCCTTCAAGCAGAATTTAAGGAGGAAATTAGCAAGCTTTACATTCCTCAATTCTTTATTGAAACAACACCAGATGTTTTCGGGGAATCTCTAGATTTATTAGAAAAAGAAAATTTATCCAAAGGTTTTTCTTTGTCAGGACAAGATGCAGATATCAAATTTGAATTATCTACAGGTGAAATGTATAGAGTGGATATTAGAGATCAAGGGGATGCAATCCCTCAATATATTCGAGCATCAAAAACAGATAGTGAATTTATACGTGATTATATAAAAACCTTACCAGCAGAACAGCGTGTACAAGCATGTGCTAGCAGTATCAGTGGATTGATAAACCGCAATAATAGGTACGCAACAAAAGAAGTTTCAAATTATGTTCAACGTGTTATTTCTAATATGTCGGATGATGAACTTACAGCGATGGAAACATCATTGCCTGTTTATGCCAGAAAAATACAAGACAAAATTGAAATTCAAGAAAATAAATATAGAGAACAGCAATTTGATAAATGGGTTGATAATGGAAAGATTAAATGTTGTGCACAATATCAATTCCCTGACATCATAACTCCAGCAAATACTATTAATTCCATAGCTAAATCTCTCTATACAGCAGAAAATAATGATATGAACGAATTTGAACGAAAAGTTTTAGATTATGTCGTTTCAATGGATAATGTTGTTTGGTGGCACCGTATTATAGAAAACAAAGGTTTCAGGCTAAACGGATATATAAATCATTATCCCGATTTTATAGTCGGCACGAAATCTGGTAAATTCGTCCTTATTGAAGTCAAAGGAGACTACTTGGATGGGGACGATAGCCGTAAAAAATTAAAATTAGGTAGAAAGTGGCAGTCTATGGCTGGTAACAACTTTAGGTATTTTATGGTTTTTGACAGCAAAGATTTAAACATGGATGGCGCGTATTCTCTCGATAATTTCGTCAACATGTTTAAGGATTTATAGCTAAATAACATAAAATATAAAAATTTTTAGGGTTGTCGATATCGACAGATACGTTTTATCTAGACTTTTTAGAGGCTTGAGCAAAAATGAGATAATAGAGGGCTTGTAAGAAAAATGAAGACAGTTAATATTTTATCTTTATCTGAGATATCCGATAGAATATGTAGAGATAACTATAAAAAGTATCTTGGAATAAATATAAAAGATGAGGAGTTTTCATGCCTACAACAGTTTTGTTCTCTTTTGCAAGCAAAGCATGCTTCTATTAAGATATATAATAATTTTTATGTTGGTTATAGTATTCCCCAAATTTCTAAGGAATTTGATTTACTTAGAATTGATGAGAAGTTGGTTATAGATATAGAATTAAAGAAAATCTCTTCTCTGGAAAAAATACATAGACAGCTTATACAAAACCAACATTATTTATCATACTTAAAACGTCATACTCTATTAGTAACCTTTGAAAAAGATTCTAACTCAATTTATACATTAGACACAAACAACCAATTAATTACGATAAGTCCCAATGAGATAATTTCTGCACTTGAAAGCCAAAATGATCTATATACGGATGATTTGAACAAACTATTTAATCCTTCTAATTATTTAGTTTCTCCTTTTAATTCCACAAGTGCTTTTCTCAATGGTCAATATTTTTTAACAAGTCAACAAGAAGAATTTAAAAGAGTTGTAACCGCTTCATTTAATTCTTTTTCTCCTAATATTATTGGAATAACAGGAAAAGCAGGAACAGGAAAAAACTTATTACTATATGATTTAGCAAACCATTTTATGAAAGATGGTAAACGTGTTAAGATTTTTCATGTCGGGAATTTAAACAAAGGTCATTTAATTCTTATATATTATAGATGGGATATATCTCCAATCAAAGATGTTTACAATGTAATTACCAATGCGATAGATACACAAAAGAACTCTAAGTATGATATTATAATTTTGGATGAAACTCAAAGAATTGACACTAAACAACTTAATATAATACTTAAATTTGTACAAGACAATCAATTAAAATGCATTATTAGTTATGACCCCGCCCAAACTCTGTGTCTAGCAGAAAAATGCAGTAAGGCTATACCCACTATCGAAGCAAATTGTACCCAAAAACTTAATTTGTCAGAGAAAATAAGAACTAATAAAAATTTAGCACAGTTTATAAGATCAGTTTTTGATTTAAATAAAAAATTACAATCTATTCCAGAAGAAGTTTCTATCATTCATTTTCAAAATGAAAATACTGCAAAAGAATATATTTCTATCAAAAAAGATTTTAGACTTATTAACTATACGCCTTCTCGGTATTATCATGACCATTTGGATGATTTTCAATTGCTTGGGGTATACGAAGGAACATCTCATAGTGTTATTGGACAAGAATTTGATAATGTTATTGTTATAATAGATAGTTTTTTTTATTATGATGAAACTAGACAATTAAATAGCCGAGGAAGGCCCGGGAATCCTTATGATCAAGTTAAAATGTTATTTCAAGCAATGACACGCGTTAAAAGAAAACTTGAAATAGTTGTTATTAAAAATCAACCTGTTTTGGGAGAAATATTAAAGCTTCTTTCGCCTCAATAATAATATTTCCGTCTGTAATTTAGCAATCTCGTCTAAATCGTAGCAAAATGTCATCAAAAAAATGAATTTAGGGGGCTCGCAAAGTCCCAAATACACTGCATAATATAAATAGTTAATGAGTAAAACAACTATTTATGAAAGGAAAAACAATGTGGTACATACAAATTGATGACACGATTTTACCAACTCCATATCAATATTTCAGTGATTGTCTGGCTGAATGCAAAAGAATTCAGAGAGAAATGGTCGCTGTGTTTGTTAACCCTGTAAAACTTTAATTGAAAAGGAGATTTGCAATGTTGAAGAATTTTAGAACTTGGTTGCTAGAAAACAAATATTCTGAGTTAACAAGTGCGGATTATATGGGACGTATTGAAAGATTGTGCCGCAAAGAAGGGTTTACTTTGGCGCACTTGGTTGAGAATATCGCTTCTATTCTGCCAGAATATGAAATAGCTGGTGCAAAATCCAGTTATGGCAAGCGTTCTCATACTTCGGTTAGACAAGCATTAAGAAAATTCAAAATGTTTCTGGCGTCTGAGAAATTAGCCTAAGAGATGTGATATGACTGATATTAAAACCTTGAATGACAATCTTCGTAAACATCTGATTGGTGGTAAAATTGTATTAACACAGGGTATAGGAGCAAAAACTTATGAAGAAATTGCTGAAATTATGTTAAAAATTCGCCATTTTGATAATTTTACACCTGATAACGATCCTTATGGTGAACACGACCTCGGAAGTTTTGATTATCATGGTGAAAAAATCTTTTGGAAAATTGATTATTACGACAAGAATTATCAATATTTATCAGAAAATCCAAGCAACCCAGAAGTTACAAACCGAGTTATGACAGTCATGCTTGCAGAAGAATATTAAACCAGACTCATTTTTTTGACCCGTGGATAATGATTTTACTTTTGATATAGGTTTATTATATTCAAAAATAATGTGTACTACGGGTCAAATTTTAAGACATAGAATTTGTCATTATATTCCTATTCTATTGTTTTAAATAAGTTGATTGAATAAATTCTTTCAATTCCACGCTACTTGTATAATATCTATAGCCATATTTGCTAACAATAGCTTGTGTTTCTGCTGTTTCATTTATTAGTAAAGCTACTGGTTCGCTTAATCCATTTTGAATACCACTTGGCCAAGCTAAATCAATGATAGCTTCCACGTCTCCGGTATCTGGATTGAACAATTCAAAATTAGCATTTCCTTCATATAAACCTTGCTCATGCATCCAATTAGACATTTCTTCAATTTCTAAGTCTTCATTCGAAATTTCTGTATCTGTGTTGAATTTTTTGGTAGAGAAAGATTGAACGTCTTCTTCTGCTAACTTTCCTTGATACAAGGAATTCAATAAATTATTGGCAGCTTCAGCTAAAAGAATTCTTCTTTGAGCTAAAAATTGTTCATAGTTCTCTATTACCCATAATTTTGTGTCCATTGGTATCCAGTGTGATTCTATAGAGCCAGGGCATTTTTTTTGATATTGAGGTAAATATTCTTCTGGATATCGATTCGAAATTTCAAGATTTGTATCTTTTGTAAGAAAAGCATAATTGGCTAGTGAATTTACGATGGATTTTGATTTTCCTGCCTTATAGAGTATATCTTTTGGAAATATATGATGCACATCTAATGTTGAGTTCTTACCTAATAAATTATTTCTTAATTCAATATTACTACTCCAATCTCGAGAATGATTGGTTCTTGTTAATAAGTATAGTAAAGGATAAAAACGGGCTCCAATGCTCCAACCCCAGAAATCTTCTGGACGAATAGTTAAATCTCCTCGGGAAAGTTTTAATAGATTTAATAAACCGTCTATTCCAAGTCCATCAGCAATACAGTTTAAATCTCTTGCTAATACACTTTCTGTAGAGCCGGCATATCTTCCAAGCAAAAAAGAATGTACATACCAATAAAGTAATTTATCCCACTCTTTGCTATCAGATAGTTTCCATTTCTTATAACGAAGATACCCAATCATCGTAACTATAGCAAAAACACCACCTAAAACCCTAGAGTGATCTAGTCCCAGTCTTGTTCCAATATGATCAAGACAAGTTCCAATCATCTTGTCAACATGAGGAAGGGATTCTTTAACTTCACTAATTTTGATTTTACTTAAAACATTAAAGTATGGCTGTCCAGTCATGTAAACAGTTAAACAACGTAAAAGCCAGTCCATTGAAAACTCGTAACCCGAATTACGGTATCTTTCCAAAATTTTTTTCATATGTTCACGAGCTTCGGGCCATTCGCTACAGATTTTAGCAAGAGCTAAATCGCCTTTACTAAGTTTTGTTCCTCCACTATTAACTTGATTGAAAATTTCAACAACAACATCTATTGTTTTATCTGGTCCTGAAACAATTTCAACATGAAGCTCTCTATCTTTGATATTCGCTAGTTTTTGCAGTTTAGGCATACATTTATTTGTAAAAGTATCTTGATCATCTATTTCCATGATTGATTTTTTTTCCGAAACACAAGTCCATGCATCTTTTTGCATTACATCTGTTACATCAAACCAAAATGGATTGTTTTGCATTTTCGCTGGAGTATAAAATTCGAAAGTTTCTTCTTCGGCATTGAAATAAAGTCCAGTGAAAGAATTAGTGTTTCCTTCAAAAAACTTAGGTGGTGTCCCCCTTATTATTCCATATAAACTTGTAATTCTTTGTTGCCCATCCAAAATCATATTAACATTTCCGGGAACTAATTTACCATCTCCTCGAGCAATTGAAGGATCAGTAACAGTATTCCATACCAACAATATACCAATTGGATACCCATTATATAAGGAAATCATTAACTTTTTAACTTGATCTCTATTCCAAACATATCCTCGTTGAAATACTGGTATTGCGTAATTACCAGAATCAATAAGCCCAAGAATATTTGCTATATTAGTCATAATTTAATCTCCAAATGTTTTTATGATATAAAAACATGAAAAAAGTTTATCATGTTAAAAAGATATGTCTCTTCTTATTTATATTGCATATCTATTTAGATGCTAATAATTAATAGTTTTCTTAACAAAACGAGCAAAATTAACTTTATTTCCATCTCTACAAGTTAAATTATTAGGCATTATTGTTATATTAGGTCTAGGATCATAACCATGACTTTTTTTGACAATAAAATCATTGTTATTAAATGTATTTGCAGGAATATGTAAAAGTGTGAGTACCTTTTTGTGTTGATCATTTAATATAAAAGTCCAATCATTTTTTAATACATCATAGCTAGGATTTGCCCAATAACAAGCACCTGTATTGTTTATACTAGCAAAAGTACAATAATTACTAATATCAAAACCTTGTTTATTAAACATCTTAATTGCAGTTTCTTTATTCATATCATTTTTTATAGATATTTCGTCACCTAAATTTGTATTGGTAGGTTCATAATTTATGGCATTCTCATTCGAAATTTTATTATAAAAATCTTCAACTAGTTCTTTTACTTCATCTAGTATATATAAATTTTTGTAACGATCTTTCTCAAAAATTTGTCCTTGAGTACCGGTAGAATTTGATAATTGAGAAATATACATAGGGAAATTTTTGATATTTTTTGCATTGCATCTTTCTTCTAAGATGGTTTTATTTATGACATCTGAATCTTTTTTACATTCAAAGTAAGTGGAAATTATTATTTTATACTTACTAGATTTACTTAACCAGTTTTGTAAGTTCTTCTCAACTTTATAATAATTACCACTATGTATGGGCTTTTTAGTATCTCCTTGAATAGGGAGATTATTACCTTTAAAAGTTGGAACTGGTATAACAGGAGTTTTCTCTTTCGAGGCTTCAAGGTAGTTATGCATTAGAAAATTTATTGCAAACGAAGGGTCTGAACAATTAATACGCTTTAAAACATTATCTAATAGTTGTTTATCTACTTTAACTTTTGTTTCATTATTATTAAACATTGTAACACTTTCAAAACATTATAAAATTCATATGGTTAAGTGTTACCGATTAAATGTACCTTTACAAGCATAAAATTTAATTATACGCTAAAAAAATAACAACTTAAGTACTTTCAGGTAACTAAGTTATTTTAGCATATGTTTTCAGGTTAATGGATAAGGCAATGTATTTTTGTATATTGCCTTATTTTTTATGTTTTTTATTCAATTTTAATAATCATTTGCAGATAAAATAAGTTTATTTTTATTTACCATTTATTTCATATA
>URXV01000004.1 GCA_900551865.1 uncultured Rickettsiales bacterium
AGTGGGAAAAGCTTAACTTGTCTTTATTTAGGGAGAGATGAAAATGAAAACCAGAAATAATAAATATATCTTATATTTGGTTTTGGGCGTGATTGTTCTGGGAATAGCCTATACGGCATGCAAAGATATTACTCCCGAACAGCAGCGGATAGAAAATAAAGTAGAGTTAAAGCTTAGCAAATGAGTGATTATATAACTGAATTTTTAGATGCCAAAGCGGTGGAAGAAGGTGCTGCGCTGAATACGCTGCAGGCTTACCGTAACGACATCAGTCAGTTTGTTGCCGCAATATCTCCGGTAGCGGTAACTGAAGTAAAAACTGAGGATATTGAAAAATATTTGAAAAGTTTAAAGGATGCCGGCAACCTGCCTAAGACGCTTTCTCGAAAAATTTCATGTATTCGGGAGTTTTTTAAATTTTTGCAAAGTGAGAAAATCGTAGCCGACAGTCCGGCAAATAAACTGCGGACGCCGAAAATCGGCAAAAGTCTGCCCCTTTTTCTGACGGCAAAGGAGGTCAAAAAACTTTGTTCGGCGGCCAAATTGGGTAAAAGATTCTCGCTGATGCGTATGGGGGTTATGGTAAAATTGATGTATTCTTCGGGGCTTCGCGTATCCGAACTGGTTTCGCTGCCTGAAAATGCCATAAACTACGATATGCGGCAGATTTTGATTTGCGGTAAAGGCAGCAAAGAGCGTATTGTGCCGGTGACGAAAGAGGTAATAGATGAGGTTTTTGAATATCTTGAGTATCGAAACAAATTTATGGGAGGGCGCAAAAGCAACTGGCTGTTTCCGTCGCTTCGTTCTGTTTCCGGTCATATAACAAGAGATGGCTTTTTCAAAAATTTGAAAAAGCTTGCGGTAAAAGCCGGGATTTCTCCCGAAAAGGTTCACCCGCACGTTTTGCGGCATTCTTTTGCCACCAGACTGGTAAATAACAGTGCGGATCTCCGCTCAATCCAAAAAATGCTCGGGCATGAAAATATTGTAACAACGGAAATCTATACGCACATCACAACTGAAAAGCTGATAGACGAGGTAAAAAAACGTCATCCTCTGACCCAGCAGTATGAAAACAACTAAAAGGCGATGAAAAAAATCAAGCTTCATATATCAGACGAGCCGCATTGCCGGGAACTTGAAAGCCTCGGGAGCATCTTTGTCCCGTTGGTCAGAGGGCTTATGTCGGCGGAAGACTTTGTCGAAGCGGATATAATGTTGAACTGGGTTGATATAGCGGGAGAAGAGCTTGCATCATTTTGTTCGCCGCTGAAAGTGCGTTTTAACCCGAAAGACAGCCAACGTACTCTTTTTGTAGAGGTTCCGGCAGGGGGATTCGCTCTGGAAATGCAGCATCGGGAGGGATATATTCTGGAAAAAATAAATGCTTATTTCGGATACAAGGCGGTGCATAGGTTGAATGTCAGTCAGAATATTAAAATGCGGCCGCGCGTTTTTGCTCGGAAAAAAGCTGAGCCGGAAATAAAATTGAGTCAGAATGAAGAAAAATATCTTAATGAACTGGCAGACGGGATAAAAGACGAGAAATTAAAGGAAATTTTAACAAAATTGGGTAAAAGTGTAGTATTGTCAAACCGTGGAGAAAAATAAATGCTGAAAATAATAAAAAGAATAAGTCGTCTGTTGGCTCTTGTCGTTGTATATGTGATTTGCGCATATGGTTATCTGACGGCAAAGGGGTTTGTTTTTACCGATGGCATTCCTGTTTTATCTAATCATGCGCAGGCTAAAGAAGAGGAGTTTGCCGTCAAGGTCAATGGAAATGTTAAAATAAGCGGAGCGCAGCTGCGGGCAAGAGGCGCGGATGATGCTCCGCTGACGATGTATGCTTTTTCGTCGATGGCCTGCTCCCATTGCAGTGATTTTCACCGCTATATATTGCCCAAGTTGGAACGTGATTTTATATCTACGGGCAAACTTCGTTATATCTTTATTCATTTTCCGATAGATGCCGTGTCTATGCGGGCGGCAAAATTGTCTTATTGTCTGCCGGCAGATAAATATGACGATTTTATTTCGGAATTATACAAAAAGAAAGACTGGTTGTTATCAGGGAAAAACGAAACTTTAAATAAATATGCCCGGGAATTCGGTATGACGGATGAAGCCATCAAGATTTGCGATGATAACAAAAAGCTGACCAGCGATATTCTTTTGACGTTTAACGATGCCATAAAAACATTCGGTATTCAGGGAACGCCGTCTTTTATTATAGAAGGCGCGGATGGCCGTGAAATGGTCAGCGGTTCTCGCGGATATGACGAATTCAGGGATTATTTGAACAGCCGTTTGGAAAAGGTGAAAAAATAATGCCGGATATTCCCGAAGACATCAAAGCGCTGGAAGAAAAAATTGAAGCCCTGAAAGCCCAAAAGGTTCAGGCAGAAAAAGCGGAAGATAAACATACCGAATTTTCCCGTCTGGCAACCGGGCTGCGTATGGGTGTGGAATTGGCCTCAGGAACGGTTGTCGGGGCGGCGCTGGGATATGTCTTGGACGAAATATTTGACTTTAAGTTCATAATGTTGTTAATATTTACCATATTTGGTGGTTGTGCCGGGATGTTGAACGCATATCGTTATGCCAAAAGCCTGAATGCAGCCGGAGAAAAAGGGAGAAGGTAGCCGTGTCTGGTCCTATGGAACAATTTGAAATTAAAGAGCTGTTTCCCATAAAGGTGGGGGGATATGATATCGGTTTTACCAATTCGTCTCTTTGTATGATTTTGTCGGCCGTGTCGGTAATTCTTGTGTTTGCGTTCTGCCTGCGAAAAAAAACGCTGATTCCGGGAGTGGCACAGAGCATTCCCGAAAGCATTTATGAATTTATTTACAAGCTTGTGCTCGATAACGTCGGCAAAGACGGGCTGAAGTATTTTTCGTTTATATTTACGCTTGCCCTGTTTATCGCCGCCGGCAATCTTATGGGGCTGTTTCCCTACAGTTTTACCTTCACCTCGCATCTGGCGGCGGTCGGCGCATTGTCGGTTTTCGCCCTTCTTTTTAATGTTTTTATTGGCATAAAAAAGAAGAAATGGGGGTATCTCCGTACCTTTATGCCCAAAGGGATACCATGGCCGCTCGCTCCGCTGATTATTCCGATAGAAACGATATCTCTGCTCTCAAAGCCGTTCAGCCTGACGGTAAGGCTTGTTGCCAATATGACGGTAGGGCACATTATGCTGAAAATTATTGCCGGTTTTATCGTTGCGCTAAAAGTCTTCGGTGTTGTTCCGCTGCTGTTTGACAGTGCCATTATCGCTTTTGAAATATTTATTGCCGTATTGCAGGCTTACATATACACGATTTTGTCTTGTATCTATCTAAGTGATGCATTACATTCTCATTAATTAATTTTAAGGAAAGGAAAACTCATGGAAAACATAATCGCTTCTGATGCTGCTGTTTATATTGGTGCTGCATTGTGTACTCTGCCGATGGCCGCTTCTGCCTGGGGCGTTGCCAAGTTGTGGATTACGATGATTGAAACCGTCGGCCGTAACCCTCAGGTTAAGAAAGACGTTGATACATACGGCTGGGCAGGGTTTGCCGCGGTAGAGGCAATCGCTTTGTACTGTCTGGTTGTTGCCCTGATTATGCTGAACAAGTAGTATCGGACAAACCAATATGCCGCAGCTTGAAATATCGACATACCTGACACAGATTTTCTGGGTGCTTTTGACATTTATCTGCTTTTGGCTGGTGATGGACAGGTTTATTATTCCCGGAATTGCTGAAACGATTGATGCCAGAAAACGCAAATACGATGATTACCTTCTTAAAGCGGAACGGGTGAACAAAAAGGCATTGGCATCACTTCGGCGTTATGAAGAAACGCTTGCTGCGGCAAAGGCCGAAGCGGCCGCACAAATAAAAAAGAATGAAGACGAACTTAAAAATATAATTGCCGAAAAAGAAGAGGACATCAATCGGCAGTTAAAGGAAAAAATAGCGGAAAGTGAAACGCAGCTCATAAAAGATAAAGAAGCCGCTATGAGTAAAATAGAAGAAATTTCTCAGGCTGCCGCGTATGCCGTGATTCAAAAGCTGGGACTGGAAACAGTTACGGCAGAAGATATACGGAACGCAGCAGAAGCGAAAGGCGAATAAAATGACATCCGGATTGCAAACAGCCGTAAATGAAACAACTGCCGGAATAGCCGGGCATGAAGAGCTTTTCTATCAAAGCGCTGAGTTTTGGGTTGCCGTTGCTTTCGTCGTAATCATAGCCTTGCTGTTTCGCCCGGTAACAAAAGTTATTTCCGGTATGATTGCAAAACGGATAATCAGAATACGGAAAGAACTGCAGGATGCCGAAAATTTAAAACTGCAGGCACAAAAGCTGTATGCGGAATATGAACGCAAATTTATGAATACAGATGCCGAAGTTGCAGGAATTGTCAAAGAGCGTGAAGATGTCATTGAGGAAACGAAAGAAGCAAAACTTCGGGAATTAAACATTTTTCTGCAAAGAAAGCAAAACGAGGTCGACAGCCGGATAGAACAGGCTTTTGACCAGGCCGGCAACGAAATAAATGCTATGGTCGGAGCCAGAACCGCCGAAATATTAAAATCGGTTATTAGCTCAAAATTAACCAAATCCGATTATAATCGTCTTATAGAAAATTCAATAAATAATATTAAAGACGTAACGTTGGCCGAATAATTTTCGGCACGGGATATATGCGGAGAAATTGATGGAGCTTTTACAATACAGCTTTTCGGATTTATATATAAATTCAAATAAAGATTTTTACATTTCCGATGAAAAATATGCAAACAGCTTAAAAAGGGTAGAACCCAGCGATAAAGAAGAGTTTTGCGACCAGCTGTTTATGATTATGCACCAGACAAGTTCCTATTCCATGAATTACAAAGGAACTTTTTTCCGTGTTGAAAATGTCTTAAGCGTAAACGGCGAGTTGTATTGTCTTCGCCGTATGCCGCTGACAATACCGAGCATTCATAATCTGAGTTTTGACCATCGATTCGTTCAGTACATGCTGTCATTGTCATCGCAAAGCGGGCTGATAATCTGGGGCGGGGCGACCGGTTCCGGAAAAACGACGTCAATTTCGAGCCTACTGGCTGAATATTTGAACCTTGAGGGCGGTTTTGCCTATACGATTGAAGACCCGGCTGAAATGCCGTTGGAAGGCGAATATCAGTCTTTTAACGGTTCAATCGGTTTTTGCAAACAGACCGAAGTTCAAAACGACAACTGGCGCGACCCTCTGAAATCGGCATTGCGCTCCAAGCCGCGCTATATTTTAATTGGAGAAATCAGAACGCCTGATGCCGCGTGTGAATGCCTGCGGGCATCGATTTCCGGGCATTTGGTATTGACGACGATACATGCAAGCTCCATCACCGATGCTCTCAGCTCACTCGTAAAGTATGCCAGTTTCAGTATGAGTGAAAGCTCTGCCTTTGATATTTTGTCCCGAGGGATTTTAGCAGTCGTTAAACAGGATTTGGTCGGAACGGAAAATCATCGTAAACCTCGCATTGAAACTCTTTTTGCCAATCCTGATTTAAATAAAGGCTGTTCTGTTCGTTCAATTATTCGCAGCGGCAAGCTCAATCTGGCGACGTCCATTGAAATGCAGGCTGCACGCATTGCCCAGTCATTGCCTGTCTTCTGATTTTTCAATTTTCAAATTACTAATTCAGGCTTACGTTGTGATAATTTTGAATTGTATACCGAAAACCGTGTTGCTGCAGCCAAGACAGTCATTTTATCGACCAGATTAAAGTATTCCCTGTATCAGCGCAGAAGTCCTTGCTGGCGTATTTCTTTACCGGCAGAGAGTTCTCTCCGCCCCAGCTGAACAAATATGTTCCGGAAGAGTTGACTATTGTGATTTGTTCCACAACGACAAGTTCTTCCTTTGATAATATGCTTTCAGCGTAAGATATGCACTGAGCTTTGTTTAAGCCTGAAGCAACAATATCAAAAGTTGAAACGCGGGGCATAACGGTTTCGGCTTTTTCTCCCGAACCAACCAAAACATTTAGCCCTCCGTCAAGAATAATTTTATTTCCGTGTATATATCGTTGAGATAAGACGTTGCCTGTAATAAGATACTTTGTAGAAAGTCCCCAATAATCCGGCTTATCGGCATAATACGACCGAATTTCTTTCGAAAGTTCGAAAATGTCTTTCATATTGCGTTCAATTTTTTCCTGTGAAGTCGAACAGGCATAAAACCCCGCAACAACAATTGCCATCGGAACAATCGCTTTGATAATAGTTTCCCGGTTACTGGCAACATAAGCTTTAACCATTGGAATTCTACGGATAATATCCTCTTTATACTTCAGAAAAATATCAGTGCCCTGAATTTTGATATTTTTCAGTCGGGACATAATATTATCAAAATTGTCCTTATTAAACGCCATTGCCGCTTATTCCTGCTTCATTACCTCGGTCTTATTATCCCATAGCGCTGGTAATCTGGTCTTGCATTTCAAATACGCCAAACACCGCCCATGCAATAATACCGGAAATTGCAAACATTGCCACCATGTTCAAAATAGATGCTTTTTGTTCGACAGCCTCGGCCGATTCATCCAGCCAGTCATTGGCAAGTCTGTCCAGTGCCTCTTCAAAGTTATCCAATTCGGCATAAATACGCAGGTCGGCAACAATCTCCTTATCCGGGAAATTTAATTTGGATTTGGATAATGCTTGCCCCAGGTTATCGCCGTTTTTAATAAAATCCATTGCCCGGTCAATTCGTTCGCGCAAATAACGGTTTGAATCTTTTCTCAATGACGTCAGTGCCACGGAAATCGGCACGCCGCCTTTAATCAAGGCAGAAAGGGATAACAGCCAGGTAATTCCCATAAACATCTTGTACAAAGACCACGGCGGACAGTCGTCAATGGCTTTGCGCGTCGGGCCGGTCCAAATGCCGATTGTCGCATAAATTAATGCAAATATTGCCGGAAAAAACGCAAATGCCAACAACCAGTTCTTTTGAATCCATAAAGATACGGCAACCAAATCCTTAGCCGTACCGGACCAGCGGGCATTCGGTGCGGCGTCCATCATTGGCGGAACCATGTATGCGCCGATAGCATAAATAACCAATACAGACATAAGTAGCAGAAAGGAAGGATAAGCAATTGCCCCGATAATCGGTTTTAGCATTTTTTCCGTACCTTCGGCAACTTTAATTAAGTTCATTAATGCGCTTTCAAGGTCAGACATATCGCCCACCGAAAGCATCAGACGCTCTCGGCTCGGAGCCCAGCCTTTCAGTGCATCGGAAAACGCATTACCATTCTGCAGTGCCTTACCCCATGATGCAATTGCAATAGCCATTGGCTCGCCGGGATTTTTTCCGTTATCGGTAATACTGTCATACATAATATCAAGGGCATTCATCAATGAAAAACGGTTTCTCAACAATGAAGCTAGCTTTTTATACACTTTTAATCGGGCTTTGCCTGCCATTCCCACTCTGAACTGGGCAAAGGAAACCTCCAGCGCACCCAAAGATTTCATCGCTTTATTAAAAGAACCGTTGCTTGTCTCCTCTTTTTTAGCCATTGGTCGTACCTCTAGTATACCGGACGTTGGTCAATCAAACCGCACCAGCGTTCGACTTCGTCCATATCAATCTGTCCTTTAATCATTCTTTCTATAGCGGCATCTTTTAACGGGCGTCCGTTTAACTCGCTGACCCAGTAGTCGATGGCCTTGGCGGTTTCATTGTCAATCATCAGGCGCAGAAAACGTGAATCCGGCAAAATAATTTCGTCAACAGCCATTCTGCCTTTAAATCCTTTATATCCGCAGGCTTTGCACCCCGGACCACTGACATAAACGTTTTCAATGCCATAATCGCCCAAAGCATTACGTAATCGCTCAAACTCGGGTGTTCCTTCTTTCGTTTTGATGGATTGCCTGCAATTGGGACACAATTTACGGAACAAACGTTGAGATACCAACCCCTTTACCAATTCAGGGTCGTTTAACAAATACGGTTGAATTCCCATATCGCGCAAACGCGTAACAATTGCCGGTGCAGAGTTGGCGTGAAGCGTTGTCCACACGCCGTGACCAGAAAGGGCGCCTTTAAAAGTCAATTCTGCCGTAGACAAGGAACGCGTTTCACCAACCAGAATAACATCAGGGTCGGAACGGAGTGCCGCAGACAAAGCTTTTGTAAATTGTTCGTTTTTCTCTTCTTCGGTATTGGCGTTTGTAACCGGCATTTGTCGCGCGCCCGGAATAGGATACTCAGGAGGATCCTCCACCGTCAGCAGGTTAATCTGATAGTTTTTTTCTTGTAATAGTTTAATTAGATTTCGTTGCAAGGTTGTTGATTTGCCGGAACCGGTCGGCCCGGCCACAACATTCAGGCCTACCGCCATACTGCGCATTTTATAAAATAAATCTTCTTCGTATTTGCCTAGGCCGAGCGAGCGTAAATCCGAACTTCCTTCCGGATTGTCATCGGCATAAAGCAAACGCATAACCAGATATTGCGAACCAAACGCAATAGGGTTAAATTGTAAACGAATAGCCAAAACGTTATGCGGCAGCATCAATTTGCCTTTAGAACCACGCAAAGGAGTCGAACCAAGTTTTTGCGCACCTTGAAATTCGTTTTGCGAGTAGTTGGAGTCCGAAATATCCGCTGACGCAAAAACCGAACGGACAAAAGCTTCGCCCCATTCGCCGCCATATTCGTTCTGTTTAACCATAATGCCGTTTTCACGAAACAATACCGTCGACGAAGAGCCAACAACAATATGTACGTCAGATACTTTCTTTTGCGAAGCGCGTTGAATAATATTGATGAAATCGATTTGCATTTGCATATCTTCAGCTTCTTCTGCAGATACATCAACAGTACCTGCACCGCGTTCTGCATATGCATAAATTGCCGCAATTTCATTTAGAGTAACATAGCGCGGCGCTTTAATCGGAATTTTTCTTCTTTTAACATTTGCTTCAAAGTTATATACTGCACCGTCAAAACGGTTGTCTTTCGATACCAGATAAGTTCCGTCGGAAAACAAGGCTAATAAGCGGCGTGTTTCATTGGATATCGCAAATTCAGAACCATTAACCGTCAGCAATTTGTTATTATTTGCAAACAGCTGGTCAAATAAATTAACTTTTTTAACCTGAGAAGCTCCGGAATCTTCTTCTTCAAAGTTCGATTCCGCAGTTTTCTTCTCAAGTTCTTTTTCGTCTTTTTTTACTTCTTCCGCCATTTTCAAATATCCATAAACAATAATTCAATACGGTGTCAGAGGCTTATTTTTTGCTCTTTTCATCAGTTAGCCCCAAGGTCGGAACATAACCGTCAATGCTCCTGCCGACATATAAATAGTCATCGCTGCCGTCTCTGCTGAATTTTGCATAATCAGAGCCTATTTCGCTGAGAATATGTCCGGACGGCAGAGGTGAGCCAACCTTTAATGACAACGGTTGTCCGTCAATATCAATAACATCAACAGTCATATTTCCGGCTCTTCCGCTGATGCCAAGAATGGCATATTTTGAACTCAGTTTTTCGGGAGCCTCTTCTTCAATCGGTTCTTCCGTTTCGGAGCTGATTGCAGAAACAGCTGCAGCATTGGCTGCAAGCACGGCAGCATTTGCGGCATTTTTATCCTTTAATTCCTCAATCGACTGCGATTTCAGATAAAGGCTGTTCTTGGCATTTTTTATAATTTGTGCATCTGCCTCAACCCTTTTGCGCAGTTGTTCGTTTCTTGCTTTCAAATTTTTGACGATTCGCTCAAAATTAGCCCGTGCTGCTTCTGCAACCTGAATATTTTTTGCCGAAGCTTCCAAAACTTTATTGATTCTCTGTTTAAAGAGCTCGATAAGTTCTTTCTTTTCTTCCTCCATCGCAGAAATCTGCGCATAAAGGTTTTCTTTCTCTTTCAGCCATTCCTGTTGGTTAACCAGCATTTGGTTCATATAGGCGTTCAGCAGCTTTCTTTGTTTCAAAACCTCAAATAGCTGTTCTTTGTCCAGCAATGCCTGCTTTTCCTGAAGAACCTGTGCTTCAATCTTTTTTTGCCGTTCCAAATCCTGAAGGCGCTGTTCTTCTTTTTGGCGGGCAAGATCATCAATATTTTTTTGCCGTATAGCCTTTTGTGCTTCAATTTCATTGCGAATTTTTTCCCGCCGCAATTCAAGCGTTAACAATGTCGTACTTTTTTCAATTTCAGACATTTGGGAAAACAAATCGCTGTCCATTTGCGATAATACGCTGTTTCCCAAAGCTTCAACCGGGTTTGCTTTATATTGGATATCTTTCGGCAAATCGGCATCGTTGATAGATGCTCCTCCTGTCTTGGACGCTGGCGCCGCATTATTGGCATTTTGCTGAGCCGGGGCATTAATTGACTTCATTTTCAAGTCAAAATTAAAATCTTCTTTTGCTTGCGCCTGATTTTGCTGAGGTAAAGGAGCCGACACTGCTGTAGGCTGCGCAGCAGAAGTGTTTTTTGCCGCAGAAGAAACGGCAGCGTTATTTTGTGCTGGAGAAACAGGCGCATTTGCATTGGAATTGTCGGAAATTTTTGCATCTGCCGTATTTCCAGCGGCAGAAACTGAGTTGTTTGATCCGGCAGAACCGGTTTGCACGGTGGTATTTGCAACAGCCTTGGCTCTGGACGGGGAAACCAGTGCATTTGCGGGTTTATTCTGTTCAGACACGGCTTTTGCCGTTTCCTGATTGGAAACGTTAATAGGCAGGTTGGCTTCGTTAATCGAAACTACGGCCGCATTTACGGTTTGAACCTGCGCAGCACTCGCAAAAGCTATTGACACTGCCAGCCCTAAAAATCTGTTTTTGCTTTTACTGAACATAAATTGTCCCCTCATAATTCCATACGCCGTTATTATAACGTATATTATTAACCTTAAGTCCTGAAAATTTTGTTAACATCGGCTTCCAAATTTCGGGATCATACTTCGAATTAATTCTAAAGTTTAAAAAATTATATACCTTATTGCCGGCTTTTACTTTTCCGTTAGATAAAGAAATGCTCATATTCAGAGTCTGAAACAGGTCGTTTATCATATTTCTTAATTCGGACATCGTTTTTTTCGGAATCGAATTGACCTTCTTAACAGACTGAAACGGCATTGATATCGTAACGGTATTGCCCCTGTCGTCTATTGATTTATTGGTAAAGGTCATACCGGAATAGGATAAAGACATTTCAATCCATGACAATCTTCCGAATTCTCTTTTCCATGAAGTAACGGCCCCGGACGCCGAACAGGTAACGCCGCCATTCTTCCATCCCGGAGTCGATATGGCTACCAACGACTGAATGCTGTTACGACAATTGTCCAGCAGCCAAGTTGTATCAACCATGGATTCCCACGGTGCAGGAACGATTTTTTCCACTTCCTTGACGACTTTTTTCTTAGCCCTTCTGGTAACGACTTTGTTTTCTTGTGTTTTCGTTGCAAAAAAAGTATTGGCAATAAACATGACAAGCCATGCGCCGGCTGCAATAGAAAGGACGACGACAATTGCCAGCTCTGCGCCGCGCAAAGCGTTAATCTTTTCCAGTTGGACGTCCAAACCTTGCGAAAACACCTCAGAAATGTCTTTCTGCTCGGTTTCGTCGATTCCCCATTCGGCCGGTGCAATCTTTTTTGACCAGTCAGGAACGGAAAGCATCGACATAAACTGCTCTTTGGCGTCTTCTTCTTTGACGAACAAAACATCGCCGTCGGACAAAATAACATCGTTTCTGACACAAAGGTACCAATAGCCGGCATCTACTTTAAAAACAGCCAAAAGGGAACTTGCATCGCTCATAGATGTAACCGCAGTTACCGCGGCAACATTCATTCCCTTTTTAAAGCCTTGGGAAGAAACAGCCAATCCAAGCTGAGGGGATTTGCCGTGCTTGACGCAAAACAAATCTGCCCCGACCAAAACATTTTCGGCAGCCTCTTTCGCATCAAGAAAAGGGGCATCAACGTTTTGCAGGCTTTCCCAGAAAATGCTTGCAGCATACTGTATACCGTCAACCGTAAAGCTTGACGCCCACTCTTTGCTGTTTTCCCGGGAAGGTTCAGCAGATAAATCTAATGCGCTATCCTCTTCTTCAGCCACGGTTCTCTCCCTCAAAATTTCATACGCGACTCAGGCATCAACGGTGATTCCAAAACAACAGGGGTCAGCAAGATAACTACAATGCTGCGCGTCTTTTCAACTTTTTCATGACCACCCAAAATATTGTTGTTGACCGGTCCCAAGCCTGCCTTGTCGCTGGATGTTTCAACTCTTTCATAACCGGAAAGGACTAACGTTTCGCCGGATTTCAAAGCGACTTCCTGCGAAAATCCTCGTTCTTCAATAATCGGGTTTTGAATGTATCCGGATTCTTCAGAACTGTCGAGGTTGACGTTTTCCAAATCAAGCAAATCGGAAAGGTTCAGGCTGAACAGCATCATCAACCGGCCGTGATCCATAATTCTCGGCAAAACATCAAGCGTGAAACCTGTTTCAATTTCTTCCGTTTCAACCGTAACGTCATAACTGGCTTCGCCGCCGACGGTACCATTGTTCGTTTTGGTATATTCAGAAATATAATTCTGTGTTTTAACGACCTGAATTGGTGCCGGCTTGTTGTTCATTGTCGTAACCGTGCCGCTTGTAACCAGCGTCGTTACGCCCTGTGTTGACAATGCCTGAATAGCGGCATTAACGGTAACGTCTCCGCTTAAAATCTTCATTGACATACCGCTGTTTCCGTCAACCAGTCCTGTAGGACCGAAGTTGTTGTCCCCCAGCGTGATATTGCCGCCGGAAGCCGTTCTGTCCTTAAATGCCGCATCAAGGTCAAAGCCGAATCCCCTCGATTCGTCAACCTCAACCTGCAACACTTTGACGCTAATGGCAACTTGACGGGACAATCTTATATTCTGTTCATTGACAAATTTTGAAACCTTTTTGATTTCAGTCGGGGTTGCCGTAATTGTCAATGTACCGTTCATCGGATCCGTAACCAGGCTGGAACCTGCGCCAAGCATTGATTTTACGGCCGTCACGATATTCGCCCACAAGTCAATGCTTGAAATGCCGCTGGTAATACTGCCGCCGCCCGAAGAACTGCTGACGCTTGAAGTCATAGACGGTTTTGTCGGCAGCGTATACAGCGTAAACGTTTTAGTGGTATATTTATAAATGTATATCTCTCCGTGTTCATATTTCCACCAAACGCCGAAATGAGAGCAAACTTCGTCCAGCAATCCGCTTAAGGAGCCTTTGTAGGAAACAAGCATTCTTGACGTGTCAGACCATTTTGAACCGACTTTCGATACTGTCGGAGCATTTTTGTCTGCTGCAGCCTTAGCTGCGCCTTCAATTTGCGGAGCAAACCTGATTTTAATTGATGTAATCTGGCTAATCATATTGCCGATTTCATATAATGTTATAGGACGGTTGCTGACCAGGGTAACACCATCAGCAGCTTCGAGATAACCGGGCAGAGGCTTGTCGCCTTCATATTCTATCTCGCTCGTATCACCCAGCCAGATATCGTCTTTAATACGAATAACGTCTGTATCGGCAACTGTTTGCGGAGCTTTTGCATCTTCTTTGTACTTTATAGTCGCATCCACATCTCTTTCTATTGCAGCATCATAGTCGGTCGGTAGAGAACAAGAGGCCACGCCCATAAGCAAAATGCCGGCAAATCCTGTCAAATATTTTCTGTTAGTATGCATTCTCATTCTCCATTGTTTCTATAACTATAACGCGGTTGCCTTTATAATACGTTGCAATTGGTGCCGGTCTGGCTCTTGCAAATGCTCTGATTAAAGCTGAACTGACATCTGCAAATTTTCCTTTGAACATAACGCCTGCGCTTAAAATGTAATTGCGGTTCGTGTTCCAAAGCAGTTTCCAACCGGACATGGCGCTCCATTTCGTCAGCAATTCGCGCAGATTCTCACCTTCTTCGGCTTCCCAGGTCAGAACCGTATCGTCGCCGACCTGAATTTCATTAATGTCAACATCTGCCAGCAATTCTTTTTTGTTGCCGACATCGGTAAACTCAATATTCTCATCGTCAATATAATCGGCAATGTCAAAAGATTCTTCCGTAAATTCCGAAGTGATAACGTCGTCATCCATAATGTCGTCGCATTCTTCTTCGCAGACAATCTCGTAAGTTGAGCCGTCATTTATAACACTTTTCTTTGTTTCTTTCAATTCAATGTTGTCAGCGTGCCCGATTTCATTTTTAGGGGCGCCTGCAGGCTTGCGGATAACAACTTTCCCGCTGGCTGTTTTTATCGGCTTAGGTTCAACCTTTAAAGGCTTCTGAGAATTTTGAGACTTCTGGGCTCTTTCGGCGGTCTGGGAGGCAGCCGGAGCGTAGTCTGCCGGATTCGTCTCCAGATTTAATGTTCCCGTTTCGCTGAAAATGCCGTCGTCCACCGTATATTTACGGTTGCTGTTTCTTCTGACCGTATCGCCGACCGTTACGGGCTTGGTAACAATATCTTCTTCAATCCCCGGCTGAATCGTTGCCGTCAGATTATTGCCTGCAGACGACTGGGTGTAAAGATGGTCTCTTTTGGTACGCTCGCCGTAAGCTCTGTAGTCAGCTTCCGTTTTTGTATAGTTTACCAACGCCGTGTCATTGCAGCTGATGCCGTTAACGCCACAGCGGTCATAAGGGTTGATTGTTGCATCAATAACCGGCGCTTCTTCGGCTGTCAACGTATCTGTCTGCCCGTTGCTGCCGGAGAAGGAACCGCAGGCGGACACGCCGCAAATACAGACTAAACAAAACGGTAATAAAAAATTCTTTTTCATGTTTTGACCTATCTTTAAATCCAATCTCAATCAACCATAAATATTAAAATTTAATTAATCAAGCTTAACACTTTATTTATAAGACGTTTATTTGTGGTAAAACGTTTTAAGGCAAATTCTGTTTAAGTTGCAAAGTCCTTATGATAAAAGCATTGGGCTCGGTTAACGAAAAGACGGTATCGACTTTTGAAAAATCTACGCCGTTGTTCATAAAAATAGTGTAAAGAAGATTCAGCCTTTTCCTTTGCAATTCAATCGGCGCTGTCGCATCCAGTCTGATTTGCAAATATGTCTTCTCTTCTTTTGCTTTTTCGGAAAAAGCTTTCAGCCAACGCAGGGTCTGGCCTGAAATTTCCGCTCTGTCCGGCTGGAATGAGAGCTTTAGCTCAGAGGGGATGATTTTGTTTTTGGCTTGCTCCTGTTTTGTCTCCTGAATGGTTTCATAAAAACTGACCAAGGCATCATTGGAATTTATGGTTTCTTCTGCCTTGCTGGCGCCCTGACTGCTGTATGCGGGTGCAACTTTGGTTTTTGGTTTTGCTGCGGTGTCCGTTGGCTGTTTGTCTGAGAACCATGAAGATATGCTGTTGAGAAAGCCTTTTGATTCATCTTTTTTCTGCGCTGCAGTCGAAACTTTGGGGAGAATTTTTATGTTCTCTTCCGAAAGTTCGGGCTTAACCTCTTTTGCTTGTTGGGGAGTATTCTGGCGCCCTTGGGTGGGAACGCTGGCCTTTCTGCTGCCTTTAATAAATGTGGGCGTGAGGTTTTCGTCATTTAATATTTCGTCCGGTATGGGAAAAATGATGCTTTGTTTAATTTTCTCGGCAACCTTATAGGAGATTTCCTGATCTTCGTTTGCGGCTTGCTTGAAGTTATCGGTAAAAAGGTCTTGCGGTCGCTGGTCTTGATATTTTTCAAGCAGCTTCTTGTTTTTTATGTGTTTGCTCCCTTTTGCGACAACCCAGGGTGTATCGGGGATAAAATCTTCGCTGTCGGATAATGTGGATGTCGGCAGCATGGCAACTTTATTCTCGTCTTCGCTTTGAGCGATTTCCGCATTTAGATTTTGTTTGTCTGTATTTTCAAATTCAATCGGTATTGAACCGTCAATGTTAATGCTTAATATCTCGTCGTCTTCAATGCCGTTAATGTCCTGCGGTGCGTAAGCTATCTCGGCGGTTTCTGTCTCGGGTAATTCTTTTTCGGAAAGGAAACGGAAAGTGTCTGCTTTGTCGGGGGCGGAAACTAAAGGGTTCGCTGTTAAGTCGGAAATCGCAGAGGTAGTAATAGTCTGCTTCTGTACTTTGGTCAAAATATCGGATGCGGCCTTGTTAATGGCCTCTTCTTTTGTTTTAAATAAATCAATTTTAATGTCCGCCTGAAGGGGGAGGCGCGTTTTGTCAGCCGCCGACGAATATAGCTGCCCGCCTACGGACATGCTAAATAACGACAGGCTGAAGCCTAAAACAAAACTTTTCATACCTCTCATAGGTAAAATATTCCCCAAAATTCACAATATAATCGGCTGCATTCGAAATATTAACCATATTTTAAACATTAAATAGAATCTTTAGCAAGTATATTTACACAACTAATAACAACAAAATCATGTGTTTATGCATTTGCGCAAAACAAAAGCCGGATAATTGGCTCGCCGGGAGTGTGAAATTTTTGTTACAGAAGATGAAAATTATTAAAAAACAATTGGTTGCTTGTATTTTTAAGAGGCTTAAAAAACTTGAATTTTTTTCAAAATTGAGGTAAAGTAAATATGTATAATGAATTTAGGAGAACTGATATGAAAAATCTGAAAAAGATGTTGGTACTGTGCTCTTTGGCACTTGTATTCACGGCTGTGCTTGCCGATGCATCGTACGCTGAAAGCGTTATGGAAACCGGTATGAAAAAAGCTCTGGTTCTGTTCCAGCACATTAAAACCATTATTTTCGTAGTTGGTGCGTTTGGTTTGATTGGTATTGCGTTCCAGGCTATTTTCGGTAAGGTAAAATGGACATGGTTTGCTGGTCTTGCAGTTGGTTTGGCTATTCTGGCTGCGGCTGGTGCAATCGTAAACTACGCAACCGGCGGTAACATTAACGCTGGTCAGACGGGTGATACGTTCAGCCAGTCTGCTGACGGCTTGTAATCGGCAACTAACAAATAAAAAAGAAAAGAGCGTCGCTTTGCGGCGCTTTTTTTATCCGTAATATGCCGGCCTTATCCATGGGTGCCGTCTTATCTGTAATTCATCGGTGTTATCCGCAGGGTATTGTTTTTCCTGTCACTTGTCGTTTTTATCTGCAAAGTGCCGTTTTCCACGCAATCTGTCGGTTTTGTCTGTAAAACATCGTGCCTGTTCGCGGTGCGCCTGATTTAAGTGTGAAATTTTTGTTACAAAACAGCAAAATAGCGTAAAAACATAAAGATAGGGAGAAAAGGAGAGATACGTTTTTGCTGGCTATTTTCTTATAATTATGTTATAATAAACATAATAATCGGGAGGGAGGTCTCGTAATGTTTGGACTTGGACGCAAATACGGATTCTTTGTTATGGTATTGGGTGCCGCAATTCTGCTGACGCCTGTACCTGCATTTGCTGACGGAGCGTTTGGCGGGCTTATAGCTTCGGGGCGGGAAATATTTACAGGGCTGCGCGAGATTATTTATCCTGCATCCGCCGTCGGCATTATTGCCGTTTGTATCGGCGGCTTTTTCGGAAATATCAACTGGAAATGGCTGACGGCGATTATTCTGGGGCTGGTTGTTATCAGCCTGTGCGCAGGATTTGTTTCCATGTTTGCTCCGGACGGGGCTGAATCTATAGCCGAAGATATCGCTTTGGGAAATTAGGAGGGAACGATGAACAGAAATATAAAAATAGCCTTTTTGTTTGCCGTATGCGCTGTTTCTGTCGTTTCTTTTTGTGGAGAAGCAGAAGCTGCTTCGGGCGTATTTGAAACGTTGCGGCAGAAAACGGCGACATTTGCTTCCCAGTTGCGTGTTTTTGCCTATGCCATATCCTGCTTTGGGATTGTAATGTTTACGTTTCTGGCCATCAGCGGCAAAATCAATTTCAAACATTTGGGATATATTTTTATCAGTTTGTTTATGTTGTCGGCAACGGGAGCTGTTATTGATTATTTCAGCGGCAGTCATGCCAATCTGAAGTCCGAATTTAATGATACGTATATGAATGCGGTTCCGCGCAGCAGCCTCGGAAGCTGAATTTTGTCAGCCGTTTAATCTTATTGCCATAATAAAAAATAGCTGAATTTAATAATTTTGTAAGATTTACCGGCTTAGAATTAAAAGAGAGATTCAACAGGGAGCTGGCTTATGAAAGATGTTATCCTGAAAGCAGTGGCTAATCCGCCCAAATTGTTTTGGGGGCCTGTTCTGCCGACAGCGCTGAATGCCGGTTTGCAGATACCGTTTATGTTTATGGCTATCGGTATGGGTGATATCAATCCTCTGGTATTTTTAGTCAGTATTGTTTTGGGGCATTTGATTGTCGTAGCCCTCGGGGCAAAAGACCCCCACTTGTCGGGTATGATACAGGCTTTCGGCCAGACTAATGTTGTACCGCAGAACTTATACAAAGTGAAAGGGCATAAATTTGAACCTTGATTTTGACTTTTACACGCTTTTTATGGCCGGGCTGCAAAGCGCAGACGCGTTTGTTGCGACCTTTGGCATTATCGCTGCTGCCGCTATAGCGGTTTCCCTGGTTTCCAAAATAGGAACGTGGGTACTGCCGCAGCCGAGCGAGTCCCGCGTGGCTGACTTTCTGCCGTTTGACAGTCTTTTGTCAGACGGATCGACCCTGCGCTGCAGCAACGGGTCGTATGTCCGTGTGTTCAAGGTTGAAGGGGTGGATTTGACTTCGGCGCGCGAAGAAACGGTCTTGTCTATGTTTGAGGCGCGCAAATCCTGGCTGGATAATATGGCGGATTTGCAGATTACCTGTCGGGTAATTACCATCAGGGACCGGGTGCCGATGGAAAAAAACAAGGCCGACTTCGGCAATAAATGGCTGAAAATCGTTGATGATACCTGGCGCGAAAATCTGAGCCGCGTTTATAAAAATGACCACTATATCATTCTGTCGATAGAAGATAAAAAAGACGCTGTCAAAGATTTAAACTATGCTTCGCAATCCGTCGTTGCTAATCTGAATGATTACGGTATCAAAGTTATGTACGAAGACGACGAAAGCCCGGCGGAAATGAGTCCCGTGTATCCGTTTGTCCGGGTGTTGAACCCGATCAGCCGCCCGGCGCCGAAAGCGCGCGGGGCGCAGGGGTTTCAATTAAAAGAGCTGTTGACCGCCGACGGAATTCATTTCACCGGCGAAGAAGGGGTTATCAAGTTTTTCTCCGGCGGCAAGGAAAAATTTGCCCTTACCATGGGGATAAGGAATTCCGGCGATTATATGGACGAAAGCATGATTTCGTCGCTGCTGGCGATTGATTGCGAAATGACGGTTCTTCACAATATTCATCCGCTGTTTAAGCCCAAAGCGCGTATGATTTTGGTTCAGCAACAGAAAATGGCTGAAGTAACCAGCTTTTCCTCGGACGTTGTTGCGCAGTACAGTGAAGCGCTGGCTGCGATAGAAGACAGCGACGCCGACCACCAGTCGCTTGTTGAATATTCAATGAGTTTCATCTTAAAAGGCGATACGATGAAGGAAATTGAATTCGGCGAGAGTGAAGTCCAGCGTATCTGCCGGTTGTTCAGCGTAACGCCGGTTCGCGAAAACTGGATTGCTCAGGCAACATTTTTCAATCAGTTTCCGGGGTATGATACCTGTGGCAGAACATATTTTTATCTGTCAAGGATTGTATCGCTTGCCGTATCATTTGAACAATTGTCGACCGGCCTTCCGCGCAGTGACTGGGGCGAGGGTGCCATTACCGTTTTCCGCACCATGAGCGGGTCTCCGTATCGTTTCCAGTTCCATATTTCCGCTGCTGAGTCAGCCGTGGCGCACTGCTGTATTGTCGGCCCGACCGGACAAGGTAAAACGACACTGCTGACGTTTCTGGCCGGACAGGCAATGCGGCACGGCGATTTGAAGGTCTATTTCTTTGACCGTCACCGCGGTGCGGAAATATTTACCCACATGGTACAGGGCGCCTATGTCGGCTTCAGCGGCGAACGCAAGAACGTATCGCTTAATCCTTTTGATTCCCGTGATACGATGAGCAACCGCGCTTTTCTCCGCAACTGGCTCAAGGCGATAACGATGGCAAACGACGCGTTATCCGAACGTGAAGCCGCCCGGGCGGTTACGACGGCATTTGACTATCTGCGCCCGGAAGAGAGGGTTTTGAAAAACCTGTATAAGAGCTGTTTCTCTCCGACCGGCACGATGCGCCGCGAACTATACCGCTGGATAAACCCGGATCAGTACGGTAATATTTTTAACGCCGAGCACGATAGTCTTGATCTGAGCTCGAACCGCTTTGTCGCGTTTGACTTTACGGAGATTTTTGACGATGACACGCTGGCGGCGGCATCTATCAGCTATATTATGCATCGTATTCAGTCCGAAAGTACTGAAACCGGCGCTCCGGCTCTGATTATGATTGATGAAACGGCGCCGATGTTAAAACACGAAATGTTTCGTGACAATTTCATCAAAGGGCTTCAGGAAGGGCGTAAAAAACGCCAGGCATATCTTTGTGCGTTCCAACAGCCGAACATTGTTGACGAGCTGGGTGTCGGAGATGCCGTCCGCGGCCAGTGCAAGACGATGATTTTCTTCCGCAATACGCAGGCGACGCCGGAATCCTATGCCAAATGGAACCTGACCGACAGCGAGTATGATTTCATCAGCGGCAGGTCGTACCGCGACTGCCCGTATGCAATTTTGCTGAAACGTCCGGACGCCGGGGAAAACGGAGAGGGCGAGTCAGTTATTCTTGACGTTAATTTAAGCGGTCTCGGGCCTTATCTGAAGCTTTACAATTCAGGCATTAAAAACGTCTTGCTGGTGGAAAGTCTGGTCAAGGAATTCGGCGAAGACGGATTCGTAACCAAGTATCTGGACGGTATGGGGGCATAATTTTGTTGACAAAAAATAAAAAATATGGTACTATATCACTCAACAAACGTATTATTTGACAGGGAGGGAAATTATGGGGAAATGTAAGCGGCATACAGCTATTATCCTTTGTTGCGCCTCGTTTTTAATAAACAAGCCGGCTTACGCGTTTTGGCCCGTACTGGATTTTGGCGAGATAATTCCGATTGTTTCAAATGTAACAACCTCTCTGGATTCATTGTCCCAGACCAAATCTCAGTTGACTGAATTAAAAAACAGTCTGAAAGCGATTGGCGACAGTATAGATACCATTTCTCAGTTTAGTCAGGATTTACGCAATAATCTGGATGATATTGCGGATATCGCCAATGAAAGCGCTGGAATTGTCAATGATAATCTTGGAACAAACATAGATATTCAAAACGGCGTTACCGACGTTATTGACAAGGTAAATAATGTGCAAAGCGGATTAGTAAATAATGTTGTTGAGCAGACACAGGGCGCTTTGGATCAGGCTGACGGTATGGCAGATAAAGCAACATCGGGAATTGATACGGCACAAAAAACCGGCAAAGATGCGGAAGATTTGTTGAACAAGGCTCAGGAAAAGACCCAAAAGCCGAATGCTGATACGGAAAAATCCGGCAGTCAGGAAATATCGGGTTCCTCAACCCCTGTTTCGTCGCAGCCTGAAGCCGTAGAGGAAGAGGAGGAAGAAGAAGAAATCCCCGATATAAATGACATGGCCGCATTGCGGGAAGAAATAAAGGCAGGCTTTGTTGTGGCCAGAGATGAAAATAAAAAAATGGCAGAACAGCTTAATGATGTTATGGATGCATCAGTCAGCGCCCTGAATAAAACGACTGAAGAAAGCCGTTTAGCACTGGAGAAATTAGCTCAGGCAATCAGGGATACCGACCGGCTGGATAAAAAGGACAAAGAGATGCTGGAGAAAAAAATAGGAGAACTGCAGGTTCGGCAGCAGCAGCTGTCTGACAGGATGATTGCGGTAGCCGAAAGCGCAAAGGACGAATATAACCTGGAATACCAAAATAAAATTGCCGACGGTATTGATAATTACGAAAAAGTTGTAGAGCGCTATTTGCGGGGGGATGCATCACGGGAAGAAGTTTTTTCTGCCGGAGAGAAATTAAAAGAGGATGCGGCATTGTTGAATGTTGCTCCCGATAAAGGGATTATAGCAGAATTAAACAAAGATGCGGAGATGTTGAAATCGGAGTTTGCCGCTTTGGCAGCAGAAATCAGAACAACGGAAAAGAAAGGGAAAGAAACCGTAAATTGAATAAAAGAAACGGAAAATTAAGAGTATATCAATAAAGTTTCGCTTAGAATGGATTTGCTCGCAGGCCTATGAACCAAAGATTATTAGGGAGGACACGAAATGAGTAGGAAAACAGTAAACGGAAAAATTGCAGTAATGGCTGTAATCTGCAGCTTTCTTATTGCAGTGCGCCCGGTACATGCGTTCGTGTGGCCTGTAATCGATTTGACAGAAATAGTTTCCTTTACAAACAGCATCAGTACAGGGCTAAACCGGATTACCAACGCCAAAAGTCAGTTGGATAATGTAACCAATACGATTAAAACAATTGGAGATCAGGTCGCTTCGGTTAAAAAATACGCAGCCGATTTAAAAGGGACAATAACCAATATCAAAGACAGCGTAAGTACGATTACCGATAATATTGAAGAGACGACCGATAATGTGTCGGGCATTGTTGATGATGTCAATAATACGCTTAACGGTGCAGGCACGACCGAAAATGAAAATGCGGAAACGACGGTTGACAGCGTAAACGAACAAGTTGATTCGGGTGCTTCGGAAGAAGATGTACAGACGGTTGTTGATGAAGCCAAAAAAGAATCGGAGACCGTAAGGGAAAATGTTAACAAGACATTTGATGAAGCCGATAAAGCTATCAATGAATCGCTTGACGCCGCCAATCAGGCCTTGGATATGCTTGTCGACAGCGTTAGCGGATATGAAGGGCTGAGTGATGAAGAACGCGCCGGATTCGAACAGGAAGCCGGAAATATCAAAAATGATATTGACGGATTAAAGGATACTTCGTCAGACATCATCGCTTCCGCTAAGGAAGACTATAACGAACAGTACAGTGAAAAAGTCGCGGCGGCATTTGACAGCTACAGTCAGGCTGTCAGCGATTATTACTCGGGAAAAACCGACCGCGAAGCGTTAAATCAGGCCGGTGAGGATTTTAAAAACAGCGTAGCTTCCCTTGATGCCGGAATAGACCAGAGCGTTATCGACGGGTTAGTTGCAAATGCGCAGGAAATTGCAGATAAGATTGATGCGCTTGAAGAAAATATGATGAACAGCATCAGCAATTCAGGGGATTATTCAGACGGCAGTGAGCAGATGTCTTTTTTAAGGCCGCAAATGCAAGAAAAGTTTGTACGGTCTGGTAAAGTATATGCTTTCGATTTTCACTCGGAAAACTTGTCTTTTTTTCTGAAAGGGGTTTATGCCGAAGATGCCGATAAAAGTTTTTTGCTGTCTAAAGAACTGGCATGCGATAATTTGGATGTTGCCGACGTAGAAGAAAATCCCGGAAAGTTAAGAACCTGCGTTGTAAAGGCTAAAACTGAAAAAGACCTGTATCCGAATGCATTCAAAGAAGAACTGTATAAGGATTATCAGAAAAACGGCGTTTACAAACACATCATTGAAGATTATAGCATTGCCAATATTGTCAGTTTAAGCAAGGCCAAACAATTTTCTGCGACTTGGGGGAGTTTGGAACCGGACGATGACAGCAATAAGGGAACGCTGTATGTCTTGCGCAAAACCCTGAAAGACGTAGACAATACGCGTAACGGTTTTGCCTTAATGGGGATGACCGATATTGAATCGCCCAAACTATGGAGCGAAATTCGCCGTATTGACGCATTGAACCGTGCTAAGGCCATGGCGCAGGATTTTGAACGCGGAACGACGCTTTTTTTGGACGGACGCGATTCCGAGTTTGTCGAAGCAACCAAAAGGAATTGGGGAACAATGCAAAACGATGACTTGGATGCCAATGAAAATAAGGCAGTAAAAGGAAAAGCCGTTTTTTCAAATGTAATCTTGTCAATCTGCGGTCTGCGCGCCAAAGATATTTCCGTTTCGGAAATAAATAAAACCGATACGGCATCTATTGCCCAGAAAGAAAAGAATTTGGCTGATTGCCTGTTTAAATATGCTGAGGCTGCCAGCAAAGGGACAAGCAATGGTTCTGCCATAGGGGCAGATCCCGAGGCCGCCAAAAAAGAATGGCGCGATAAACAGACTAAGGCCTATAACGATTCTGCATTTAATAATCTGACACTGGCGGTGGTAAATAACTATAAATCAAGTTTGGACTATGTTGATCCTAAAAAGCTGCCTGATCCGGATAAGGATAAAAACATTGTCAGTATGCAGGACGGGTTGAAGGAAAGTACGACAACCAAAGACGACTATGCTGCCGGAGCTCAGATAAACTACTATTCGACACAGCAGATTTTAAGCATAGTAGATGCGGATGCTCAAAATCAGCAGACGGAAATTTTGAAAGATTTGGCAACGTTTGATTATAACTATTTTGGCAAAACCACGGGTGGAGAAGGCTGATGAAAAAGAAACTGTGTATAGCCCTGTTCCTTTCTTTGTTCGTGTATACGAGAGAAGCGTATGCAATTTTTGACATAATGGCAAAAGTGCAGTCGGCGCTGGAACTGTATAAGGATGTAGAAAATAAGGTTCAGCAATATACCAAAAAGCTGCGCGATATAGAAAAGAGGGCGCGGCAGGGGTTTGACTTGGCAAGCAGCTGTTACAAAAACCCGAAACAATGTGATCCGAAAGCTCTGGAGGCTTTTGCCAAGGATTCGGAAAGTTATGTAAAAAGCATGAAGGAGATTAGGGTTATGCCGGGCGCCGAAGAGCTGAAAAAAGGCGATTTGAAGAAAAAAAGCGACAAAAGCCTGGCGCAAACGGTTGAAACCAGCTATATTTACCAGCGCGGCCAGGGGGATGATATTGAAAAGACCAGTGAAAACCGCCGTTTGATTAATGCCGTCATAGCGGATGATGCGGCGCTGCTGTTTGCCAAGGGCGTTTCGGCACGACAGAGCATACTCGTCGAAGACGGTTCTCTGTATCAGGTTGAATTCAAAAAGAATAATATTGATGAAATTCTAAATGCGCAAAACATCGTAGCTATCGCGACACAACAGCGTTTGAACCGGATTTTGGAGCTTCGCGCATATATGGCGAGCGCGGGAGCGACGGCTGAACTGACGCGTCAAACCAGAGAAGCGGATGAATAGGGGAGGCAGGCAATGAAAAAACAGTTAATTGCAACGGCATTAATCTTCTCGCTGGCACTCGGTCCCAAACCTGCCGCAGCGTTGATTATTGATGCGCCGACGCTGGCAGCAAAAATCAGCGAATGGGCAGGTAAGCTTGCCGATGCCTCAACGCAGATAACGACACACGTTTCTCAGGCAAAACAGATGACGTCGCAGGGCTTCAATAAGGAAGAACTTTTCGGACTGGCTAAAGAATATGCGACCGAAAACGGTAAAAAACTGGTTCAGGAAAAAATGAAAAAAGTTGTCGAGGGAACCAAAAAGAAAAACAAGGATAAGCTTCAGGCAGAGCAGGATGCTTATGTAGAAGGGCGTAATCTGTATTATGACGAAAAAATCGGCATCGTTGAAGAAAGCATAAAAGAAACCAGAAGTTTGCAGGCGTCAAAAGAAAGCGAACGCGACCAGAAAAGGGCGGAAGTCCAGCAAAAGAAAGCCAAATACGAAAGTGTAAAGCATATTCCCGGTGAAGCTGAAAAGGCGCAGGATGAATATATGACAGCCCAGATGGAATATGATGCGCTGGTTGCGGCGTGTACAGAACTGGATACTTTGGCTATAACGCTGGAGTCCCAGCGCGATACGCTGGAAAATGAAAAAGCCAAGGTTGGAACTTCGGAAGACCCGCAGTATGTATCGTATCAGGCCCGTCTGAAAGAATTAGATGCTGATAAAGAAGACGAAACTTTTGTCAGCAAAGTAGCAGATGAGGAAGATATTGAATGGAGTATGAAGAGTAATCCGGATATCGTCAACCAGTTTACGCCGACTGAAGAGGACTATAAAAAATTTATTGAACGTTATTTTTATGATCCGGAAGAGTTGGGCAGCGCGTCGGGCGATGAAGGGCGCATTATGCACCAGACAAAAATTGATGCCGTTGCGCGCGAACGGAAGTACTTGCTGACCAATACGGCGGCGCATCTTTTACAGGTAACGGCAACGCTGCGGCGTGAGATTCCGGTGCGAACCGAAATAATTGACGAAATGTTCAAAAACACGCCCAAAGCTACCGGCGAGTTGGAGGCTATTTCGTCTTATTCGGCAACCAGAATAGAAAATATGAAGGCTCTGCTGATGTATGCCAAACTGCAAAGCGCCCGCTTGCAGTATATGGCGGCAAGAGAACTTTTGAATCTGAACGGTGTAAAAACGCCGAACGGAACCTATAAGGATTTTGATTTGGAAAAATATATTCTGACTAAGGAATATGTTGATAAGATTGTAAAAGAGGCTGATACGGCCAACAATGCCGTAACCGCGGTGGAAGAAAATTACAAAGTTAACGGGGAGGACTACCAATGGTTAAAAAATTAAGATTGCTGCAATGCCTGCTCCTGAGTGTCGTCATCTTGGGTGCAGAGGTAAAAAAGGCAGATGCATTCTTTTTATTGCCGCCGATGCCTTGGGACATTGAAGTCGATATCCCCGGCAATGCCAATAAGGTGGTGTCCAATCTGAAAGCTTATTACCGCCAGCTTCAGACGATTAAATCCGAGCTGAACAGCCAAAAGCTTGAAGTTCTTAAAAAAGGACAGGTTTTTGCTTTTGTATCCGAAAAACTTAAAAGCGAAGGCGGTAAAAATAAAACCCCGGGCAAGGGAAAATTACAAAACAATGCCGAGCTGGGCATCAGCAAAGGCGGCCTTGATGAAGAAGAAAATTTCAATGCTTTCCATACGCTGTTTTTCACCTATCCTCCCGAAAGCGACTATCCGGACAACTATCCGGCGGTGAAGACGGCATATAAACACAAGGCAATTGAATATAAGCAGGATGTAATAATGGAAACCTACCTGACCGGAAGGGTAACGGAAGATTATCTGGGTTTAGTAGAAAAGACCATTGAGCGGTTGGATAATTGCCAGAAAGGGCTGTATACTAAGGAAGAAATGGCCGAACACTGCGTCTTTTTCGGTTTGCAGATGGCTTATGTCGAGCCGGAAAAGGCCGAGCCTGAAGGCGATCCGGAAAATAGTGAAAACCCCGGTCAGTACGGCGAAATTATGAACGCCTATATCGTAACGACGGTGTATGACCGCCTGATGCGTATGGTAGAAGACTTGACAGCGGCGGAAGCACAGTTTATGTCTGCTAAGCAGATTGATATGGTTGATCCGATAAATCCTGATGACCAGCAGAGTTCGGCCGAGGATTATCTTGATAACGGATATCGTTTTGCTTATAATGAAAGCCGCACCTATGCCCATGCTAAAGGAACGATGCTTGGCGGCGACTACATTCGCAGCGAAGAATGCAAAAACGGTGGCAAAAACTGCCCCGGACTGAACGAGGATAATGCCGAGCTCAAAAATGCGGACGATACGGCAATTTTAGGAAAACTGCAACCGATTGACGAGCAGATTAATCAGGCGATGAACCTGCATAACTTAAAGGCTCAGCTGGGCGAATATAAGTCTCAGTACCGTAAATATTTGAAAGCTAAAGAAATTCATGAGCGTATGCTGAAAGTTCTGGAAAAGAGCGATCAGTGCACGGCCGGATTCTTTGACCGTTACAGTAATGGCCAGGGGGCATCTATCTGGTACGGCGGCAGCGCTCCGGCCAAAGCTAACGACCATGACAGTCGTTCCGGGCTCTCCCGTACTGTAATAGAAGAGTACCAGAAAGATACGACGGATACGATATTGGGAACGAAAAGCAGTGAATGTGACGGGTTTTATGAAAGCTGCCCCGACGGGTATCGCTTGGATGAAACCAATCCTTGCCAATACGAAGACGCTTCGGGCAAGACTGTAACCAGTTCAACCATGTTTGCCTGCGTATTGGATACGGTTACGTCAGATACGGAACCAAAAGAAGGTGATTATCCTAAAGTAGATTTTAATCCAAAGCTGGAAAGAATGAATTTTGAAGACGGAACCTCAAAATCAGGTTATGAGGAAGCCGGAGAGGAGATTATAAACAATCGCGAATATAATGATACCGATTTCCTGATAGACGGAACGCAGGCCGATGATATCCAGACAGATAACCGTGTAAAGGCCGAAAAAGGCTGGCGCATAGGATACAATCACGTTATGGAACTGACTGAAAACGGCACCTTGCAGTTTGAACCCTGGAACGACCAGAAGAACCTGCAATCCGAATATCTGCGCAATAAATATCGGAATATGCGGATGATAGTCAAAGCCGTAGACGAAGGTATGATGTCCTATCGCGTGGCTAAGACTCAGGCGGAGAAATATGGCAGAGTAGGGCCGATTGAAAAAGTGTTGCCTGCTGTTACCGCGTGTAAATTAACAACCGATGCAACAAAAGATGCCTGGAATCAGGAATGTGGTGATTTCAGCTTAACAAATTCAAATCCTGGCGGAGATACCGCATCTTATTCTGGTACCAGGACCATAATGTGTACCTGCTACAACAGCGACGGTGAACCCTATAGCTGCTCCAAGATACTGCACTGTAGTATCAGCGGCAGCAATGATACGGGGTGGATTACGGGAAGCAAAGAGGAAGGGTGTGTACCGACGACGGTTCCGATAAAATATGACCAGCGTATAAAATCCCTTTCCGGCGGCTGCGCTTTCCCGAAAGCAAATACCACCTATGAGGCTTCATTGGAAGACAAAAGCGGAAAATGTCCGGGAACGTGGGATTTCAGTACGAAATTCCTTGTTCAGAAATATATGCCGGCCGTTGTTGGCAGCTGGAAAAATGGCGGCGGTTTTGAAAGCACCTGCCCGGGCAGTCTGGATTCGCAAACTACCCATCTGTTTGACAATACACATGCAGCCGGACGGGTAGTAGCTTCTGACCGCTTTGAGGATATTCTGAAAAAGCGTAAAGAAGTGGAACAAAGGCTTCAGAGTATGGTTACGCAGTATGAAAGCGAAATGAAGTCGCTGAAGGCTCAGCTGAAGTCAACCATTGAAGCGCGCAAATCGCACAGCGAACGCTTAAGCCAGGCAACGGATACCAAAAATGAAGCCGTGCAGGAGCGTCAGCGTTCTCTGCAAAGGGTAACTGCGATTGAAAATCAGATTAACGATTTGAAAAACAACCGTATACCGGCCTTGCAGGAACGTCTTGCCGGCAGAAATCCGAAGCCTGAAAAACTGCAAAAGGATTTGGATTCTATCCTGACCGGCGCCGGTGAAGATTTGGAAAAATATGAAAATCCGACCCTTGCGCAGAAAATCGGTCAGATTCCGGCGCTGGAAGAAGAACTTGCCTATATCTGCAAAAAGGCTCCGGCAAAAGACAAGGAATGTGCGCCGTACAGCGGCAAGTCCAATCAATATGACCCGTATGAAAATATTGAAGACGAAGACGATATTTTCAAAAATGTCGCCGAGTTGGAAAATACGATAACAACGGCTCAGGTAACAATGGACAGTGCGCAGTCTATGCTGGATGTGCTTCAGGACCAGATTGACAGCCTTAGCGAACAGATAAGGGAGCGCGCATCCCGCTTTGCCAAGGAATATCTGGCTGCCGCGGAGCAGGGACAGCAGGAAATTGAAGCTGCCAACAAAGAATTTGAAGACAAGCTTGAAACCAAGGATGACGGCAGTGAGCCAGACCGTATGGTTAATAATAACCGCCGTTGGTGCAAAAAAGACGGGTTCTTGGGAATTGGCTGCAGGGAATACAGCCACGAATATAAATTTGACAACCTTAAATGGACGATGGCGAGAGTTATGTTCGGCAACGGTACGTCAAACAGCGAAGGGGCCGTAGACGGTGAATTGCCGGGAATTGTCAATGATACGATAGACGAGCGCTGGTTCAAAAACAACTGGTCGCAGTACCCGCAGAAACTGTCAAGTGTCGGTGTTGTTCGCAAGTTTGTGGTTGCATGTGGCAACTGTATGGCAGATGCGGGAGTCCCTGATAAAAACGAACCATACACGCCGGATAGTTTAGCTCAGGCAGTCAAGAAACAGGCGATGAAAGAAGCTGTTGATGCGCTCGCAGGAGCTGGCGGATATATTCCGAAAGCCGATGAAATTATCAAAGATGAAGTTGATTCGGCGGTAAAGGAAATTACGACCGTTATGGAAGAATGGGGCGTAACCGGAGAAGACGGCGTAGCGCCGAATGAAGCCATATACAAGCATGCAAATTATGCAGGCAATGGCGAAGGTAACGGCGGACAGGCTGTAACGGCTCGCCATTACAAACTGATTGACGAGCTGAAACAGGCCGAGCATCAATCTGAACTTGATGCAGCAGAAATTGCATTGGAAGAAAGTTTCGGTATCCCGTCCGGTATTGTAACCGATGACGATTTCTTTGCCGGGTTGCCTGCTCGCGGTGCATATACGGTAACTGTTCCGTCATATGGCAAACAGCCTGAAAAACTCAAGTTTGATGAAAATGACGGACGCGATTATATGGCGCCGCACCGGCCGTTGCTGAATTTGGCGCCGATAAGGGAAGTGTTCTATTTCAGTGCTATGGATTATGACGATGTTCCGCAGGAAAACGGCGCGCCGTCGCTTTCAACGCTGGTTGACCGGAAATATAAAAATACCGAGGGCGTTGAACCTGTAGAATATTTGCCGGAGACCTGGCGTTATCTTCTTGCGACGCCGAATATGCGCAATGAGCCGACACCGAAATATCAGCAGACGTTTGTTGAACGGTCTTATGGCAAAGACAAGTTAAAAGACTATATAAACAATAAAGATATCGGTGGTAAAGAAGAACACTACCGCGCAATAATCGGACGCGCCGGCGTATATCCGTGCAAGCTTGGCGGTACGGTAATTGACGAAGGGGGCGGCGATGGTGTCGGCGATATGAGCTTTAAACGGCGCAGTTCAATCCCGGCCGGAGCTAATACCGAAACCTGTCAGGAAGTAGAACTCCATAAAAACGGCGTTCGCCATTTGCTGGCAGATCACAATGCCAAGGATGAAGGCAAGTCAAAAGCCTTGCAGGGAAGTCTGGGCAGCACGTCCGAACCGATGTACACAAACTACAGCGAATTAGGGCAGTTTCTGAACGGTGATTTGAAATATCGTCCGATGCTGAAGAATATATATGATTATTTGCTGGATGAAAATAATCAGGACAACAGTATCGAACGCCAGCGCGGAGATTTGGCGACGTTTAAGCGTAACGTTATCGGTGGATTCCTTGAAGCTGTAAATGCCGAACATAATGCGCAGAAGACATTGGATAACAATAAGGAAGACGTTGTTAATTCTCTGAAGAACTTGTGTACGCAGCTGCATAACTTTGGGGAGAGCGTCAACGGCGAGGCCTGCGAAGATGAAAGCGACAGTACCTGTGCTGATCAGATTGCAGAACAGTGTGCAGCCTATATTATGGATAACGGAGGTCTGGCGAAAAATGCAGCTGATGACAAATATGAGGTTGATTGTGCCCAATCTTCCGGCGGTTCCTATTACGAGCAGATATTCTGCAAACTGAATGACCTGAAAGATGAGGCTATTGCCAAAGCCCATCAGGGGTATTCCGAAACAGACAGCGATGGAACCACGGTTACCTATGTCGGTTTCGATAACCTGAAAGGGGAAGCTTCTGCTACGGATTCTGACAGGGTTAAAGAGCGCATTCAGGAAATTGAGGATTATTTCGGAGCCTTTGAAGCCGATGCCGATGAAGTATCTTATATTCAGCCGAAAGCGACAAAAGCGTCTGTAACTGAAGACGTCAAAGAGGCTAAGGCCAACTGGGAAGCTTCGCGTGCGGCGGAAGAGGAGGGTATAACCTCAATGGATAATCAGAGTCAGGCGGTAGCTTACTGTCCGGTATATTAAGAGGGACTGCACAGGTTAAGGGGTAAAGAAGCAGACAATGGCTAATTTGATAAATCAAAAGATTTTGCGTATTGCCGACAAAGGGAAAGCCAAAGAGCCTCCCGCGTTCATCACGGAAGATGTTGTTGAAGTCCGTCGCGCAAAGCTGATTTATTACAAATGGATATCGCGATTAATGGCGATGTTGGCCACTGTTTCGCTTCTTTACGGCGTTTGTACCACATTATCCATTTTAAAACTGGCTCCGGAAATAGTCATTGACCCGCAGATGTTTGTTGAGCTGTCTGATTCGCAGTCGCTTGTTAAAAGAGAACATATTAACCGCCGGATGGATTCGCGGGAAAAAATGATGATTAACTTTATGAAACAATATGTCGAACTGCGAAACACCTATATCAAAGACGAGCGGGAAATGAATAACCGTTGGCTTTGGGGTGGTCTTGTATCGTACTTGTCAACGTATAAGGTTTACAAGGAGTTTGAAAAAGTGTTTCCCAAACTGCGGGCAGAAATGGTAGAGAACAATTCCAGCCGCTCGGTAGAAATCCTGTCGGTTGAACGTACCGGCGGCGAAAACAGCAATACTTGGAAAATTGAGTTCAAAACCTATGACTATACGTTTAAAAGCGACCGTTTAAGCCGCCGGTCCAGCGTTACGCCGACAATTACCGAAAGGTATTGGACCGCCAACATCCGCGGTTATGTCGACCCGAACCGGAGAACGGCATACCGTCGCCTGCTAAATCCTCTCGGATTTGTCGTCTATAGTTATTTTCAAAGCGAAATCGAGATTTAAAATATTGTTAAACATTTTCGTGCTATACTAAACATGGTGCAATTTAGCCTGTTGATAAGTTGCGGCAATTTATTTTCTCGTTAGACTTTTAAAATTAAAAGTTCTAATTATATAAAAGGGTTATTTTAAAAAGAGGAAAAACCATGTATAAAGCGCTGATTTTGGTATTTGCCGTCTTAATTTTAGCCGCCTGCAATCTGGTTGGCAGCTATTACGAGCCTGAACCCGTCGGAATAGGCAAAGACGTGTACGAACTTAAGCTTTCTCCCTGTGCCTGTATAGAGGTGGAACTGCCGAAGACGCTGCCGGACTGGTTCCGGGCAATGAGCTGAATTAGAGGTACGGTTGATGGCTGAACAGATTTCTTCTGACAATACAAAAAAACTGCTCTTGGAGGGAGGCGGAGCCAAAGCGGCGCCGCAGCCTCGTCCGGCACGCCCGCACCGGCGTCCCGGAAATGCGGATATTGTTGTCGAGAATGCAACGGAAAAGCGTTATCTGTGGACGGCGCGGGCTTTTGCCATCATCTTTGCCGTCAGCCTGTGCTGTAATTTGATTCTGACGTATGTCGTATTCGCCATAATGCCGCTGTATCGGATTGAACCGTATTTGTTCAGTTTTTCAAACAAAGAAGACCAGATATATACTATCCATCCGGTGAAAAATATCTATGAACATAAATATTTGACGGAAATTTTTGTCAGGGAATATGTCCTTCTTCGTAATACGTTTGTTAATGATGTTGAAGAAATGGAACAGCGTTGGGGGGCTGGCAGTACGATACAGGAGATGTCCGCAACCGGAGTTTATGATAAGTTTCGCAAGGAATTTGCCGATGCGGCGATTGAACTTATCCGCAAGCATAATATTACCCGTAACATAAAGATTTCTTCCGTAACCGAGGTTGGCGGTGTAAACGGTGAAACCTGGTGGCAGGTGGAGTTTCGGGTTGAAGATATGATGCCGGAATATGAAACGCCCCGTTTGAGCGTGTGGGTGGCTTCCGTTAAGATAAGATACCGTGCCAAACGGGTTAAATTTGGCGAAAGGCTGAAAAATCCGTTGGGATTTACCGTCCTTGACTATAAACAGGTTGAACGCAAAACAAATTAATTGAATGTTTAGGGTATGCATAATGACTAAAGTATTGAACATTTTATCAGCGGCAATTTTATCGTTGGGGGCGCTTGCAACTTTGGCCGAGGCTCAGGTAACCAAAGATAATCTGGATCAGAACGCAGACCAGAGCCAGGGGAATTATGCAGCTACCAATTTAAATTATTTGGGGGGCGTCGGATCGCTTGGTATGATGCAAAGCGCGTGGAAGGACCCTCTGCAGCACATGGGAGAAGGGCAGACACGGCCGGGGTATACCAAATATTATTGGACACCGGAATTGGTTTTGCCGGTCAGAGTCCGCGAGGGAATGTATACTCTGATTAATTTTCCGAATTGGGAAGTTATTGAGAATGTCTATATCGGCGACGGACAGTCGTTTAATGCGGAAATACAAGGGCCTTCAAGTTTGATGGTTTACCCGGATTCGTCGCAGTTTGTCGGAGTGGATACCAATATGATTGTTTTTGGTCGATCCGGTAATAAATATGTTTTTTATGTTCAAAGTGAAACGGTAAATACCGACCGCATTACTAATGCTATTATTGATATAGAAGTCGTTAAAAACCGTCAGAATGCCAACGGCTCTGCGGTTATCGGAGCGGGAACAGGCGGCGGCCACATAAACGCCAACAGTTACAGCCAGGACGGAACCAGTGCGGATGCAACGTTTACGCGTAATTTGCAAAAAGAGGACTGGATTGAAAAAATTCCTGTCGATCCGACGAAATTCAGGTTTGATATTGAAGTATATGTTCCCAATCCCGACGATATTGTTATTGCGCCGGAGCGCGTTTGGCGTGATAACATATTCACATATATTGATTTGGGAGACAAAGCTCTGACTGCGGTACAACGGCCGATTGTTACATTGATTGTCGAACGTTCCGAAACACCCGTAGGCTTCCGGACAGCCGGGCCGAACAACCGTTTGATTATTGTTGAAGGCATGGGAGATATGGTTTTGCGCAGCGGAAAACGGATTGTTTGCCTGAAGCTCCGTCGCGCAGATTCTGACGGGTTGGAAAATACCGTTTATGCCAAAACGAACGAGTGGGATCTTCAGTCGGCGCATGCTTCCAAGCCGGAAAATGGCCTTGAAACCGGGCAGTATGAGGACGTGTACGGTAATGGCGGAGCCTCTCGGCCGACCATGGGAAATAATAGTACGTCGGGAAATAACAGTGCATCTGGAAATAGTGGCACATCAGGAACCGGTGCGGCATTTTTTGAAAATAATTCATTTTCTGGAACGCAAAATGCGACACAAAATAGTGGCGGCTTAAGCTATGAAGACATCATAAGCGGGCAAAAAGTCCCGGCCGGCAATGCAAATCAGTCTGGCAGGCAGCCGTCTTCAGGAGAAATGTCGCTAAACGATGCCTCCGCATTAAATTCTATTCCGAAAGCAACGCCTGTTGTTGCTCCGGTACAGAATAAACAGGATAATACAACAGCTCCGCATCCGTCTCTGTCCGGGCAATATGACGTCAAGGCCGGCGGTGGTGCAGAACTTGTTACGCCGGAATACAACGGGAAACAGGATGTTTCGATAACATATCAGAAGGATAAAGTTCAGGGTACTCCGGCGGCAGGAACACCGGCCGTGGGGAATTCGTCCAATAACTCAAGCCCCGTGCTGATTACGCCCAAAGAAGATGCCGCTGATAAAAACGCTGTTGTTTCCGCAGAAACGGAAGCTTTGCTGAAAGAATTCCGTGACGGCAAGGCTTTTGCCAATGTTGATGAAAGCAATATTTCTATTGAATTGGGAACGGATGAAGACGTGAATAATCTTGAAAAGTTGTGGAACGATATTTCCAAAAATTATTCAGCCGCTATAGGAAAATATCAGCCCTTTTATTCGGTGGACACGCCTGCCGATGGTCAGGGGAGAGAAGTTTTTCATCTCCGCGTCGGGCCGGTAAAGTCATTGGATGAAGGGGATAATATTTGCAGCCAGCTTGGGCGTAACGGTATCTTTTGCAGCGTGGTCAGAATACAATGAACGAAAATACCCGTTTTGAAGAATATGAAAGAAAAACCAGAAAAATAATCCTTACGATAGGAATTATTGCCGGCATTTTTTTCCTGTTCGGACTGCTGGTAATTTCGTCGGACGAAGAAAATTATAACCCGGAAGAAACCTCTCCTGATTTTGTTGAAAACCAGAATATTCTTCCTGATGTTTCTGTTGATACGGAGCCGGTGTTTATAGATGCGGAGGACACGCCTGCTTCAGAGCGAAAAAAGCCGATTAAGGTTACTCCGGCTCAAATTAACATGAACAAATTTATCCTCGGTGTAGATACGCAGAATCAGAGTGTCTTAACTATTGGAACCGACGGCAGCGAAAGTATCCATATTGAGCGGGTTGAGTTGGTGGAAGAGACAGAAGACGGATTTGAGTTTCGAGACAAATGCCGCAATCGGGATTTGCGCGGAGATGAAACCTGCAACGTTCTGATAACATGGGTGCCGCATCTTCCCGGAAATGTACAGAATAATTTTAAAATAATCTGGTATGAAACCAGATTGGATAAATCAAGTGCAAAATCGGAAGAAGTCAGCATAAAGGGAAGTGCGGTTTATCCGGAGGACACGCGCCAGGGGTGCGATGCGTCAACGGGGTGCAGCATCGGTGGCGACGGTATAGGCGCCCATCGCTTGGCAATAGGGCCGAATGGCGAAATTATCGGCTATATAGACGAAGCGGGAAATGTACATGACCGGGACGGCAATATTATCGGCCGCGTTAATGAAGACGGAATGGTTGTCGATTCTGACGGTAATATTATTGGCGTTGCCCAAAATATGAAATTGGCTTATGACAAAGACGGCAACATTATCGGCTATGTCAAAACCGACGGCACCGTTGTCGATTTGCAGGGAGAAGTTATCGGCAAGGCTCTTCCGGACGGAACGATTGTGAACAGCAAAGGCGAAGTTATCGGCAAAGCTGTTGAAGCCGGATTTGTTTATGATGAAAATGGCAAAATAATCGGCCGGGTTCTGCCTGACGGAACCGTGGTGGACATCAATGACCCCAAAAAAATAATCGGCCGGCTGAATGAAAACGGCGAGGTTGTTGATGAAAACGGTAACGTTATCGGTAAGGTAACATCTTCCGGCAATATTGTAGTCGATGAAAACGGCAATGTCCTCGGCGTCGTAATGCCTGATAACAGCGTTGTGGACAAAGACGGCAATATAGTCGGTTATGTTGATGAAAACGGCAATGTTTACCGGGTAGCTGAAGAAAAAATCGGTACCAACGGTGAGAGCCGGAAAATCGTTTATGACAAAGACGGCAAAGCCGTCGGTTATGTTGATGAAAACGGCAAGGTCGTTAAATTTTCAAAAGACGATAAGCCGAAAGTCATCGGGAAAGTCGGTGCCAGCCGGCGTTTGGCTTACGATAAGGATGGCAATGTTATCGGGTATGTCGATAAAGACGGAACAGTCAGGGATTTCAAAGGCAACACCATTGGCAAAATGGATAAAGACGGCAATATTGTCGGCAAAGACGGGAAAATAATTGGTAAAGCCGGAGCTTATGCCAAATTAGCCTTAGATAAGGACGGAAAAGTCATCGGGCATATTGACGAACAGGGGCGCGTCTTCGACCACAATGGAAAACACATCGGCAATGTTGATAAGAACGGCAATATCATAAGCACGGAGCGTGCCGGCAATTCGGCGGATAAAAAGCGCATTGCGTTGGGGAAAGATGGCAAACCAATCGGTTATATTGATGATGACGGCAATGTTGTTGATTTTGATGGAAATGTTATAGGCAAAGTTAATGATAAAGGCGACATCATAGATAAAAACGGCCGCAGGATAGGAAGTGCCGGCGATTATGCGACTCTTGCTTTTGATAAAAGCGGCAAGGTAATGGGAATAGTTGATGATAAAGGACGGGTCATCGGCAAAGACGGAAAATTGCTGGGGTTTGTTGACAAAGACGGTAAAATTATCGGAACAAACGGCAAGATAATCGGCAAAGCAGGAACTTCCCGCCGGCTCGCCTATGATAAAAACGGCAAGTTTATAGGATATGTCGATACTGACGGCACGGTAAAGGGATGCGGTGGTATAGTCTTAGGAAAAGTTGATAAAGACGGTAATATTTTGGATAAAAATAACCGCGTAATTGGCAAAGCCGGAGAAGTCAGGGAACTGGCATTTAACGGCAAGGGCGTGTTTATCGGCTATATAGACGATAAAAAACGCGTAATCGATTGCAGCGGCAAAATAATCGGTGTTGTTGATAAAAACGGGAACATTATTGAATCCAGCGGCGAAAATCTTGGTACCGCCGGAAATTTCAAACGTCTTGCGTATGACAAAGACGGCAAGGTGATTGGCTATGTAACGCCTGACGGTACTGTAAAGGATTTCAAGGGTAATCTCATCGGCAGAATGTCTGCAGACGGAACAATATTGGATAAGAAAGGTCGGGCTGTCGGCAAGGCCGGCGATTTTAGGAAAGTTGCAACGGACAAAAACGGCAATATTATCGGTTATGTTGATGAACATGGCCGTGTTGTTGACGAGAAAGGTAAAATTGTCGGTTTTATAGATAAAAACGGCAATGTAGTCAAAGCCGGAGATACCGTCATCGGCAAAACCTGCGTCAGAAAGAAAGTTGTTTATAACCGGCGCAACCAGATTATAGGTTTTGTAGAAGCCAATGGTACCGTAAAAGACTTCAATAACAAAGTTATCGGCAATGATAAAAATGGAGATGTGGCTGATACCAAAGGAATTCTAATTGGAAAGACCGGCATAGCTTTGAATGTTGTCCGCCGGAGTGACGATGTCGTTATCGGTTATGTTGACGATAAAAACTATGTGCGCGGTAATGAAAACAAAATTGCCGGTCTGGTTGATTTAAAAGGAAATGTGCTGGCCGTCAGGGAAAATATCATTGGAAAACTGGATGCAGATAAGAAGACGCTGCGTGATAAAGGCGGTGAAATTATCGGTTATATGAAAAACAATAATTTCGCTTTTGATAAAAGCAATGAAATAATCGGATATGTAAATGACAAGGGCGAAGTTGTCGCATCGGGAGAGATAATTTGTACGGCCTGCAAGAGCGCTAGGCTCGCTTATGATAAAAATGGCAATATCCTCGGATATGTTGATGAAAACGGCAATGTTATCGGACCCGACGGAAAAATTGTCGGATATGTGGATAAAGACGGCAATGTTATAGGCGCCAATGGCGAAATAATCGGAAAAATCGGCGATGGCCGCAGGCTGGCTCTTGATAAAAACGGTAAAGTCATCGGCTATATTGAGCCGGACGGCACAGTGAAGGATTTCAAAGGAAACATCCTTGGCAAAGTCGATAAAGACGGCAATATTGTTGACAAGGACGGCAACATCATCGGCAAAGCCGGTGCGGAACGCCGCCTGGCATTAGATAAAGATGGAAAGGTTCTCGGCTATGTCGATGAAAACGGGCGGGTTATCGATGAAAACGGCAATGTACTGGGGATGGTCGACAAAGATGGCAATATTATCGGAATTAACGGCGATATTATCGGCTCGGTGGGCGAAGCCAAAAATCTGGCGTACGACAAAGACGGCAATATAATAGGCTACGTTGGCGAAAATGGCGAAGTCAGGGATTTTGCCGGAAATACGCTGGGGTATGTCGACGATAACGGTAATATTCTCAATAATACCGGAGAAATTATAGGTTCAGTCGGCAAAAATGGCAAATTAGCTTATGACAAGGATGGCAATGTTATCGGATATGTTGATGAAAACGGCAACGTTTACGACTTTGATGGAAATTTAATCGGTAAAGCCAATCCTGACGGTACAATTACGGATCAATACGGCCGGGTCATTGGCAGGGTAGGGGGAACCGCCGGGCTGGCTGTTGACAAAGACGGCAATGTTATCGGTTATATCGGCGAAGACGGAAACGTCTATAAAGAAAACGGCGAACTGTTGGGTTTTCTGGATGATGACGGCAACGTCGTCGGGGTAACCGGAGAAGTCTTGGGAAAAGCGGATATAAGCAAGCGTTTGGCTTATGATAAGGACGGCAAAGTTATTGGTTACATTGATGATGATGGAACGGTTCATGATTTTGACGGCAATTTAGTCGGATATTTGGGCGAAGACGGGACGATTCATGATATCAATGGCAATATCATCGGCAAAGCCGGAGATTTGTCCAAAGTTGTAGTTGACGAAAACGGCAAAGTTATCGGCTATGTTGATGATAAAGGACATGTAATAGGAAATGGCGGCAAGGTGATTGGGTTTGTTGCTGAAGACGGAACTGTTCATGGCAGCAGCGGAGAGGTAATCGGTCGCCTTGCGCAAAATGGCAGCGGAACATTGAGCGTTGTTAATCGCCGGGCAGTATTGGACGGTAACGGCAATGTTATCGGCTATGTCGATGAAAATGGCAATGCCCGTGATTTTGACGGTAATATTTTAGGAACCGTGCAGGAAGACGGCAGCATTAAAGATTCTTCGGGAAAGATTGTCGGCCGGGCTGGCGACAATATGGAGTTTACTGCTGATGAGAACGGAAAGATTACCGGAAAAGTGGGGGAATATTCAAATCTGGCCGTGGATAATGACGGCAATGTTATAGGTTATGTTGGAAAAGACGGAAAAGTATATGATGCTGACGGGTTGGTAATAGGATTTATTGATGAGAATGGAAACGTCATCACCTCACGGGGTATTAAAATCGGCGCCGTCATAAAGAAGGATATGATAGCTGTTTCCCCGAACGGATACAGCTTGGGAAGCATCAACAATCGCGGAGAAGTCGTTAATGCCAAAGACGAGGTTATTGGCAAAATACTGCCGAATTCATTAATTCGGGCAACGGAAGGCAACAGCATTATCGGCAAAACGGTTGTCGGCGGTTTGGCTGTAGGCTGGGGATGCAGGCACTACGGATATGTTGACCGCGATGCAAAGGTAAAAAAAGACGGACAGGATACCGGATACCGGATGTTATTTGACCGCAGCATTGTAGATAAAGACGGCAATTATACCGGCGACGTAGCCAAAATAGGCTGGGTTCGGGATGATAAATGCAATATCATCGGCAAAGCCGGTTCTGACGGCTATGTGCGCGGCGAAAACGGGGAGTATGTCGGCTGTGTCAATCCTGACGGAGGAGTTTTGAATCCTGACGGAAAAGTCATCGGAAAAGTTTTTGAAATGTCCTATGCCCTGTATTACAGCGGCGAGATGATGGGACTGCTGACCCCGGACGGAAGCATTAAGTCAGGAGCCGGAACGGTTGGATGTGCAAATCTTCAAGGAGAGGTTCTGAACAAGGACGGTTTTATCGTTGGACAGGTGATGGACAAGTCTCAGGCGTATGATTTAAATGGAAAATTTATAAATAATTTATCAACATTCGGTTATGACAGCACGGAAGTTATTCCCAATACTAAAATTCTCTTGAACCGCCTTATTGTTAACCCGAAAAAAGAAATAAAGGGAATAGTGCTGCCTGAGAAAAATATAGTTGTCGATTCTAACGGTAAAGTTATCGGACATCTGTTTGCCGATGGTTATGTTTACAATCAAAAAGGCATTGCCGTAGACAGATTCATTTATGACGGAAGTTCTTTTTATGCAAACCGTCCCGGACGGCTTTTGCCGCAAGGGAATGTAGTGGATTTTAACGGTGATTATATTGGCTTTGTCAATGGTGATGGTACGGTTATAGATGTTTTGGGAACAGTTCTGGGACGAATTGATGCCAAAGGTCGGATGTTTAACGAAAAAGGAGAATATAAAGGCGGAGTTCTACAAACCGGAGTTGGAATTGGGTATGACGGTTCGTATCTTGGATACGTCAGTAAAAGCGGCAAAGTGATTGACGTAGACGGCAATATGAGCGGGCTTGTCAGCTCAGACGGGCATGTGCTTGATAAAAATAAACAGATTATCGGCGAAGTCATCGGCGAAGATATTGTCATAGATGTTCAGGGCAATGTAAAAGGGTATCTGAACGCGTTCGGAGATATCATTGACGTTGAAGACAAAATTGCGGCGACAGTCCTTCCCGGCGGTACGTCAAACAAAAACTATAGTGTCCTGAAACATGGGGTCGTTTTGGATTATTCGGGGCGCATAATCGGGCAGGTCGTAGCGGATGGGTCGGTAGTTTCGGCTGACAATCGCCGCATCGGAAAAATACTGAGCTCAGGGCAGGCTGTTAATGACAGGGGGATTCTCTTAGGAGAAATCGTTGAAGGGGATATTGTAATAAACGAACAGGACAAAGTGGTTGGTTTTGTTAATGCCGAAGGAAAAGTACTGGACGAGGAGCAGTCTGTTATAGGAAAAATGATTTCTTCAAATTTAGTTGTAGATAACAATGGAAAAATTATGGGACATCCGTATAAAATAGGTGCTAATATACTAGGGAACGGAGGAAAATATTTTGGTCGCCTTGCCCCGAACGGCAATGTGCTGAGTATAACAAACGGAAGGATTGGATATTTGAAGAGCAACGGCTCATATATAAATATCAGAAATCAGGTTTCCGGATATGTATTGGATGAAGTCGCTCAAAACCGGAGGAACTGATTTGCGCATTAAGATATTTGGATTAGGCAGGATTATATTGTCTGCGGCGTTGTTTTGGAGTATCAGCCAGAATGCCGTTGCAGCAGATATGAGTGCGCTTAATTTTAATGGAGATCTTATCGGTAAAGTCATTCCGGACGGTTCTGTTATTAACTTCAATAATGAGCTTGTCGGTCATATTACGGCTGACGGCTTTGTGTTAAATGAGGATAACAGCCTGGCAGGCGGCATTGTTCCGCAGGGAATAGCCATATCTTATAACAACAGCATCTTGGGAAAAGTCAACAATGACGGTTCTGTAACATCAATTAACGATAATCTTGTCGGAAAGGTTCTGCCCAATGGTTTGGTTGTAAATGATAATTATGATGTACTGGGAGCCGTGGTCTCTCCCGGGCTAGTTTACAATGATTCGGGCAGTATCGTCGGAAGAGTTTCCGGAGACGGGCGTTTTTATAATCTTGCGGGAGAAAATTCGGGGTTTGTAACCGCGGCAGGATATGCTTACGGCTATGCCGGAAGCGAAAGAAAAATCTTTTTGGCCGGCAGGTTGATTTCTTCCAAGATGGTTGTTTCATCGCAGGGGAAATTTTTGGGAAGTATCGCCCCGGACGGAAAAGTAATTGATTTGAAGAAAAATGTTATCGGCAATATTCACGCCAACGGTTTTGCATACAGCCCAGACAATCAGGTAATAGGCCATGTTGTCGAGGGCGGGTATGCTTTTGCTCTTGACGGAAGTTATATGGGGGTTGTCAGCTACAACGGAGAAGTCGTCAATAATGGTACGGTTGTTGCCCTGGCAGTTAGCGGCAATCGCGTTATTAACAGGGAAGGCGGCATTATTGGCTTTACCGTAAGTATGTCTGCTACGGCTAATACGTTGGACGGGAAATATCTCGGGCGGATTACGGCAGACGGAAAAATCGTACGGGGGCGAAATAAGGTTGGAAAAATCGGCGCATCCGGGCATGTTATAGATGACAAAGGGACGATTATTGGCACCGTAAATGCAACCGGGCCGATATTTGATTATTTAGGACAGCTTCGGGCAAATGCTTCGATTGGCGGAAAGGTCGTTTCTTTGGAAGGCGTTGACTTGGGGATAATGAAATCCGATGAAGCTTTTGATGGCAACGGCAAACGCATCGGTAAAATCTTGTCTGAGCGGCTAAATTTTAACAACAGCAATGACTTCATCGGTATCAGTGGCGTTAATTCAGTTTTGGAAGTTGGCGGAAAAACTTATAGAATATCGCCTTATGGCTATGTTTTCAATGAAACGGGAAATGTTAACGGAAGAAATTTCAACTTTGGCGACATTTATTCTCCTGAGGGAACAGCCCTGTCCTACACATCAGGCAATGGAAAAACAGAAAACGGTTCTCTGAATGAAATTGCTCGATTAACCGGCTCCGGTATATTTCTGGATAAAAATGATAAGCCGTTAGGTAAAATAATTGAAGACAAATATATAACGGACTTTTCTGGAGAAAGTCTGGGAACTGTCAATTCGACAAATCTGGTTGTAAACGGGCAGAATAAGGCTTTTGCCAAAGTATTGCCGGATGGCAGCGTTGTGAGCCTTTCCGGTCGGATTTCCCGGAATTACGGTAGAGCCGGAAGTGCCCCGGTAAGCATCAGCATAAACGGCGACTATCTGGGAACGAATTTAATAAGCGGACAGGTTGTAAACGGAAATGAAACGGTCGGAAAAATAAGCTCTAACGGATACGTTTTGGATAACATGGGAGCGTTGTACGGAACTGCTCTCTCTATGGGAGCCGTTGTTTCGCCTGAGTGCGGATTTTTAGGCGTAGTTTCTGACGGCGGAGAGGCAAGAACAAGCAAAGACGCATATTTGGGAATGGTTTTGGCAAATGGTCAGGTTGTTAATGAAACGGAGCAGGTCGTCGGCCATGTCATCCACCCGCGTACGGTAATTGGCGAAAACGGAACGTCAATTGGGGTGTTAAGTCCGTTGGGAACGGCTCTGAACTATAAAAATCAGAATTTGGGATGTCTGGATATCAATGGTAAAGTTCGAAATGCCCAGAAAGAAATTATCGGTCAGATAATCCCGTATATGTCGGTAATGGGGTTTGATGATAAAATTATCGGATATACGGATTTTTATGGTAATGTGGCAGATAGTTCCGGAATTCAAACCGCTGTTATTGATTTAGACGGCAGTATTAAGGCCAAAGATGGGCGCAATATTGGTGTTCCTTTTAAATACACGGTAGCTTTTGACCGGAATAACGTTTATCTTGGGCGCGTAAAGGCTGATGGCAGTGTAGTTTCCGATAGCGGCGAAACTTTGGGGCAAGTTAGGTATAACGGCGAAGTAATCACTAAAAATGGCGGGAACGGCTACGCGTTATATGATTTGTATGTCTATGACAATGAGGGGAAAACCGTCGGATATATCGCCAAAAACGGTCGGGTTTACAGCGTAATGGGAGAAATTATCGGAACTGTTTATCAGGGATTTGTACTGGATAAAAAACAGAATTTAATCGGTAGAGGAGCAAGGGGCTATGAAATTCTTGATGCGCAGAAACAGGTAATAGGTCATTTGAAGTTAGATGGTTCGGTTGTTAATGTCAAAAATGTAGAAGTTGGAAAACTTCAGCCGGATGGAAAGGTAACGGATGCTGGCGGCAACGTAATTGCTGTGGCCGAAAAACTCCAATATTATCAAAAACCGGTTGAACCGGAAAATGGAGTAAAGACGGCTGTTGAAACCAAAGGTGAAGAAACGGAAAATAAAACTCCGGCAGACGAAATTCATGAACAAGACGAAACTGATAAAACAGCAGAAAGCAGTGATGCGCAGTCAGGCATATCCACGGAGGAAGAAAATATCCCGGAGCTGACCGAGGAAGAAAAAGAGGCCGCTGATACCAAAATAAACCATAAAGTCATAGGGATAGCCGTAACACCGGGAGGAAGGTATATCGGTGATGTATACAGCAATAATAAGGTAATAGATGAAACCGGAACCGTTGTTGGCAACATGGGAGAAAATGGCGAAATCACCGATAACGAGGGGAATACGGTAGGCTCTCTGCAAGAGCAGAAATCGGAAGATGCCAAAAATATTAATACAAGATGGTGGCAGCAGATTGCAAGCGGAGCTACGGTTAATCCCTGGGATTACCGAAACGAAGTAACCAATGTCGGTCCCGGCGGCGGTATAGGTCCCGGCGGCAGATATAATCCGAAACGTGCCGCTATATTGTCCCAGCTGCAGGAAGAGCGCCGTAGGACAATGACTGCGGCAAAAGTAATGCCCGGCTATAATGCTGCTTCATACACCGGTTGGCAGGACGATTGGGGGATAAACCGGGCAGTTTCGACTTTGCGGGTTAATATGGATAATATGATTACCGCAGATAAACCGATACCGGCTGTTTTGGCCAGATCCTTGATTTCTTTGGGTGAAGCGCCTGTTACTGCAATTGTGGAAAGGAATGTGTACGGAGATTCGGGGCGTAACGTTATTATTCCGGCCGGAAGCCGGGTAATCGGCGGGCTGCAGACAGTAGATGTAGAAAGCCGTTTTGACAATTCAAGTGGCGGTGTCAAACTTGAAATATCTTGGAGCAGGATAATTCGTCCTGACGGGATTGCATTTCTTCTGGATGCAGGAAGGACGCAGACCGGTGATGCGCAGGGGCGCGGTGGCGGCGCTTTGGGATATGTTGATGAACAGCTGGTCAAAAAATATACGTTGCCAATCGTAGGAACGATGGTCAGCTCGGCAATAACGTATATGATGGCTGCTGATGAAGACAGTACCGGAGAGGTGGAAACGTCCAAACAGCAGGCAGCAACAGATGCCCGGCAGGAATTTATGGATAAGATGGATCAGATATTGCAGGAAATTATTGACAGCAAATCGCAAATTCAGCCGGTTACCTATGTTCCGGCCGGAACAAGAATAATCATTTATCCGATGACCGATTTGTGGCTGAGAAGTACGAAAGATATTGAAAAGAACGTTGAGACAGCGCGTCCGGGCGGCGGAGACGGCGGTTTGGTCAACGAAGTATATCCTGACGATGGCGGGACAAGAAGCACATCTCAGGTAGAAGGAAATAATGCCAATAACAGCCAGAAGGTTATTTTGGGCAATCAGGCGCAGACCAACAATAATAGCGGTGGTGATGGCCTTGTAAACGAAAATCCGCAGAATAATCCGAATGCTCCTCAGCCGAGAAAGAATATCGGGGCAATTCCGCCGCCGGCAGCAGACGGATCGGTCACGGAAGCTCCCGAGAGTGAAGAAGAAATATCCGGCGATATTGAACTGTTCTAAAGTTTAATACTGTCGGGCAGGCTTCAAAACTTGACGAAAAAGGGCAGACGTGGTACAATAAAACAAAATGGAAAATATTTTTTTGGAGTAAGAAAGTTATGGGAAAGTTGGACGATGAGGTGCTCTGCTCCGTTTTGAGGCCGCTTGCCTATTGGTATGAACAGGAAAATATCGAGGAAGTTGCAATCAACCATCCCGGAGATATTTGGCTCCGCTTGCGCGGAAAACGGGCTTTTCCTTGGGTAAACTATAAAGACCCCAAACTCTCAAGAGAATATTTGACCAATCTTCTGCATATTATTGCCAATTTGAATGATCAGGAGTTTGATCCTATTAACGGGTCTCCTGTAGTTTACGCCCGAATTCCCGGAGGGCATCGTTTCACCGGCGTGGCCGGAAAAAACATTGAATACGATTTGGACGATTCGGCAACGGGGGGCATAGCCATAACAATACGTCTTCATACGGATGATGTTGCTTTCGGTTTTGGCGATTACGGGCTGGAGCAAGGTAAAAGGCTAAAGGAAATAAATCCGTTAAAAAACATAAAAGACCCGGATGACGCTTATGAACGTCTTCTTCTTGCGTTACGCCGCGGAGACCATATTCTTGTCAGCGGTGGTACCGGTACCGGTAAAACGACGTTGTTGAACAATTTGCTAAAGCTTTTGGATATTCATAAGAGGGTTATTACCGTAGAGGATACGCGGGAACTTAATGTGCCGCAGCCAAACCATGTTCACATCGTCCTGTCGCGTACGGAACAGACTAACAGTATGGATTATTCCAAAGTTATCGACTTGATTGTGCGTTTTACGCCTGATGCCATTATTGGCGGTGAGATTTCAACCAGCAATGCTGCCGCCATCTGGGAACTGATGGGTTCCGGTCATGATAACTGCTTGGCGACAATCCATGCGGAAAGTTCGACTGCTGCCTATGAAGCGTTTGTAAAACGTATAATGCGCACTCAGCCTCACATTGATGTGGAAAAAACCATTGAAGAAATGCGTCGCAAACTCCATGTCGTCCAAATTGTCCGAGATGGAAACATCCGCGGCATAACCGAAATCACCTGAAAACGGATAACGGAAATTTTATCGGAATTCCTTGCGCAAAACAGCAAATGTTACAGCAAATCTGCCGTTTCTGCCTTTAGCTCATCTAAATACAAATTTTTTTCCGAACTTGTTTTCAGAACCGTAACATGGGCAGCTGTATGTTCTCTGACAATTTTATCCGTTGCCGTCAAAACCTTTTCCAGTTCTTTGGCGCTTATCTTGTCAATTTTGGTTAAGACAATCTGATAAGTTACCGCAGCTTTGTCCAGCATTTCCATAATTTCCTCATCGATTTTTTTTATGCCGTGGCGGGAGTCAATCAATAAAAAAACTCTCCTTAGGGTTGCCCTGCCAACTAAATAGGAATTAATCAGTTTCTGCCAGTTTTTAACAATATCTTTCGGAGCCTTGGCAAAACCATAACCGGGTAAATCAACCAGATAGAGTTTGTCATCAAGGTTAAAATAATTGAGCTGCTGTGTCCGTCCCGGCGTCGACGAAGTTTTTGCCAGTTTTTTTTGGCCGAAAAGAGCATTAATCAAACTGGATTTCCCGACATTGGAGCGGCCGGCAAAAGCCACTTCCACCCTGTCGCCGTCCGGTAGCTGATTCAAATTTGCAACACTTAAGACGAAATCGCATTTTTTATTAAAAAGTTCCCGTCCGCGTGCCAAACGCTCTTTTTTTTCTTCAGAGATGTCTTCAGCCATTACTCTACTCCGTTTTTGCGCATAATCGCTTTTTGCTGGATGATAGACAGGATATTGCTCAAAGTCCAGTAAATAACCAGACCGGAAGCAAAATGGCCGAGCATAAAGGTAAAGAATACCGGCATCAGGGCAAACATCCTCGCCTGGTCTTTATTAACCGGTGCCGGATTAAGTTTTTGCTGCATCCACATGGTGAACCCCATAAAGATGGGCCATAAGCCGATATCAATAAATCCCGGAACATAAATATGAAGAATTTGCGACAGTGTCAGCGGATCCGGGGCAGACAGGTCTTTAATCCAGCCGATAAACGGGGCATGCCGAATCTCAATTGCAATGTTCAAAACCTTATACAGTGAGAAAAATACCGGAATTTGAATCAGCAGCGGCAGACAGCCCGAAGCCGGATTAATCTTTTCCCGCTTATAAAGTTCCATTGTCGCCTGCTGAATAAGCATTTGATTGTCGCCGTATTTGCTGCGGATATCGTTGATTTTCGGCTGCAGTGCTTTCATCTTTGCCATACTTGTATAAGACTTGTTGGCAATAGGGAACATGCACAACCTGAGCAAAGCGGCAAAAAGCAAAATAGCCCAGCCCATATTGCCGAGAAAGCCGTACAAAAAGTCCAAGATATAAAAGAACGGCTTTGTCAGGAAATAATACCAGCCGAAATCAACAGCCAAATCAAACTTGGGAATATGGTTTTCTTTGGTATATTTATCCAGAAGTTTCACCTCTTTGGCTCCTGAAAACAGTCTATAGGAATAAGAGGCCTCTCCGCCGGCAGGAAGGATAACCCTTGACCCAAGAAAATCAGCCTGATAGTTGTAATCGCCGTTATTTTTAAAAGTTACTTTGGCTTTGTCTTGGTTGCCGAGGATTAAAGCTGAAAACCAATAGCGGTCAGAAAAGCCAAGCCAGCCGCCGGAAGTTTCAAAACTCTCGCTGTCATCGCTGTCTAAATCTTTGTATTTTAGTTCATGAAGCGTATTGTTAATAACGCCGTTCATACCTTCATGCACAACGGAGCGCGTTTGAGCCATATCTTTTATATTGCGGCTGATAAGGGCATAAGGGAACAGCTCGATTTCTTCTTTTGTATTGTTTACAACAGTGTCATCAATCGTAAAAAGATAATTTTTATCCATAGAAATTTTTCTGGTAAATATAAGTCCTTGTCCGTTTTCCCAACTCAAAACGATAGGTTTGTCAGGCGTAAGAGCAGTATCCTGCGTCCTCCAGATGGTATTGGCCGTCGGCAATGCCAGATTCTTGTCCAATGAAAGCCATCCCAAGTCAGCAAAATATTGGTTTGCCGTTTGAGCAGGTTTTAACAATTCGACTTTGGAACTGTTTTCCTCTAAAGAAACGTTATATTTTGTCAGATACAAATCGTCAAAACGGGCGCCTTTTAGCCTGATGCTTCCGGCAACGGAATTATTTTCAAATTTAATACGGGCATCTTCGGCAACAGCATCTTCGGTTGTTTTAACTGCTGCGGGAGAAACCTTTTCGGCAGCAGGATGTTTGAATTGCTCCGTAGCCTGTTCAATTTCGGATATTTGCCGCTGGACAGCGCTCTTCTTGTCAATGCCGAAAAAATAGTTGACGGAATAAATGGCAATAAAGGACAATAAAATTGCCAGCGACAGAGATCTCAATTCATCTTTCATCTTTAATATGTCTCCTGCAGTATTGTTTCTCTTTAATAATTTCACTCTTTCTAATATAAAAAAGCCGTTTTGTAAAGCATTATAGGGGGTTAATCCGTATCTTTGTTTTGTAGCCGGGGATTCTGCTTTGTTTGTTCTTTTGCCTGAGGAACGGGGTCATAGCCGGAGCCGCCCCAGGGATTGCATCGAAGCAGGCGCTTTATGCCTAAAATGGAACCGTGGAACAAGCCGTGCTCCTGAATGGCCTGCAGCATATATTCCGAACAGGTTGGCGTATAGCGGCAGGCATGAGGCAGCAATGGCGATATCCATTTTTTATAAAACCGCAGCGAAGATGTAACGAAAACAAACAGAATATTGCGGCAAATATGGAGAGCTTTTTTCATTGTGCCTCTTAGGCAACGGAGTTGTCAGGCTTTACCGGAACAGCATCGTCGCAAGGCGTGTCACGGTTTTCATCGTTTTGTGGAACAAAGTTTTTATTAATGCGTTTAATGGCATAAATAACATCTTTTTTCAATTCCTTGAAATTGCATTCGGCAGTAGAAAGCCGTGCAATAAAAACATAATCAACCCCGGGCGCGGCATAATGCGGCAAAACGTCTCTGGCAATAGCGCGCAACCGTCGTTTGCTTTTGTTGCGGATAACGGCATTGCCGATTCTTTTGGTTGCGGTATAACCGGTCATAATGTCCGGTGTTGCAGATAAACTATGAGCCGCCTGAAGAACCATATTGTGTGTTGCAACATGAAAACTCTGGGCGACCCGTAGAAAATCTTTTCTTTTTTTAAAAGTAAGTATTTTTGTCATCTGCTTATAAACTAAGCTGAAAGTCTTTTACGACCTCTCGCGCGGCGGGCAGCCAAAACCTTGCGGCCGCCGGCAGTTGCCATACGGGTACGAAATCCGTGACGGCGGGCTCTTACCAGCTTACTGGGTTGATAGGTACGTTTCATATTAAATCTCCGGTTAGTTATTAATTATTTAAAGGCAGGCTAAACGGCCGCCTCTCGGTTTACGCAACCTCTTATAAAAGCAAATATCTAAGAAGTCAATATTTTTTTGCACCCCGGACCGATGGCGTAAAAACAAAGAAATGACTTGAAAAATAAAATAGTTGTGTTATAAAACTTATATATTTTGGAGGTTTGCGTTCTTGCCATGATTATAGACAGCAAAAATGAAACACAAAAAAGTATTTTGACCAATAAGTGTTTTTATCAGACGACAGCTCAAATTATGCATGAATTTGAGAAAAAGGGATATGCTAATTCGGCTGATGAAACCGCTAAAGTTATTGCTGCATATCATGATTTGGTTCAGAAAAAAGCCAAAAATAACTTTAGCAAAGATTATAATGAGGCATTTAAAAAAATTGACGATGCCATTAAGGGGCTGGCCAATAAGGTATTTTACGGATATGAAAATAAAAGTCTTGACTATGCCTATAAATCATTTGCAAAATTTGACTATATTAATGCTATAATCGGTCGCCAGAGAATTAAAAAGAAACTCTGATTTTTCCCCATTTATCCTTTTTTTTAAATTAAAGTAAGGATTTCTTATCTGTCCAATAATGCTCTGTCCGGTGCATATTCGGCCAAATAAGGGTATTTCCTCAACAGGCTTGTTGATTCTTTATAATCTTGATTTGCCAAGACGGGAAAAGGAGCATACGATAAAAACATAACATAATATTATATTGCAAAAGGATTTCGATATGTCTGAAATTTCTGTTATTGGCAGTGGCCGTTGGGGAACTTTCCTTGCCTGGTATGCTGCAAACTGCTGCGGAATGGAGAGGGTGAAAATATACAGCCGTCCGACATCTCCCGATTTTATTGAATTGAAGGAAACGCGCAAAAATGCATATTTGTCGTTGTCGGACAATATGTTTCTGTATGAAAAAGTTTCGGAAGTCTTGGATAACGATTTTATCATTATCTCTATTGGCAGCCAACATCTGCGTTCGTTGGCAAAAGAGTTGAACGGGTATAATGTCGCCGGTAAAACCTTTTTGCTGGCAATGAAAGGACTGGAAGAACCAAACGCAACGTTGTTGAGTACGGTTATGCGTGAGGAAATTAAGCAGCCGATTCATATTGCGACCTTAGGCGGGCCGGGGCATGTTCAAGATTATATGAAAAAAGTTCCGTCCTGTGCCGTGATAGACAGCGATGAGGAAGAGGTTAAAGGCCGTGTTATCAAAATGCTGCAAAGTGATTTGATACGGTTTTATTATGGTGCAGATTTTATAGGCAATCAGATAGGTGCGGCGCTCAAAAACGTTATTGGCATAGCGGCAGGTATTTTGGATGGTCTGGAATGGTATGGGTTAAAAGGCGCACTGATGGCGCGTGCACCGGTAGAGGTCGGGCGCTTTATTAAGCATTTTGGCGGCAATCCGATGACTGCTTATGGGCTGTCTCATTTGGGGGATTATGAGGCAACGCTGTTTTCGAAGCATAGTCATAATCGTATGTTTGGAGAAATGTTTGCTAAAGGAGAGGGGTTTGGCAAATTGGCCGAGGGATATTATACCCTAAAGGCAGTAAAAAATATTGCCGACAGGGAAAACATCAATATGCCGATATGTCAGGCTTTATATAAAGCTGTGTACGAAGGGGCAGATGTAAAGCAGACTATTCGCTCAATGTTTGACCGCGACCTCAAACATGAGTTTGAGCAGTTCTAAATTTTTATTTTTTCAATATGTAAGTAAAAGCGCTGATTTTTAATGTCAGCGCTTTAAGTATTATCTTTTGTGGAAAGGCGCTGCTTAAAAATCAACCGAGGACAATTTCCCGAACCGTATTGTCTTTGACTTCAAAAAATTGAGCGTTTTCTCTGATGCTTAAAAATTCAAATAAAGTTGTTGTCGTAAGCCAGGCCTGTAAATGCATTGCTTTTATTTTTGACAGCAGGGCGTCTTTTTTAGAGTCGTCCAAATGGGCGGCAACCTCGTCAAGCAGCAATATCGGCGGGATTCCTCGGCTGTGAAGCAGAGATTTTGCCTGCGCCAGTATAATGCTCAGTAAAAGGGATTTTTGTTCCCCGGTAGAACAGAGACCCGCAGGAACATTTTTCTTTTTATAAACGGCGCATAAATCCGTTTTGTTAATGCTGCTGCTTGAATCGTTGAATAAAATACTGCGTCTTTGGTTAAACAGGGATTCTCGATAAAAGTCTTCAACGTAAATTGCCGGTTTTGTATCCAGCATTTGTTCAATAGTGCCGTCAAGGGTCAATACGGCCTCGGGAAAAACATCGTCGGGATTCTGTTCAATGAAAGCATTAAGCTTTTGTACCTGTTCCCTGCGTGCGGCAGCGATGGCAACGCCGATTCCTGACATCTGCTCTTCTAATGCCGTCAGCCAGGAATTATTTACATTCCCGCTTTTTAATATTTGCTGCCATTGCCGGTATAAATTTTCGTATGAGGAAAGTCTGCGAGCGTGTTCTGTGTCAAAAGCATAGACAATCCGGTCCAAAAAACTGCGCCGAGGTTGGGTTCCGCCAAGAAAGAGGCGATCCATTTGCGGTGTAACCCAAATGATGGATAAATAATTTCCTAACTCGTTTTGTGAAGGCAGTTTCTGGTTATTGACTTGGACGATTCGCCTTTCTACTTCTTTGGCTTCATTGAAATCAGTTTCTTTCATGACACTTTCTACGGCAGTACCCAAGCTGAATTCCTCGCCGGCTTTTTCAATTTGTGCCGAAACAGCCCAGCCGCTGTTGTTGATAAAAACAGGAGTCTTTTGCTTATCCGCCAAAAAATCAAAAGTCTTAATTTCGGAAAGTTTTGCGCTGCGCAAACCGCGCCCTTGCGATAAAAAAGAAACAGCTTCCAAGACATTGGTTTTGCCGCTTCCATTTTCGCCGCTCAGAATAATAAACGGCTGCGTCAAGTTTAAGCGCAGATATTTATAGTTCCGAAAATTAACTAAGGTCAGGCGCCTGACGGCAGACCCAACCTTAGTTTCTTCTTTGTTTGTATTCGAATAAACCGCTGCGCTCACTTAGATTCTCATTGGCATCAGAACATAAATGGCACTGTTGTCGGAAGTGTCGTTGATAACGGTAGCGGCGGCACTGCCGGACAAACTGAAACGAACTTCTTCGCCTTTAATTTGTGCTAAAATATCCAACAGATAACGGAAGTTATAACCGGTATCAATCGATTCCTTGTCATATTTTGCTTCTAGTTCTTCGGTAGCGTTACCCAACTCGGCATTTGATGCTGCAATAGTTACATGATTCGTATCTGTTATCATGCGGATTCCCCTGCTTCTTTCGGTAACAACGGAAACACGGTCAACCGCAGCAGCCAGCTCCTTCACGTTAACTTCAAGAATTTTATCGTTGTCGGTCGGGATAACGCGCTCATAGTCAGGGAAAGTTCCGTCAATAAGCTTAGAAGTCAAAGTGATGTCTTCAAAAGAAATGCGCACTTTGTTTTCAGACAAAGCCATCGTAACGTTGTCAGTCGACGCGTCATCAAGCAGCTTTCTGATTTCCAAAACAGATTTTCTCGGAATAATAACTCCTTCAAGCTTTTCAGCCCCATCGGGTAACGGGGATTCGGCACAGGCAAGCCGATGTCCGTCTGTCGCTACAACGCGGAGAACTTTGGCATCACCTTCGTTTTTAGCATGAACATATAAGCCGTTCAAATAATAGCGCGCTTCTTCCACCGAAGCAGAAAACTGCGTGCGGTCAATCAAAGTCTTCAGTTCATCACGGCTGATGTCAAAATTAATCGGCAGGTCATCACCGGATATAATCGGAAAATCTTCGACACCGATAGTTGATAATGAAAATTTAGAACGCCCGGACGCAATACTTAAAGCATTCTTGTCGTCAGGGTAAGTTATTTCGACATCCGAGCCGTCGGAAAGTTTCCTGACAATGTCATAAAGCATATGAGCCGGAGCTGTCGTAGCTCCTTCTTCAATAACTTTCGCTTCAACGATTTCGGTAATCTCAATATCCATATCCGTTGCTTTAAAGTTAATGCTTCCGCCTTTGGCTTCGATTCGGACATTCGATAAAACCGGAATCGTATTCCTTTTCTCAACAATGCTCTGTACATGGCTGAGAGTCTTTAACAGATGTGCACGTTCAATTGTAAATTTCATTATTTTTATCCTAAAAAAAGACTTATCTTTATCTTCTTACACTCTACCACAAATCAGCAAAAGCAGAAGTCAAAAAATAAGTCTTCAACAATTTTTTTGTTTAAGCCCAAAATCCGGAAAACCAAATCAGTTTTCAAGAGTCCGTCTTAAAATTTCAATGTTTTCAGCCAAGGACTGATCCTCAATAATCAGTTCCTCAACTTTCCGAACCGCATGCATAACCGTCGTGTGGTCGCGGTCAAACTTGCGTCCGATTTCCGGCAGCGAACGCGATGTGAGCTGCTTAGCCAGATACATAGCTACCTGCCTCGGTCTGGCAACCGTTCTTGCTCTGCGCGAAGATTGGAGCTCTTTTACTGAAATATTAAAATGTTCGGCAACTTTCTTTTGAATTTCATCAATCGTTGTTTTTCTGTCAATGGAACGCAACATATCTTTAAGAACGTCCTGCGTCATATCAAGCGTGATTTCTTTGCCGGAAAGCAGCTGCGAATGTGCGGCGACTCTTTTAAGGGAACCTTCCAGTTCGCGAACATTAGAGGTAATCTTCTGTGCCAGAAATTCGGCAACCTTTTGCGGAAGATCGATTCCCATTAATTCTGCCTTTTTTTGCAGTATTCCCATTCTCAATTCAAAATTCGTCGGCATAATATCTACCACCAATCCGCCGACCAAACGTGATTTCAGGCGCTCTTCGATTCCGTCCAAATCCGTCGGCGACTTGTCTGCCGAAATAATAACTTGCTTGCCCTCTTCAACCAATGAACTGAATGTATGGAAAAACTCTTCCTGAGTAGTTCCTTTGTTTCCCATAAATTGAAAGTCATCAACCATCAGGACATCTACGGAACGGAACTGTTCCTTAAAGGCTGCGGTATCTTTGTAGCGCAGGGCTTTCACGAATTTATAAACGAATTGTTCGGCCGTTAGATAAATAACGTTGCGATTCGGATCATTTTTTTTAATGTGCCAGATAATTGAGTGCATCAAATGCGTTTTGCCCAAACCAACGCTGGAATACAGAAACAAAGGGTTAAAAGAAACATTTTTAGATTCGGCGACCTTACGGGCGGCAGCATAAGCAAACTCATTGGTCTTTCCGACAACAAAATTTTCAAAAGTATAATTGGGGTTTAATGGAGCGCCGTTAGTCGTATTGCTGTTGCTTTTTATGCTGTCATTGGCAAGATTGGCTCCGGCAACAAGCCCAAACGAACTGCTGTTAATGTTACAGCCATAAATGTTTTGCGGTGTCGGTGTCGAGGATATCTTTTTTAACAAGGATGTATCAACGCTGCGCCGGTCGCTGAAACCTGTCTGTACGATAAAGTTTATTTTTTTGATGTTCGGATTCTGCTGTTCCCATATTTTATTGATTCGATCCGAATAATGAGTTACAACCCAGTTTTTCATGAAAGCCGTCGGAGCGCAAATATTCATTACCCCGTTACTGAAGTCTCCGACTGTAAGCGGTTTCAGCCAACTGTCAAACGCAGTCTCCCCAAACTCCATTTTTAACTGGCTGCAAATTTGGCTCCATTGGGTATCAATGGGTCTTCCCTCACTTACATATGCTTCTTCTGCCATATCCATCTCCCACAGTTAGATATTGTTACATAAATTCATAGTTATTTATTGTTATCCTGAAAATTCCGCCGCAGCTGTTCTGTATGCCAAATGTAAATGCTTTATGTTTAATATACTTGTACGTGACACGGGCTGTTACACCGGTTTGCGTAATCTATGAAAAGCTGACATATGTTACTGAAAGCTGTTTTCGAAATTTTCCGTTAACATATTTAATATCAAAATAATTTAATAAACTTATACCGTTATATCGCGAAATCCCGATACAAACAATATGACGCCATAAAACCAAAATCCGATTCTCCGTTTCGGAAATGTCGGCATTATAGCGAAAGCTCAAGCAAAATCTGAATACAATCATACTATCTCACATTTAGGATATTATTTAAAAATATCCTTAGTAAATTTATTCAAAATTTACTTGAGGCGGCGGAATTCACCGCTTCACCAAATTATTATACGGTTTCTTTTCATCATGCCGGCAACGCACATTCCATATCTTTAGGAATCTCTGGTTGCAGGCAAAAGTTGCCGTAAAATAATAAAAGTGCTATCATCAGAGAAAGTATCGAATTTTTTTTTATTACAAAGCCTGTCAGATTTTTTTTGATATGCCAAGCTTCAATTATAAAGTTCAACTCTCTTTGCTCTCATCTCATAACATGGTGAAACCATACGAAATAAAAATATAAAAGACAATAGCATATTTTAAGAAAATTTAAATAAAACTGCTTGACACAGATTCTAAAAAAGATTCGTAACAAGTCTTTGAAAAATAAACAAAAAAGCGCAAACACCCTCTAACAGAAACGGTGCTTGCGCAACTGAAAAATCAAGAAAAGAAAAACTACAGAGCTTTTACTTTTTGGCTTAAACGCGAAATTGTACGGGAAGCCTTGTTTTTGTGAAATACGCCTTTCTGGGCAGCTCTCATCATTTCGCTCTCAGCAACTTTTAAAGCCGTCGATGCTGATTCCTTATCACCGGACAGAACCGCTGCAATAACTTTTTTTACAAAAGTTCTGACTCTGCTTCTGCGTGCGCCGTTGATAATGCTTCTTTTGTTGTTTCTGTTTATTCTTGTTTTTGCCGATTTATGGTTGGCCATATTTTTTATCCTGTCTTAAAATTTAAGTTAAACACAAATAAAATTCTGACACACTTATACTCTATAATCCGGGATAGTCAACAGATTTTTTTAAAAATCGTTAAATTTAGCTTTTATTTTTCAAACTGATGCTGATTTTTAAAGGTGTTGTTTCAACTTGGTTTATTTCCAGAATGTCATTTTCTCTGCTGAATTGCAGAAATGTCGCGCTTCCGGCTTGTTCCGTCCAGCCGAGCTGTGGCAGAGTCTCTCGGTAAAATTTTTGTATATCGGCGAAATTTTTTTTGCGGACGGCGACCAGTTGCGCTTCAAGATACCGGGTTTCTTCGTTTCCGAATGCAATATCATCGCTTTCAATCTGCTTTAAGCCTTCCATTAGGGGGATGTCCTCAAAGCCGGAAACGAAATTTTTGGCAAAAGCTTCGGCTGATGTAAAACATAATCCGCAGATAAGTGTGAAAAAGAAAAATATTTTGTTCATATTGGTTACCTCTGTTTTGTATTGTTTTCGTCAAAGTTTCATTTTATTGCGCAGATAGATTACTTTTGCAAATGGCTGCAGTAAAAAGTTGAACGTCCTCCCTGTATGATTTTTTTAATGCCTTCGGTACAACCGTCGCAAGTACAGTCCGGACATCTCTGTCCGGCTTTTCCATAAACGCAGTGCATATGCTGGAAATATCCCATGCTGCCGTCGGGCTTGCGATAATCGCGCAGAGTCGAACCTCCGGCATCTATGGCTTTTTGCAGAGTCTCCCGTACGGCGTTAATAAGGTTGGAAATTTCTTGTTTTGATAAGCTGCAACATTCTCTTAGCGGGGAGATTCTTGCAGCATATAATGCTTCTGAGGCATAAATGTTGCCGATTCCGTTGACAATGCTTTGATCTAGAAGGGCGATTTTAATGGCGGTTTTTTTATGGCAGAGTTTGGCTGAGAAATAATCCGCGTTAAACTGCTCGTCAAAAGGATCTGGCCCGGTGTGTGAAAATAAGCTGCAGGTTCTTAAATCGGATGTCTTTGTACAGGTCATCAATCCAAAACGGCGGGCATCGTTAAACGTCAGGATTCCTCTTGTCGTAACGATAATAATATGGTCGTGTTTTTCTAAAACGGCAGGAAGTGTATCGGTAATTTTAACTTTTCCGCTCATGCCGAAATGCCAGACCAGGCTGAAACCGTTGTTCAAATCCAAAACGGCATATTTGGCAATTCGAGATACCTTTAATATTGCAGCTCCCTCAAGCGTATCTTCAAAATCAGCGGGAACGGGAATGCGAAATCTTCTGTTACGCACGATTACCTTTTTGATAACGGCGCCTTCTACCGCTTTTCTCAGAGCCTCTTTGATTGTTTCTACTTCTGGCAGTTCGGGCATTGCTAATCCTTTTATTTGCATATATTTCAAAAATAACCGCTAATTTGACGGGAAGCGACTACAAACTTTTGTTTATGCACCAGCATTTTTTGCATTATTGTTTGACTAGTGTCGCGATTTATATTAATATCAAAAAGATTTTAACTTAAAAAAGAGAGGATTGTCGTGATAAAAACTGCTTCGGCAAGAAAAAGGGCTCGTAAATATTTTGCGCCGCAAAATGAAGGAGTGCATCGCAAGTGCGACCATCCGGGCTGCAATAAGGATGGAGAATTTAAAGCCCCGAAAGACCGGAGTCTGAAAGATTATTACTGGTTCTGTCTGGAACACGTGCAGGAATATAACTCCCGCTGGAATTACTATACGGATGATAACAGCGAACCGGAACACGAAGCCTTTCGCAAAAAGACGCGTTTCAGCGGATTTCATTCCAAAATTAAATATAAATTCGGTTGTGATTTAGATGAAGAGCTTGAGTTTCTTCATGGGTTTTCCGGATATGAAAAAGTATCCGACAATGTTTATTTCAGTCGGGAAGACCGCTGCGAAATGGAACATTTGGAGTTGTCTGCCGAGGAATTTAATCTTGACAACTTAAAAAAACAGTACAAAAAACTGGCCAAAGCCTGCCATCCGGATTTGAATCCGGACGATAAGGAAGCCGAAGAAAAGTTCAAACGTTTGACTGCCGCTTATAAAAAACTGCTGGAAAAGCTCTCCTGACTGCGGCAGAAAAACTGATTCGGTTAAAAAAGCGGACTTTTCATTTTAAGAAAAGGCTGTCGGTTCAAAGCGAAAGCTCATAAAGTTTTGCCGCGTATTTTCTTATCGTATCCAATCGAGTCTTGTATACGGTCAAATCCCTTTCGACAAACAGTTTCTGATCTGGGCGGACTTTTATGGCGCCGCCCTGCCGGTTAATAAAGTCCATAAGCTTGTCGACGTTTCTAAACGTATTGTTATGAAAAGCTATCAAGATACCGCGCGCGCCGGCTTCAATGCGTTCAATGCCGCACATTGCGCAGATTTGTTTTATTTCAACTGTCTTAAGCAGGTTTTCGACCTCTTCGGGAACTGGGCCGAAGCGGTCAATCAACTCTTCGCGCATATCATTGATTTCTTCAACTGTTTTAAGGCCGCCAATGCGCTTATAAAGCCCGAGTCTTACGCCTAAGTCCGCCACATATTTTTCCGGAATGATAATCGGAACGCCGGTAAGAATTTGTACAGTCCAGTCTGTATCAGTCGCGGCAGTTTGAGAATTTTTATCGGATTCTCCTGCTTTCAAACGGTTGATTTCCTCTTCCAGTAAATGATGGTAAAGAGCGATACCGACATCTTTTATGTGCCCCGATTGTTCTATTCCGAGAATGTTTCCTGCGCCGCGGATATCCAGATCATGGTTGGCCAGAGAAAAACCGGCGCCGAGTTGGTTGAGTGCCTGCAGAATATTCAGCCTTTTTTCGGCAATCGGTGTCAGCGTTTTTTTGTTGGGAATGGTAAAATAACAGTAGCCGCGGAGTTTTGAACGGCCGATTCTTCCGCGCAGCTGATACAGTTGAGCCAACCCGAACATATCTGCCCGGTAAATAATCATCGTATTGACGTTGGGCATGTCAATTCCCGATTCGATAATTGTCGTTGCCAAAAGAATGTCCGCCTTGCCATCGGCAAAGTCACACATAACGTCTTCCAGGTGGGACGGGGACATTTGGCCGTGAGCCACAGCGATTTTAATGTCCGGAACCAGTTCCCGGAGTTTTGGCTCAATTTGCAGAATGTCCGATACGCGGGGGCATACGAAAAATATCTGTCCGCCACGATATTTCTCACGGTATATAGCTTCCCTTATCATAACTTTGTCAAAAGGCATGACAAACGTTCTTGCTGCCAGACGGTCGACTGGCGGAGTCGCAATAATACTGAGCTGTTTAACTCCGGTCAGAGAAAGCTGCAATGTCCGGGGAATGGGTGTGGCGCTGAGTGTCAGGATATGAACGTCGGATTTCAGCTGTTTCAGGCGTTCTTTGTGTGCAACGCCAAAATGCTGTTCCTCATCAACAATCAAAAGTCCCAGATTGCAGAATTCAATATCCTTAGCCAACAGTGCATGAGTGCCGATAACGATTTCCAAACTGCCGTCTTTCAGTCCCTGCTTAATCTCTCTGGCTTCTTTGGGCGTAACCAGCCGTGACAGCATCTTGACCTTAACCGGAAAGCCGCTCAGACGTTTCTTGAAGTTCAGATAATGCTGGCGCGCCAGCAGAGTCGTCGGTACTATCAGGGCAACCTGCGCACCGCCTGTAGCCACCGTAAAAGCAGCCCGCAGCGCAACTTCCGTTTTGCCGAAACCGACATCGCCGCAGATAAGCCTGTCCATCGGCATACCAAGCGACAAATCGTGAATAACATCTTTTACGGCGTTCAGTTGGTCATCGGTTTCAGTATAAAGAAACCGGCTGCAGAACTCGTCATAAAGACCTCGTTCGGGAACAAATATCTCCGCTTTTTTCATCCGCCTTTGTGCTGCGATTTTAATCAGTTTTTCCGCAATGTCTTTAATCTTTTCTTTGACGCGAGATTTCTTTGCTTCCCAGGCTGAACCGCCGAGCGTGTCCAGCGCCACATTGCTGTCTTCGGCGCCGTAGCGGCTGATGACGTCAATGTTTTCCACCGGAACATAAAGTTTGTCGTTATTGGCGTATATCAGCTTCAGGCAGTCGTGCGCTACGCCGTCTGTTACGATATTCTCCAGCCCTTCAAATCTGCCGATGCCGTGTTCAATGTGAACGACATATTCGCCGATATTGAGGGATGATATGTCGGCAATAAGATTTTCGGCAGAAACCTTTTTGTGCGCACGGATATTCTTGCGTTCGCCCCAGATGTCCTGTTCCGTAACGATAAAATAGTTGTGGCTGGTAAAGCCGTGTTGCAGTTCAAGTCTGATTAGGGCAATTTTTCCTTTGGCGGTTTCTTTTTCCGCTTGTGCCCAAGTTTCGGAAACAGCAAGGTTTTTAATTTTGTTTTCGGTGAGGATATTTTTCATCCGGTCAAGAGAACCGTCGCTGTAGCAGCAAATAATCCTTTTTTTATCTTTGTTGCGGCCGAATTCCTGCGCCAAATCTTCATAAACCGTCAGGTTATTGATGTTTTTTAATGAGGCAAATATTTTTTGCGGAGTCGCTCCATAATCTGTAACATCACTGCTTTCCGGTATAGAGCGCTTGGAAAATAAGACATAGCGCCGGCGATGAATTTGCGCTGCAAAATTTTGCGCATCAAGGAACAAAAGTTCCGGTGGTACGGGACGGTACTTGTCAATATCGGAAACTTCACGGATTTTCAAAGCTTCCAGCCGCGCTTCATAGTGGTCGGCAATCGTTTCTTCTTTTGCCTTCAGAGCATTGTCGGCATCAACGCCCAGAAAAATGTCGGCACCTGGCAGATAGTCAAACAGCGTCGGCAGGCCGCCGTCATAAAAAAACGGCAGCCAGTTTTCCATGCCGAGATATTTCTTTCCTTCCGAAATGCTTTCGTATAATTCGTCTTTAAGCCCCTCTGCGCCAAAAGCCTCACGATATTTGGAGCGGAATGTCTTAATGGTGTTCTTGTCAAGCACAACCTCGTTGGCGCTGTCAAAGCTGTAAAAATTTAAATCCTCCGTACTGCGCTGCGTTTCCACTTCAAACAATCTCAGCCGTTCGATTTCGTCGTCAAACAAATCAATGCGCAGCGGCTGTTCGGCTCCGCTGGGAAAAATGTCGATGATATCTCCCCGTACGGCATATTCACCCGATTCCATAACTTGCTCAACGCGGGTATAGCCGTTGACCGCTGCATAGTGCAAAAATTCGTCAAAATTAAGTTTCCCGCCGACTTGGATGTTTTTGCGCGTGTTTAAGAATATTTTTTTCGGCGGCAGTTTTTGAATTGCTGCGCCGATACTGGTCAGCACAATGCGCTGTTTTTTTGCCCCTGCATCCAAAACAAGTTTAGCCAGCGTTTCAATGCGTTTAGATAAAATTGCGGCATTAGGCGATACTCGGTCATATGGGACAGTATCCCATGCCGGCAAAGTAAGAATGTTTGCTTCCGGCTGAAGAAAAGAGAGTGTTTCATAGACTTGGTTAAGGCTGATGCCGTCGCTCAAAATACAGAGGATGTCCCGATCCGTTTCTGCAAGCAAATCCCGTATGGCAAAAGCTTCGGCGTCTTTGGCTACGCCGGCAAGGGTTTTTTTGTTGTATTTTTCAAAATCATTAGACATTTGCGCACATATCGGTTATTAACATACTTATAAATAACCTAAACCCGAAATTTGTAAAGAACATAAATTATGCGTCCGAGTATTTTATATCCGCTGTTTGCTCCGATTGAAGGGCTGAAAGGAATTGGCGACAAATATGCCAAGTTGGTAAAAAATCTTTGCGGAGAAAAAGTTATTGACGTTTTGTTTCATCTGCCGGCTTCTGTAGTCGACAGGACATGGATGCCGCCGCTCGTTTCGGCACAAAATGGCAGAATATGGACCGGGATTGTAACTGTTACCGAACACCAGCCGCCGCAGACGCGCAAACATCCGTATCGGATTTACTGTACAGACGGCACGGCGGAGCTTGTATTGGTATTTTTTAAGGTATATGCCGATTCGCTGGTAAAAAACTACCCCATTGGCGGCCAGCGTGCCATTAGCGGAAAATTGGAGTATTTTAACGGCCTCTGGCAAATGAGCCATCCTGATTACTCCGTACCGGCGGCAATGCTGCCGCAGATAGCCCGGCAGGAACCGGTTTATCCGCTGACGGCCGGAGTTACCAATAAAATGGTCTGCCGGCTGGAAGAAGAGGCTCTGCAAAAGGTTCCGGAATTGCCGGAATGGCAGCTTCCGGAGTCGCTGGGAAATTTGGAATATATCAGCTTTAATGAGGCCTTACAGCGTGTGCACCATCCCCGGAGTCCTGCGGATTTGCTGCCGTCGTCGGCAGCCCGCCGCCGGCTGGCGTATGATGAGATATTGTCTAACCAGCTGGCTTTGGCCTTTATTCGCCAAAAAGTACGGCAACAGAAAGGGCGGAGCTTTACAGGAACCGGCATACTGTATCAAAAAGTGCTGTCGGCGTTGCCGTTTGCGCTGACAGAGGCTCAGGAAGGGGCGCTTGCAGAAATTACGGCAGATCAGAATGCGCCGTATAAAATGCTGCGTCTGCTGCAAGGCGATGTCGGTTCCGGCAAAACGGTCGTTGCCCTGTTGAGTATGCTGAAAGTCGTGGAAGAGGGGGCGCAGACCGCACTTATGGCTCCGACGGAAATTCTGGCCAAACAGCATTATGAAACTATAAGCACTCTTAGCGGTTCTGTCGGCATTCGGATAGGGCTTTTGACCGGAAAACTCAGGGCCAGAGAGAAAAAAGAAGTATATGCCAAGCTTGCCGCCGGAGAAATTGACATACTTGTCGGCACGCATGCTTTGTTTACGGAAGACGTGGTATTCAAAGACCTGGGATACGTTGTTATTGACGAGCAGCATCGGTTTGGCGTCAATCAGCGTCTGTCGCTTTCCTCTAAAGGGAGTTTATGTGATGTGCTTGTTATGACGGCAACGCCGATTCCGCGAAGCCTTCTGTTGACGGCGTACGGCGATATGGACTATTCTAAAATCGGCGCGCTCCCGGCCGGGCGCAAACCGTCGCAGACTGTTGTTATGAATGTTAAAAAAATGCCGGACATTATTGCCGCCCTGCGGCGCAAATTGGATGAAGGAGCCCGCGCATACTGGGTCTGTCCGTTGGTTGAGGAGTCGGAAAAGTCGGATTTGGCCGCTGCTGCTGAACGCCATGAAATGCTGCAACAGTATTTTGGCAATAAGGTAGGCTTGATTCACGGCAAAATGAAAGAAACCGAAAAAGATGCTGTAATGGAAGAGTTTAAATCCGGAATCAAAACGCTTTTAGTAGCAACGACAGTCATTGAGGTCGGCGTTAATGTGCCCGAGGCGACAATTATGATTATCGAACATGCCGAGCGATTTGGATTGGCGCAGCTGCATCAGCTGCGTGGTAGAATAAAACGAGGTTATGAGGCGGGAACATGTATCTTGCTGTATGCCTATCCGCTGAGCAATATTGCCAAAGAGCGTTTAAATATTATGAAACAGACCGAAGACGGCTTCTATATTGCCGAAAAAGATTTGGAACTTCGCGGCGGTGGGGAAATATTGGGCACCCGCCAGTCGGGGTTTACGCAATTTAAACTGGCGGATATGTCCTGTCATCAGGATTTGTTGCTTCGTGCCCGTGATGATGTGCAGAATATCTTAAAAAATGATTTTCGGCTGGAGACGCCCCGGGGACAGGCGTTAAAGGTGTTGTTATATCTTTTTGAACAAAATGAGGCGGTAAAGACATATCTTGCCGGTTAGCCTTCTGGATAAAAGGCTATAATTAGTTGGTTTTATTAAGAAATGTCAAACAAATATAACCGGGTTTGAAAGCTGCGGGATAATGCCTATATTAGCGGCGAAACGTTACATGCCTGAAAGTCAAACGGCTGGAAGGCGGTAAAATAAGCCATAGCGGTGAATATACCGCACTGTTCATTAGCAGCTTTCAACTTCCAGTCATCTTTTTAGAAAACTCTGTTATTGCCGGAAAAGTTTAATATTAGCGTATGGTTAGATAAAATGTCAGGGTAAGTTTAATAGACCGTTTTGAAATCTTAGCGAATATTTTACTAATCTATGCTCATATTCAATATATAAATTGTTGCCCGTACTCGGTGTATGAAGCAACGGGAAATTTGCATAAAGCAACGGGAGAAAAAGAATGCCTTGTTACCTGATAACCGGTGGCGCCGGATTTTTTGGAACGGTTTTAAAACAGCACTTGCTGGAGCAGGGAGCCGAATGTGTCAGTATAGATTTGGAACCGGATTCGTTTCGGCATCCGCGTTTTACTGCTTATCAGGGAGATATAAATGATGACAGCCTTATGGAAAAGATATTCTCGGTGCATAAGCCCGAAGCAGTTTTTCATTGTGCCGCCTTGCTGGCACATGTCAAAAAGGATTTAAAACGCCTTTGGCATGCTAATGTGGACGGAACACGGAACGTTTATGATTTTGCCTTAAAATACGGCGTGAAGAAAATAGTTTTTATTTCCAGCAATTGCTTGTGGGCAAAAAACTTTGATTCTCCCGTTACGGAAGATGAAGCGCCTAATCCTGTTGAAATATACGGAAAATCGAAGCTTGAAGGCGAAAAAATTTTGTTGTCCCAGCCCGATAAAATAAACAGCATCATCTTTCGCAGCCCGACGATAATGGACGAAGGGCGTCTGGGATTATTGGGCATCTTGTTTGAATTCATCGATGAAGGGCGGAAACTGCCGATGGTCGGCGATGGAACCAACCGCTACCAGTTTATTTATGCCAAAGATTTGGCGAAAGCCTGCGAATTGGCTCTTGCCGCGGATTATTCCGAAGTCTTTAATATCGGCGCAGATGAAGTCAAAAGCTTTAATGAAGTGTATCAGTACGTTATCGATAAGTCCGGTTCCGGTTCCCGGTTGTTTCATTTTCCGAAACTGCCGATGATATGGGCGATGAAGGTCTGTTTTTGGCTGGGAATTTCTCCTTTAGGGCCTTACCAGTATAAAATGATTGCTTCCAATTTTATTTTTGATACTTCCAAAATAAAAGAAAAGTTAGGATTTTGTCCGACTTTGAAAAATGAAGAGATGCTTTTGCGGGCTTATGAGTTTTACCATCAAAATAAAAACGAAATCTTAAACCGCAAAGACGTTTCCGCACATAATTCAGTCGCCAAAATGGGTGTGATAAAAATTCTGAAATGGCTGATGTAAATCAGCTGCTGCGACGCAAATTATGTATAAAGCAGCAAAGTTTGTATGCTGTATAGGCAAATACATAATTTATGCCGAGCCATTTTTCGTAGATGGCAACAAAAATTCCTAAGGAGAATTCCGGGATATGTCCAATGGCGTTGGCATACAGGCCGATACCGGTGCCACAGTATTTCATCCAGTATAAGGCAATGAGAAGATAAGAAAAACAAATCAGAACAATATTGCTGATATCCTTTTGAATAAATTTGTACAGAAAAAGAAACAATAAGTAAAGCTGAATAATCAGGGAAAAGAACCACCACGGCCCGCAAACCAGAAACAGCGTTTCCGGCGAAAGATTTGTTGTCAGGGACAATACGTACAAGACTGCTTTATAATTAACTTTTGGTACAATAACAAGATACAGGCCGACACTGCATAAAAAAAAGCAGATAAATTTTTACAATATGCCGTCCGATAAATCTTATATTCCTCTCGGTATGACGGTTTGCAAAAGATTTTGTCAAGCCGTATCCGCTAAGAAAAATGAACAGATAAACCCCGTAAAATCCCCAAAATGAAAATAAACAGTTTATAGCGTCAGGCCATGTAAAGTCCTGTAAAAAGCGTAAAAAATACATCGGGTAAAAATGCATTTCGTTTTCATAAGTTACAGGCGGCACCCAATGAAAAAAATTGTGCGACATAATGCACAATATTGCAAAGCCCTTCAAAAATAATGTCTGAACAGGGGTAAGATAACAATATTTAGAAATCATCACAGCCCTCATCTACAATTTCTTTAGCAATATCATAGTCAAATCCTGCCCGGATGAGTGTTCCGAGATCTTTTTGGCGGAAGTTTTTGCGTTCTTCTTCACCGTTTCTGAAACAGCCGATTTTTTTCTTTTGGGCAAAATTTAAGGCAGTATCTTTTTCCGAATAGTTTGCCTCTTCAAAAACTGAGGAAATGGTTTTCTCGTCAATGCCTTTTTGTTTTAATTTTTGCTCAATATAGCGTTTGGGCTTTCCTGCATTCAGATACCCGTTGACTTTAAATTCGGCAAACCGTCTGTCATTAATAAAATTATGGCTCAAACATTCATCTATGACCTCCTCCGCCCATTGATAGGCTTCAGAGGGATTATATTCTTTGTTTACGAAAGCATATTTGTCGATTCTTCGTTTTAATACCTGGCGCAGAGTTTCTTCAGAACTTTCAAAACGTTCAAGATAATACAGGGCTATATTGCGCAGCCTTGCTTTAGTGGGTGCTTTGGGGGCATTTTTTTTCGTTTTTTCTGTAAACACTTGAAAATTACCTTTTTATATACTAGCTTAACCGTAAGATATATCTTTAATTATATAGAGGAATAAAAAATTGGCTAATAAAAATTTTGATGAGTGCGTATCTTTTTTGATTGACAATGGGCTGTTTGTCGGCCGGATTTGCCGCTTGGAAAACGTGTTAAAGACAATTATTGCAAAACACGGGTACATGAAAAACGTTTCCGCCGCTTTGTCCGAAAGCACTGCCTTGGCCGTGCTTCTTGCCAATGCCCTGAAGTTTGAAGGGCTTTTTACGCTTCAGATGCAGGGAAACGGGCCGGTATCGACTGTCGTCGTTGACGTAACATCGGACGGAAAGTTGCGCTCATGCACCAATTATGACAAAGAGCGCTTGGAGAAGGCTTTTGCCTTGCGCAAAAATGAGGGGGAAATAGAAGCAACGCCGCATCTGTTAGGGGAAGGAACGCTTGCTTTTACAATTGATGACGGCAAAAATAATTATCATCAGGGGGTTGTCGACCTGCAAGGAAAGACACTGGAGGAATGCGCTTTGCGCTATTTCAAACAGTCAGAGCAGATTGAAACGATGCTGCGGTTGTTTGTAGATGTTCCGGCGGAAGAGGATGGAGAATGGAAGGCGGGTGGCATTATCGTGCAGCGTATTCCTGAAATCGGCGGTAAAAATATTGATAAGGAGCAGCTGCCGGAACTTCGAAACGAAGCTGAAATTTTAATGAATTCGCTGACGGCTGAGGAATTGTTTGATGAAAATTTAAGCTTACAGGAAATACTGCACCGATTGTATCATGCCAACGGCTTATCCGTAACCAAGGATAACCATTATGAATTTTGTTGCCGGTGCAGCCGGGAGAAACTGCTGAAAACGCTGCGTGGATTTTCTGAAGATGACTTGGCCTCAATGCTGGACGAAAATTCAAAAATAACGGCAAAATGCGGTTTTTGCTCAGAAACGTATGAGTTTACGATTCCTGAGATTATGCAAAAACTCAATTGATATAAAATCAGTATGATATTAAATAAGTATTAAACTTTTTTGTTTAAACTTTTGGCAAAAGACGGAAGTTTTTTGTTTGGACAACTAAAATGGAAGAGCCTGATGAATAAATTGAGAAATATAGCGCTGATATTCAGCAGTTTGTTTTTGTTTTCGTGTACGTCAACCAGTGATATTGACGCTGTGCCGCTGAAATATTGCGAACCCAGGTTTCAAACCATGGCCCCGATTGAACTGAATGTTGAAAAAGTCGAAATAGTTTCTGAATTCATTCCGTCGTTTACGCGTCCGAATGTGGAACATCTGTTTCCTGTTTCGATTGAAAAAGCGGCAAAACTTTGGGCGGAAGACCGTCTTAAAGCTGACGGATTTTCCTCTAACCGTATAGCTGAATTTATCATAAAAGATGCTTCTGTTACCGAAGAAGTCGAAAAATCGGAAGAGCTTTTGCAAAAAGACCGTCTGAAGTATCGTGCCAATTTGTCCGTAGTGCTGAAAATTACCGATAAGTCGAATTTGGCGGCAGCCGAAACGTCTATTGATGCTTGGCGCGAATTACGGATTCCTGTCGATACGAAAATCGCTGACAAGGAAAAATACTGGAATGATATGGTTTATAAGCTGTTTGACGAATTTAACCGCCGGATGGAGCAAAATATAAACGAATATCTGAATATGTATGTAAAAAATAATTACAGCATCAAAGAATATAAAGATTAAGCATCCAAAAATAATCATACAACAAAGCGCCCCAAAAAGGGCGCCTTTTTATATCATATGTCAAAATCTTCCGACTCCAAATATGCTTCCGAAATTTGGAAGCATATTTATCTGCGATAAATGATAATCTAAACCTAATTCAAAACTCTTCCGTTGTCATTCGCAATTAAGCTCAATACCGGCAGCCGAATATCTTTAATTTCATGCCTGCCGTTGGCTATTTTGCAGCTGCCGCATAAAACTGCGCTGGCCTTGGATGTGGCATAATCCTCAAATTCGAAGACTTCTCCCGGTTCCAATTCGGGCAATTCGCCGCCAAATCCTTCGCTGGCGACTGAAACTTGGCGACCTTTGATGTCGGTAATAGAGATTTTTCTGCCCAGTAAACTAATTTTATCCGGGGAATTGTTTTCAATCCTCAAATAATATCCCCAGCAAAATTCATCCCCGACAGCTTTCTCATTTAACAACTCATTGTAAACGGAAATAACAATACCACTGTCGCGTTCTGTTGCAAAGTCATCGTTGCAGTACATTTACAGATTCCCAAAAGTTTCTTTTCCGATGCAGCCGTCGTTTCGATATGGCAACACCTATGATTAATAAATAATTAACTTTTGAAAATCTGTAAAAGTGAATCTGCTTGTTTTCAACAGAAAGGATTACTTAACGCGTCCGTAACTGTCTTCGAAACGAACGATATCCGCTTCATCCAAATTGTCTCCGGTTTGGATTTCGATAAACGTCAAAGGAACCTGCTGCGAGGTGTTTTTTATCCTGTGTTTGGTTTTTACCGGAATGTAAACCGCTTCATCCTTATGTCTGTACAGGGTGTCTTCGCCCAAAACGACCATGGCTTCTCCGTCGACGATAATCCAATGTTCTGCACGGAAATTGTGCATTTGCAGCGAGAGGATTGCGTCCGGTTTTACCGTAATTTTCTTTACGCAGAAATTTTCGCCTGAATCCAAAACTTCCCAGGTTCCCCAAGGGCGGGAGTCATGGTCGCCCCGTTTGTAATTTGTTGTCATTATAATTTATCCTTTTCTAAAAAAATAATCTGGAATAAAAGAATAATAAGTGGTATAAGAAAAAATACAAGCAAGAATTTACAAAGAGGGGATTATGGCGGAAACGGAAAATTTCGCACTTGAGGTCATAAAACGGATACATCATGAATTGGGAGCCGAAAACAGTGCGGATAAGCTAAAGCTGGTTATAAAAATCATTGCCGAAGAAACTCGGTCTGCGTCGGCGGACATTTATGTCAAGGCAGATGACGTAACGCTGGAGCACATTGCCGGTTTTCCGCAAAATGGCAGCCGCCCGGCGGTTCGTATCGGCGAAGGTGTTGTCGGCAAGGCTGGCGCGGACAACCGTACTTCATTTGTTAAAACCAAAGAGGAATTCAAAATTGCCACGCCGCTGAAACGCTGGAACAAACCTGTCGGCGTATTGCTGGTAGCTTATCCGAAACCGCATGATTATGATGAAAATGAAGCCGAGGCATTGGAAACTATATGTATGTTTCTTAGTGAATTTATTGCATCGGAAGAGGTATCCCTTTACATTCGCAAATTTATAAAAAGCCGCGGCATCGTTGCCAAAGACCGGTTAAAGGGAACGGTGATTAACGGCGGATACGGATTGGGTAATGTTATTGTTCATCGCCGTCGTAAAGCGGTTACGGAGGTTTTTGCCAAAGATAAAGACCGTGAATTGCAAAACCTTGAAACGGCACGGCAGAAAATGAATGAAGATTTGAACGAAAAAATCAGCCGTGAAGGGATGTCCAAAGGCGAGCATGTGGAAATTCTGGATGCTTATCGGATGATTGCCAATGACAAGGGGTGGTATAACCGGATAACGAATCACATTAATTCGGGTTTAACGGCTGAGGCCGCGGTAGAACAGGCTTATGCGGAAATGTGGAACCGTTTGTCGGGAACAACCGATTCTTATCTTAAAGAGCGTTTGCACGATCTGCGCGATATAGCCGACCGTCTGCGTCTGTACTTGAGCGGAGAAGATTGCAATGCCGGTATAAATAACGACTATACGGATGTTATAATTGTTGCAACATCTATGGGGCCGGCGGATTTGATGGATTATGACTATAAAAAAATCCGGGGTTTGATTATAGAGGAATGCACGCCGACGATGCATGTGGCCATTGTCGCCAAGGCTCTGAATGTTCCGGTAATTGCCGGAATAGAGGGATTGTTTAAAGACGTTAAGGATGGGGCCGTTATTGCCGTTGACGGTGCGGACGGTTCCGTATATGTCAATCCGCCGAAGGCTGTAATAGAAAAAATTTCGGCCAAAATGGAGGAAAAAAAGAAAGAACTCCAACAAATACAGAAACTCAAAAATTTAAAAAGCAAAACCAAAGATTCAGAAAGGGTAAACCTTTATATCAATATCGGCATGGACTTTGACTTTGATTATATAAAAAGCACCAATTGCGACGGAGTCGGCCTGTACCGGACAGAAATTTTGTTTATGTCTTCCGATAAGATGCCCGATATTGAAAAACAGGTCGAGTGCTATAAGCGCCTGTATCAGGCGGCAGACGGGAAAAAAATAATTTTCCGCAGTCTTGATGTCGGTTCCGATAAGCTGCTGCCGTACTGGAACAGTATATCGGAAGATAATCCGGCAATAGGATGGCGTTCGATTCGCATTACGCTGGACAGGAGAGCTATCCTTCGTAAGCAGATGCGAGCTTTTATTCGTGCGGCATCGGGACAGGAACTGAACGTTATGTTTCCGATGATTTCCAATCTGGACGAGTTTCTTGAAGCAAAAGAAACTTTTATGTTTGCTTATGAACGTGAAAAGCGCGAAGGGTACGAACTGCCGTCAAAAGTGAACCTGGGAATGATGATAGAAGTTCCCTCTGTTGTCTTTCAGTTGCGGGAGATATTGAAATACTGCGATTTTATTTCTGTCGGAACAAATGACTTGTATCAGTTTTTCTTTGCCTGCGATCGGGGTAATCCTCGTCTGAGCGGCAGATACGATGTCCTTTCCGCCCCGTTTTTGAATCTGATGAAAAAAATTATAAAAGAAGCCAATAATGCCGGGGTTCCTTGCTCCGTCTGCGGGGAAATGGCCAGTTCGCCGCTGGATGCCATGGCTTTGATTGGCTTGGGTTTCCGCAACCTGTCTGTATCAAGCGCGTCTTACGGTAAAGTCAAGGCGATGATTCGGTCTTTGTCGGCACGAGGGGTGGAAGACTACCTGAACAACATATTGTCATCTTCGCGTCGGACATTGCGCCCGCAATTAAAATCCTACGCCGCAGATCACGCTATTGAAATCTATTAAAAAGTATGTTTTAATATCAGAAAGCAACTTGATTACGAAAGTTAAAGCCATGGAAAATACGGAAGAACTGGATATAGACATTGATGATATCGGCACAATTTTGAAAAGCAGCCGCCTGAAGAGCAAAAAAAGTATGGAGGAAATTTCTAGCGAACTTTGCATCAGGAAAATATATCTGACGGCATTGGAAGAAAGTGATTACGAAACTCTGCCTCCGATTCCCTATGGCGTGGGTTATGTCCGTACTTATGCCCGCTATTTGGGATTGAACCCGGAACGTGCCGTTAAGCTTTATAAAGCTGCCTCGCAGGTTGAAGAGCAAAGCAAGGATGATGACGCCGGGCAAATTCCCGAGGCGAACAAAAGCAACGGCAGACATATATTGGCCGGTATTATTGCGCTTGCCGTGCTGTATGGCGGGTGGTATTTGTATACTGTTTCGTCTGTTGTGGAAACGACAAACCGCGGTACAGCTGAAGAAAGTGTCGCAGAAAACGGCGGAGCGGCTGTTTCCGCAGTTGAGAATGATGTGAAAACGGAAGAAACGCCAGCAGCGGCAACTGCCTCTTTGGAAAATATCGTTTCGCCTGCTGAAGAAACCAGCCAAACTGACAACGTATCTGCGGATTCGGTGAGGATACCGACAGAAAACGAAGCGGAAGAAGTATCTGAACTGCCGGGAGCTGGGCAGACCCCGGTACCGGAAAAGCAGGCTGCAGCCGAAGAAGAAGTCGCAGTTTTAGAAGATAATAAAGTTGTTGTGGAATTTACCGGAGAAAGCTGGGTTGAGCTGAAAGACCGGAAAAAGGTCTATTTTCAGGGCGTTTTTCATCAGGGCGATAAAAAGGAAATTGACTATGCCGATAACCTGTTCTTGTCCGTGGGGCGGCCGCATAATGTCAAAGTTTATGTAAAAGGCGTGGAAAAAAATATTCTTGCCAAGAAGAGGAAAATGAATATCCCCTTAGATTCTTTAGACTAAAAGAAATGTTTTTCTTGTTGCATTTTGCATCAAAATAAGAAATAACCAATACAAACAACAAACGGTAATAAAACGTAATAAGGAAGAATTAATGAATTTTCAGGAAAAACTGGCAGGTGTCGTCAGCCGTTATGAAGAAGTACAGTCTTTGCTTGCATCGCCGTCAATAGGTGCGGACGAACTGGTAAAATTGAATAAGGAAATATCGGTTTTAGAGCCGGTTGTGGAGGCTATCCATAACTACCAAAAGCAGGAAAAGAGTTTTAAAGAGGCAGGTGAATTGATGCAGGATGCCTCAATGGATAAGGAAATGCGCGAGCTGGCAGAAACGGAATATTACGAACTGAAAGAAAAGCTTCCTGAATTAGAAAAAGAAATCAAAGTTCTTTTACTGCCTAAAGAAGAAGACGATGAAAAAAATGCGATTCTTGAAGTAAGGGCAGGAACCGGCGGTGATGAGGCAGCCTTGTTTGCTGCAGTCTTGTTTGAAATGTATCAGCGCTATGCGCAAAAGCAAGGTTGGAAATTTGAAATTTTAGATGCCAGTGAAAATGGTATCGGCGGTTATAAAGAAGCTTCTGCCAAAATTACCGGCAAAGACGTTTTCGCCAAATTAAAATTTGAGTCCGGCGCCCACCGGGTACAGCGCGTGCCTGTAACGGAGTCGCAGGGGCGGGTGCATACGTCGGCGGCAACCGTTGCGGTACTTCCTGAAATAGAAGAAGTTGATATGTATATTAATCCTGCTGATTTGAAAATTGACGTTTACCGGGCTTCCGGCGCCGGCGGACAGCACGTCAACCGGACGGAGTCGGCCGTGCGCATTACGCATATTCCAACCGGTATTGTCGTACAATGTCAGGATGATCGTTCACAGTTTAAAAATAAAGAAAAGGCAATGAACCACCTGCGCGCCAAATTATACGACACGCAAAAAGCCAATATTGACGCGACTTATTCTGAAAAACGAAAGTTGCAGGTTGGCAGCGGTGACCGCAGTGAGCGGATTCGTACTTATAATTATCCGCAGGGGCGCGTAACCGACCATCGTATCAATCTGACTCTGTATAAATTGGATGAAGTCGTTTCGGGCGAAGCTTTAGATGAAATCATTGATGCGCTCATAACCGAAGACCAGGCGCAGCGTCTGGCTGAAATCGACTAGAGTACAAAACAGTATATGATACAGCCGTTTTATTGCTGTAACGAGTGTATCGGCACATCGTAATCTGTTGTAACAAATTGTAACATCTTTTTAAGAGATTTTTCTGAAAGATGGTGTTATATAACCCTTAAATGTTACGTTAACAAGGGGTGTAGTATGTCAAATTTAATAAAAGTAGCAGTCATCGGTGCCGGAATGATGGGAAAGAATCATTTGCGTACCTATAAAGCGCTTCCGGGGGTAGAACTCGTCGGCGTTTATGACATCTTTGGTGAAAATGCCAGAAAAGCTGCTGAAATGTTTGGAATTAAAGCTTTTACCTCATTGGAAGAAGTGGCTCGTGCTGTAGACGCCGTCAGTGTCGTAACGACATCTGTTGCACATTGCGAGGTCGGCGAATTCTTTTTGAATAAGGGAATTCATTGCATGATGGAAAAACCTCTGGCCACAACTGAAGAAGAATGCCGGCGGCTGATTGATGCAGCAAGAAAAAATAATGTTACGCTTCTTGTCGGGCATATTGAACGGTTTAACCCGGCAGTTGAACAGATGGGGAAAATCCTTTCCGACACCAGTAAAATCCGTTCGCTGACAGCACAAAGAATGTCGGCGGCAAGCGGCAGAATTACTGATGTCGATGTTGCCATGGATTTGATGATACACGACGTAGAAGTTATTCAGTCTTTAGTGAAGTCTCCGGTTGTAAATGTTCAGGCAGCCGCTGTGAAAACCCCTGGAAACGAAAGCGGAAAAGACTACATCACGGCATTATTGGAATTTGCGAGCGGCGCTACTGCTAATATTACGGCGAGCCGCATTACGCAGGCGCGCGTCCGCACTTTAACCGTTACGACGGATACCAACTATATTGATATGGACTTTATCAACCAGAGCATAAACGTTCACTCGCAGGGACGTATGCCGTATGTAAATCAGGAAAATATCCCCGAGTGGATGAATTACGGCCTTAAAGGAAGTGTTGAACAGCTGTTTATTCCGACCAACCAGCCGCTTCAGGCTGAGTTGTCTCATTTCATCAGCTGCGTCAAAGGGGAAGCAACTCCTCGTATCAGCGGCGAAGATGCTTTAAATGCACTGCGTGTCATCTGGCAGATACAGGATGCTTTGGGACTGTCCAGAACCATTTCATCAACGGCTGGAGCAATGGTTGCCAAAGCAGCATAATCGGATACATACCAAAAAATTATGCGTTACAAAATTACGATAGAATACGATGGAACTAACCTCTTCGGCTGGCAAAAACAGGATGAAGGGGTTAGCGTTCAGTATTTTTTGGAAGAAGCTTTGACGGGCTTCACTCACCAGAAGATAGATGTTTTTGGCGCCGGGCGCACGGATGCCGGCGTCCATGCATTAGGGCAGGTTGCGCATTTTGATTTGGAAACATCTATGGATTTGTTTCATCTGCGCGAAGCGTTCAATGCACGTTTACGGATACTTGGCGCTCCCGTTTCGGTTATAGAAGTGGAAGAAACCTCACCGGATTTTCATGCCCGTTTTTCAGCTGTCGGGCGCGGATATGTTTATCGCATTTTAAACCGTCGGGCTCCGACAGTATTGCTTACAAACCGAGTCTGGACGGTGGGGTATCCGCTTGATGTGGCAAAAATGCGGGAGGGGGCAAAATATCTTCTGGGACATCATGATTTTACATCGTTTCGCGGCGCCGGATGCCAGGCTCTTTCTCCCCTTAAAACGTTGGACAGACTGGATATCATAACTAATGGCGATGAAATAGATTTCGTTGTCGAAGCCCGGTCATTTCTGTATCATCAGGTGCGTAATATGGTCGGAACCCTGAAATCAGTCGGCGATGGAAAATTTTCCCCGCAGGACGTTAAAATTATTTTGGAAAAAAAAGACCGAGCCTGTGCGGGAGCTACAGCTCCGGCATGCGGTTTGTACTTAAGCAAAGTGATGTATTAAAAACGGCAGCTGTTTGCAGGTGCAGTTGTTTGCAAGCTGAACCGGATTCTGTGTATGTGCTTTACCTGACGTAGTCGCAGTGCAGGGCGTTGGGAATGCGGTGGATATAAAAAGGCAGCCGAACGAAGAAAACGTCAAACTGCATAGTATGATTACGATATTTCTTGTGCATTTTCATAAAGTATTCTCCGCCACGCATAATCCGCTGCTGCTGTTTATATGATAGCGCATAGAGAAAATCAGCAGGCCTTTTGCGTTTCTTTACTTCGCAAAAAACGATTCTTTTTCCTTTGGCGGCGACAAAATCCAATTCGCCGCAGGATGTCTTTTTGCCGCTGCCGCATTTGTAGTTCTTTGCGATAATATGGTAGCCGTGCAGCCTCATATACAACCGGCAGACAAATTCCGCCAGTTGTCCTGATTTATAGGGCGTTATTTTTAAGTTCCAAAGCTTTTTCATATACGTCATTTCTTTTTAAATGGTATTTTTCCGCAATATTTTTAACTGCTTCTTTAAGGGTGCAGCGGCTCAATTCATCAGTCAGCAGTTTTTCCAAGTCCGGCTTTTCCTGCTCGTCGGCATGCGGCGGAGCAATAACCAAAACGATTTCTCCTTTGGCCGGCTTTTCTGCAAATTTTCGTCTGACATCTCCGGGCAGGCCTGAAATGCATTCTTCATATAATTTGCTGATTTCCCGGATGACGGCTATTTCCCTCTGCGGCATCAGCTTTTCCAAAACAGCCAATGTCTTTTCTAATCGGATTGCCGTTTCATATAAAACCAGCGTCGTATTGATATTTTTCAACTCTGTAAATAAATCAAGCCTGGGTTTATCTTTGTTGGGGATAAAACCGGCAAACATAAACCGGTTGGTCGGCAACCCGGAAAGCTGCAGGGCGCAGATAACGGCACAGGCGCCAGGAACAGTTGTGACCTTGATGTTCTGCTGCCGGCATTCGCGTACAAGTTTATATCCGGGGTCGGAGATAAGCGGGGAACCGGCGTCGCTGATAAGGGCAACGCTTTTTCCGTTTCTGATAAAGTCTATAATCTGTTGGAATTTTTCCTGTTCAGAGTGGTCTTCGTAAGTAATGAAAAACTTATGCGTGGAGATGCCCAACAGCGAAAACAGCTTTTTGCTGATTCTGGTATCCTCTGCGGCAATAATCTCGGCGTCCTGCAAAACGTCGATTCCCCTGGGCGATAAATCTCTGATATTGCCAATCGGGGTCGCAACAATATATAAACCTGCATCTAACATCTTATAACTCTTTACAATAAAGGTTTTTTGTTTTAAATAGAACAACATAATTGTTTAATATTTTGGGAATAAATGCAAGTGTTAAAAAAAATCGCCTTATTTTTTCTGTGTCTTGGACTTTTCGGCTGCAACAGCCCTTTGACGGACAATCGTATTGAACTTTCCGATCAGCGCTATGATATTATTGATTACGATGCCATAAATAAGTCCATGGTTGCGGAAAATCCGTTGAACGTAGCAGTTTTGCTCCCCTTGACGGGTAAAGCGTCTAATGTGGGGCTGGGAATGCAAAATGCAATGTTCATGGCATTGGATGATTTGCAGAATAACCGTATGGTTCTGAAGTTTTATGATACCGGCAGCACGGAAAACGGGGCTGCTGTGGCGGCAGACCGGGCAGTACAGGAAGGTGCAAATCTCATTCTCGGGCCGTTAATGGGCAATGAAGTTGAGGGAGTTTCTTCCGTCGCTTTGTCGGCAGATGTTCCGGTAGTTTCTTTTACGACGTCACCGCAGGTCTTGCAGAAAGGAATTTACAGCATCGGGCTGTTGACGGGTGAGCAGGTTGACCGGGCAGTTTCTTATGCTGCTGCTCAGGGACGGTCGAAATTGGCGCTTTTGGTGCCGGACAATAACAGCGGTTTGAATATTGTAAAGGCTGCTTTAATGTCGTCCGTTGCAAAGGATATGTCTTTGGTCAAGGTGGGATTTTACAGTCCCGAGAGTATGGATTTTTCGGCAATGGTAAAAGAAATGTCATCAGCAGCGGATTTTGATGCGGTAATGATTGCTGACAGCGGCAATCGGCTTAAGTCCATGGCGTCAATGTTTGCTTACAATGACATAATGTATCCCGATGTATTGTTTTTGGGAACATCGGCTTGGGATAATACTAATTTGAGCAAAGAAACGATTTTGTATCACGGCGTATATCCGATGGTATCAAAAAGTTACGGAACTTATTTTGCCGATAAATATAAAGAAACGTTTGGCGAGCAACCGAAAAGCATATATTCATTTGCCTACGACAGCGTGCTGTTGGCATCCGTTTTGTCAACGAAAGACCGGAATGATTTGGATGCGGCCTTAACCGGCAAAAGCGGATTTATCGGTGTGAACGGATTCTTTAAGATACTTCCGACAGGACAAAGTTATCATAGTCTGGAAATGCTGGAGGTAACGAAAGACGGCCCCAAAATCGTCTCTAAAGCCGACAATCGGAGTTCGGATTATGTTGGCAGCGAAATAGATATCCGCTATATCCCGTATGAAAAATTACCGAAATTTTATGGCAAAAGCAGTTCCGAAGTTTTAAAATGGCTATATAACAATTAGTGTTGATAGTTGTTTTTTAACTTGCAAATTAGTCAGGTTTGCGCATTATAGGAAAGTGTTAATATGAAGGGTACAGGGTTGTTTTGCTGCCAACCCGGTCAGGTTCGGAAGAAAGCAGCCGTAACAGTTAAAACAAGGTCTGTATCCCTTCGCCTCATAAGTTGAAAGCAATGGCAGAAGAAAATACAAACGAAAATCAATATGTCGTCTTGGCACGCAAATACCGCCCCCAGAATTTTGAAGATTTACTGGGGCAGGACGCTTTGGTTCAAACGTTGACGAATGCCATACAGAACAACCGCCTGCACCATGCGTATATCCTTACCGGGATTCGCGGAGTCGGTAAAACAACGACGGCGCGTCTGATTGCCCGCGCACTAAACTGTACCGGAGCAGACGGCAAAGGCGGCCCGACAATCCATCCTTGCGGTGTTTGCGATAATTGCAAGGCGATTGCAGCAGGGCGTCATATGGATGTAATGGAATTGGATGCTGCCTCGCATACGGGGGTGGATGATATCCGGGAGCTTTTGGACAGTGCACGCTACGCGCCGACAAATGCCCGCTATAAAGTTTATATTATAGACGAAGTTCATATGCTGTCAAAAGGCGCTTTTAATGCGCTTTTGAAGACACTGGAAGAACCGCCGGCTCATGTGAAGTTTATCTTTGCAACTACGGAAATCCGCAAAGTGCCCGTAACGATTCTATCCCGCTGCCAGAGGTTTGATTTGCAGCGGCTGTCTGTTGAAACCCTGACGCAGCTGTTTACAAAGATACTTGTTAATGAAAATATTCCGGCGGAAACCGAGGCGCTGGACATTATTGCCAAAGCAGCTGACGGCTCTGCTCGCGACGGTTTGTCTTTGCTTGATCAGGCAATCGTTTTAAGCAATGGCAACATTAATACTGATGTTGTGAAAAAGATGTTGGGGCTTGCAGACCGTAGTCAAACACTGACACTGTTTGAAAATTTGGTAAACGGGAATATGGAAGCGGTGCTGAAAGACGTTTCCGAACAGTATACCAACGGTGCGACACCGATGATTGTCCTGCAGGATTTAATAAATATCACGCATGATTTGGCAAAAGTAAAAATTATACCGGCGCTTTTAAATTCAACGAGCCTGAGCGAAATAGAGAAAAAAACGTTTGCCACGCTTAGCACGTCATGTTCTCTGGCTGTCCTGTCTAAAGTCTGGCAGATGCTTATAAAAGGGATTTCTGAAATAAATATGGCGCCGTCGGCAGTGGAAGCTTTGGAAATGATACTGCTGCGCGTAGCCTATTCGGCCTCTTTGCCGACACCTTATGAAATTTTAAATGAAGTAAAAAAAAACTCTGATTTAGCCGGTGCCGGCTCTGTTAATTCCGGACAGTCAGCCCTCTTGCAAAATCCTGCCGCTGCTGCACCAGTATCAGTTCCGCCATCCGGAACAGAAAAAAAAAATGATTTGACCGCAACTGTGTCTGCAGGAGAAACCAGCGGATTCAATACTGTCGAAGATTTATTGCGCTATCTTGAAGGTACCAAAAAAGCTTTGATTGAATATTCAATCAAACATGACGTATGTATTCGGGAATTTTCTGACGGGCACATCGCCATGAACATTGCGCCGGCCATTCATCAGGATTTTATAATGAATTTGCATAAGTTGCTCAGTGAAGCGACCGGCCGTCAATGGGAAATTGAAATTATTAAGGGAGATTTGGGCGAAACCATTGCGGATAAAGAAAAATCCGCAGCCGAAGCAACAAAGAAAAATGTTTCCGAATATCCGTTGGTCAAAAAAATTCTGGAAGAATTTAAAGGCGCCAAGATTGAAACGGTAATTCGTAAAAATCTTGAAGAACTGGCCGAAGATGAACCGGATATTCCGGGAGATACAATCCCAGTAACCTATTTTGAAGAAGAGGAATGAAAATGTTAAATATCCAAGGATTAATGAAACAAGCTCAGGCAATGCAGAAAAAAATGCAGGAAGCACAGGAAAAATTGGCTGAAACCGAAGTAAACGGAACTTCCGGCAATGGTATGGTGTCCGTAATTCTAAACGGAAAATCGGAGATGAAAAAAATTACCATTGACAAATCGCTGGTAAATGCTGATGACACTGAAATGCTGGAAGATTTGATTTTGGTTGCATATAATGAGGCTCATGCAAAGGTTGAAGCTTTGGCCGAAGAGGGAATGAAGGCTGCAACCGGCGGTGTCAATCTTGGCAGTTTAAAACTTCCGTTTTAGGAAAATCGATGTCAGGACAATATATTGAACAGCTGATAAAAATTATAGCCCGCTTTCCTTCTTTGGGGAGTCGTTCGGCACGGAGAATAGTTCTGCATCTGCTGAAAAAAAAGGAGATATTAATCCCTCAGTTGATTACCGCGCTGCAGGATGTCTATGAAAATATAAAAGTTTGCGAGATTTGTGGCAACTATGATACGGAAAATCCATGTTCAATATGCCGTTCCGCCGCAAGGGACACCGGGCTTTTGTGCGTTGTTCAGGACATAAGTGACTTATGGGCGCTGGAGCGTGGCGGTCTGTATAAAGGGCGTTATCATGTTTTGGGCGGAGTCCTTTCGGCAATTGAAGGGATAACGCCAGAAGACCTGAATATTGATAAGCTGGTAAGACGGATTGAGACGGAAGCAATTTCGGAAATCATTCTTGCCTTGCCCGCCACGGTAGATGGGCAGATAACAATGCATTACATTTCATCTTTGTTGAAAGACAAAAATATAAAAATATCGTCTTTGGCACAGGGGATTCCCGTAGGTGGCGAGCTTGACTATATGGACGACGGGACGATTAAGCTGGCATTGGATTTGCGCAAACAGCTATAATTTGCGGTGATTTAGTCCACCGCGGTTTATGCTCGGTCAAAAGGGAAATATCCGTCTTATTCGTCGTTTTCCGTATCGTCAGGCAAAATTGTTTCGTCATCTTGTGAAGATATGTTTCTATCTATGCTGTAACCATTGGCGCGTACGGTTCTGATATAGTCAGGGCCGTATTTGTTAAGAGTCTTTCGCAGCCGCCGGATATGGACGTCAACTGTCCGTGATTCAACATAAATATTTTCACCCCAGACCGATTTCAGCAAGACTTCGCGCGAAAATACTTTGCCCGGCTCCTTGAGCAGCATTTTCAAAAGCCGGAATTCGGTAGGGCTGAGATGCAGATAATTGTCACCGCGTCTGACTTTCCTTTCCGATAAATCCATTGTAATGTCTTCAAATACGATGATTTTTTCTTTTTCTTCAAATAACGGGGCGCGCCGCATATTGGTCTTGACCCGTGCCATAAGTTCAGGAACGGAAAAAGGCTTTGTAACATAGTCGTCTGCACCGGCTCCGAGACCTTTAATTTTGTCTTCTTCCTGGCTTTTTGCCGTAAGCATAATAATCGGTATGTTTTTGATATCGGGTTTTGAACGCACCAACTTACATATTTCTACGCCCGAAATTTCAGGCAGCATCCAATCCAGAAGGATAACGGAAGGCATAAGGCGCTCAATCTCACTGAGGGCATTCAGACCGTTAGATACAGTTGCAACCTCATATCCTCCTTTTTCAAGGTTGTAACTTAAGAGCATTGCTAACGATTCCTCGTCTTCTATAATCATAACCAAGCTCATGTTATGCTCCTTTCAAAGCTTTTATATTGTCGGCATAAGTGCCGCCGGCAAATATTGAAGTTCCCGCTACTAAAATATCCGCCCCGGCCTGTATGCACAATGGAGCGTTTTCGGGAATAATTCCGCCGTCCGTTTCGATAAGGGTTTTGCCGTTTCCGATAATTTCTTTTGTCAGCCGGATTCTTTCCGGCGTATCTTTTCTGAATTTTTGCCCGCCGAAACCGGGCTCTACCGCCATAACCAGAATCTGGTCAACCATATTCGCAAAGGGTATCAACCGGTTAATATCTGAATCGGGTTTCAGGCTTATCCCGGATTTTAAACCGTAATTTTTTATCATCTGTATTGCTTTTTCAGGTTCGTCAGTCGCTTCAAGATGAAAAGTGATTATGTCAGCCCCGGTTTCGGCATACCATGGGATAAATCTTTCCGGACATGTAACCATAAGATGGACATCAAACGGCAACTTGGAATAGGATTTCGTTTCTTTTAGGATTTTCGGGCCGAAGGTCAGGTTAGGTACAAAGTGTCCGTCCATAACATCAAAGTGGATATAGTCGGCTCCTGCGTTCTGCAAGGCGGATATTTCTCTTCCGAAACAGGCACTGTCTGCGGCAAGAATGCTTGGCGCTATTTTAACCATGGTTTTCTCCCGATATTTATTTATGCCATTGTACGGTGGAAAACTTAACTTGGAGTAAAGATTGGCTTTCCGCAGCATATTGATATTCCGGCGATTATGATTATTTAGAAGATTGTATATAACATATCTGAATAAAAGGAGATGACAATGGGTGAGATGGCTCAAAGAATATCAAAAGTAGACAAAGAAGAACTCTTGAAGATTTTAAATTGTGCGTTTGCCGAAGAATGGCTGGCATATTATCAGTACTGGGTTGGGGCAAAAGTAGCCGAAGGGCTGGAACGTCCGAAAGTCGTGAAAGAATTTATGGAACATGCCGGAGAAGAACTCAAACATGCCGACTGGTTGGCTGAGCGTATTATTCAGCTTGGCGGAACACCGATTCTCGACCCTTCGGAGTGGAAAGAAAAAGCCCAATGTAAATATGATGCGCCAATGAATGCAGATACCAAAGTTTTAGTTGCGCAAAATTTAACGGCAGAGCGCTGTGCTGTTGCCCGTTATGAACAAATATGCGAAATGTGCCAGGGCAAAGATTTTGAAACATTCCGCATTTCCCGCAAGATTTTAAAAGAAGAACTGGAACATGAGCAGGAAATGGAGGATTTTGAAGCCGATTTCAAATATTATAAATAATGGGTTATAACCTATTGTTAACCTCTTAATGTTATTTTCGTAACATTAAGAGGTTTTGTTTTCGGAGGAGAATGCCGTATGCCGGACAGAGAACTGAAAAAACTGATACAACGCTGGACCGAATGGTTGAGAACGCAGCGAAACTATTCTTCCCATACCATTCAGAGCTATTTAAGTGATTTGGAAATATTTCTTGAATATCTGGCAAAGGAAAAGGTAACCGTATCAGATTTAAAAAAACTTGATATTCGAGCCTTCCGCAATTTTTTCAGCCTTCGTGCCAAACGGGGGATAAGAAGAACATCTATAGCCCGTGAAGAATCATCGGTACGAAATTTTTTCAAATGGCTTGATGATTGTGGGGTAATGTGCAATACCGCAATTTTCCAAATATCAACGCCAAAACTCCCTAAAATTCTGCCGCGGGCTTTAGATGTGAATACGACGTTTGAAGTCATTGATGAAGCAGCGCAGGGATGCAGCGAACCATGGCTTGGCGTTCGCGATATGGCAATATTTACTTTGCTGTATGGGTGTGGATTGCGTATTTCGGAAGCTCTGTCGCTGAATGTAGAAGATGTGACACAGCATGGAGATTTTATAAAAATTCGCGGCAAAGGTAACAAAGACCGCTATGTTCCGATATTGCCGATTGTTATAGAGCGGATAGAAGCCTACAAAAAATGCTGCCCTTACCGGCTGCGTCCGGAAGATGCTTTGTTTCTCGGGGCAAAAGGGGAAAGAATCAGTCCTCGAATCATCCAAAGGAAGTTACAGAAAATTCGTATGAAATTAAATCTTCCCGACAACATAACGCCTCACGCCCTGCGGCATTCTTTCGCCACGCATTTGCTGGCTCAGGGTTCGGATTTACGCTCAATACAGGAATTGCTGGGACATGCGTCGCTAAGTTCGACTCAACGTTATACCGATGTCAATTTGGAAAAAATTCAGAAAGAATATAAAAAAGCGTTTCCGAATTAATGCCGGTATATGCGCCATGTGGATGCATGATGGCAGAAATTTTATAAAAATATTCCAATCGGCAAAAACAACAAAAAAGATGCCTGAAAAGGCATCTTTTAAAACACAAGTTAAACAGTCCGAAATTACTTCAATTTCTTTTCAACAAACTCTTCGTGCTTTTTAGACTTTTTATCATACTTTTTCATTACCAGCTTTTCAGGATGAGTTCTTGGATTCTTTTCAGCAAGATAAAAAGTACCTGTTCCGGCACTGCTCTCCAATTTTACTTTTACTTTTACTGCTTTTGCCATTATTTTACTCTTATAAATTCAAGGTTAAACACAAAAAACTTTACACGCACTATACAGTTATTATATTTAATGTCAACAAGAATTTTAGCCGAAGTTCTTTTTTATCAGGTTGATGGCAATTTGAATATCTTTTGCCGAATTGGTGTTGTCGGGAGAAACGCAGCTGTTGTTTATGCCGGTGCATATCTGCGGCGTCAGGCCGTTTTTTTCAAGAGATTTTCCCGACGGCGTATAAAAATGTCCGCTGGTTAAAAACAATATCCGGTCTTTAATCTGATAAGTACTTTGAATGCTGTTTTTCCCGTAAGTCCTTGTGCCGATGAGCGTGGCTCTGCTTTGTTCGCTTAAAGCGGCGGCAACAAGCTCAGCGGCAGATGCCGTGGTCCTGCCGGTCAACACGGCAACAGGCTTTCCTTCCAGAATATCTCCCGGAGTCGCCGTATAATATCTTTTCTGGTTATCCTTTCCCTGGCTGTAGGCAATAATTGTGCTGTCCAGAAACAGGTCAGCCGTTCGCAGGGCTTCATTAAAGCTGCCGCCTCTGCATTCTCGCAAATCAAAAATCAATCCTGAATTATGCGGAAATGCCGTAACGACAGTTTGGATTTTTTGGGATATTCCCTCAAAAAAAGCGGTTGGCCTTACATAAAGGATATTGTTCCGCTTGTCGTACCTGATATCAAGCTCGGCAGAAGGCAGGTCATCAATCCGCGAATAAATGTCAAGGTTGTCGGCCATCGTTTTTAAGATTCGGGTTTCAAGCTCGGATTCTCTGCCGCCAAGTTTGTCCGAACGCTGTGCGCTTGTTGTCAGAACACTGGTGAGAAGTTCCTGCCATAGCACCGGGTTTTGGTTTTCCCGTGGAAGTTCAAAAATGCCTATCAGGTTATTGTTTTCATAAAGGAAGGCCTGAGAATCGTTATTATAAAACCTCAGGTTCTCGTCAAAATCAGATAAAGTTTTTAAGCTCGTTAAAGCGATATTTTTCAAATTTGTTTCATCAACGTAATCATGTTCCAAAACGGAAAAAAGCCTGTTGATTTTAGTAAATTCGTATGCGCTGGCATTAGCAGCATTTAATAAAAAGAATAACAGTAAAAAAAAGGCCGTTTTTTTCATTTTCATTTTCCAAATTCAGCAACCAGTGCCGTATGGTCAGAAGGTTTGTCCATGCTGCGCAGCGATTTGTCTGCACCGCATGTAACCAATTGTTCGGCAAATTGGGCTGTGATGAACAGATAATCTATTCTTAAACCGGAATTGGTTACAAAAGAGTTAGCAGTATAATCCCAAAAGGTGAATCCTTCCGTATGAGGGTGCAAAAGCCGAAAAGCATCGTGATAACCGGAAAACTGCAAAGCTTTTATTTTGTCCCAGACTTCCTTTCTGTACAATGGGCTGTTTTTAAAGCGGCTGCCGTCAAAAACGTCAATATCCTGCATCATAACGTTAAAGTCTCCGCCGATGACAACCGGATATCCTGTTTTCTTTAAATAAAGCGCCCGTCTGTTGAACATGTCAAACCAATGGAGTTTATAAGCCAGTTTTGCCTGTTCGGTTTTCTTGTCCGGGGAACATCCGTTCGGGGCATATACGGATGCTGCATAAAAAGGCTTCTCGGGATGCCGGATAAATACTTCCAGATAGCGGGAAGCCGCATCTTCCTGAAAGTCAGGCAGGTTGCGCGAGGTAATGTCAAAATCGTATTTGCTTAAAATGGCAACGCCGTTATAGCTTTTTTGTCCGAGTGCGGTAGCCTTATAGCCCAGACTTTCGCATTCAAAATATAAAAAATTTTCCGTTTCGCATTTTATCTCTTGTAAAAAGACGATATCGGGCTGGCTTGTTTGCAGCCATTTGCACAGATTGGCACCCCGGGCCTTGATTGAATTGACGTTATATGTTGCTATTTTCATTTTCTATGCCTATTTAAATTTCGCTTACGAAACTTTAACCGATATAATATTAAATGATTGTAAATATATTTCGGTTTATAATATTTTTAAGCGGATTGGAATAAGCCGGCCGTAAAATGGCGGAACGGCAGTTGCGATAGGGGAATGGATATATGTTGCTGGGTTTTACAAATCCTGATAATGATACGAACGATTTTCACCAGCGGGTAGCTGACCAGAATATACAGAGTCTGGAAGACCGTCAGGAAGAGATACGCCATGCCAAAAACGGTTTTATCGGAATGTTGGCAGGTATTGTTGTTGGCGGAGTCGTCGGTTGGCTTTTTCTGGGGCCTGCGGACAATATAAATAAAGAACATGCAATCCCGGTTATCAGACGCCCGCTTACACCGGCAAAGGTGCTGCCCAATGACCCCGGCGGAATGGAGATAGATAATCAGGATCGCGAAATTTACCATATAGTCGACAATACGCCAAAACCGTCAGGCGAGGTTAATATTCGCCCTGCGCCGGATATGCCGAAACTTATTGTTGAAAATACACTGCCTCCGTCGGAAGCCATGGACAGTTTGGTTGAACGCATAGACGGGGACGACAGCCTGAATAAAGTTGAAACGGAATTGGATAATGCCGGTCAGGGAAATATCAAATTGGCGACAGCCGAATTGTCTGCAATAAAGACCAACAGCCGGGAAAAAGTGGCTATACCGGAAAAAATTAAAGAGATTGAAGTAACACTGCAAAAAAGCATAAATTCTCAAAAACAGAAACTTTCAGACGGTGAAACGGAAAAGGCGCAGGCAGAAAAAAATACAAAACCTGCCGAAAAACAAAAAACAGAAAAAGCAGTCTTTGCCAAAGGGACATGGTATGCTCAGATTATAGCGTCTTCCAGCCGCAAAGCTGTCCAGTCGCTCTGGAATAATTTGTCGGCCAAACATACGTTTTTGAAAAGCTATCCGTATGAAATAGAAGAAATTAAAGCAGCCAACGGCAATACGCTGTATCGTTTGAAAGTTGGTGTTTTCAAAACCCGCGAAGAGGCAGCGGCATTAGGCAGCCGATTGAAAAAGAACCAGATAAGCAGTATTATCAAACAAAATTAGGAAAAATATGACCAAACCAATTTTAGCGGCAATGTTATCATGCGAGGGCTTGACTCTTACCGAAGAGGAAAAAAAGCTTTTTGCGGAATATAATCCGCTTGGAGTCAGCTTATTTGCGCGTAATTTTAAATCAAAGCAACAGGCTAAAAATCTGATAGATGAAATACGCGAAACAATCGGACGGGACGATGTTTTGATTGCGGTCGATGAGGAAGGCGGCCGCGTTTCCCGGTTGGCAAATGCCGGATTCCCCGTCTATACCTCGGCAGAAACGCTGGGCAGCATGGTAGAAATATGCAGCTGCTGGCATGCAGTTTTGATTTCCAAAAATCTTCGGTCACTGGGAATTAATGTTAATTATGCTCCGGTCGTAGATAAGAAGACAAATCCGCAAAGCGAAGTTCTGACCAGCAGGTGTTTTAGTGCGGATGAAGAAGAAATAGAAAGCCGTGCCGGTATAATGGCCGAAACCTATATGGATAACGGAATATGTCCCTGTATCAAACATATTCCGGGGCATTTTTCAACATTGAATGATCCTCATCTGAGCGTTCCTGAAACAGAACTGTCGCGTTGGGAAATTGAAAAAAAGACTGCTTATTTGCATTCGTTCAGCAAATTTCCTCTTGCGATGACTTCCCATATATTGTTAAAAAGTTTTGATGAGGAACATCCGGCAACACAATCTCCAAAGGTTATTTCCGAATTAATACGCGGATATTTGGAATTTGACGGTTTTCTCTTGAGTGATGCAATTGATATGCATGCCTTAAAAGGAACAATTGCTGAAAGGGCATCTCTTAGCATAAGAGCCGGGGTTGATGCCGTTTGCTGTTGTTCGGGACGGATAAAAGACCTGACGGCAGTTTGCGGCGAACGATGCTTTATGACCGAAAAATCGTTGCAACGATTTGCCAACATAAAAAAAGTTATTCATAACAAGCCTAAATGTGTTGATGTTAAAAATATTGAACTGCAATATAAAGAAAAGATTGGCAGTATGCTTAATGTGAAATGTTCCTATGATGCAACTGAAGTATTGCATCAAATGTTGAAGAAAGGAGAAAACTTATGATATGGGTCTTAGTGGCAATTATTGTAATTGCTATATATAATGCGGAAAGGCTGCCGCATTTGATGAATAAAATCAAAGATGAAGTTCCTCATCTGGTTGAAGCCGGAAAAAAGGCGTCTAAGGAAATAAAAGAAAAGGCTCAGGCTGCGCATCAGGAAAAAAGTTCCGGAAAAAAGGAAAAGACAGTAGTGCCGGAAAATACATCGGAAGATAAAGAATAATCCAAAGCCGCCGTTATGGCGGCTCTTTTATATTATATCTGACATTTAAATCAGTTATTCAAATCAAATAACCGCTGAATTCAGTTAATCACTTAAGTGCAGGAATATTCAACTGCGCAAAGTGTCCAGGCTTTATTTTAACTGTAGCATAACGCAAATTGTCCGTTTCTATCATATATTCTTCACGTCCTGTGAGTTGTGCGGCCAGCTTATAAAAATCTCTGCCGTTTAATTCCTGTTTGTACCAATTCATCAGATAAAAAACACAGGCCTGGCTTTTATCCGTAAGGCCGCAGCGTGGACGCCCAGATGGCACATCTGGGTTGGTCACGACACCTTCCAATCCATAATTTTCAACCTTTTGCGACGAAAACATTGCTTTCCCGGCAAACAAACCGATAATAAGGCATAAGCCTGATGCAATAAACAGCAACTTCTTTTTAACATAACTTCCGTTGTCTGCATATGTATCTTCAATATCTTCATCGACAGCATAATCAAGCTCCGGCGGCAATCCGTCAAGAATATAAGAACTGTCATATTCAGCGCCGGCTGCCAGATTTTGGGCATCAACAGCTTTAACTATCTCCGTGCTTTGTTTAAGTTCTTCATGCAAGTCGTTTTCCAGTACGCCGGAATCTCCGCTGCGTGTCTCAATTTCTGTCGACACTGAGCTTTCTCTTGTCTGAGTGTCGTCTGCAAAACTTCCTGCCCGCTCATTTGCGTTTGGATTAGGGGCTGTTTTTGTTTCTGTCTCTGCTGTAAGAGGGGGAATTTCATTTGTACCTGATGCCGGAAATTCTGTGCCGGTATATCCGGCAGCCGGAGATGCTGCAATATTTCCAACCGTATTCTCTGACATTCTTGCCGCTTGCGGCATTATTTTGGCCGGAGCGGCCGGAATATCAGACATAGGGCGAATTTTAGGACGCTTTATTTTTCTGAGCTTCGGGCGAAAAGCCGGAACAGCATCTGAAACATTGTTGCCTGCATCATTCTGCGGCACAGATGCTGAAGTTGCCGCTGGATTGTTTGTAATTAAACTGTCCAAACTGTCATCTTCCATTTGCTTTCCCCGTTAAATTCTGTTTTTAATTTTTTCGTCTGTCTTCAGCATTCTGACTAATCTTGGTACGATATAAACAATCGTTTCGGTTCCCTGTGCCGCCGGGCCGAAGATTTCGCTGGGCAGCCCGATAATAAGAAAGTTTTCGCCAAGCTTGTTGCGTACCTTAAATTTGGTAATTTCTCCCTCCGTCGTATCCAGCGTAATTTCAGAATATATACGGTTATTCTTTTCCATGCCCGCTTTAGCCAGAATTGACAGCGGATATTCCATATTATCAAGCTTTCCGCAGCGTCCTACGTCAAAACGGGAAAACCAGCGGGTCGGGACGATGAAACGTCCTTCTGAAATATCCTGGACAGTGGCGTATTTGCCGACGAATTTTCGCAGCTGCTCCAGCGAAATGTCATTCGTAACGGTCAAGATTCTGCCGATAACTCCGGTTTGGGCCGTCGCGATGCTGCCGAATTTAAAATCCTTCAACAAATCGTTCCAAACCACGCCGCAAGGTTCTTTAGCAATCACTCTGAAAACGCTGACATCATACATAATCATTGTCGGGTTGTCTTCAAAGTCATTAATCAGCTCGTTAATCTTATCAATAGTTTCCAAATTGGTTTCAAATGTTATGGTATAATCCCGCCAATTGGTAACCATATCCGTAATTCCCGCTCCGCGCAAAACGTCCAAAAAACCAAGCATAAGCGTTCTGGAACTTGGTGCGTAAAGGGTGAAGCTTGCTCTTCTGCTTAAAATAAGAGAGTTCGTTTTTGCATCATAACGGTAAAACAAATCTGCCGAACGGGATACCATCTCAACGACTTCTTTAAAACTGCCGTTCAAATTCTTGCCATAAAGCGCCGGATAAGGAGCGTCTTTGGCAACAAGCGTAATTCCGGCTTCCTCTGTCAGCTTAAATAAAGCTTGTTCGGCAGGGATATTGTCAAACGTAAAATTCCTCACCTCAAATTCAGGCAGAGCATCATTTACGTCATTGCGGTCAATTCGGAAAGATACATTGTTGTGCGGAAGAATCTGCACCATTTCCTGTGTCTTCCAATTAACATTGCAGCGCAGCGGCGTTTCCAAATCCAAATCATTGGCGCGAAACGTCGTCCGCAGCATATAAGGGTTCTCTTGCGGTAAAATCATAAAATTATCCGTAGCGCTTCCGTTTACGGTCGTATTGGTAATAACCGTTTCTCCGTCGCTCTGATAAGCGTTGCAGGAAATAACCGCCAGCAGGGAAAGCAATAAAAAATATCCTTTTTTAAATTTGAAAAAACTAAATTTATTCATCATTTTCTTCTTTCTTCTGGATAATTTTTTCCTGTTCAGCCATGAGCTTGGCCACGACGTCATCAATGCTCTGGCCGGCACCCTTTGTCGGATCATCTGATTGGTCGGTAAAACCGCCAAAAGCGTCTTTCGCCGCACTCAAATCCGCTTCTTTTTTCGCCGCCATATCAACGGAAGAGTTTCTTTCCAGTTCCTGCTTATATAAACTTAGATTTTTTTCCAGTGCAGCTACACCGCCCTTAATCTTTTTCTCGACATACGGGTGGAGTTCTTTGTGTTCAATAATATAATCTCCGGTCTCGCATAATTCATTTAAGACATCAATAATATAAGGGTAAAAAGGATAATCCTCCACGGCAATGTTTCCCATACGAATACACCGAGCCGCAATTCTTGACACTGTACGGTCATAATAATCCCGTATCAGAACATAATTGTCTATATACCAAAGCGATTCCTTTGTTACTGAAATTTCATCATTGTCTGCCATGGCATTACCCTCCGGTTCCTAACGCTAAAGGAAAGAATAGTCTTTGTAAATAGTTTATTGTTTGTTATTATCAGGCTTATCTTCTTCGCCGTCGTCTTCAACATATTCCCATTCCCAGTCTCCATCTTCTTCGGCCGGAATTTCGTTGCCGTTCTCGTCAACATATTCCCACTCCCAGTCCTCGCCGTCTTCTGCTGTTTCCTGAACGGTATCTGCAATAGTATCTGAACCAGCTGCGTCTAAGACATTATTTGATGACGGGGAAACAGCAGCAGAAGGAAGCTTTTGAGATTGTACATAGCCGCTGCCATCAGAGGAATGCGCTGAAGTTGTGCTGTAATCGTTCGCGTCAGACATAATTTGCTTATCGGTAATAAGCATATCGCTGTCTTTTCCGACATTCTCGTCATCACTGTATTCGTCTAAGGCGATAGGCTCATTCAATGAAGAAATATCAACGCTGTCAGCCGTTAAAGCCGCCCGGATTTTATCCAGCTCAGCGCTATATCTGCTGGGACTTTCCTGTTGGAAAGAAACCGTTCCTGTACCATTTGCCGCATCATCGCTTGTTGTTTCGTTTTGCGGCAGGATACCTTGCGGCTCAAAGTCTGTATGTTGAGGATGATATGACTCATCGTCTTGATTTAACAGCATATCAGCAGATGTGTTATCCGATGCAAGAAGTGAATTCAAATCTTCCGTTTCATTTGTTGGTGCTAAGGTTTCTTGCCGTGTATCAAACATCGAAATGCCATCGCTTGCCGGCAAAGGAGTTCCTGTAGTACTTTCTGCCATACTTTCTGCATCGGCATTATCTTTGGAAAATGATTGGAGAGTATCTTCGCCTGCATTTTCTTTATTGGTATTTTTTTGTGAAAGTGAATGGAAAACGTCTTCGTCAAAGCTGTTGCTGTCGGCATTTTCTTCTTGTGCCTGCTGTTTTGCCAGACTTTGCGACATAAACTGGCTTAGAGCGTCAATTCCTTCTGCTGAAGAAATATTTTCCGGTAAAGTAAAGTCCAAATCATCAGACGGTATTTCCGGAACATCTGCCGTTTGGCTGGACGATACGGCAGCTTCATTCCTTTGTCCATCGTGTTCATCCTGTGTCAGGGAAAAATCTTTTTCTGGGAGAGAAAAATTCAGGTCGTCGGAAAAAGATGTTTCACTTGTGTTGACAGGCTCTTCGTTGCTTATGTCAGCAAAACCGGCAGAAAAATCTCCGGTTGTGGAAAAATCCTGTTCCGGAATGCCGTCAGGCAGGGCAAAATCCAAGTCGTCGCCGTTTAAGTCATCAATACTTGCAATGCGTTCTTTGGAATTATCGTTATTTTGGTTGCTAGGACTGTTGCCCTCTTCGTTGGAATCCTCCCTTGCCGAAGATTTTGCAGCATTTTGCTGCGGAGCTTTCGGCAAAACAAAGTCTAAATCATCTGAACCGAAAGAAACAGAATGATTTAATATCGGGTCATCAATACTGTCATTTGTAATATTATCGCTTGTTTGGGTAGAATATCCGCCGACGGTATTGGTTTCATCATATAAATTATCCAGCGAATTTAACCTTGCGGTCAAATCATCTTTTTCAGTCTCCGGCTGTTCAGTTAAAATATTTTCCTCCAGAGGGGGAACGTCTAAACGGATATGGTCAAAATTGTCATCATATTTATATGCCGTGTTGCGGATTGTTCCGTCAAAAGCCTGAGGAATTCTCTGATTGTCAGTCCGATCCTCCGCGTGTTTGGGCGCCGTCGGTGCTTTATCCGAAACTATCGCAGCCGGCTGTTGTGCCGCCTGAGAAATCTGTGGGGAAAATGGTTGCTGTAAGCTGCTGTTAATGACATCAGTTTGATTCTCTCTGTTCTTCTTCTTTTTTCTTCTTTTCTTTTTGTGTTCTTCCCCAAAAGTACGTTCTTCTCCAAATGTGTGCTCCTCGCCAAAGGTACGCTCACTGCTTAGGTTGGGTTCATCTCCCAAATTTGTAACCGGTTCAAAGTGCAGGGGAATGTCATCATCGCTACGGGGGTGCAAACCGGCAGGTATATCCGTTGCCGTAATTCTCTTGTCGCCTTCGCTGAGAGGCTTTATTGCCGAACTTTTTATATTTCGTGCATCTGCCTCAGCCGTAGTTTCCTTCTTATAGACCGGCGGAATATTTTGCTGAAAATTACTGTCGTTGGGCACTTTTTCCATATCGGCAGGCAAAGGCTGCGAAACCGTTTCTATAACAACTTTTCTGTCGTTGACTGTCTGTGCATATTCTTTAAACATATTTTGCATTTGTTGCAAAGACAAAGAAATTTCGTCTTTTATTTCATTCCGAAAAGATTGCAGCCTGTTTTCAACATTCAGATAGTCGGAAATTTCTGTATTTTTCTTGTTGTTTGCTGTATAAAGTCCCTCCAACAGTTTTGTAATTGAGGCTTGAGAAGCTATTATCCGGCTGTTCAAATCGGCAACATCGTTGTCATCTCTGGTTCTGGATGATAAAATCCCTTCTAAAATACGCGAAATTGAAACCTGCGAAGCAATAACGGAGTCTGTTATGCTGCGCGTTTCTTTTAATACATCAAGCAATGAAGCCCGTGATGTGCGAATTTCATCGGCGATAACGTCAAAAGCGTTGCCAAAATCAGCTGTAACGGTCGCATTTCCTCCTGGCTGAAGTGAGGAAGGAGAAGTGGTCGGAAACTGCTTAAAAGCGTTTGCCAAAGACTGAGCCAGCGTTTCGGCAAAAGAGGGATCCAGAGTAATACTGCCCCCGGCCATTTGAACAACCCCGCCCGTTGCGACAGGTGTCGGCGTATCCGTTTTCCCGGCGCCTTCGTCAAAATCTTCCCTGTTGGCTTTGACAAAAGCGATTCCCCTTTCGGTCTTGACTTTTTCTATATGCTCGACCAGCAAACGCCCGCCCGGCATCCGCTTGAAAAAATCCGTAATATTTTGCGGCAGGGACAGCAACTCTTCATCAAATTCGTCACGCTTTGCCTTGTTGAAAATATGAACCTGCCTGAAAATATTCAAATAGCGTTGTGCCACCAGAATCGGGGCTTCTTCCCCGCTGTTGTCACTGCCGAATTCTGCGTCATTTAAATTTTCCACGACCCCAACCCTTACATAAATTTATAAATTACATAGAAACATATATCATTCCCGCAAAGGGATTTTACAAGGCAATGTCCACAACTTTATGAATTTTCTTAAAGTCGTCATTGCTGAAGTATATCCGCTCTTCGGGGTTCCACATCAGCCCGTACAGCTGTCCCGTTTCATCTTCCCTGACGCTGACGACAAAAGCCTGTTGTTCTGTTTTATAATACAAGGCAATATCGCCGACACTGGCAACTTCGCTTGGCGCTATGAACATGACGGCGCGGTTTGACAAAATAGAGCCTAGGCGTCTTGTACAAAGGCTGACGCCGTAAATGTCCCGTTTGTCATACAGGTTTGCCGGCTTTACGGCTTCTTTTGAAGAAGAACTTCTGTCGACGACAATAGAGCCGTCTGCTCCTGAAATGCCGAAAACCGGAACTTTCAATGCTTCTAAATCAACAAAATTGCCGCTGTGCTCATTGGCAGGCCGTCCCATATTGCCGACTTTGTATTTTGTATCGTTATGTGCAATGATTTCTTCCAGAGCGCCTTCAGCATCCAGCCTTTTGACTTCTTCTTTCAGAGTGTCGACTTCCATTCCCAAGGCCCTGGCAATACTTTTGTATTCTTTGTCGGAAACTTCTCTTTGCCCCATCTCGATTCTGTGGTATACAGACAAAGTCATATCCGCATTTTCCGCAACTTCTATAAGGGTCAGAGATTTGTCGTTTCTGATATATCTCAATGCGGCTCCCAAAACTTTCAGCCCGCTGCTCTTATTAATTTCCTGTCTGCGTTCCTGCTCTTTTTTCCATGCCATGACAACATCATGCTGCGAATTTTGTTCGTTAACGTACAAATCCTGCAAAGAGCAGTCTAAGACTTCGGCAACCAAAATCAGCTGTTCCTGGTTAAGCCTTCTGTATCCTTTTTCTATTTTGGAAATGGCGGAAAGGCTGATGCCAAGCCTGTCGGCCAAATCCTGCATGGAAACGCCACGCATCTTGCGGTTAATTCTGATTTGGTTGGGAAATACGATTTCTTCCATAGCTTTATACCTCATATGAAAATAATTTTTACTTATAATAGTCTTGCCAAAAAAATATGCAAGTCAAAAAAGATAAAATTCCTCAAATATGTATAACTTTTGTCAATGCAAACAAAAACTTACGATTCGCTGAAATCTATATAACATTTTAGTCCGGCAGCTTGTTAAAGGGTTAGATTTAAAGAAAAAGTTGACAGCTTGTGCCCAAATTGACAAAGCGCACAATCTCTTTGGCAAAGAAGGCCAGTCTTTTGCCAAAGGCATATTTTTACTGTCCGGGGTGCAAATTTCCTTTTAGGCAGAGAACGCATAAGGATTAAATGACATGTCCGATAGGCCTTCCCGTGCTGTCATAGGCAATGCCGCCGCTTACGGTGCCGATACGGGTGCCGCTGTTGCCGGTAACGGTTCCGCTGCCGTCTGCGCGCCCGATAATATTGCCGTTGTCATCTGCCACGTAAAAAGAGTCCATTGTCCAATCTATGTGAGTTTTCAGTTTATTGGTATGGTGGCCGCGCCCGTTTGCAAAGACGTCTTGAAGGACAAAATCTTTGGCGGATTTGCCATCAAGAGTGGTAATGCCGGAAAATTCGTCCATGCCGAAAAGCAAATCGCCTTTATACCAGTCTTTGCCCGCATTAACCGGATCAAGGTCGGCTGCAATCGTTCCGTCTTTTTCGACAATCTGATTGCCGTCCATCTTGTCAATCACGCTGTCATGTCCCTGCTGGGCGTATGCGGAATATTTGAACAGGGTCGTCTCTCCGGTTGTCTTAACACCGCCTTTGCGAATGTCGCCGCCGGTGCTTACACCTGTTGTGGTAATATCTACCATACCATTGGTAAAATGGCGTTTATAATGGGAATTATATTTTGCGTCATCTTTGGAGTATGTTGTTCCTGCACCGGAGCCATAGCTGAGCAAACCGCTGCCGTCAACGTTTTTTCTGATGTTCTTTTGCTCATTGATATATTCGACTGAAGAATCTAAAGTATCCCCTTTTTTGTTTTTGTATTTCGTAATCACCCTGTCGTCGTAATAAGTCGTTTCTTTTGTAACATGGAGGTTAACGGCTTCTATTTTTGTATAAGACATTTTTCCGGACGCGGCATCGCGTTCGCTGACATAGACGGCGTTGCCGATTAGGGCTTTCTTTCCGCCCGAGGCGGTAGCCGTTGCATGGCTTGCCGAATTTAGTTTATTTTCTATGTCAGTCATTTTTTTCAGATGTTTTTCATGTTCTTTATGCGTGTCATATTCCATCTCGACACCGTTGCTGTCGTATGTCTTTTTTATTTTAGGGCCGAAAAACAAATATTTTTTTGCTTCGCGTTCATAATATTTTTGTCCTGACGCGTCAGTTTTGGCTGTATATGAAACCAACCCGCCTGCGCTGTCCCACGAATAGGTTCCGTCATGATTGTCATGCCCTGCCTTCCGTATCATCGTATTGACCGCCGCAATATTAATCTTTCGGCCCATCTTTTTTCGGCCTTGGTTAAGATTGGTTCCGGCAGCCTCAAAGCGGTTGGGGCTCCGGTCTTGGAAATAGTCAATGGCCGTCTGACCTGTCGCTTCGTCGATTTTCATGCTGAGCGAAGTAATTTTCCCGGTATTGTCCACCTGCTCAATGGTGATGTTATACGGATTGTTGGGGTCAAATTTAATATTGCGTGAACGGTAATAGGTACCGACTTCGTCTCCTCTGGCTTTTGCAACCTGAACGGCCAACTGGGACATAATAGCCTTGCGGTATTCCGGATTTTTCCCCAGAGAGGAGTTGAGCAGCGTCTGGACGGCTCCGATATTGATTTTTCCCGTCTGTTCGTCTAATAAATGATCTAACGCGAAGCCATGCTTAAAAGTCGTTTCGTTTTTGACTTGTTTTCCCGATTTGGTATATTCCTGCTTGATGGTGGAATATTTGTCGGAAATCATAACATGGCGCCGCCCCGTAATAGAGGTAAATTCCCGCCTTAAAACCTGAGAACCGTCGGCACCTTTTTCCGTAGCAAACGTATACCCCAGCATTTTGATGGTTTTTCCTCCCGATGCATTTCGGGCGCCAAATCTGTTCACGCCGAACATCATGCCGCGGCGGACGCCTGCTTTGGCACGTCTGGCAGTAACGCGTCCGGCGGCTTTTGCCGCGTTTCCGGCAACGCCGACACCCCAGTCGGCAGCTTTCCGGGTTTTGGCATCAACTGTATTTTTAACGGCACTGCCGATTTTGCCGGCTGCGTTCAGTCCGGAACCGCCGGAAAAATTCCCCGCCAAATCGGAAACTACCGGCATATAAGCCCAGCCGATAACCAGAATAAAGATGATTTTAAGCATATTGGGGCCGTAAAAGGCAATTCCCTGATTAGGATCCGTAAAGACGGTTTTGGGGTCGGCAGCGCCTTTGGCAAGGGCTGCACCGAGCAAATCGTTAATATAGCCGAGGATGCATAAAATCAAAATAGCCATAAACATAAACGTAAACAGCGAGTGTAAAATCCAGGAAAAGACCTTGGGCAAATATCTTTTGGTTCCGTCAAAAGCGTAACCGCACACGGCAAAGGGTGCAATAGCCATTGCCACGCCGAACTGCAGGACGGCATCGCCCATAACCCAAGGATATGCGACCATAAAGAATATTCCTGCCAGATACAGCAGAATTCCGTCAATAAGGTAAATAGGATTCGGAATGATATGGAATATGCGGTCAGGGCCGTTGCCGCGGCAAAAAGCCCATTTGCCGAATTCAAACAGCATATTTATCTTGCGTTCAATATCTTCAACGGCACATACGATAGATGCTCCGACATTCATAGGCAGTCCGCCGGCTCCTCCCGAACCGGCCGTTCCCGAATAGCCGATAACCCCGCCGGCACTGGCGCATGTTGTATTTCCGCTTTTAACGAAAGAAAATCCCGTTTCAAAAATCGGCGTAAGCGTCAAATTTAGGACATTATAGTAGTCTTTGGCGATAATAATGTAAATGACAATGCAGACAAAGGTCTTTTTGAAAATGTCATTCAAAAGGGCGCCCGGGTCTTTAGAGCCCATTGCTGCAATATTGCGCAGGATAATAAGCGCCAGCGAAACGCTCAAAAAGACCAGAACAAGCTGTCCGAGTTCGGAAGAAAACGCACTGTAAGATTTTGCAGCAACAATGCTGCCTGCATTAAAGAGGATTTTAAACATCGGACAGAAAAGGCAGTTCGTCGTTTCAGAAGTCGGCGGAACGCAGTTGTCTTCGGTATCGATTCCCAAAGCCCAGGCAGCCGCTTTGCCGGCAGCGTCTACAGCGGCATTCTTTAGGTCACTCCACCAGCCGGCATGAGCGGGAGAAACTGTTACTAATATCAGCAACAGGACAAGGAATGGTAAGCTTTTTAAAATGTATGTTAATGTCTTACGCATCGTCAGTCCCCTTATTTTTTGGTTTTGGCCATTTGTTTGCCATAACGGGCCATAGCGCGCCCGAGGAAGCTTCCTCCGCGCCGGTCGTCTCGATTGTTTCCGGCTTTTTCAATAGCCTTGCCGATTTTGTGCGAAGCAACGTCTTTGCCAAATTTAGCAGCTTTGCCGATAGTCTTTTGATTAGCGATGGCAATAGCCTGAGTCATCTTTTCGCTCATCGGGCTGCCGACAAGGGAGCCGCCGAAGAAATGGCTGCAAAATTCGTTTGCCATCAGCGGAATAATGCGCATCGCTACCAGATATGAAACCAGAACCTTCAGGAAGGTCAGCGTAAAAACGCCGAGATTGTCGCGGATAATGTCGGATTTGTCTTCGTTAAATACTGTCATAATGTCAATCGGGCTGCCCTCGGAATTGGTAAAAGCGCCTTCAATAATGGTAACGACCAGCTGGGCGCCGATTAAGATACCCAGCGGCAGGAAGATAAACAATCCGGTATAATAAGCAATGCTCTCAACAACGGTTTTTAATTTACCCCTTGTCCAGGCAAACGGCCACAGCGCCAGCGCAATCGGAAGCAATACGATGGAAAGCGAGAGGTTAAATGCCACGTCAAACATATAGAACGATGCAATGACGGCGATAAAGAAACCCAGTACATATAAAACGCATCCGCTGATAAATATATCAAAAGAAATGAACTTAAATTTGGCAATGCTGATTCCGGCAACCTCGAGTTTAACGTCTGCCGCCTCGCCGTGCAGCGAATTGCATATAAGCATATCGCCGATTTTCATCATCTCCTTTGAAGCTTTGTTGATTTTGTCCGCCATATTGGTTACGCCGTTGACCAGATTGTCCATTGCCGTGATTTTAATTCCGGCAACATCCATTTCCGGCGGTCCGATAAAACCGGGCAGGGCGGAAGCGCTGCATGGCAGGGACAGCGCCAGCAGAATTGCGAAAACAGTGTTCAGAAACTTCTGTATTATGTTGTCCTTTTTTCGTTGCATCATTTCACCAACCTCCGATTCCCGTAGCTCCGGCAAAAGTTTCGCCGATGTCAAATCCGATGCTTAACAGCGGGTTGACGATATAGTTGACAATCGAATCAATTCCTGAATCAATCAGGGCATACATTAAAGCAACCTTAAAACAGAATGTCAGCAGTCCGTCAATAACTTTTGCCGGGTCCTGAGTAGCAAAAGAGCCAAGTGCTTTTAAGAAATAGGCCGCAATCCAGATACAGGCGCCGCCGCCCAGAATAAGTTTGGCCAGTTCGGAAGAAGCGTCAAATATATATCCGGCAACTTCGGTCATGGATTTCATCAGTGTAAAGATAATGTCGCAGGACCAGCAGCCGCCTTCGTCATATTTTTTCTGAATGGCTTCTGACCCGCAATAACATAGGTATTGCGCGTCATCGCTCAGATTTTTGCATTTATCTTCGGCAAAGGCATAGTCCGCCATCGCCAAAATAATGAATAAAGCCAGCATGGCCAAAGCATATTTATGGCTGCGGATAAAACAGAAAAATATGTCAAAAATCTTGGTCATCGTTGTACCCCGCCATAGTGTTAAGTTTATCGTTGACTTTGTTTTTAACCTGTTTAATGCTGTCCAGCGCCTCCCTTGTGCCTTCGTATTTTTCCAAAGTCGTCGTAATTGTTTTGGTTGCGCCGGCAGTGATGCCGCCCAAAATGGCGGCTCCGGCTCTTTTGGCCGTATTGACGACAAATTTTGAAACCTGCTTTTGGAATTCTAGCCCGCGGCCGCCGCCGATAAACTTGTCGGCCAGCACCACGCCCATACCCGGAATGTTGATGAGCAGGGTGGAAATCAGCAACAGCGAGAGGAGAACCGGCCCTTGTCCGACCAAATTTGCTTCCGTAAAGGCGTCATTTTTGGCAAAGGTTTCCAAAATGTATTCCAGTGAACCGACGGATAAACTGACAAGAATACCCAAAAACAGCATAATCCCGGATGAGTTTAAAAACATTTCCAGACCGAATTTGCTCCATTTGCGCGTGTAACTGAAAGGAACACCCATTATCAACAGCGGAAATAAGAAGGCTGCGAAATTCAGCCGGAACAGGCTGTCGACGATAAAGAAGACAAAGCCGAATTTTGCGGCGGTAAAAATGAGCATCATGATTATGCCCACCAGCATGGCGCCGAGGTCAAGCGATGTGACCAACGCAACACCGACCCGGATGCCTCCGTTGAGTCTGTCGCTGATTTGGCAGGCAAGGCAGCTTGCCATCGGTTTAATAGACCCACTGAGGTCGGTTGCGCTCAGCCCTTCGGTCTTGCATTGGTTGTAGTTCCCGCTGAACGTAACGTCGCCGAAATCGCCGAGCGTAATGGTTTTGCTTGGCTTGACCTGACCCAGAATTTGCGCGCCGAGTTCCAGAATTGCGTTATAAATCGGAACGACAAATGTTTTCAATGCCCAGGAAATCATGCCCGAGTCGCTGACGCACCAGGCGCAAAAAGCGCATAAAAACAGCTTTTGCCCAATCTCTGTCCAAATTTCTCCCAAATTCTCCTCCTTAAAAGAGGGGAGTATTTTTAACATCCGGAAAGCCATCCAAATGGCAAAACCGAACATAACAATCGTGCTTCCGCCGTTTGCTACTTTTCCGGAAGCGTCAGAAAACATATTATTAATTTGGCTGAGCACTATTTCTATAATTTTGGCTTGCCAGCAATTTGCCTGTTCGGCATAGTTGCCCTCTCCGCCCAGAGAAGAATCATCGTCTTTTTCACAGGCTGTCAGGAACAATACGAACATGACGACACAAAGGCAGCGTAGTGTCTTTAAGTTGAAATATTTATGTACCAAGTCGCGTATCATGTTCTTTCACCTTGTTATTTCCAATTGGCTTTATGCCAAAAAGCCCTGTATCCCTGTTTGCCGCTTCCGGTTAAAATCCCGCGAGCCGCTTCCGCTTTGTTGCCGGCCCAGCGGTAAAGCTTGTCGGCTCTGGTTACCCGTGCAGTAACGCGTCCGGCTTCTTTGGCGCCCGCACCGACCCAGCCGCCGACGGTACCGGCAGCCTGTTTACCTTTAGCCATAAGAGGGTGCCCGGTTGCTGCGGCAACTTGGCTTCCTACACTGGTTAATCCGCCGGTTTCAGATATTTTATCGGCAAGTTTGCCGATTTGGGCAGCCAGCTGAACAATAACGCAGAAGCAGACAATTGTCAGCAACAGCGAACCGTTGCTCCATAAATCTTTGGAAATTTGTTCAATCTGGTTGGCGTCAATCTGGGCGTTCAAGTTGGTAAGAAAAGCATTTAATGCCGCGCCGCCGCCTTCTTTAACGCCTTTTTCGTCGCCTTGCGTCATGCCGAGATTAACCAGTTGGATGGTAATGCCTAGAATAATTCCCAGCATAATAAAGCTGAAAAAGACATTTAGAAAAATATTCCAGATGTTTTTTGTATAGCCGACAGTCTGGTTGGAAATGGCGCAGGCAACGCCAAACGGGAGCAAAATTGCACCAAATGCCAGCCTGATGAGGATGTCGACGATATAAAAGGAAATGCCGACCAGCAGAATCCAACCAAAAACAAACAAAATAAGCCCATACAGCAGCATTAGCCAGTACCAGTCGAAAATAGAGTCCCGGGTAGCATTGCAAATCATGGCGTTGCCGATGGCAATAGTTTCATAAACCTGATCATTGAATTGTTTGACCGATTCGTTGACCATCTTAAAAATAGCGTCATATCCGCTGCCGCTTGATGTAGCCATCGTTGCGCCGGTGACGGAAAGTTTTGCGCCGATATTAAGCCCTGCCTGCATGACGGGGCTGATAATATTGTCAATGAGCCATGTATCTTTTAATAGGCTGATGATAACGGTTGTCTTGAACATCAGCAGCAGAAGTCCTTTTTTGTCTCCGGTTAGAAAGTCTGCTGCATTTTGTTTGGTAAAAGAACCGACATTTTTTAAAACATAGATGGCAATGTAAATAGCCGCAGCCAGGCCGACAACCGGTATTAGCTGTGAGGCAAACGTGTTCCAGGACATGTTTGCCGCGGCACTGGCAGCCTCCGTTATAATCCTGAACAGCCGGCATAGCAGGCAGTTTCCGTCTTCGGCATTGCTGCATCCGGTACAAACGGTACTTATGCCTTCGTTTTTATAGTCTTGAATCGTCGGACAGGTATCGTGGCAGGCTGAAAGGAACAAAACAAATGCCATGGGAAACAGCATTTTCAGTTTTTCCGGGAGATTCTTAAAGATATATCTTATACCGCGCATTGTGCCTCTCCCTCACTTACCTTAAACCAACCAGTTTTTTAGCAAATTTTTTAACGCTGCGTCCGGCTTTGCGGGTAGCCACGCCTGCTTTGCTGTCTTTAGTCTCCTGCCAGGCCTGTTGGCGGGCTGCCTTGACGAATTTCCCTCCTTCTTTGTTAATTTTGCTGAGCGGTGCTTTGACTACCTGAGCCGTGATGGCGCCGGCTTTTTTGCCAAGCTTGCCGACAGACGTTGAGCTTGAAACTTTGTCCGCAAGTTTCTCTATTTCCATAAACAGCTTAAAGCAGACCATGCAGCAGACTGTTGTCAGGATAAAAGACATAACGTCCAGTTTTTCAACAATCTTGTCTATGTCTGCTTTGTTAAGCGGAATTGTTCCGGCAAGTTGCGCCTGCATTTCGCTGTTCCCTGCGACGGCTTGCAAAATCATTTGCAGTGTAAATTGCAGCAGTACGCCGAGCATGACAAAATTGAAAAACACGTTGACAAACAAGTTCCATGCTTTTTTCGTATAGCTGGATGTGAATTTGGAAACGCCGCAGGCAATGGCCATAGGGAGCAGCATACAGCCTACCGCCAGACGGAACAGAACGTCAAGCAGATAAAAGGCAACCCCGATAAGGATAAACCAGCCGAAAACATATAAAACGGCACCGAAAGGCATCAGCGACCAGTACCAGTCAATAATGCTGTCAGGGAGAAAAGACAGACATAACAGCATGCGGCCGAGAGCAACGACAATATAGACCTGGTCGTTAAACTCCTGAACTTTATTTATGACAGCATTAAATAACGCATTGACGTCGCTCGTTCCGCTGAAACTTCCGGCGCCGAGCCCGCCCGGAGCGATTTGCTGGCCGATAGCCATGCCGGCGCCAATGACCGGGCCGATTAAGTTATTGTACAAAAATGCCTGATTGCTCAGCAGCCAGACGACGGCAGCCACTTTGACGCACAAAGGGATAATGCCGGTTTTGTCGTTTGAAAGATAGGCGGAAGAATCCTGCTGTGAAAAAGAAGCTATGTTCTTTAAAGTGTAGACGGCGATATAAATTGAGGCACCCACGGCTACGACTCCCTGAAGCGGAGCGGCAAAAGCATTCCAAGAACCGGTAACCACCTGGGCGCATGCTGCCATAACAATCCGGTAAATCCCGCATAACAGGCAATTTGAACCTTGTCCGTCGGTCAGATATTCATTCAATGTCGGACAGTGGCGCTTAAAGGCTTCGTCGGCCCAGACCGGAGTCGAAAGGACAATTAGAAAAAAAGCCGCCCATACAAGGCAGTTGGCTGCACTTGTATATAAAAGGCGTTTGTTGCCCCATTGCGGTAGAAAACGTTTAACGGAGGTGAGAAGTTTTATCATTGTCGTCACCTCGTCTCTTAAATAACGGTTTGGTAAAAGGCGTACCCAAAAAAGCGGCAGCCATTGCCAACGCAATGCAAACGCAGCCCAAAGCGGTATAATAGAGTGTTTTTTGCGCAAAAAATCCCATAATATCACTGTAAGCAATGATATAAAGCCCAATAAAAACCACAATCATACCAACAACCGATTTCATCGCTGCCTCGGAACATTCTTTTAAACTGTTTTATTATAACATAAAAAAGTCTAAAATAATATTACAATATTATTAAATTTTTCCGTTATTAATGAATTTCACCGTGCAATTGAGAACTTTTTCATTTTTTAGAGGCTGAAAGTTCGTTCCGTCAATGAAAACGGCATCTTTTTTTCTGTAAAGATTCTCGCGGGCAGGAAAATGGCAGCATGCCGAAATTCGGCTGATTATCTTTGAGATTTTGGAGTCGGAAAAAATTTTGAGCGAATTTAGCCGATTCGGCAGGCTGGGAAGATTTTTCAGCTTTTTTTCCGTCATTTCTTCAAGCATAGGTCCGCCAATCAGCCGAAAAATCCTGAATTTTGACAACAAATCGCATAAAAAGGAACTTTTAATTACCGGATTGATTTCCACAATGTTGCGGATTCTCATTTTTTCCTGAAAGGTCTGCAGTTCGGGAAGTAAATTCAGCGTTTGCCGTAAAATCAGATTCCCTGCGCCTTTGGTAACGAAAGAAACTTCGGTAATGTCTTCCATATGGTTAAGAAAAAACAGCAGCTGATAGGCGGAAGCCAGTGAACTTCTGAATAAAGACGGATAGTTGATCGCAGCAACGGTCGCATTGGTTAAAACCAGCTTGCGCCATAACGGTTTGAAAATGTTTTTGCCGTCAAGATACCCGTGCAGCAAAACAATCAGCTTGCCTTGCTGTTTCGTAATTTCATAACGGTCTATATATTTAATAAAGGCTTTTTGACATTCTTCAAAAGTTCCACTGGCTCTGCGGATATCCCACGAGTCGAGCAGGCGGTAGGTTTTTGTTCCGCAGTGTCTTTGGATTCGCCACTTCTGGTAAAAAAATACGTCTTCCCAAAAAAAAGCGCCGCCAAATGTAAAAAAATTAAATTTCATTGAAAGTCCTTTAATTAGCTAAAGCTTTAACGCTGGCTTGATTCGGAATGGCCGTTACCGTAACGAAAGCGGAGTCGTCGCCCTCCATTTGAATGAGAATCTGAATGGCACGCCCGTTTTTAACATAAGTCATCTGGCTGATGCCGGCCCGGACAACGGCAATTTCAACCCAGCCTTTTTTAGGCATTTCCGCGACATAGTAATCAAATACGCGCCCCGCATTAAAATTTACCGTAAAACTGATGCTTCCAATCCAGTTCTCGCCGCTGCCCATTGTTTTCGAGTCTTCAAGTACAAGAAAAGCTTCATCTGGAAAAGGTATATCTGGAAAGTTTTGGAAAACCATTGGGATTTCTCTTCCGTCGGACCCAAGCATCGGAGGCGTTGGTTCTTTTGCACAGGCGCACAGCGATAATAACATAAGTAAGATATATGCTTTCTTCATTTCTGTTATACTCCTTTTCGCAAAGTATAATACCATAGAAGTTAATAAATGGAAAATAAACTATCCTCATCCAACAAGGTATAGGGAGTAATAATAAGAGCTACATTGCGAGGAGCGGTGAGATATGATAGTATGGGAAGC
>URXV01000005.1 GCA_900551865.1 uncultured Rickettsiales bacterium
CCGCCTGCCTCGTGCCACGCTGCAATCCTGCCGCCTATACCGCACAATGCCGCCTGCCTCGTGCCACGCTGCAATCCTGCCGCCTATACCGCACAATGCCGCCTGCCTCGTGCCACGCTGCAATCCTGCCGCCTATACCGCACAATGCCGCCTGCCTCGTGCCACGCTGCAATCCTGCCGCCTATACCGCACAATGCCGCCTACCTCGCGCCACGCTGCAATCCCGCCGCCTATGCCGCACAATGCCGCCCGCCTCATACCGCGCTGCAATCCTGCCGCTTTTTCCCATGGCGGAAAAGCTTGACATTTCCCGTTATCCGGCGTATATCATACGCGATAAAATAATAACTTAAATATAGATATGTATGGAAAAGTACGATTTAATGTCGGATAAGGCCGAGAGCTTTATCAACCCCGCAGAGATAAGCCGTACGCTGGCTTACGCGAAAAAATACGGCAATGATGCCGCAATGGTTCGGTTCATTCTGGACAAGGCGCGTGAAAAAAAAGGCCTGACGCATACCGAGGCCGCAGTTCTCCTTTTGAATGAAGACCGGGAAGTCGTCGCCGAAATCTGTGCGCTCGCCGAAGAAGTCAAAGAGGCTTACTACGGCAACCGGATTGTCCTGTTCGCGCCGCTCTACCTGAGCAACTACTGCGTTAACGGCTGCACCTACTGCCCTTATCATTCCCAAAACAGACACATCTTCCGCAAGAAGATGACGCAGGAAGAGATAAAGGCCGAGGTTGTCGCCTTGCAGGATATGGGGCATAAGCGCCTGGCGCTGGAAGCGGGAGAACATCCCGTGCTTAATCCTCTGGAGTATATTCTGGAGAGTATAGACACGATTTACGGCATAAAGCACAAGGCCGGAGCCATCCGCCGCGTCAACGTGAACATCGCGGCGACGACGGTGGAAAATTACCACCGCCTGCACGATGCCAAAATCGGAACCTATATTCTGTTTCAGGAAACGTATAACCGGGAGGATTACGAAAAGTTGCATCCCCGCGGGCCGAAAGCGAATTACGTCTGGCATACCGAAGCGATGGACCGCGCCATGCAGGCCGGGATTGAAGATGTCGGTCTGGGCGTCCTGTTCGGGCTGCACAACTACGCTTCCGAGTTTGTCGGTCTGCTGATGCACGCCGAACATCTGGAAGCCGTTTACGGTGCCGGGCCGCATACCATCAGCGTTCCGCGCCTGTGTGCGGCCGATGATATTGATACCGGAGACTTTGCCAATGCGCTGCCAGACGATATTTTTCTCAAAATCATCGCTCTGCTGCGCCTGTCGGTTCCGTATACCGGGATGATAATTTCCACCCGCGAGGGGGAGCGTATCCGCCGGGAAGCATTAAAGCTTGGCATTTCGCAAATCAGCGGCGGTTCCAGAACCAGCGTCGGCGGTTATGCCGCGCACGCGGAGCCGGAACCGGACAGCGCCCAGTTTGAGATTGCGGATCACCGCAGTCTTGACGAAGTCGTGCGCTGGCTGATGGCGTTGGGATATGTGCCGAGTTTCTGCACTTCTTGTTACGGCAACGGCCGGGTAGGGGAAGATTTTATGGCGCTGTGCAAAAAGCAGCTGATTCATAACTTCTGTACGCCGAACGCTCTGCTGACGCTGAAAGAGTATCTGGACAACTATGCGTCGCCGGAAACGCGCCGTATCGGTGCTTCGCTGCTGGCGGAAGAGATGAACCGCCTGCCGGAAACCAAAAGGCTGTTTCTGCAAAAACGCATGGAGTTCTTGAAAGAGGGGAAGGTTGTCTTTTTCTGAAAGCTCTTTTCCCAGTCGGACTGGTCGGCTTTTGTTTGAAACCCCGTCATACCGTAAAAGGTATGGCGGGATTTTTGTTGCCCGTTCCGTTTTTCCGGCTCTTTCCGCCGTCAAAATCGCCTTTCGCCGTTTCCGAAAATAAAAAATACTTGACAAATAAGTAAAAACTTGCTAAATATGACGAAATTTAATAATTTTATGTCAAACTATTAAAAATATATTATGGTATGAAAACAAAAATTTTTCTTCAAGAAATCCTGATAAAAATGTTCGGGAACACTTGGTTGTTTGCATGGTGGATTAAAAAACATCGTTTGGACGACCGTATTGTAGATTTTTTAATTCGTGAAAAATTTAACCTTCTGGAAAAGTATGCGCGCCGGCATCAGCTTTCCTCCTACCAGATAACGGATATTTTATCCGATTGGGCGGACGTTGATGACGAATATACGCAGGCTTTTATCCGCGAATTGTTAAAAAACAACACGCTGAACAGTGAGCAGGAACAGCTTTTGGTTTCCAAAAACGACGTATTGTTTTTGGAAAGTTATCTGACACCGAACGGATATTTTGATATGTCGCGGCGTTTTCATGATGTCGCCGAACATAATTATATCCTGAGTATGGCAGAGGCAAAGAATATGGCGGGAATAGAGGTGTTTAAGGCTTATGTCGACAATACCTGCCGCAATATGATGACCGATGAGCTGTTAGCCGAATTGATTCTTCTGCCGGAAAGTTTTGCTGTGCGGTACGTTTTGCAAAAGGCGCGCCTGAGCAAAGAACAGGAAGATTTTCTGGTAGACAAGGCGCCGGAGGAATTGATTAAAATTTATATCGGCGAAAAGGAATTAGCCTCCGATGCGGCGCAGTTACAGCTGGTGGAAAAACATTTTGACCTGGCGCAGCAGTATTTTGAAAAATACGGGCTGCGTTCCAAAGCCCAGCAGACGTATCATGCGCTGCGCAAACAGGCTTTGGAAAAAACGCCGTCGGAAGAAGATTGTCCGTAATGTTTTGATTTAGTCCCCTGTGCCGCGTTTTGCGGAGCAGGGGATTTTTCTGAATGCGGACTCTGCCGTCTGTTTCGGTGTACCGTTGGTTGCTTTAGCGCCGCCGCGGACTGTTTTGATACTGCCGCAGTCCGCTCTGCCGCCGGTTGCTTCGGCGCCGCTGCAGGCTGTTCTAATGCCGCTGCTGGTTTTAGTGTTGCCGCGAGTGGCTCTGTTGCTGCCGTTGTCCGTACTGGCCGGCCGCAAAACGGACGGATTTTCAAAAAAGCTGTTTTTAATTGCGAAAATAAATAACCGGATATAAACTGTTTAAAAACGGAGGATTTATGGAAAAATTTAAATTAAGCGAGAGTATTTTGGCAGACCGCCTGATACTGCTGAAACGCTGCCACGAACACGATGAGGAAATGTGGCATGCAATAGAAGAAAGCCGCGCTTTCATCCGCGAATACCTGTTTTGGGTTGACGGCACGCAGTCGTTGTCCGATGTCGAAAAGGCAACGGATATGTTTTTCAAAGCCTGGGATGAAGACGATGAATGGTGTTACAGCCTGTACAGTGTGCCTGAAAATGATTTTCTCGGTTGTATCGGCGTGCATAACATCAGTTTTCTGAACCGGTCTGCGGAATTGGGTTATTGGCTGCGCTTGTCGGAAACCGGCAAAGGCTATATGACCGAAGCGGTTAAAGCCGTGGAAGCGGAATTGTTTGCCGCCGGGATTCACCGGGTTGTTATTTGCTGCGACGTGAATAATTATAACTCGGCAAATGTTGCGCTCCGGGCCGGATATGAACTGGAAAGCATTCAAAAAGAAGCTGTCTACCATTATACCGGCCTGCATGACCATGCAACGTATGTTAAGTTCAGCCCTTACCCGATACGCGGGTTTGAACGCAAAGCCTGATGCGAAAAGCCTGATGTGGGAAAATCTGTTGCGGGAAAGCCGGACGCGAAAAAAATGAATCGTTCGGCACCGGATTTTGCCGCCGCGTTAAACAAAAAAAACAGTTCTCTGAATGAGAACTGTTTTTTTTGTTGGTAATGTTTGTAGGGCTTCAATTGTATTGCGTCCGTTACATACCTCCGATGGCGTCCGTTGAAAACCTTTCCGTAAATTCCTTAAGCGGTACGGAAATTTCCATTTTCATATCGTCGAATGCCGTAAAGACAAAAGCGCTTTTAAGCAGTGAAAAATGGCATCTGGCCCAGACGAAAGTCTGTTCTTTGCTGAGGCGCAAAGCCTGAATTTTATCCCGTCCGCCGGTCAGAATAACATACAGGCCATCTTCGGGCACGCAGATGACGGGAACCGGCTGTCCGGTTTTGCCGTCTTTTTTTCTGCCATTTTCTTCCTTAGGCATAAGGAAAGCACAGACGAGATAAATAGCCTCTGTTTGCAGCAGTTTTGCAAAATGACCGCAGTTAATAAACGGCCGCGGCGGTGCCGGGTAAAGGGGGCACTCGCCGCCGCATTTGATGTGAGCCATACTTTTATCTGTTAAAATGAAACAATCGCCGTCCCGTAGTGTCTGACCAAAGTGCTTTTGTTTACTTTGGCTTCGGTTCGCGGAGCGGAAAAAACAAAATCACCATTGTCGTATTTGACAACCGCGGCAAAAAAGTTGTGCCGTCCGGCTCTCGCCGCCGAATGGCTCATGGAAACTTTGATGCCGTGCACCAAATCGATATACTCGCCGGAATTGGCAATCAAAACAACCGGCAGCAGGTCAAAACCGTCCTCTCCGTCAGATATTTCCGCAACTGCAAAGGAAAGGGATTTTCTGTCCACGCCGTAAATGTCGGCCAGACAACGCAGAACGATGAATGGTGACACCGGTTTCGGCATGGAATTGGCCGTTGCCGCATTTGCTGTTCTGACAGAGGATTTTTTTCTGCGGGCTGTAACAGGCATGCTGTTCAAACTCTTTTTCTGTTTCTTGTTCATATACAAAAAAATTTTAAAAAAGTAAGACATAAAGATATTTAATTGCAGTCCTTATAGCATAAAAAAATATTTTTTGCAACAGGAAAATGGTAATTTTGTCTAAAATATAAAGCATTCCCCAATTACGTTTATCTCAAACAACCACCAAGGCGTATACCGGATTGCCCATCCCGAAACCCGCGCCATAAAAAACAGCTCCGTTATAAAGCCGGTCGTCCCGAAACCCGTATCATATCCGCGCCATAAAAAAAACAGCCCCCGTTCAAAGAGGCTGTTTGTCGCTTGCTTTATGTCTGTAGCCGGCAGATGTATCCGGTATCCGGCCGCTCCGGCGCTAGTACGACCGCGCGTAAATCACGTCCAGCGTCGCCTTTTTGCCGGAAAGCAGGCATTCGCCCTCGCTGCCGCTCTGGTCAAACGGGATGCAGCGGATGGTCAGGCGCATTTCCTTAAGCTTGTCCAGCGTCGCCTCATCGCCGCTCCACTTGCCGCGCACGAACGCGACTTTCGGCGCTTTGCCGCCGTTTTCCAGATAAACGTTGGCGTTGGCGAAATAGGCTTCAAATTCCGCCGCGGTCTTAATGTCCGTAACCACGTTTTGCGTCAGGCGTTCGTTGGCGCGCGCCAGCATTTCGTCCTGAATTGCCTGCAGCTTTTCGCTGATTGTCGCGATGAAAACGTCCACGTCTTCAAAGTTCTTCCACCCGTCCTGGTTGATTTTAATGCGGTTGCGGAACATAACGGCGTTCTTTTCCAAATCCTTGGCGCCGACTTCCACAATCAGCGGCGCGCCTTTGCGCGTCCATTCCCACATCTTGTCAACCGCTTCTTTCAGACGGTTGTCCAGCCTGACCCGTACCCGCTCACCGGCAAAGGTCTGAGTCTTGAGTGCGTCGCGCAGCTTTTCCGCATAGGCGCTGATGGCTTCGGCCTTGCTCTTGTCCTTGACAATCGGTACGATAATCACCTGCTGCGGCGCGAGTTTCGGCGGAACGCACATTCCCTCATCGTCGGCATGCGTCATAATCAACCCGCCGATAAGCCGGGTGGAAACGCCCCACGACGTTGTATAGGCGTATTCCTGCGCGTTGTCGGAGTTAATGAACTTGATGTCCGCCGACTTGGCGAAGTTCTGCCCGAGGAAGTGCGACGTGCCCGCCTGCAGCGACCGTCCGTCCTGCATCATTGCTTCAATGCAGTAGGTCGTAACCGCGCCGGGGAACTTGTCGTATTCCGGCTTTTTGCCTTTAATCACCGGCATCGCCATATCGTTGACGCACAAATCTTCGTAAACGCCGAGCATCGTTTCGGCTTCTTTTTCCGCTTCTTCAAACGTGGCGTGGGCGGTATGCCCTTCCTGCCACAGGAATTCGCGGGTACGCAGAAACAGGCGCGGGCGCATTTCCCAGCGCACAACGTTCGCCCACTGGTTAATCATGACCGGCAGGTCGCGGTACGAGTGCACCCACTTGGAAAATGAGTCGGCGATAATGGTCTCTGAAGTCGGCCGCACAATCAGCGGTTCCTCCAGCGGGCTTGCCGGCACGAGCCTGCCGTCTTCCATACTGAGCCGCGAGTGCGTAACGATAGCCATTTCTTTGGCAAAACCCTCGACGTGTTCCGCCTCTTTTTGGAAATAGCTTAACGGGATGAAAAGCGGGAAATAGCAATTCTCGTGATTCGTTTCCTTAATTTTTTCATCCAACAGGCGCTGGATACGCTCCCAAATTCCGTATCCCCAGGGTTTGATGACCATACACCCCGGCGAGGACGAAACTTCGGCCATATCGGCAGCGGCTATCACGTTCTGGTACCAGTCCGGATAGCTGTTCTCTCTTATATTCTTCAGAGCCATAACCAAATATCCTTTTATGTAATTGTTTTTAAACCGCACAAAGTAAACACCAGAAAATGCCTGCTGTCAAGAATATAAGTGCGAAAAATCTCCCGCCGGTTTAAGTTTGGGTGCCGGTTTGGTTTTATCCGCAGCGTAGGCTTTATCAACCGCGTCGGGAGATTTCCGTGGCGTTCTTGCGGAAATTTCCGTGTCGTCCGCCTCTCTTTAACTTTTTTTAACCCTTTATTATATAGACTGATACCGTTTGATAAAGATAGAAAAGGAAACCCAAATGAAGCGTATATTTACTGTTCTGACCCTGGCCGCAACCGTAATGCTCGGCGCCTGCAAAGACGAAACCGCCGCCAACCGGATTTATGTCTTTTCGCAGCCCGGCTGTCCGCATTGCGAACACGCCGAGGAATACATCAGCCGCTATTACCGGAATTATGACATTGAACGGCTGAATATCCGCGAGGGCAATAATATGGGGTATCTGTTGCGCTATGCCAAAAAGTTCAAGGTGCCGGAACAGTCGCTCGGCACGCCGTTTATCGTTATGGGCGATAAATATATAATGGGCTGGGGCAATCAGCAGGTAAAAGATTTTAACCGCTATGCCAGAAACTTTAAGCCGAAGTCGTCGCCGCTGCGTTCCTCTGCCGCGCCGCAAGACGCCCGTCCGCAGAACACTCGGCAAGACGTCCTCCCGCAGCCGGCACAAAAATAACTCCTCCGGTGCCGTCCCCGTTATGTCCCGCAGGCGGCTCCAAAATAGCCCGGCTGCTGCCGTACCGTTTATGCCCCGCAGGCCTCGGTTTGCGGGGATTTTTTATACTTTCGGCTGCTGATATTAAACGAACGTTTTATTTCTACATCTCAGGTTGTATACGGGCAATCAAAAGCTTTTGTTTTTGCACAATAATATTTTTGTGCAGGCTGTTGAATTTTATAGTTCGTATTTTTTCAACAGTTGTTAGGATGCCTGATGAATAACCAAGCTATAGAAAAAGAAACGCCGGCGCCGAAAGTTTCGGTTCTGGTGCCGGTTTACCGCCCGCGGGAAGAGTATCTGCGCGCCTGTATCGACAGTATTTTGTCGCAGACTTTTCGCGATTTTGAGCTGCTCTTGCTGGACGATTGTCCCGGGGACAAGACCGCCGAAGCCGTCATAAAAAGCTATGCCGACGGCCGGATAAGATATTCCCGCAATCCGGTCAATCTCGGCATATCGGCCAGCCGCAACCTCCTGATTGATATGGCGCGCGGGGAATATCTTGCGGTTATGGACCATGACGACGTTTCGCTCCCCGAAAGGCTTGAAAAGGAAACCGCATATCTGGACTCCCACCCCGAAGTCGGCGTCGTGAGCGGTCGGGTTTTGAAAATTCCCCAAAATAAAGTTTCGCATAATCCCGAAACCAGCCATGCGATTAAATTGTCGCTGATGACGGTTTGTGCCCTGACGCACCCTGCGGCAATGATAAGAAAAAGCGTTTTGCAGCAGCATCATATCCGGTATGAAGAAGAATTCAGCCCGGCGGAAGACTATGCGCTGTGGTGCCGGCTGCTGCCGCATACGGCGTTTTATAACCTGCCCGATATCTTGCTGCATTATCGCTGGCACGAGAGCAATACCTCTATTGTGCAAAATCAGAAGATGCACAATGCGTCGTACGCCGTCCGCGCTATGGTGCAGGCCGAAAATCCGGAATTGTATCGCGAATTTGAAAAACGGGCGCGTTATACCGGAACCTGGCGGCTGTTCGGTTTTATTCCTCTGCTGCGTATTGTCCGCGATGCCCGCTGCGCCAAAATCCTCCTCTTTGCCTGCCTGCCGCTGGTCAGTTATCGCTCAGCCGTCAAGCTGAAAGGGGAGTGACGATGATTCCTAAAATTATCCATTATTGTTGGTTCGGTAACTCCCCGAAAAACGAAAAGATACGTTTTTGCATGGAAAGCTGGAAAAAAGTTCTCCCCGATTATGAAATTCGCGAATGGTCGGAAAAAGATTTATTCCGTTTTTCCGATAACCGGTATGTCCGGCAGGCTTATGAGGCGAAAAAATGGGCTTTTGTATCGGATGTCTTCCGTCTTTTTGCTTTGTATAAAGAAGGGGGAATTTATTTGGATACCGATGTCGAAGTCAGAAAAACGTTTTCCCCGCTGTTGGATGGGAACTTTTTTATCGGTTCGGAAAAGCACGGGCGTTTTGAGAGTATCGGTACGGCTGTGATAGGCGCTGCGGCAGGCAATGGAATTATAAAAGATATGCTGTCTGTTTATGAAAATCTAGATTTTATACCCAAAAACAGAATTCCGGATTTGACGCCGAATACGGTTCGGTTGGTGCCTGTGTTCCAAAAATATGGTATTGCGAACGTCTACAGCAATGAACGGATAATAGAGATTGATAACAAGTCCCGCATTTATCCCGATTGGTATTTTTGTGTGGATACGCCGGATAGTTTTTGCGTTCATCATTTTCAGGCTTCTTGGATTAATGACTTTGACTGTAAGCTGAATGTGCATATCCCCTTGGGGCGTGGCAAATGGCTTGGATTATACCGCTATAAAAGGATAAAGCCAGAGGCAATGCTTGCATATCCGGAAACAATGAAGAAAAAAATTTGGGAGTGGGACTATGCCAAACGCAAAAAAATCCTGCTGACGTATGAAGAAAAGGGAAAGGGGGAGTAAATGCAGCTTTCAATTGTTACCGTGTGCTATAATGAAAAGGATATAGGGCGCACCTGCGAAAGCATTGTCAGCCAGTCCTGTCAGGATTTTGAATGGATTGTGGTTGACGGCGGGTCGACGGACGGTTCTTTGGAGGTTATAAAACACTACAAAGAACGTATTGATATTCTGATATCGGAACCGGACAACGGCATATATGACGCGATGAACAAAGGGATACGCCTGGCAAAAGGGAAATGGATAAATTTTATGAACGGCGGCGACACATTTGCCGATAGCGGTATTGTCGGAGATTTTTTGCGTTTTGCCGGAGATAACCCGGCCGCAGATGTCATCTATGGCGATTTCAACCGGATGCTTCCCGACGGGGGTGTCAGAAAATCAGAATTTCCCGATGTTGTAGATAAGGTATTTTTTTACAATAAATCGGTTAATCATCAGGCATCTTTTATCCGGAGCCGTCTGTTTCGGCGTTTTGGCATGTATGATGAAAGTTTCAGAATTGCCGCCGACATGGATAAGTGGCTTATGTTTGTAAACAACGGCTGCCTGTTCCGGCATTGGGAACGGTATGTCGCAAATTTTTATCTCGACGGAATAAGTTCGACGCACAAACAGCTTTTGGCGGAAGAATTGGGGCGCATTCACGAAAAGCGTTATGGGCAAAGGGAAGAAAAAGCCGTCTTGCAAAAGATTTCAAGCCGCCGGGATTTTCTTTTATTTGATATTTTCCCATTGCTTGAGATTGATGATAAAAATGCCGGACAGACAACAGTCTGTAAATTATTCGGGGTTTTGCCCGTATACAGAAAAGTCAGCAAGCATGGAAAAACGCGTCATTATCTTTTCGGCTTTATTCCGTTTTTGAAAATCAGGCAGAAATAAAAACTGCCTCGGAATATATAAAATAAAAGCCGGCCGGTTTATGACGCAGCTGGCTTTTATTTATAAATGCTTTCCCCTGTACCGGCAATGCGCCGGTTAGGAAAATCGCTTTTCAGCGCCTTATTTGTTGAAGTAGCGCTTCAGCAGGCCGTCAAAGCCTCTGCCGTGGCGGGCTTCGTCTTTGGCCATTTCGTGAATGCTGTCGTGAACGGCGTCGTAGCCGAGTTCCTTGGCCAGCGTGGCAATCTGCTTTTTGCCGTCGCAGGCGCCGAATTCTGCCGCCGCGCGCATTTCAACGTTCTTTTCCGTGGAGTCGGTAACGACTTCGCCCAGCATCTCGGCGATGCGTGCGGCATGGTCTGCTTCCTCAAAAGCATAGCGCTTGAAAGCTTCGGCGATTTCCGGATAGCCTTCGCGGTCGGCCTGGCGGCTCATCGCCAGATACATACCGACTTCGCTGCATTCGCCGGTGAAGTGTTCGCGCAGGCCGGCAACGATGCGTTCGTCCAGGCCTTTGGCAACGCCGATTCTGTGTTCGTCGGCATAAGCCTTGTTTTCTTCGTCCATGACCTTAAACGTTTTGGCGCCGCAGACCGGACATACTTCCGGCATGGTGTCGCTTTCGATAACCTGTCCGCAAACTGTGCAAATGTATTTCATTACTTTTTCGTCCTTTTCAAATTGTTTCAAACAAATTATATTTAGGGAGAGAATTTGCCGATGTCAAATGCTAAAAGCTGTGTAAATAAAAAGTTTTTGTCTTGTGCCGCCCGTCAAAGCGCATAAACTGAGAGGCAGAATGCAATATAAGGGAGAAAACGATGAGTGACAAGACTATGAAGATAATCCTTTCCGTCCTGACCGTCATCCTGCTGGCGCTGATTGTCGGCCTGGTGGCGATGAAAGGCAGCTCGGTAAAGGCCGATTTGAACAAGCTGGCGCTGCGTATCGGCGAACTGCGGCAGTATCGCACGATGGGGCGTGCCGACGTCAATGCGGCGATGGAAAAGGCTTTTGCCCGCGTTGGCTATAATGTGGTGTCCGCTACCGAAGACAACCTGTATCCGGATACGGCAGCCGATGCCGGCGTAAACCTGTATATCCGCGGTTACGGTCCGTTTAACGAGGTAAAAACCAACAAAAAGGCGGTCAATATCGTCTATATCCGCGACTACGATTCTCTGTTTGAGAACGAAATCAAGGTTTATGACGGCGTAGCCACGTCTTCGCGCGATTTCTACAATTATCTGCTCGGCAGCGGCTATGCTGCGGCGTACATTCCGGAACTGACGGATCCGTCCGTATTCTACCCGGCGCCGAAACCCGAACTGGAGCGCGATTTGCTTTATGTCGGCGATAACGAACGCCCGAGCCCTGCGGTTGCTGCCGCGGTGGAAGCTAAACTGCCGCTGGAAATCTTCGGCCGTTTCTGGGCTGGAAATATCGACGATTCTTATATCAAAGGCGAATATATTCACGACAATGACCTCGGTGCTTATTTCTCGTCGGCGAAAATCAATCTCGTCAACGTTTCCGAACACGAGTCGCAAATCGGCATGATTCCGTCGCGCGTTTATGACATTGCCGCGAGCAAAGGCTTTATGATTGCGCCGTATAACAAGGAAATCGAAGCCGTTTTCGGCGATTCGATTCCGATGTTCAAAAATGCAGATGAACTGAAGGCATTATATAATCAGTACCTCAATAATCCGAAAGCGCGTGCTGAAAAAGCCGAAAAGGCATATAAAATCGCCGTTTCGGAATATAATGCCGATATGTTCGTACAGCGTATGAACGGATTGGTCGAGTTTCTGATTAACGAAAAGAAACTCTGAAATGAAACTGCCGGCGGCTCAAAAGACGGTTTTGGGGCTGTTGGCGGCCATTGCGGCAGCGGCGCTTTGCGCCCTGCCGTTTTTGGCGGTTAAAAAAGACGTTGTCTATGTTTACGCCAAATCCCCTGTTCCCGATTCCCGTGAAACAGGTTTTGTCCGCGAATTAAAGCGGTTAGGCTACGAAGTTAAATTGAATTCTTCGTCCTTGCCGGCAGCCGGGACGGTCGGCTTGTGGTTCCGTCCGCCTGAGTTTGCCTCTCAGTTGGAAACGTCCCCGGCAGCATGGAATTTTATCTATAATGAAGATTATTATCCGTTTGACTGGCGCGGGCTGAAGAAGCTTCCCGTCGTGCTGACTCCGTACCGTGAGCTGTATGAGCATTATGCCCGCAGCAATATAAAAACGGCAATGTTTACTCTCGGCGTAAATACAGTGGATTTTTACGCGCCGGAAGCTGTTTTTCAGCCCGGATATAAGGTCTATCCGCTGGTTTATTACGGCGATAACAATAAATCGTCGCCGTTGGCTGAAAGTCTGAAAAAACAAAGTGAAAACAACAAGCCTTTGTCAGAAAGTCTGAACGCCCAAAGCAGAAACGACAATCCATCTTCATTGGCGGAAAAATTAAAAAAATACGGCGGTACGGTGCAGGGCAACGTATGGTTTATGGGCCGCTTTTGGGAAAACGGGCTGCCGCAGCTGGTGCCGCAGGGAACGCCGGCAGAAAAGGGCAGGGAGCTTTCCCGCGCTTTTATCACCGCCGTATACGCCGCTCCCGAAACGCCTGCCGCCAAAATGGTTCCCGCCGAAACGGCGGAAGCCGCCGCCGCCGGTGCTTTGGTCATAATGCCGTCAAATCCGGCGGTAAAAGAAATCTATGGCGACAATGTGATTATGTATGAAAAAGAAAGCGATTTTCCCGGCCTTGTCGATTATTATCTGCAAAATCCCGAAATTTCCCGCGCTAAAATTGTTGCGGCGCAGAAAATAACTGTCGACCGCCTGAGTTCGGCTGCGTCCGCCCGCCGGTTTAAAGAAATTCTGGACTGGCTGCGGCAGAACGTCGAATCATAGCCGTCCCTCCTCACAACCGTCTGTTCTCCAAGACTTTCGCAGCCAGACCATCTGCCTCCCAAGCCGTCCGCTTTCCAGGCTGTCAGCAGCCAGAGCGCCCGCTCTTCATCACAACCGTTCCGCACATACTCAAAAGCCGTACCCGAAACAGTTCCGATTGCAGCCTATAGCCGTTTCCAGGTGCGCTGCTTGTTTTTTTCTTCTTTATTGCGAAAAGCCTGCTCCAAATCAATGCCGTGCATATTTGCCAGCGAACAGACATAAATGAATACGTCGGCAAGCTCTTCCGCAACATTGCTGACGGCTGAACCGCTGCCGACCGAACCGCCCTTTGCGTTTTTGCGTACGGCAGAAATAACTTCGCCGGCTTCTTCGGCAAACAGGCAGCATTCGTAAAACTTATCCGTCGTATTGAATCCGCGCTCCAACTTCATCTGCCGGACATAAGATTGAAAATCTTGCAGGGTAGGGGATTGTTTAAGTTCTAAAACCATAGCCTTCTCGCTTTTTTCTGCCTGCATGCGGTACAAACGGCATTTTTAACCTTTATATGCCGCTACTTATGCATACCTGCGGTTGATAATCTCGGCGGCATCTTTCATCTCGTCCTCAATCAGGCGGTGCTCAATGCCGTCGTATTCAATAGCCTCCCAGTCAATATCGTGCCGGTCAAGCCATTCTTTGGTAAAGTCAAGCGTCTTATACTGCACCGAAAGGTCGCTCGTGCCGTGAAACAGATAAACGCCTGGCCGCGATGCCAGTTCTTTTTCCAGCATATCTTTGCCGCAGACGATGCCGGCAAAAGGAAAAACGCCGCCCAATTCGTATTTCCGGGTCAGCCCGACATACATGGCAAGCATCGCCCCCTGTGAAAATCCCATGACATAAGTGTCTTTGTTTTTGATTTTAAGTTCTTTTTGCAGACTGCTGATAAAAGCATTCATCTTTTTTGCCGTTTCGCTGATGCGGGGGCCGGTGCGATTATAAATCTCCACAATTTCGTCCGTTGGCGTCTCCGGTTTGCGCCGCTTGCGGTCAGGGTCAACGTCAACAAGGGCATACCACTGTTTTTTCAGCGGGTTGCGTTCGCTTTGCGTGTCCGCCTCGGGCATAACGACCAGCGTATTGTCCAAATGCTGCAACAGCATCTCTGCAAAAGGTTCAACGTCTTCAATGCAGCTGTTGTATCCGTGCAGAAAAATGATTAGCCGTGAAACCCTGTTGCCGGACTTGAATGCCTTATATTTGTACACGCTCATATTTCCCTCCGTCATTATCATCTCTCTTTAGTCTGTAAAAAGTTAAGAATATCCTAATACATTCCCTGAATTTACGATTATTTAAGCTATAGGCGTTAAAATCAACTCAAAGTACGGCACAGCCGTACCTGAAATCTGAAATTCAATTCATTTGCCGTGCAGGAGCAGAAATGCCGCATCAAACCAGTGTTTATGAAAAAATCGTTTCCGACATTCTTGCGGGCAGAACGCCCGTTTATAAGGATTATGCCGCCGAGTGGCGCCGCCGCGGGCACCACAGGGAGGAGTTTGCCGTCTTTGCGGAATATGCCGGATATGCCGCAAAGCTGGTCTGCACGCCTGATTTTGAAATCGGAGCGGCGGTTCGGGCTGCCCGCACGGCGCAGATATCCCGGCACCTGATACCTGAGTTTTTGTTTACGCCGGCAGAAAAAAAGACTATTCTCAGAGCTGAAGAAAAAGGCCGCATAAAAGCCGGACAGGTCATTGCTTTTTCCGGCTGCCGGAGAAAAGTCTTCGGCTGCGATTACTCCGGATTGCCGGACGATACGGACGCTTTTGTCGTCTTTTCCGGGCATCCCGGTGCGGCCAGCCCTGCCGTTTTTGCCTGGTTTAATCATTTTCACCGCACCGGCCGGGCGGTAAAGCTGATTTTTTTAGGCCTGACGGACAATCAGGGCAATTCGGATTTTACCGATTCGTCATTAATTTACAACGTCGGTTCCGAACAGGAAATGTACCGCCGCTATTTTAAGGCAATGGGCGTTTCGCATGAGATTATCGACGAATGCGTCAGCGTGCCGTATGATATTTCGACCGAAGACAATATTGCGCGTCTGGCAGAAATCAAAAACAAGATTTTCGGTGCGCGGGAGGTGAAATTTGTCATGTTCGGCTATCCCGTTTATCAAACCCGGATTGCTACCGAGTTCGCCTGGGCGTTTCAGAAAATGGAAGACGAAGGGAGCTGTCGCGGCGTCAATTTCATAATGCCTTCGTACCGGCCGAGCCAAAACGAGTACGACCGCTATTTTTCCTATGACAATTTAAACGGCATCGCCGCCGACATCATTATCGGCAATTGTATGGCACATCCGTACCGGGTTAAGGACCAGCCCCGTTTCGATATCGGTTTGGGCACGTATCCCGAAGCGTATAAGAGGATATTGCCGCTCAGCTTGGTGTATTCCTATCCGAACGTTGCCGCGGAGCTGGCCGGAACAGACATTAAAACCGCGGCGGCGCTGAAAATCCTCCGTGCCATCCAGCATCGCACTTATGGCTACGAACATCCGCAGAAGACCGACCGCCAGATAAGTTACAACGTGATGCAGACCCGCCGCCTGCTGTTGGAGCGCGGGCTTGTTTCCCGGGAACTCCTGCGCGGCGGATATAGGCTGCCGCGGGAAGAATACCTCCGCCGTCTTGCCGCCTGCCGTTAATATCGGTACTTCACGCTCCGTACAAACCTGCCGCTAATATCTGGGTTTCGCGCTCCATACCCCCTGACTGCAATGTCGGCGCTCTGCATTTTGCCGCTGCCTGCGTTAATATCTTTGTTCCGTTTCCCTCTATCGTAATTTCTCACGCCGCTCTGCCGTCCAAACTGCAAAAAAAGCGCTTGACAATCATAAAAATAAGAACTAAAGTAGAACAAAATTGAAAATGACGGAGGGAAGATGTTAACGCCAAAACAACACAACTTGCTTGTATATATTGATAATTTTATTAAAGAAACCGGCCATTCGCCGTCTTTTGAGGAAATGAAAGAAGCTGTCGGGCTGAAGTCGAAGTCCGGCATCCATGCGTTGATAAATGCGTTGGAAGAACGCGGCTTTATCCGTAAGCTTGCACATAAGGCGCGAGCGCTGGAAGTCCTGAAATTGCCGCAGGTTGAACCTCATCATGAAAGCCGTTTGGATGCGCGTCTGAACGCCGGGCAGCCTTCAAAAGCCAGCCTTGCAGGACAGGAAGGTTTTGCCAATGACAACGGCGAAACCGAGTTTTCGCTGATGATACCTTTGTATGGAAAAATTGCTGCCGGAACGCCGATTGAAGCCATTGCCAATCCGTCGGAATATATTTATATCCCCAAAAGCTTTTCTACCCAGTCTGAGCTTTATGCGCTGACGATAGAGGGGGAGTCTATGGTGGAAGCCGGAATTTTTGACGGTGATACGGCAATTATCCGTCGTGCCGACCGCGCCGATAACGGGCAGATTGTCGTTGCGCTGGTTGATAATGAAGAGGCGACCCTGAAAGTGCTTGACCGCAAATCCGGGAATGAAGTCTGGCTTTTGCCCTGCAATAAGGATTATGAGCCGATAAAATTGACGGCAGACCGGCTGAAAATCCAAGGGATATTGTACGGCATTGTCCGTAAATATAATTGATGGCAGGTGTCTTCTCAGCCGAATGTAACAGAAGGGAAGGTAAGGAACATGACAACAACGGCAATAATTACGGCAATGGAAAGCGAATATGATTCGGTTCGGAAATTGTACGATTTTGATGAAAACGGCGATTATCCACGCGCTCACGTATATGGCAGGAATATTCTGCTCGTAAAATCCGGTATCGGTAAAGTGAATGCGGCGCTGGCTGCTCAAAAAGCGTGCGACGCCGGTGCGGATTTGGTTATATCGACGGGGCTTGCCGGCGGGATTGATACTTCTTTGCGGCAGGGGGAGATTGTTTTGGCAGAAAAAGTCTGCTATCACGATGTCTGGTGCGGTGAGCCTAACCGGCGCGGGCAGGTACAGGGGCTGCCGTTGTATTTTGAGCCCCGGCCCGAAATGATGGAAAAAATAATTGCTGTCGTTCCCTCAGGGTACCTCAAACGCGGTCTGACCGTAACAGGAGATCAGTTTTTAACCGATGCCCGCCGCTTGCAGACAATCAAGGACGAGTTTCCGGAAGCTCTGGCTGTGGATATGGAAAGTGCGGCTATCGCGCAAGCCTGCTATTTAAATGAACGCCGGCCGTTTTTGTCGCTGCGGATAATCAGCGATGTCGTCGGTACGCGAAATCAGGAGGAAGAATATCGTATGTTCTGGCAAAATGTCCCTGAAAGAGCGGCAGCAATGGTAGATGTCGTCCTGCGTGCGCTGGCAGAAGAATAAAATGCCGCAGACGGAAGGTAAAAAACAGTTTCCGTCTCAGACTAAGCCGTCAAAAGATAAGCCTGAACAGCTGCGGACGGTTCCGCCTGATGTCGGTTGAGGAAGTTTTACTAAGTCTTCGCTCTGTTGCTAAAATAAACCAGCTTAAGCCCGGAAGCTTAAACTGGTTTGTTTGAAATTGTCGATTATCTCTCCGGGATGAAACAGCGGTTAATAATAGCCGTTATACCCGCCTTTTTCAACGGCATCCATGTAGGTTGACATAAAGTACGTCAAATAGCCGACAAGCAGGAACAACAGATAGATGGCCGCATACCTGAGGCTCTTTGCCTTGTGTCCGGCATCATAAAAGGAGGCTGTGCCATACTGGTTGGCTCCGCGTTCTTCCTCAAAGAAACCGGCCGCAATAAAGATTTTCAGGCTGTAATAGCCGTAAAACATCATAGCCAGCAGCGTTGCCGCGCCACACCCCAGTAGGATAAAGCTTTCTCCGGTTGAAAAGCCGCTGTAAATCTTGCCGCCCTGCAAGGCGTATGCAGTCCCTGCCGCCGACAAAACGCCTGTCAACAGCCAGTAAAGGACAAACGGACGGAAAAATCCTTTCCATGCGCCATAGCCGGCGTCGTGCAGCCTTCTGACAAACAGCGACAAATAAAAGAATACCTCTGCAATATAAAATAAAATTGCCAGAACTGTCGTTATCTTATGGGCGTGCGGCATAGCAAAAGCAACTCCAAAGACCAGCAGAAGAATAACGAACATATTAATCAGCATAGAACTCCAAAATTCAAATCTTGATGTTCTGCCCTTGAAGTTAAACAGGTTTTTGTAAGCGCGAACCCAGGCGCAGAATGCGCCGCCGCAGAGTTCGCTGTCGCCGTTTTCGGACGTATTGCCGGCCGCATCGGCGCTTTCTTTCATTTCAAGAAATTTCTTTGCCTCGGCGATTTTGGCATTTTCTTTGACTGCCGCCCGTTTGCTGTTTTCGGGAACCGCTTTGCGGCCTTTTTCTTCAGCACCCTCCGTTGGTACTGGTTTTGCTGCCGTTTTTTTCGCGGTTTGCGCCGCCGCGGGTTTGGCAGTCTTTTTCTCTTCGTTGCGCGATTTAATCGTCATGACTTCGCTGATGATGTCATGATTTTCCGCCTCGGGGATATTGGTTTCTTTGCCGTCGGCAGCCTTAGCCGACTTTTTTGATGCTGAAGTTTTAGCAGCGGCTTTCACGGTGCTTTTTGTGGCAGAAACCTTGCCTGAATCGCTTTTTGCAGGAGCTTTTGCCGCGGAACCTTTCACTGTTTTAGCCGCGGAGCTTTTTGCCGTCTTAGATGCATTTTCCTTGGCAGTCTTGGAAACTGCCTGCTTTGAAACAGTTCTTTTTATCGCGGCGCTTTGAGGCGCGTTTTCATCTGCTGCGGTTTGAACCGCTGTCTTTTTTACATCATCGGCCGAAACCTTTTTACTAACCATTTTTCCCTCTCAAAAAAATTAAAAATCAAATACATAATAATCATATTTATTTTAATGGCAACCCTGGTTGCTTTTTAAATCACAGTTTTCTGTTTAAATTGCGCTTTCCCGGTTGAGCTGCGGTTTTCCGAATTCGCCGGAAACCGGAAAATTCGGCAAAAGTTCCGCTTTGATTTAGAAATATATGTCGCAATTGCCGAAAAGGCCGGGACCGACGGCATGATAAACGCCGTCTTCGCTCATGTAGGTGGTTAGATGATGTTGGTCGCAAAAGTGCAGGTACGGGAAGATTATTTTGAAAATAATCTCTACATGGGGATAGTTATAAAATAAAATCCCTGACAGTCCCATAAAGGTAAGAAAGAAGAGGGCAAGGCTGGCGGCGATGCTTTTGGTGTAGCGGGATTTGCTTATCGGGTGCCCCGTTTTGCCTTTTACAAAAGCCGCCATGCAGAAATAGAACAAAAGACCGTCGAGGATAACCGCAGCATATATGCCGGCCGCCGTACGGAAAGGATAGCTGACAATAACCGAAATCCAAAAGATGCCCCAGATGTATTTGGTTACAGATGGCGCTCCGATGTCATTCAGCCGCCTTGCTACCAACGCGGCATAGTTTAAGACGCAGCAGGATAATGCCAAAAGTAAACAGACCCAGGTTGTAATGCCTGGTTCAAAAAACAGGGGAATGAAAAAGGACAAGACATAGAAGAAACAGATTCCGGGCAATATCGTCCAAAACTCATATCTGGTGCTGCAGCTTTTCCAGTCAAAGATATGTTTCCAGCTTTTCAGCAATATTCGCCAAAATCCGTCGGGGTCGCCGGAGCCCTTGCTCCGGCGGAAGAAATTTCGTGCGCCTTTCAGAAAACGCTTCCAAAATCCGTCGGAAGATCTGCCGCGGCTGTTGCTGTCCTGTTTTAATGGGAATGCCAATGTATTGCTGCGTTCTATAGACATTTCCTCTTCATGCTTTGCCACAATTAAGTCCTCCGCTTCAATACAATAGCAAGAAAGAGCCGGGTTGCGTCCGGCAGGATAAGGTCAGAATAATACTTTTGCCGATTTGAATTTTTTTGTTTTTTCGTCAAAGGCCACCCGTAGGACGGAACCGTTTTCGAGTCGGATGGTCTTTTTCAGGCATATTTCGGCAAAAATGCGGATGAGCATGCCGTGCGTAACCAGCAGCACGCGCTCCCGCCCTTCTTCAAACAGTTTGTTGATAAATTTCATAAAACGCTGCTGCACTGCGCCGGTCGTTTCCCCACCGGGGTAGCCGATATCGTAGCGTTCGGGGTTTTTGATGTCGTTGAAAGCCTGATAGATATAAGGAAAGACCGCTTCCAAATCACTTTTTTTCAGCCCTTCGGCCTTGCCGAAATTCATCTCGCGCAGCCTTTTGGTATAGTGTACCGGCAAATCAAGGATGCCGCTGACGATGTCGGCGCTTTTTCTGGCGCGTTTCAAATCGCTTGCATAAATCGTTTCAATCTTTTCCCCGCCGAGTTTCCCCGCTGCAGCCCGAGCCTGTTCTGCGCCGGTTTCGTTAAGCGGCGTGTCATTCCAGCCCTGTACTTTTTCTTCTGCATTCCAGTCCGTCTGCCCGTGTCTCATCAGGTATAAAATCATCGTTGTTCGCTGTTTCCTTTTTTATCGTTTTGCCCAGTCCGGTATATTTGTTAAGGATAGGATAAAAAAGTTGCCGCAGAAAATCAAGCCGGAAAACGAACTTAACCACATCGCCGCAAGTGTTGCCCTATACCTCTGTAAGTGTCGCGCTGTATCGTCCGCTTTGGTTTAACTTTCGGCGGCAGCCTTTTTCATGGCGCAAAAGAAAAAGCCGTCGGTTTTGGTATTAAGCGGCGAGAATTTCAGCCACCTCGCGTCGTCAAACGGATACAGCGGAATGTCCAGTGTTTCCCGCCAAAGTTCTTTGTGGTCAATCGGGCTGAATTCGGGATGCCCCGCCAGAAAAGATTCGATTTGCCTTTCGTTTTCTTCCGGCAGAATCGAGCAGGTAATATAAATCAGGCGTCCGCCCGCAGCGGTATGCTCCGCGCCGAATTCAAGAATTTCCGCCTGAATGCCGAGTATTTCCCGCAGCCGTTGCGGCGTAATGCGGAATTTGGCGTCCGGCGTGCGCCGCCAGGTGCCGCTGCCGGAGCAGGGGGCGTCGATGATAAAACGGGTGTAGTCTTTGTCTTGGACGTTTTTTATGGTTTTTATGTTAAGGATGTCCAGCCTTTCCGCCCGTTTTTTGATGCGCCCGAGCCGTTCTTCGTTTATGTCGTGTGCCCAAATCAGCCCGTCGTTGTGCAGGAGCGAGCCGAACGCCAGCGCTTTTCCGCCTGCTCCGGCGCAATAGTCAATTATTTTATGATGCGCCTTGACGCGGCATAACAGGGAGATAAGCTGCGATGCTTCATCCATTACTTCAATTTCGCCGTCCTGATAGGTCATGCAGTTGTTGAGATTAACCCTGTCTTCCGAGCGCAGGCCGATGGGTGAAAACGGTGTCGGTGAAAAAAACAGCCCTTCTTTTTTGAGGCGTTCGCGGGCATGGTCGCGGTCGGTCAGGTTGGCACGGACGTCTGCCGGCGCCGTCGTGTTCAACGCGTCAAGCAGGCGTGCATCGCCGATTTTTTCAAACAGCCATTGCGGGCATTCATACAGCGCGGTTTCCGAAAAATCCTCAAACTGTTCGGCCGCCTTCAAAGCCGCTTTTTCCTCTTTGTTGAGCGGTGCCGGGGCGTATTCTTCCCCGTTGAAAAGGAGATCAAGGTCTTCTTGGGCAAAACAGAGCGCCGCTGCCGTCCGCGCCGAAAAAGCGCTGCCCAGCGCTTCGGCGTATTTCATGCGGCTGCGGATAATCTTCCATACCGCATCGGCGATAAAGCGCCTGTCTTTGGAACCGATATAGCGCCTGTCCTTGAAATATTTGTCCAGAATATTGTCAGCCGGACGCTTGTCCTGCAAAATTTCTTCCAATGCTTCAATAACGGCCTGAATCCTGCTTGCTTCTTTCATCTGCTGCCCCGTGTTTAATAAGTTGTGTTTTCTGCCCCGTGCCGGCTCCGGTTCGTTGTCGTTCCTCGTCCGCTGCCCCCGTTTTAGTTCCGGTTCGTTGCCGTTTCCCGTCCGCCGTTCGGAGATGGCCGCGCCCGCCGCCATACGCCCGTATGCTCCGGCCGCCCTGACAATACCCGCTTTTTTTGCGCATTGCAAGCGTTGTTTGCGGATTTGTCCCCGCCCGCCGCCATTTTTTTATTGCCAAAAAAATAATCTTGTGTTATAGCCTTTGGCAATATTAACCGCGGAAAGTAAAATATATGGAAAAAATTCTGGTTCTGAACTCCGGTTCCACCACCGTAAAATTCCAGCTGTTTGAGATGGAGCAAGGCTTTCATCGGGTTCTGGCAAAAGGTATGGTCGACCGTATCGGGCTGCCCGGTTCCAAAATTGTCGTCCGCGCCGATAACGGATATGAGTTCTCCTGCGAATGTCCGGTAACGGATCATAAAGACGCTATAAAAGCCATATTGGACTATCTCTCCCACCGTTTTCTGAAAAACGCCGCCGAATTGTCGGCCGTGGGGCATCGTATGGGGCATGGCGGCGAATATTTCGACCGTTCGGTGATTATCGACGATGACGTTATGGCAAAAATTTATGACACGCTGCCGCTGCTGCCTTTGCACGGGCCTGCGTTTGTGCACGGCGTTGAGGCGATGACCGAACTTCTGCCCGGCGTCTTGCAGGTGGCAACGTTTGACAGCGCCTTTCACCAGAGTGTGGAAAAGCCTGCGTTTACTTATGCCATTCCCCGCGAATATTATGAAAAGGAACGTATCCGCCGTTACGGTTTTCACGGCACGTCGCACAATTACGCCGCGCAAAAGGCGGCGGAACTGTTTGGGCGTGCGGGGCGCTTTATCTGCTGCCATCTCGGCGGCGGCGCGTCCGTAACCGCGATTAAAGGCGGCAAAAGCGTTGACACCACGATGGGATATACGCCGTCTGCCGGGATTATGATGGCGACCCGCGCCGGCGATATGGATCCGTATATTCCGTTGCACATTATGAAAACGCAGGGCAAGACCGCCGACGAGGTAAACGCGATGTTTAACAAACAGAGCGGGTTATACGGGCTTTCCTGCGGGCATTCGGATATGCGCGATATTATTGAAAACGCTGCCAAAGGCGATGAAAACTGCGCTTTTGCAATAGATGCGTTTGTTTATTCCCTGCTCAAAACCATCGGGTCTTACGTGGCGGTTCTGGGCGGCGTGGACGCCCTGATATTCACCGCCGGCATCGGCGAAAACGCTTCGCTTGTCCGTGAAAAGCTCTGCGCCCGTCTGGCGTATCTTGGTATAGAGCTTGACGGGGAAAAGAACAGAGCCCGCCCCGCGCCGGCGGAAATTTCTTCGCCGCGGAGCAAGGTCAAAGTCTATGTCATTCCTGCCAACGAAGAGCTGATGATAGCGTCCGAAACGTTTGCGCTGCTGGACGAACTGGCTGAAACCGAACCTTTGGCGGTTTAAAGATTGGATAGTCGGAGATGGACTGATGTTGAAAGTGTTGATGCCCTCGCTTAATCAGCTTATAAATGCCGATTACAAAACGGTAAAAACGCCGGAAACAGAGGCTTTGATAAAGCAGAGCCTGCAGGGGCTTGTCCCTTCGGCTCAGCCGGAATTGCGGCAGATTTCAGGTATTCCCGGTTCCGGCAAAAGCACGTTTTGTGCCGCGCACTTGCCGCAGAATTTCCTGTTTCTGAGTTTTGACAAGATTATGGTTTCTCTGCCGGCATATCAGCGGGATTTGGCATTGTACGGCAATGTCGTTGCATTTAAAAACCATGAAATGACCGCGCGGATTATCGGCTACGAACTGCTGCGCCGCGCCGTCAACCTGCGCCTGAATATTATGTTTGAGCACAGCGGCACCAATGCCGCCCATCTTGAACTGTTTAAGAATATCCGCCGCAAAGGCTACCGCACCGCCGTCGACTTTATCGTCTGCGATACAAAGCTTGCGATAAACCGTGCCGCCGAACGCGCCAAAAAAATAAACCGTTTTGTGCCCGAGCAGCTGATTTTGGAACGGGCCGCGGGGCTTAAGCAATATGCCGCCGCATATCAAAAACTGACTCCCTCCGTAACATTCTTCGACGGCGCAAATAATTTCCGCCCGTTAAAGAAAATTTAAGATTATCCGTGCAAATATTTCCTTATCGAAGACTAATTTTATAAGGTTTTTGCCGATGAAAAAATATCTGCTTTTATTTTCCGTTTCGCTGGCTGCCGCGTCTGCGGGGCAGGCGCAGGCGCTGACCGCTGCTGAACAGCTGCAGGCGACCAAAGCCATTTTTGTGGCCGATTTTCATAAAATGGATGACAACAAGGACGGCAAGCTGTCGTTGGAAGAATATTTGAGCCACCAGTTTGAAAATTTCCGTGCCAATATCATTGAGGCGGAAGGGTTTGATGCCGTGGTCGCGGATAAAAAACTTCCGGCCAGGGCCTCGGCCGCTCCGGCAGATACGGCTGCTGATGATAAGGGCAAAGAGCCCCGTGACGAGTTAAAGTCTTTAAGCGATGTAAACAACGCCTTGCAGGAAATGGCGGATTTTGACATAGATTTTGATGATTTCACTCTTGACGGCGATTTGTCTTTGGAAGGTGATACGCCTGCTGAGACGCCCAAAAGACTGACCAAAGAGGACGTTATGCCGGAAACGGATATCCTGTTGCCGGAAGCCTCTGCGGTTTCAGCATCTTCATCGTCGGAAGCCGCCGCGGTTTCCGAAGAACCTGCACGCCCCGCCAAACCGGATAAGCCTGTTTCTGAGGAACATGAGCTTCCCGCTGAATTGGACTTGTCCGTTTCCGAAGATGAAAGCTTGAAAAGCCTGCTGGCGGAAATAAACGAAACGCCGGAAGAAAAAGCAGCCAAAAAGGCCGCCGCTGAAGCTGAAGCCAAGGCAAAAGCCGATGCCGCAGCCGCTGCGGAACAGGAGAAAAATGCAGCCGCCGAGCGTGAAAAGCAGATTGGCTTTATGCTGGATACGATAAAGAAAACCCTGCCGAAGAAAATCGATGAGGCAACGACTTGGACAAACATTGAATACAAGGACAAGGCCATCGCCTATATCTATGAGGCCGATATCGATATGTCGGCAATGTCTGCCAAAGAAAAAACGGCTTTGCAAAACAGCATAAAAACTGAAGCCTGCAGCAAAGCCTATCAGGAAATGTGTCCGAAACTCAAACCGATGTTTATTAATGACGGAATTAATGTCCGCATCCGTTATCTGGACAAAGGCAAGAATGAACTCGGCGTTTGCGAGTTTAACCACGAAACATGCCTGTAGCGGCATGCGCCGGTCATAGCCGCCCCGCGGCGGGAAAGCCGGCAGAAAGCCATTAAAAAGCCGTTATCCGGCAAAAAATTTAACCCAACAAACCGTAAGGTTAGTTAATTATAGAGAGGGAAAAACATGAGAAAAACTAAATTATTGTCAGCAACGGCTCTGTCGGTAATGCTTGCATTTTCCGCCAATGCCGTCGCGGCTGGAAGTTTTGACGACGCGTCGGAAGAAGAAATTGCCAAAGCTGTTGTCAGCGTTTTGAAGAAAAATCCGCAGATAGCGTATGATGCACTGGTCAAATTCCGCGCCGACGCCGATACGAAAAAGGCCGAAAGCGAAAAGGAACTGACGCCTCTGGAACAGAAAGTTGCAGACGTTTTGATGGATAATCCGCCGATTATCGTCGGGGCGCTGCAGATTTATCAGCAGCAGGAAGAGCAGAAAAAGCTTTTGGCACAGGCGGAGACCTATCAGAAATATGCCGAAGACATCAACCGTGCCGAACTGTATGCCGGCAACCCGGACGGGAAGTTTACGCTGGTCGAGTTCTTTGACTTCTCCTGCGGTTACTGCCGCCAGATGGCACCGCGCATTGAAAATATCATTAAGAAAAATCCGGACGTAAAAGTCGTTTTCAAACCGGTGTCTTTCCTGTCGCCGAATTCGGAACTGGCTGCCAAAGCCGCCGTCGCCGCGCATAATCAGGGCAAGTTTCTGGAAATGTATTCCGGCCTGATGGCGGAACGGGTTGTCAATGAACCGGTAATTGACAAGCTTGCGCGCAACTTAAAGCTGGATATGGCGAAGTTTAAAAAGGACTATGCCTCCGACGAAACCAAAAACATTTTGCAGAGCATAAAAGCGACGGCCGACAAAATCGGCATGAAAAGCGTCCCGACTTTAGTGCTGAACGGCATGCCCCTGTATGCGGTTGAGGAAATCCAGCTGCAGCGGGCGATAGACGTTCTGCGCGACAGTGAAAAATAATCGCGTCCCGTTTATCGGCTGCTCCCGTATCGGGTCGGGGCAGCCGCAAAACCGGAGAGATCGTACAATCACAAAAAAAGGTTCTCTGTGCAGACGCACAGGGAACCTTTCTAACAGGGACAAGGGTTATTTGCCGAGCAAATCCCCAAGATCCATCATCGGGGTAACGTTTCCGCCACCGTAGACCTTCGGGAAGTTCTTGGCAAGAACCTCCTTGATGAGTTCCGGGTGGGCTTTTAGGATTTCTCCCAGCTTTTCCCGGACTTCATTTTCGGAAGCCCCCTTTAATTTCATAGCCTGAGCCTCGGCTTCTGCCATCTTACGGATGTAAGCGGCTTCACCGTCAGCCTGCATTTCGCGGGCTTCTGCCTGAGCTTTTGTTGAGATTTTCAGCTGTTCAGCCTTCTCCTCAACAATTTTTCTCTGCATTTCGACCTTGGCCATTTCTGACACAGCATCTTCATAGTCTTTGTCAAATTGAACATTGATAATGTTCAGCTCAACATTTTCAAACAAAGAATGGTCATAGCGCGGCTCAAAGTTGGCCTTGACTTCTGCAGACAATTCGGCGAGTTTGCCGTTGATGTCCTCGTAAGTCTTTTCGGCCACCACTTCGGTGAAAGCTGCATCCAGCTGCGGACACAAAGCCTTGCCGATGTACTCGTTCTCCCCGATAGTGGCGTGGAGGGTATGTACATGAGCAGGATTCAAATTCCATGTCAGAACATAAGTCAACGCGATATCGCGTCTTTCTTTGTTCTTCATGTTGTTTGTATCCTGGTGGCGCTGGCGGGTGATGTCCACTTCACTCATTGAAGAGATAAATGGAATCATCCAGCCGAAACCGGCAGAAAAGCTTCTGTTTGCCATGGCTCCCAGCGTAATTTTGTAACCTGCATGTCCCGGCATGATAACATACATACCGTTAATAAAGGTTACGAATACCAAAAGTATGGTAGCCACCAGCCAGAATCCCCAACCGAGGAAAAAGGCTGCGACAATACTCAAAACTGTTACAATCAGTAACGGCTTTGTCAGTTTTTCCCGCATAGAGAGAATCATGCTTGTAAAATCTGTTGTCATATATCTAGATTTTAGAAAACAAAGCACTTGCCAGCTTTTCAAAACTTATTTTAACTCATAAAACCCAGGTCATCTCTCCGCGTAGGAGCATCAGCGCAAGCTAACCGCCTTCTAAACCGAATTTTAATAAGTGAACCTGCAAAAACTGTAAACAACCCATTGCTTGAGCCGTAAACAATCCCTGCGCGTCCTAAATCTCTCCGAACTAACAGTAATCCCTGTTATTTTTATTAATAATTTCCAAACTAATCAACATCACAATATTCATCACGCTTTTAATATACCATATTTTTCGCCTCGGGTCAATCATAAAAATACGGCGTACTGCCGTCTTTCCCCTCCGGTCAATCATAAAAATACAGCGTAGCACCGTCTTTCCCCGCCGCCCGTTCGTCCGGCCAATATATTCCCCCGCCATCCTGCCTGACATACCTGCCGCCATTCCAATCGGGAACCCTCCCACCGGCCTCTCACCATATTACCCCGAAAATCAATTCCCGGTTTTATCCCAGATGCACGATGTTTTTGCCAAACTTTTTTTCCAGCTCGTCCAATATGTTGCCCAGCCGGTCGTCGCTTTTCTTCGCCGGCTGGAACAGGTCAAGCTGTTCGCGTTCTCCGTAAACCAGTCCCGTCAGGGTAATTCCCGTACTGCGCCAAACCACGGCCGGCGTAAACAACTGTGCCAGCAGCCGCAGGGCAGTGGGCGTGATTTCCGTTTCCTGATTGCTGGCAAAGTCAAGTTTTGCGCGTGCCGTAACCACCTTAAAGTCTTTGGTTCGGAGCATGACTTCAATGGCGGCGGCCTTGGCGCCCTCGCTGCGGGCTTTGCGGCAGGCGGTATGGATATGGCGGCACAAATCCGTTTTCAGGACGGCAATGTCGCTGCTGAATTCCCTGAGAGCGGAAGTTTGCTGGATGGAAAGCGGAGCTTTGCCGTTCGGTTCCACCTTAAACAGGGGAATTCCCGACAGTTCCGCTTTCAAATCCGTCCCGTGCGTTCCGAACCTTGCCTTAACCCAGTAATCCGGGCGCATGACAAAATCCAGAGCGGTAAAAATGCACTCTTCCCGCATTTTCAGAAGCAGCTTTCTCCCCACGCCGGAAACGTCCGCAATCAGCGTCTGCGCCAAAATTTTATTCCGCTCCGCCGACCCGATGGCAAAAACGCCGCCCGTACTTTTGATTTTATCTTCCGAACCGTTGGCTTTGCTGCTCGCGGGTACGGCTTTGCCCCCCATGCTTTTGGCTTTGTCGCTGGCAAGTTTGGCCAGCGTTTTTGTCGTCGACAGGCCGATGGAAACCGGGATGTGCAGCTCCTCCCATACCGCCTGCCGGATTATCTGTGCCGTTTTTATGTAATTCTGCCGGTAAAGCAGCTTGGTCCCGGTCAGGTCAAGATAAGCTTCGTCCACAGAACAGACTTCGACATCCGGCGTAAACGATTTGAACTTAGCCATGACTTTTGCCGAAACGCTGCGATAAAGGTCGTGATTGGCACGGACATACAAAACCTGCGGCAGGCGCTTCTTGGCCATAAAATAAGGTTCGCCCATCTTCAGCCCCAGCGCTTTGGCTTCCTTGGAACGCGAAATGACACAGCCGTCGTTGTTGGAAAGAACCGCCACCGCCCGCCCGTTAAGCCGCGGATTAAAAGCCCGCTCCGCCGAAACGAAAAAACAGTCGCAGTCTGCAAGAGCAATATAGTGTTTCATCATAACCTCTGAATGTTTGCCTGTCGTACGGTTTCGGAATCCCCTTTTTCCGTCATGCTAGCGCAGCAAAATTCCGTTGTCAATAAAATGTTCTATATATGTTCTTATTTTTTAAGAGGGAAGCGCAAACCTCCTGCCCATAATATTTTTTAGGAGCACGACGCAAAACTTTTGCAAAAAAAACGCCCCGTTTAAGGGGCGTTTAGGAAAAGGGCGGCGGCAAAAGCGTCAGTGTTTATGAACGCGTCAGTGTTTGTTTAGGCAAATGTCTTCAGCCGATACGTGATAGGCTGCCGGCATACCGTTTTGAGCAAGGCAACACTTGAAAAGCGTTGAGCCTGTTTCATTCTGGCAAAGAAGGAATCTTCCGCTTGTTTTATCCGCCTTGTCTGCAGAAAGTTCGGGCAGGCCTGACGGCAAAATTTCCTGAAAAACAACGCTTCCGGGTTTGCAGGACAAATCCGGGTCAACGCTGAACGTAACGGTTTCAACAGGGAACATAGCTGTGCCGTGGAAAAAAATCAGAAGGTTTTTTCCGGCCGCTATCCGTTCGGCAAAAACATAATTGCAGAGTTTCCGCCCCAGAAAACGCCCGTCTTCAAATCCGTTGCAGACAACGGCCCATGTTGCGGGATAAGGCTTAGCCAGAAAAATGCCGTAGCGGCACAGGCTGTCGTCATATCCGAACACTTCGCTGTCCGGCCATACCGTTTCGCAAAAACCGTCGGCGTGGCATGCGATAGTTCTGATGATGAAGCGTTTGCGTTTACTGTCTTTTCTGTGCCGTCTGAGGAAGTCGGAAGCATAAATGGCAATAAGGAGCGTTTTGTCCTCCATCTGCAGGGTATAGGTCTTTTCCGGAAAGATGATAAGATGTACCATAAACAGAAAGACGAACAACGCCACAAATCCTGCCGTTGCAAACCAGCCGGTAAGCAGAAACAGCAAAACGGCTACGGTTCCGCCGACAATCTGATGATTAACGGCGGCACAAATCCAACACTGCGGGCGCAACAAGGCCCCAAACCAAATTCTTTTTACAAAATTATTCATAAAAATGTATTTAAGTGAAACAATAATTGATTTTTAAACGCATCATAAAGAATAAATGAGGAAAAAGCAAGCATTTTTCTTGTCAAGCCGTCGGCAGGCCGCCATAATTGCCGCAAATTTAGACGCGCGGAAACGCCATAGCTTCCGGTTTTTCCGGCATCAGGGCGCCGCAATCGCTGCAATTCCGCCGCCACGGGAAGTTTGCCGATGCAGTTTCCGTTCCGGCTTTGTTTTGATAAACCGCACTAAGGAGAAAATTATGCCCCGTATAGCCGAATTTGCCAAAGTCAGTTTCAGCCAGTTTGCAACCGCCTGGAAAAACACTTTTCTGACGGATGACGCTGAAATCCGGCGCATATATGACAGTATCAGGCTTCCCTCCCGGGCGACGTCAGGTTCGGCCGGGTATGATTTTTACACGCCGGTAGACATCTGCCTGAAGCCGAAAGAAAATTTCCTGCTGCCGACGGGCATCCGCGTCAGAATGGAAGACGGCTGGTTTTTGGGCGTTATGCCAAAATCCGGGCTGGGGTTCAAATACCGCCTGCAAATGGACAATACGATTGGGATAATCGATGGCGATTATTATTATTCGGACAACGAAGGGCATATTTTTGTAAAGATGACCAATGATTGCAATGGCGGCAAGGTACTGGAGCTGAAATCCGGTGCCTCGGTCTGTCAGGGGATTTTTCTGCCTTTCGGCATCACGTTTGACGATAACGCTACGGCAAGACGCAACGGCGGTCTTGGGTCGACGTCGAAATAAGGCCTGCGTGCAAGAATGTCGGCGTCAAAATAACCAGTGTGCAAGAATGTCGATATCGACATAACCTGCGTGCAAGAATATAAGGCCTGTTTGCCGGAATTTTTTGTTCTGCAGCTGTATGCCAAACGAAGGCGCAAAAAAAGGGCGGTAATTCCGCCCTTTCTCATAAAATCTCCGTTTTATGTCCCCAACAGCCTCAGGCTCCGCCGGTTTGTAACCTCTCAGCTTTCAGCGTTTGGGTTTGAACTCAATGATTTTCGATTTTCTGCTCGCCGTATCGGTCTGCATTTTTACGGTTGCAAATCCGTTTCCGGCAGCAGCCCGGGTTTCCTTTTGCACATTGTTGCCGTTTACGGAAGCACCGTTTTTCTGTGAAAATCCGCCCATTGCTGTCTTTTGGCATCCGGGCAGCCGGTGTCGCCCGGGAATAGCGAGGAATTTCTCATTAGCCGCAATTTTCAGGGCATTTTGCCGCGCCGAAATTTTTTCAAAGTGTTTTCCTTCCGCCGCATTATAACAGAGCTTGAACAACTCGCCGCCGATAGTCGCCGTTTCGCCGAGTTCTACCGGATATTCGGTGAGAGTGTCTCCGTCAAAAGCGTCCAGAAGCTTTTCGTCGTCTTTGCAAACCGGATGCCAGACAACGCCATCGTCGTCCTTTTGTTCAATCGACCAGCAGATACAGGCGAATTTCTCCTGTTGCAGCGAATAAAGCTCCACCGGATAAACGTCTTCCGCCTCAAAAGCTCTTTCGAGCCTGAGGATATTGAGCATATTTGCTTCCGACAAAACCGCCCGGACTTTCTTTATCGCAACTTCGCCGGCAGAGGTAAACACCGTCGAATACAGCGTTTCTTTCCAAAACAGAAAAATCTCGTTGGTCAGCGGCAGAAGTTTGGTAAATTCGCATTCATGAAAAACTTCCGGGTTGTCCAACTTAAACACCGGCGCTAATGAGCGGATGTCCTGGGCGTCCAAATCAAAATAAACCCATACCAGCATATTGGGGCAGGCAAAGTTGTTAAGTGATATGCTTGCCAGAAGCACGACGCCGTTGCCGCCGTAAAAGTCCTGAAAAAATTCCAGTGCGTCAACCGAATTGTCAAGAGCGACTTCGTCTCCCGCCGGAGCATACTGCTCAGGATTGGGAATAAAACCTAATTTATCCATATTTATAAAATTTTAGTGAAACATATGCTTATTTTATCGTCTTTAGCCTACACCCGAAAATAAAATTATGTCAACAGTTTTGTCAAATAATGCGTATTTTTATTGTATATGTTTGTTTTTACGGCGGATACGGGGCGAAGCGCCACGGAATTTTGCCCCACCGGTATCAATCCTCCTGAACAGCGGCAATCCGCCCCAACAGTGCTAATCCTCCTAAACAGCGGCAATCCGCCCCAATAATACCCAATCCGCTCAAACGATGTACAAAAAAGCAGAGAGTCCGCTGTACTCTCTGCCTTTTCCCTTAGATGAGGAGTGGGAGGTTTAGAACTTGTATTTAGCGTTCAGCATTGCGGTCTGGTCATTGTAATCCTTGCGGAATCTGCCTTCCCATCCGGCAGAAATTTCCAGATTATCCGTAACGTCGGTAGCGACTTTCGCGCCAAGTTCAAAACCCAGACGGTCAAGTTTCTCGCCGTTGACACGGTAAGCCGCGCCGTTGGCCAGAACAACGTTGGCATTATTGCCGTCGTCAATCAGGTCATACGTAACCGCCGCTTTCAATTCCGGACGAATAACCGTTTCGCTGTCCAAAGCGTAGTTCTTGGCAACCTTGGTGCCGATAACGGCTGTCAGAATGTCGCTGTCGTTGGAACCGGTGCGGTTGCCGAGCCTGTCATGATAAGCATCTTGGGAAATATGGACATAACGCAGTCCGGCTTCCGGCGTAACGTCATAGCCGCCGAGTTTTGTTTCATAGCCGAACATCGACTGAACGCCCAGCGATTCTACGTCATATTTCGCGTTGGCATTGCTTCCCAGAACCGATTTCTTTTCGTCATAGTCGGACCAGTTATAAGCCACAACGGTATTGACATACCAGTCAGCCGGCTGATATCTGCCGTAAACGAAAGCGGTATGCGTGTCAACATCGGTATCACGGCCGTGTGCCGAAACGTCGGTCTGGCTGTAAGCATAACCGGCACCGACTTTGACGGCATGGTCAATCTGTTTGTCGATACCCATGGCAACGCCGTAAATGTTGGCATCAAACCCGCTGGCTTTGGAAGTGGCTTCCTTGTCGGCGTGGTTAAACATGCCTCTGATCCAGGCTTTGACCTGTTTGAACGCGTCGCCGGAAGATTTGCCCTCGGCCATGGCGCCGGACGCCCCGTTCAGTTCGTCCGTAACGGCGGCAAAGACCATGTTGTGCAAGTCGGTTTCTACCGTTCTGACAATCGGGTTGGCATCAGCACCGAGCTTGGCCGCTTCTTTGGCCGCCGCGCCGTTGCCGTTTTGCGCCGCGTCGTTTAAAGCCTCGGCAACGGAATCAAATGCTTCGTTGCCGGTATCGGCGCCGCCCGAAACCAGAGCGAGAACCGCCGCCGCTTCCGAACCGGTTGCGCCCAGAGCCGCAGCGACTTCGTCCGCAGACTTCTGATTGGCGTTCCACACAGAAGTGTCTTCGTCATCCTGAACAAAGTCAAACAGGCTGTTTTCGCCGAGTTTAATATTATCCAGAGAATTTTCGTTCGCTTCGTTGGTGAAGATTTGATTCAGATCAATGCTGCTTTCGCCGCCCTTCAGGGTAACGTTAACGGTTGTTCCTTCGGAAGAAACCATATTGGCAATCTCCGTTACGCCTTGTTTGACGTTCAGGGTCGTATTCTCTTCCAAATTCAGAGAACCGTCGCCGGAAATACCGCCGTCAAGCGTCAGGTTTGCATCTTTGCTTACGGTAACCGTTCCATTATTGTGAATGTCGTTGAGGGCGCCCTCTGCCGTGTTGCCGGAGAAAGTCATATCGCCGCTAAGCTTAATCGTGTTATTGGCATCGTTGTAAATCGCGCCGCCGCTGGCACCGGCAGAGTTGTTCGTAAATGTTGCATTGCTCAGAGACAGGAAAGAAGCATTCTCGCCATTTCCGTAATTGGCGATAGCGCCGCCGTTTACTTTTGCCTGATTGCCGGAAAATTCCGCACCGCTGCCAATCGTAAGCGAAGCTTGTTTGTCGTTTCCGTCGTTTTCATGTCCGTCATTCATAATGGCGCCGCCGCTTTTAGCGGAAATGTTTCCGATAAAGCGGGAATCTTCTCCGATGGAAATTGAACCGTAAGCGTTATTGACGATAGCGCCGCCGGAGGCATTGGTTGATTCGTTCCCCTGAAACAGGGCGCCAGTACCGATGGTAAGATCCGAACGCTGGTTCAGAATCGCACCGGCATATTCGGCAGAGTTGTTCGTAAATTGGGCATTTGTCCCGATAGTCATTTCGGAATATTCCGAGTTATGAATGGCACCGGATGTTGTATCATTTCCGTCGTCTTTGTTTGACGTATCAGTATGGTTGCCGTCAAAAACGACATTGTCTCCGATAGTGGCCTTGCCGTTATTATAAATGGCACCGCCATATTGGTTGGCAGAGTTTTTGATAAATTTGGTGCCGTCAGCAACGTTAACCGTTTCCATATTATAAATGGCGCCGCCGGATTCTGAAGCGGAGTTATTTTCAAACAGGGAATTTTCTCCGACGGATACCGTGTGTCCGTATTCGGTAACTTTATCAGAAGCGTCATTGTTGGCATTGGCAATCGCGCCGCCGAATTTAGCTTCATTTTCGCGGAAAATTGCCGATCCCAGATCAATGGTAGAGCCTTCTTTCAGATTGTTGTCTTTGTCGGTCCAGACTGCAACCGCACCGCCTTTTCCGTTTACGGCCTTGTTGCCTTCAAACAGTGCGCCGTCTGCCAGCGTAAGGCTTCCGGCTTCAATGCCCAGTGCACCGCCTAAACCGGATTCATTACCGATAAATTCGGCATTGGCGCCGATTGTAGTTGTGCCGCCGGTTCTGTCACGCAGATAAATTGCGCCTGCGCCCCAGCCGCCGTCTTGAGCCTTATTGCCCTCAAAGCGGACATTCTCGCCGATGGCGACGCTGTCCAAAAGCTTCATCGCGCCGCCTGCGCTGGCAGAGGTGCTGTTGCCTTTGAAAACCGTTCCGTCGGCGACGGTTACACCTTCAGTTCCTTCGGCAACGGTAACGACGCCGGCGCGTGTTCCGTCGCTGTTTGTATATTCGGAATAAGTTCCTTCCAGCTTCTGCCCGGCCGAAGCCAGAAAGCCATCCTCAGCCATTGCCGGCATCGCGAACGCAACGCCGACTAATGCTGTAGTCAATAAAAGTCTGTTTTTCATAAAGTAACTCCTAGAAAAGTTTCTATGCAAACGTCCTGAAATTATGTGTTGAAAAAATACGAACGTTAAAAATCATCAATTCAGTTAAAACAAAATGTTACTTTTTTAAAAAGGCGAAAAAATAAAAAAACATTACGGATTAATGATTTAAACTTGACATGCGGAGCCTGTTCCGGCTAAAATCCGGATAAACGTTTTAGAAAAAATTGCTGAATTAAATCGTTCGTTTAAAGTCATCAACTTTTGTTTTAATGACTTTGCAAAAAATCAGAACATTATATCCACAGGAAGATGCTGAAAAAATAGGAACCTTTTTTTGCAGCATACCGCAACTCCACATACCATGGCTCCGTATGCTGCAGCTCCGCTCCAATCCCCTTGCCAATCTACATCAGATGGATTTTGCGCAACAGAATAAAAACGGCAATAACTTCCAGCCTGCCCAAAACCATGACAAACGACAGGATATATTTTACAAAAGGCGTAAATCCGGCAAAATTTCCGGCCGGTCCGGTTGCCTCGGTCAGGCCCAGGCCGGAGTTGGTTATATTGCCCGCAACCGCGCCGAGCGCCGTCACAAAGTCTACCCCCGTCATGGAAATAATCAGCGTAAACAGCATAATGGCAAGCAAAAAGCCGAATGCCATGACAAACACCGAAGAAACGATATTGTCGTCAATGACCTTTCCGCCGGCTTTCATAACCGTTACCTGGTTTGGCGAGAGGGAGTTGGTTGCGTTTTTCTTGAAAAAAGCCATAATGACCTGCCAGCGGAAAATTTTAATTGAACCGGTCGTTGAACCCGTACAGCCGCCGTGCAGGAATAAAATGAAGAAAACGGCGACAGCCCATGTCCCCCACTGGATAAAGTCATATGAGGAAAAGCCGGTTGTCGTCATTGCCGAAATCATATTAAAAGAGGCTCTCCGGAATGCCGTAACAAACGGAATGTCTGAGGTATAGGCATAAAAGGCGCTGATAACCAGAACATACCAGAAAACCAGTTTCAAAAACGTATTGACCTGATTGTTTTCGATAACGGAAGCAAAGCTTCGCTTTTTCGCAATTAAAACAAAATAAGTCATCGGCAGCGACCCCAGCAGCATAAAAATGCCGATAATGGTTTCAATCATCGGGCTGTCAAAATAAGCGACGGAATTGTTTTTTGTGGAAAGCCCGCCCGTGCACAGCGTTGCCAGCGCATGGCATATTGCGTCAAACCAGTTCATGCCCGCCCATTTCAGCAAAACCGCGCAAATGATGTTCAGCAAGACATATACCAGAATAATGTCCTTGGCGATATAGCGGATTTTTGGCAGGAATTTTTCTTCGGTGTCAGAGTTTTCCTTGTTGAAGATGTGCATACCGCCGATTCCCAGAAAAGGCATCAGCGCGACCGCGAAAATGACGATTCCGACGCCGCTGATTCCGTTGAGCACGGCGCGCCACAGCAAAACGGACTTCGGCTGCGCCTCAACATTGCCCAGAATGGTCGAACCCGTGGTCGTCAGGCCGGATGAAGCTTCAAACAGCGCGTCGGCAAAGGTGGCGATTTCCCCGTTGCCGTAAAGGGGCAGGGCGCAGATAAACGGGCTGGCAAACCAGCATATAACGGTAATCAGATACCCTTGAAGAATAGAAATATTTTTTATTTTGCCGTAATTTGCCAGAAACAACGACCCGCCGATAAACATTGTCAGAATGCTGTTTTGGATAAAAATGGTGTCAAACGAACCGGTGTAGTATTTCAATGCCGCTGCCGGCAGCAGCATCAGCGCTCCCAAAACGAAAATGATAAACCCGTTAATCATCAAAACCGGCTGCCACATTGCTGTCTGAACCCTTATATTGTTAAAATCGTTGCCCAATTCCGCCCCATAATACAGCCCTGCGCAAAAACTTTCAATGCTGCCGGCAGGTTATCCACTTCCTCGCTACTAGGCTGCCTGCCCAAATTTCTCCAGCCCGCCCGGACACCGTTATCCGCTTCTCCCGTCCGGCTGTCTCGTCGTCCTTTCTCCCGTCCGTTCCCCTCTCGTTTCTTCATTCGCCCGCCGCCATCTCGCTCCTCCCGTCCGTCCCTCCCGCCCATAAAAAAAGCTCCCCGCAGGGAGCCGAAAATCAAAACCTTACTCAAAATAGCGCGCATCAGGCGTATTTTGCAAAAAGTTTCTGAATTTTCCGTGTGAACACGGATTGTACGCGCCGCCGATAAAATCGGCATACGCACCGAGCAGGGAGGTAATTCCTCTGTCATACTCTTCCGGCGTGTATGAAGCGCGCGCGAACAGGTCTGACAGGATGATGTTGGCAACCGCTTCCTCATGGTCAATGCCGTACAGGATTTCCTGATAGTTCGGCCAGCCCATGTTGGAATAGTTGACGATAATGTCCCGGAACCTTTCCCAGTCCGCCCCGAAAACGCCCGGCATGGCGTAACGCTCCGGTTTTTCGGATTTGGTAACGCCGTTGAAGCGCACCGTGTCCTTTTTGAGCGGGCCGAGGCTGGCTGCGATATAGCCGAGGTAAATCTCGGATATTTTCGCTTCCGGCACAGCCGTTAACGTTTCCGGCAGGAAAATCGGGCAATGCGCCAACACGAGGTTGACTTTGATTGCGGCGAATTTTTCCTGCTTCAGCTGCCACATCCATTCCGCTAGCAGCCGTTTGTCGTAAAACGGGTTGCCCGAACAGATGACGAACGTTACTTCTTTCAGCCCTTGAGATACCGCAAAATTGTATATCTCTATCAGGTTACCTTCGGAATCGTCGTCTTCGCACGGGGTATAATTACGATACGCATACTGTGTGCCGGTCAAAAGGCTCATCAGTTTGTAATACGTATCATACTCCGTTTTGCGGATAAGCCCTTCCTCACGGTAAAAGAGCTTCTGGAACAGGCCCTTGTTGCCTTCTTTCCCGGAAGAAAGGAACGGCAGCACGCGTCCGGTTTGTTTTGCATAAAATCGTAAGATTTCAAATGCAAACAGCGGCGCCGTCATCATTCCGCTGAAACAGTACAAAAACGGGTGTGTCATATTCTTCGGCAGGTCATACAATGAGCATACGACCGCTTTGGAAGTACCGCCCTGTGCGTTCGGGTATTTGAATTCCGACCCCGGTTTCAATCCGCCGATTTCTTCCGCATAACGCAGCGTCTCCATATCAACGGCAACCGGACGGGGTTTTGATACCTTAACGCGTTCAGCCATAAATCTGCGGCCTGCGGCGTTGCACTTAAATTCGTTACTCTCTAACAAACTCATAAACTGCTCGCGGTTCGTGTCCACGAATTCATAAAAATTTTTCATAATCCTTAATTTTAAATTATACTTAATTAGGCTTTAAGAATACCATATTTTAAAGGCTTTGTCAAATATGTTTTTCACGCGCTCTTCCCCGCCGCCGGTTGCCGCTCGCCCGGCCGTTCATCGTCCCGTTTCTCTCGCCGACCGGCCGTTCGTCGCCCTGTTTTTCTCGCCGCCCGGTTTCAGAACCGCACTGTTTCCGGCCGCTTTGTTTTTTCTTCCGTCGCCCTGTTTCCCGTCATTCAGAATGAAATCCGCCACCAGACGAACGCCGAGAGAAACGCAAACACCGCAATCAGCGCCAGCCCCGCCCCGCAGGCAAGAGTTCCCCACACCCGCTGTCCGGTTTCGGGAACCTTGTCCAGAAACTGCGCCAGCAGCAGCGCCACCGGTAGCGTGATAATCGCGACGTAGCGGAAATCCTGATTGCACATATACGGGTGCTTGAGGCCGAACATAACCTGCCCGGCAAGTATCCCCGCCAGCAAAATCATTGTCAGCCAGAATGCCTGTGTCTGCCGTAATGCCTGTGTCTGCCGTTTCTTGGCGCCCAGATAAGCTGCCGCAACAACCGCCAGAACCAGCAGGGCCTTGTAAGTCAGAACCAGCGCCGTAATCAGCCCCATAATATCTGCTCCGCGCATTGAGAAGTCCCATTGCCCGAACAGCGCCGTCTTTGTCATCGTCTCCCACAGGTTGATGCCGAAATCATTGTAAAACATCTGCGGGTAGAATAGGGCGCCGAGCGGGTTAAACCGCTTCCACAAGCTGTAACCTTTAAGCGACAGATGTTCCTGCGGCGGCACAAAGTCAAACCCGACATTGAGGAAATAATGCTGGTATAGCGGCCAGATTGCCAGCCCCGCCAGCATTAAGCCACCGAAAACCGCCGTTTCCGCCAGCTGCCGTTTGTTCTCCGCTCCGCTTTTCTGTTGCTTGTTTTTTGTTTCCGCCAGCCGCCGCCCGTTTCCCGGTTCTTGTCGCTGCTGCCACAGCCGGAGGAGTATTGCTGCGCCGGTCAGCGGCAGGACGACAATTCCCGACAGTTTGGTCAGCGCCGCCGCGGTGGCAAACAGCAGGATAAATGCCAGATTTTTCCGCCCGCCGTCACGGTAATAGAGCAGGGAGTAATAAACCGTTCCCGCCTGTAACGGCAGCAGCAGGCAGTCGTTGTTGAAAAATCCCGCAATGGCGTTATACGCCGGGAAGAAGCAGACAAAGGCCAGCGCCCCGCAGTAAACCGCCGTCCGCAGCCGGAAGAAACGCAGGATTTTCCCTGCCAGAAAATAATACCACAGCATATAGAAACAGAAACAGACCTGTGCCGCTTCCGCCGCCAGCAATATATTGGCACCGGCGCCCACCCCAAGCTCCGCATTCTGTATACCGGCGCCCGAAACCATAATTCCCGCTCCGGTGTCTGCCCCAATCCCCGCGTTCAGTATTTCCGCTCCCAGAACCGTCGCCAGCCGCATTTCCCCCGCCGCCAGCAGAAAATGCAAAATCGGGTGGTAGGTCGAATAGCTCGGGCGGGTCAATAGAGGATTTTCCCGCCAGAACAGGAAGTCGTTTTCCAAAATGTATTCAATATAGTTGTAGCAGGACGCGAAGTCATACTGTACGTCGGTATGTCCGGTGTTGGTAATGAACGAGAGGTTAAAATACGCCGCGGTCAGGATAATCAGCCGCCCGTACGGTATGGCCGCCTCATTGTTTGTGTTGCCGTCCGCAAGGGGGTAAAAGCCCTTCAGCATTCCGCCCGCCGCCATAAACGCCGCGAACAGCCAGACGCCCCATATCCGCGCCGGAAGCATAACCGCCGCCAGTGCCGCAATTCCCGCGCACAGCCCCCACGCCGTCAGCTTCTGTCCGCCGAGCCCGAGCGGGTTTAACGCCAGAACCAGCCCGAGCGCCAGCCATAGATTAAGCCTTGCCGCGTCAAGCCCGTATATGCCGGCCGCAATCGTTGCCGTAAAGAACAGCGCCGCCGCGCCCAAAAAACTCAAAACCGGAAATTTCAGCATTTACCGCCCCTCCGAAAAACGGCCTTTCGTTGTAACGCGTCTCAACTTGAAAGTTGAAAATTACCGTTGCCCCAAAACCGGGAACTGGATCCCCTCAAACCGAAAGCCGTTTGATAAATCATTTAAAATCAGATAACAGCTTTTTAAACCTCAAGTCAAGTCTGAAGATAAAACACGCACACGCCGTTTTGGTTTTTGTTTTGTCCGGGTTTTATCCGGTTTTGCTCGCCGCTGATAAGCCAAAAAGTCCTTGCCAACCCCCGAATTTTATGTTAAAGTATAGCTAATTGATGTATAAACAGCCCGAAAGAGGTCTGCAATGGGAATAAAAGATATTCTGAAAGGGCGGCAGGAAAGCGCCGACGCCGTGATTGATACCGGACGTTACCGGGAAGAAGCCCGTATCCGCCATATCAAAGACATTGTCAAAAATCCTCTGAACCGGATGCGGATTGAGTTTTCGGAAAAGTTTCTCGGCGCAAAGCATAAGGAGGACATAAGCGAAGAATATGTCCGCGATTTGCAGAACCGGCTGGAACCGATGTTTCAGGACAGTGAGGAGAGAAAAGCCGTATTCGCGTCTCATCGTGAGAATTTTGAGCATTTTCTGCAAACCGGCGACCTCAAGACGCCGCTGAACCTGAAAGACGAGGAATCGCAGTTTTTCTGGGGAACGGCGCTGGCGCTGTATGCGGTACATCCCGAAATGCAGGAGAAATGGGAGCGCCGCCATCAGGCGGACCGTATTTCGCACAGCACGATCTGGCGCCGCATTTCCTCGTCGTCGTATATGCAGCAGGAACTGCAGCGCCATGCGCATATTGTCGAGAGCGCGGTGGACAATCCTGATACCAGGCTGGTTTGGAGCGAAAACGGCTACCCGAACATCAGCTATTGTTTTGTTCCCGACCAGAATCTCATCATTGACGATATGCTGTGGACGCTGGTAACCGGCGTTGACGCCGCCGCAACGGCGATAAACCACGAAATCGCCCATTCCAAAGGCACGCAGTTTACCAATTCCCCGCGGATGGATGAAATTGAAAAACAGCAGGAAGCTTTGGTTAAGGAAATGGAAGAAGCCACGGCGCGCAATGATATGTCGGCATGGATGGCCTCGGCAAAAAAGGCGGCTCGGCTTAAGGCGGAATACACCTACCGTTTTTATTTCTTTGACGAACTGGAAAATATGTACGCCAACCGTTATGCGGTCAACTTCGGCGGCGATTTTGACCGGGCGCATTTAAACGAGCTTGAGGCGGATATCAATGTCGGCCGTAAATATGTCGCACCGCTTAAAATGGATGAAGCCGAAAAGGAAATGAACGCCAGCGCCGAAAAGCGCATCGCTCACGTTAAGGCCATTGCCCGCAACAGCTTTTTTGCCAATAACGGCCTGATAGAAAATCATAAGATGGAGGACTGGCACAGCCTGAACCTGTATCCTGAGCTTTTGAGCGGTGTGGATACCGACGGCCGCAAAATGGGGGCTGCCGAATGTTTTGAGCGTATCCGCGAAATCTGCGATAAGTTTGAAAGCTCCCAGCCGAACAAGGGGCTGAAAATCCTGAATGAAACGATTTATAACAAACGGATGACAGCAATGAGCCGCCGCCGTGTGGCGATGACGGATGAGTTTTTTGACCTGTTTGTCGCCCCGCACATGGAAGAGATATACAAAGCGGCGGAGAAACAGCTGGAAGATCAGGTCAGCCAGATGCAGAATCAGCAGCAGTCCGGTCAGAATGGTTCGTCCTCTCAGCAGGGACAACAGGGACAAGGGCAGGGTGCCTCAAGCCGGCAGCAGGGCAGTGCCCAAAACCAACAACAGGGGAACTCCGGCCAACAACAGAACAGTTCTTCCGCGCAGCAGAACCAGTCGCAAAGCGGGCAGGGACAGGGTCAGAACCAGCCCCAACAGTCCCAAAACGGACAGAACCAACCCCAAAACGGGCAGAACCAGTCCCAGTCAGGGCAGAATCAATCTCAGAGCAGGACGGAACAGTCCCAGTCTGGACAGAGCCAATCCCAGTCAGGGCAGGGCACCGGCGGCGGAATGCCCGGTATGCCGCCTTTGCCGACACCGCCGATGGGAAACCAAAATCAGCAAGGCAACGGTTCCGGCAATGAAACCAGGCAGCAGCAAAACAACACCGGTCAGCCCGGCTCCCAACAGTCTGCTGGTAATCAGTCCGATGCCCAACAATCTCCCTCCGGTTCCCAACAGTCAGGTAGCGACCAGTCCGGCTCGTCGCAGTCTGCTGATAACCAATCCGGTGCACAACACTCCCCCGCCGGCTCTCAGCAAGGTTCCTCCGACTCGCAACAGTCTTCCGCTTTTCCTGACACCGGTCAGTTCCGTCTGCCGAATACCGACATTTATCAGCCGCGCCTCAGCGACGAGCAGATAAAAGAGCTGCTGGAAAAGGCCGAAACCATTCGCGAGCTGAAGAAACAAGCCGGCGAAAACGGCGTTAAGGCCAACGATTTGCCCGACCGGGGGGATAATGCCGACAATCGCGGCACGCCGCGGGAAACCGGTGCGTTAGACGGTCAGCAGCACGGGCGCAACGAAAGCAGCCTTGAGGATTATCTGCCGCAAAACGATATGCCGACCCTGATTTCGATTGACGATATGGTCAAGCTTAGCGAAGACGATATGCGGGCCGCGCGTTTTTACCGTGAGGGCAACTGGGACGAATACCAGAAATACATCGCGCAGTATGCCAACGAAATAGCCCAGGCGAAAAAGCTCATCGGCGAAATCATCAAACAAAACAAGTTTGACAGTGTCCGCCGCGGCCACGAACAGACTAAGGAAAAAATGACCCCAATCCCGGTTCAGGGCGGGCGCACCATAGATTTGCAGCGCCACGTCGCCCTCCAGCAGAAGCTTCGCCGCGGCGACCCGAATATCGGCAAAAAGGATTTGGAGCGGTTCCGTACCCGTTACAAATACTCTGAAGACGAGATAATCAAGGAAGTGCAGCTGCCGCAGTCCAACTTCGGAATTCTGATTGACGGCTCCGGTTCCATGACCGGCAAGCCGTTTGACAATGCGCTGGCCATCTCCTGTATTTTGTATGAAGCCGCGCGTAGTTTTAAGGAAGTCAACATCTATATTTATATGATGGGCGAGCCTTATCCGCTGACCGTGGCGCTTCCCGACGACAAAACCAAAGACATTGCGAAACGGCTGGAAAGCGTGCGCCGGGGGCAGGGCGGCTGCAACGACTTTTTGATTCCGGCGGTAAAGGAATTTTTGCAGGACGTTTCTGCGGGTATGGCAAAACGGCCTCATGTCAAAAGCGGCTTTACCCATATCTTTTCCATAACCGACGGCGGCAACAACGACTACGGCTCGACCGATGTCAACGGTTGCCTGAAAACGATGCTGGAGAAAAACGAACAGCTGACGTTCGACAGTTTCTTTATGGATGAGGGGGGAGAAAACTACACCAAGCCGCTGGTCAGGGAAATGCAGGCGAAAGGCTGCGACCGGATAGATTACGTCGACGGCATCGCTTCCGGCGACCAGATACCCGGCAAAATTACCGAGATGCTGAAAAAAAGGATGAAACACAGCCGGATAAAGGAGCCGATGACCAACGCTGTTAAGGAAAAACTAATAATTGAGACCTTAAAATCCATAAAAAGGCGCTGATACGGAATTTAAGCGGCGGCGCGCGCATTTATTTCTTGCCGGACGGCAGAAAATATGTTAAAATAAAACAATAGGCAGCCATGATAATAAAAGGAGAAAAGTGATGGCGAAAATTTATAAGCATAAATTCGGTACCGAGGAATTTCCCGTTCCCATCGCCGACAAGATTACCGGCAAGATTACCTGGCTGGCGTCGGAAGAAGATGCGATTTATATCCCGACCATGCGCGACGAGCCGAAAGAAGCCGTCTACGGCCGCCTTATCCGCAATGTCGTGACCGACCCGACGATGATGAAGGATATGACCGAAATGTTGCTGCGCCTGGACAAGGGGCGCACGCCCGAAGAGAGCAAAAGCTACGGCTACACGACGATGGGCGCTCCCGGTAACGGTAAGACTTACCTGACCAAGGCCATCGGCGCTTTGGTTCACCCGAAAGGCGCGCTGGTTGTCGACTGCAACAATATAGACAATCCCGACGAACTGTACAAGGTAACGACGTTTAGCGTTGACGAAACCCGCAAACAGCGCAAGATTGACGCCCGCGTCAAAATGGGCAATATGGATCCGGAACAGGCGCTGTCCCAGAATGCCATCGCGTATATGAAAAAGATGTTCGGCAACGACGTCGTAACGCAGGAGACCCGCGACGGAAAGCGCATCACGGCGATTGACTGGAACGCGGTCAAAGGTGATTCTGCCTTTGTTGAAGGCGTGATAGACAAAGTGATGGAAATGGAAAACATCCCGTATGAAAAAGATCAGAGCTCTTTGGGCTTCGTCGTTTCCAACGGCCCATTGCTCCGGGCGCTGGTGGATCCGGATTCCCCCGACTACGGCCGTATGGTCATTCGCGATGAGTCGAACCGCGGCCCGGTGGTTGACGCCTGGCTCAAAATTGAGGCCTTTTTCTCCGAACCCGGCGCCGACGAACTGAAACTCAAGGGCGAGGACGACAAGGAATTTACGATTAAGCGTTCGGATATTCCCGAAACCTTTATGTTCTTAGGCACCGCCAATCAGGCGACCGAAGATATGGGCACGAGCGCCAAGGAGCTGACCAAGCCGATGATTTCCCGTCAGGGTATGGGGATTGACATCCGCCAGATTGCCGACGCGGAAAAGGCCGACTACCTGTCGCGTACCTTAAAGCACCTGACCGGCGTGCCGGCATACCACGTTTATATGATGGATCCGGAAACGTTTGACCGCAATCCCGAACAGCTGGCCGAAACGCTGATGTATTTCCGCACCGTCGGCCTGACGCCGGAAGAAAAGAAAAAGATTCCGCAGGAAGAATTGTTTAATATCCGCCACATAGACCGCACAATTAAAGTTGCGACGCAATACGGCGCCCTGCTTTCCGAAGCCGAAAACATCATCACCAAAGCCGCCAAGGACGAAACGCTGCCCGAACGCTACACCTCGTATCTGGAAAATCAGGCGGTCGTCGACCTGCGTTATGTATTCAAGCTTTATCAGCACGCCAAGATTGACCAGCCGCGCGGCAAATCGTCCGGCGCCGGGATTTTCTCCAAGCTCGGCCGCGCCGTCAAGCCGCAGACGCAGGAAGAGGTGGCGTGGGAGCTGAACAAGCGTATCGCCCGCCGCGAAAAGGAACAGCTTCTGGTGCGCGGCACAAGGCTTGAAAACGAAGTCGCCGTCAAGTTGAAGGATATGATAATCCCGGACAGCATCAACAGCCTGCTGCGCGATTCGGAAGACCGCAAAGCGGATTACGAAAAGATTGAAGGGCTGTGGAAGTCTTTGCAGCAGACGGCCAAAGGGCTGAATTTTGAATTTGCCGGCTATGTCGGCGAAGATTCCGTCGCCAAGACCTATAACGCCCGCCCCGAAGACCTGCCGAACGTTGCCCTTGACGAGATTAAGGAAGTGCTGATTGCTTCCATCCGCGAGGAGTACAAGGACGAACTGCAGGGGCAGAAACTGTCCGCCGAAGACGTGTTTGACGACAATACGCTGCTGGAAGCGACGCAGATGCTGGCCAGAGAAAACGAAGGGCAGAGCATCTTCGTTCCGAACTATGATTTGGAAACCGCTGCCGAAAAGCCTTTGAAACAGGTGTATATGGCTCCGGTTCACGGCGAGGGGGCGAGGATTGACCGCGAGAGCCTGATTAACACCAACCAGTTTGCCGACAGCTTTATTATCAAAAGCATGCGCAGCCACAATATCAAAAAATATGCCAAAGAGGCGCCGCATCTGGATGTTGATGCGTATCTGGAAGAGCTGGCGCAGTACGGCGAGGACTGCGTAAACAACGGAAAAATGAGTTGCGAAATTGCCTCTGACAAAAACGACGCCTTTTTCACCACCGTTGTCTTTGTCAATGACCGTGAGAACCAAAAGACGGGCGTCGCCGGAATAGTCTATAACAAAGCCAATCAGAATACGTTGATTCTGGCCGACTTTGACGTCAGCGACGATGACAAGGCCAAATTGAGCAAAAACGGCGTCTTTTACGTCAATTTGAACGAGGTCAACAAGACCGGAGAATATGAAATTATCGGCAATTACCTGAGCAAACAGACGATGATGCACGAAGGAGTTACCAATGCGCATGTCGTATCGTCGCTGATGCTGCGCATTGACACAGAGATGGGAATGGGCAGCAGCGGAGACGAAAATGCCGAGGAATTTTGCTATTTTCTGCAAAATATGGGCGAAAACGAAAAGCAGAACATTGACGCTCTGCAGCTGACGAACGTCGAATACGAAAAAGGCCTGCCGGTAAAAGCGGCATTGAACAAAAAATTGAATGGGAGATAAGCATTATGGAAAAGCGTTATGACAAAGGGCAGATAGAGACCGTCGTGCTGCAGGCTGTATTGGCCCGCCCGTATAAGGAATTCGGCGGCTGCCGGATATATCCGCTTCATGCCGAGGGGGAAGAGGCCGTCGTCAAAAATCTTGCGGGCAGCCGCGAGGTAACGACGCTTGCCGAGCTGGAAGACGCCGTCAATGCGCCTGAAGTGGCAAACGTCTTTATCGGCCGTTCTGCCGCCGTTACCTCCAAAGGGATGAAAAACGTCTTGTCCCGAACGTCGCTGGCAAAAGATATTTTCTGCGCGTTTGAAGTCAGGGAATAAGAAAAACGGGGGTGCGATGAAACTGGAAATAACCAATCCGCAAAGCCCTCTGCACTGCAGCGTCATGTTGCAGGAGCGCCGCAAGTCCGGCGTTCCGTTGACGCCGGATTTCTGCCGCGAGATTCTGACGTCGTCCGCTAACCAGAGCGTTGCCGGAAAACTGCTGGATATGATAGGGAACCGCTTATCTGCCGCGCCGCAGGAGCTGGATGCGTACCTGCCTTACATTGAAGCGATGGTTTCCCGGACGGTCGCCACGCCGAAAATTATCGAAAAAGCAGCCAATCTTGTCAATGAATTTTTCCCGTATGACAATTATACTGCCGAAGAATACGCTTTTGCCTGTCGCTTTGCGACATTGAAAAAGCACGCTGCAAATTCGGCATGCATTGCGCAGAAACTGTTGAAACGCGTTAAAAACGGTGTCCGCGGCGATGCCGGAACGGTATATAATCCCGAAAATCCCCGTTTTAATCTTGATGCCGGCATTTACTCGGCGTATCCTGAAAGGCTGGCTCCCGATATGGTGCGAATGCTGCGCGGCTTTTGCCGGAGCGGCGGTATCCGTTTCTCCAACCCCGGCTCCGATATCCATTCCGACGCATCCTCCCGCTCCGGTTCTGGCATCCATTCCGACACATCCTCCCGCTCCGGTTCTGGCATCCATTCCGATACATCCTCCCGCTCCGGTTCTGGCATCCATTCCGATACATCCTCCCGCTCCGGTATCCGTCCCGGCCTTTATGATGACGCGCCGTCTGCTGCCGATATCTTTCTGGTGGGAGAAATGGGGGATTTGCTTGCTCCTTGTGCAGCGGGGCTGCTGCAATCCAATCCCGGCGACATATTTGATGTTGTAGCCTGGCTCGGTATTGCGGCGGCGGAATTGTCTTCTCCGGCGCAAAAAGATATCTGTGCCGGCAGCCAGAAACGCATTTTATACGCGCTTCGCAATGTGCGGGAATTGCCGTCCGAAATGCTGCATGGCGAAAAGGCGTTGTTCCCGCTGCTGCTTGACGCAGTCGGCGTCCGTCCGGCAGACAAGGAATTCCCCGCTTTAGCCCGCCAGGGAAAAGAAATCTATGCCGGGTTCTTGCCTCTGATGTGCCGGTTTCATTTTGTCGAGGCTTTTCTCCCCCGGCTTTTGGAACAGAAGGTTGATGTGAGGACATGCCTGCAGGAGAAAAAATATCAGGGAACGCCGGAACTGCTGAATGTCAGCCTGCCGGAGCTTGCTTCCCGTGCCGGAAGCGTTGACGAAGCGGCATGGCTGCTGCATGAATGTTTTGCATTTCGGGTCTGCCGCAATACCGTAACGCAGTGGCTGCGTTATCCGGAAACCTCCGGCGCCCGCCTCTATGAAGACTATCTGATTGCGCAAAAGGAGGGGAACGCGACCGTCAGCGAGCTTGCCGCCGCCGTCAACCGCGGCGCATTGTCCAACTTCCGCCTGATTGCCCTCGCCAATCGCGAGCCTTTTGTAAACAAGCCGCGGACGGATTTGCGCGATAACGGGCTCAAAGCGCTGTTGAATGTTTATTGTGAAGCCTATGCCCGCAAAGCGGAACCCCCGGAAGACGTTTACAAGTCGATTTATAATGTGCGTTTCGGCAAAAGCGGACGGCTGGAGCAGGATCCGCGCAAACCGCTGGAACTTTTCCGTCTGGCTGTTGCGGAACTGGGATATAAGCGCCAGCCGCCTGAATTGGCAAAACTGACGCGTCCCGGCTACGGATACAACCGTCTGCTGCTGAAAAAGCCGTTTACGCGCTGACCTCGCAGTCTAAGCCCCACAGAAGCTCCGGAGTTGTGTCGTCCCAGACTTATTCAAAGCAGGCGCCGGCCTCGCCGCACGTTATCAGGGCAGAGCAGGGAAGACAATTGAAAAAGGAAAGGAACCCAATGTTGCACCCGATATCGGTTACCGCAGAAAAAAGCCCGCTGCTGACGGCGGCGGAAGTGATGAAACACCGCAACGAAAGGCGCCCGTTGACGCCTGATTTCTGCCTTGGCATACTGGCATCGTCCGCCAATCCGGCCGTAACTGCAAAATTGTTGCAACGGATAGAAATGCATCTTACAGACCACCCGAAAGAAACGTCGGCGTATGTACCGGTACTTGGCGCATTATGGTTTCGCTCCCGCCATCATGCCCGAAATATGGAATTGGTGGCGCGTATCTCCCTGAACGGTATTTCAGCCTCTCTGGCGGCGGCAGCTCCTGTGCTTTCCGCTCCGGCATCGCCGCAAGACCAAAACGCATCCGCTGCGGTTTCGATATTCCCTGCTTTGGTATCTCCTCAAAATACGCCTGCCTCTCCTCAAAATACGCCTGCCTCTGTTTTCCAAGCCACCGCTATGGCTCAGGGAACGGAAGCTGAAAGCGAATTGGCCGCGCTGCTGCTGATGTCGGAAAATCTTTCCTCGGAACAAATGGCGGAAGTGGAAAAACTAGCGCGCAGGCTTCCGCCTTTACCCGTTTTAACGCAGAAAAAGCTGAAAGAAACCGTTTTTTTGACCAGGTTGGCAGAAGACGGCTGTCATGACGTAAAAACGGAAGTGGCAGCCAGAACCGAAGGCAATCCGGAGCTGACATTCCGGGCGCAGCAAATTCTCGCCCGGCAGGGCAAACTGCAATATGATGAAAACTGCAGCGACGCCTGGAACTTCTGCGCTATGGGCGTCTTGAATCTGCATGAGCCAGGGAATTATCCGGCTTCGGAAATGTATAACCGCCTGATACAACAGCCGGATTGTGAGATGCAAAATTATCCTTTGTCCGTTTTGGCAGGAATTGGGCATATCCGGTGTTCCGAAGGATTCGCCTCAGAACAGCGCCTTCGGGTTTTGCATCTGGTTGGATTGTTGGAGCAGGGGAATAAGCCGGTGCGTTGGCTGCAGTATCCGGATTTATGTTATAAGGCTGTGTCAGGGGTATCGGTATCGCTGGCAAGCGGCGGAGTTTGCCGTTCGGGAATGCAGGACGAAGGCATAGCCAAAGAGTTTTCCGCCGTTTTTTCCCGCCTGCTGCATATCTACAGCCGCGATACGGAAACCGGCGCAATTCCCCGCACGGAAACGGATGCCGAAATTCCCGGTGTATCCGGGTGTCTTGGGCTTTTGCTTGAAGCTCAGTGCGGCCGCAGGGAGAAAGCGGCGGATTTTGCCGCAGATATCGTCAGAAATTACTGGATGCTGCGGCAAAGCGACCTGCTGGCATTAATCTTTGATTATGCCGCATCCCGGAATGTTTTGGATAAAATAGTTGATGAAAGATCGGGGCTGAACGTCTATCAGCTGCAAAAACCGCCGGCAGAATATCTTTCTCAGATAAAGTCGTCTCAGAAAATGTATGATTTTCTGAAAGGCTTTCGCGTTCATGCCGATGAAGAACAGGCAATTGACGATTTTCCCGAGTTGGCACTGGAAAATATTGCAACCCATGATTTTTTCCGCAAGGGAGAAAATCCGGAAATTTCAACCCGCCGGCTGCTTATCGCTGCCGATGCCAATTTTGAAATAGCCCGCCGCCTGTTTGAAGAAGAAGGAACCCTCGACCGTTCAAAGAAAATAAAAGAATTGATGCTGGAAACGGTTCATGGGCTGGTGCGCAATTTCGAAATCGCCCGGCAGTTGGCGTACGAAGGCGCCGATGATATTTATGAGCGGCTTGCCGCTTTTTGCGCTGACGAGAAACATCAATATGCAAAAGAAGGGTATAACAGCCACTATGTTGCTGCCGTCTTGATAAACCGCCGTGTCAGCGAGGACAGTCCTTTGCAGGATTTGAGTTTTGCCAAACCGCAGAAGGCTGCCGGAATTTTAGCCAAAATTCGTGCCGTACAGCTTCGAAATAAGGTCGCTTCTTCCGCAGATGCCGCTGCCGTTTCGGCTTCATCTTCAACCATTGCCTCCAATTCGGAAGTTTCCCGCAGGGGGCATAATGCCGGAGCCGGTGCTTGTTCCCCAAAGCCCGAACCGGGCGCAGAGCAAAAACAGGAACAGACAGGGAACCTGTTTTCCCGCATAAAAAATCAATTGTTGAAAAGACGGCAGCACGGCCGCTGGTAATATACCGCCGCTTTTGTTTGCAGCAGCTGCTTTGATTCCTCGTCTTTGGCCGCAACCGCCTTTATTCGCTTTCTTTATTTGTGGCCGCCGCTTTTATTCGCCGCTTTTATTCGCCGCTTTTGTTTGCAGCCTTTTGTCATACTGCATCTTACAAAATTAATTTCTGCCCGATAGCTTTTTGTTTAGGAGCGTCGAAATATTATTGAAATAATGCTGTGTAATAGCGGGAAGGGAAGCCGGTTCAAGCTTCTGCCGCAGTTCGGCGCGTTTTTCCAGTTCGCGCCTGATTCTGGTGTCGGCTTCATCGTCAATCCATGCCGTTACATCAACATACCATCCGCCTTTGCCGAACCGGGCACGGCGCCTGTCGCGCAAAACGTTGGAAAACGTATTCTCGTTGCCCCAGTGGTTGTTATTGAAAGCGCAATAGGTATAAGCGTCCTGCGATGCCGTATTCATCGACGGGAAAAAGCCGTTATAATGCTGGTTGCCCGCGGCGTTTCTTCTGAAACCGCTTTGCAGGATAGAATTGGGATGGTTGCGCATATGGTCCTTGATGTCGCGTTCCAGATTTTCCGAATAGATAATGCGGTTGGAGTATTTTTTGTATATATCCCGCATGCCGGTTGTGCTGTGAGCGCTGATTTTGCATTTTTCAATAATGCTGCCGACGGCTTCGCCGACAAAACTTTCGGGATTTTCCTTTTTGAAGATTTCGTATGCCTGGCAGAAGCTGGCCATGCTCATTCCCGCGCAGTAAAGCCCGCGGTCGATTTTGCCGTAAATTCCCTGCCGGGCAAGGGCTTTGTTTGCAGCGTCAAAGGCTTGGCGCTTTTCTCCGTAGGAAAGCCTGATAACGTTGTTGTAACTGCATTGCGCATAAATTTTGCAAAACGTTTCCATATCTTTTTGTTTTTGGGCTTCCATAATTTCTTTTTCGTTGTCGGCATTGGCGGTTTCGTGGGATATTTCCGTCAGAAAAGGGTTATCCGCAAACAGATTGAAATCTTCATTGTCCAGCATCGGAATGCCGGTCCGTCTGTCTAAATCAAGCGTCGGTTCATAAGCAAAACTCGAGTTGATAACCGCCTGTCGGGCAATTTCTTCGGCATTTGCTGCGTCATAAGGAACCGGCATATTGAACTGGCTTTGCTGGATGGCGGCATACAGGTTGTTTTCCTGCGTCTGGTCAGATGCCGTTGCGTTAATTGCCGCAATCATTTCGTGCCAGTCGCCGGCATTGACGTCCCGGCCGAGGCTCAGGTTTTCCAGAGCCCGTCTCTGGCTGTCTGGCAGCGTTTTCCCGTTCAAATCGTAAAAATCGGTTATCGTGGAGGCAATCGCGGCAACGGAACCACCCTTGTCCTGGTTTTTCATCAGGGCATAATACAGATAGGCGCCCATACTGCGGTTTTGGATATAGGCAATGCCGTATTTGTCGAATATCTCGGTTTTGGCGATGATGCGCGCCTCGTCAAACGAAAGGCTGCCGTAACCGCCGACGCGGTAAAAATTGGCCGTGGCTTTTTGGTTGCGCATAAACTTGGCATACAGTTCCCTGCTGACGCCGTATTTTCCGCCGCTTCCGTATGTTTCGTTGCTTTTGCTGAAACAGAGGTTGAAAAAGTCGATATTCGGAACATTGTGCAGTTTGTCGTTTTGAACGAGCGGTACGGGGACTTCATAGTCCGCTTCGTTAATGGGCTGCTCCGGCGGGTTCATAAACGCGCTCCAGCTCAGATCCGGTTCGGTTATGGAAAAATCCTGCGTCTGAAAGCCGAAAGCTTCGTTGACGCTTGCATAATAGGTTGCCGCTTTGTCCAGAACTTCCTGCGGCAGGGTAAATGTGCCGGAGGTCATGGAAATTTTATCTAAATCAAAAGCCGGTCCGGCGTTTTGTATTCCCTTAAAACCGAGATAACCCATTCCAACCAGCGGAATGCTGATAGCGGCATACTTCAGGGTCTTTTGGCTTTTTTCACGGACTTTCTGTTTAAATTCAATAATTTTAGCTTTCTTTTCCTGGCGTTTTTGTGTTTTATAATTTTCGATATTCAGCGTAATTGTCCTGATTTTTTGCTGTGTGCCGAGCTCTAACCCTTCTGCCGTTTTGGCCGGCTGCATCTTTATCGGTTGCATCTTTACTGCCTGTTTCGGCGCTTGTTTATCCTTCCGCTTTGGCGCAAAAAGCTTCCGCGCTTTTTCTGCCGTCATTTTGACGGGGGCGGACGCACTGTGGCAAACGGCGGCAATAGTTTCGACAATCGCCTGTTTTTCTCTTCCTGCCCAAGACTTTAGGCGTCCCAGCCATGAGCGGAACCGCGCCTTCCGCAGAGCCTTTTGCTGTTGCTTCAGTTCTTTGCGGCGCTGCTTTTCGGCCTCTTTGCGCTTTTTTTCGGTTTCGCGCCGCTGCCTTGCTGCCTCCTTTTGCTGTTGCTTCAGTTCTTTGCGGTGCTGTTTTTCGGCTTCCCGGTGTTGTCGGGCCATTTCTTCCTGTTGTTGTTTGAGGGCGGCTCTGCGTTGTTTTTCTTCCTTCCGGCGTTGTTTCTCGGTTTCGCGCCGGGTCTGTTTCTGCTGTTTCGGCTCTTGTATGCGCTGCCTGTCCGCCGGCTGCGGCGCATAGGCGTCACTTTGCCGCTCGTTGTTTCGGCTGGCAGAGTTTGTCGTTTGGTTTTGCCGGGAAGAAACCGCTGCCTGCTCATAATGTTCCAAAAAATCTTTCAGGCTGCCTTTGTGGCGGGACAAAGCCATGCGAAAATCTTTTGCCGCCTGTCCGTGCAGGCCGAATGTGTCAAGCGTCCGTTCCAGATAAACGAAATTGGCTTTTTTATTGAGCGCTTTGGCATTTTGCTCCAAAAGGGAACGGCCGTTTTGGTTGTCTTTGTAGCGGGCAAATTCGGCAAGCAGTTTGGTCGCCGTTTTTTCACCCGCCGCTGCGGCGTTCTCCGGCTGCGCCACCGCCGTCCTGTCGATAGCACTCGTCTTATCAGCGCCGGCAGCATTCCGGATTGTCGCTGCCGCCGTCCGTTCAGTTGCCGTTTTTGCCGGGCTTTCGGCTGTGGCCGTTTCTGCTCGGTCAAATGTCGCCGTATTTCCGGCAGCGGTTGTTACGGTTCGTCCGGCTGTTGTTTCCGCCGCTGCTTTTAATTCGGTAAAGCGTATTTTGCCGGCTTCGTCGCGCGCCGCCTGAAGCATCAGCGTACCATTGCTTGGGTGGAGAGGGGAAAAGGCCGCCATTGCCTCTGCGGCTGTTTTCACCGTGTCATTGTCAAAGGCAAGCTGCAGAAATTCTTTTTGGTAATCTGAATTTTTCAAAGTTTCGCCGATGTTGCCGGCGTCTTGAAGCTGGTTTGCAAGATCTTTGGGAGAAATAGCAAAAGCATAAGCCAGCCGCTCAAACTTGTCCCGGTTGCGTTTATTGCGCAGGTCTTTGACGCTGAAATCGTATTCTTCCTCAATTTTGGCAAAGGCTGTTTCGGCCATTTTTTCCGCAAGCATCTGCCGGTGGACTTCTCCGGTCAGAACCATGCGAGCCTTGCCGAGCGCCATAAAGGCGGGAATATTGTCTTCTCTGGCAAACTGTTCCTGCAGGCTCTTCAGGCGGTCTTGGCAGCTGTGCAGATAGTCTTTGACCCGTTCGTCGTAGCTGCGGGCGGCCTCAATATATTTGTCGGGATTTTTCCTGAAATCCTTTTCTTTGAGCGAAATTCCGAGAAAGCGGCATTTTTCCTGCAGCTCTTCAAAATATTCTTTGTCCAATCCGTCGTTTCCTCTGCTAAAGCTTGGCATCCAAAACCTCAATTCAGTTTTTTAAATCAAAGTATAAAACCTTTATACCATGTTATAAACAAAAAATCAACATTATTTGTGCGTATTTTGGCAATTTTTTTGAAAGCCGGTTAAAAAGCGATATGCAGGCAAAAAAAATCCCCGGAGCACGCATGTTGCAATGCAGTGTCCGGGGATTAAAAAAAGCTACTTGCTGCCTGACTTATACGTCCTGACCGTTCCGTCGGGAGCCGTAAGCGTCAGGGTGTAGCGGTCTTGGGAATAGCTGCCTTTGTAGCCGTTGACCGTAGAGGAATAACGCTTGTTGACAATATTCTTCCAGCCCAGGATTTTGCAGGTAAGGACGTCGACGCCGGCAATCAGCGAGTTGTCTTCCGCATACCATTCAATTCCGCCGTCAGCGGCGTCAACTGCGCGGGCAAGCCTGAATGCGGCTCCGGCACGTTGCTGTGCTGCGGAATTAAAGCCGGTATAGCCGCTCTGCACATAGGTCATTTCCTGAGGAAATGCTTCTTCATAAGCGCAGACGCCGAAACTGTACCCTTCTTCAAAACGGATGACAACGGCTTTTTTGGTGATGTTGCCTTTGTGGCTTAATCCGTCGACGTCAAGCACGGCGGTAACCGCAAAGTCAAAAATTTTGCCGTGTCCGGGAACCGGGTCGGGGTTGGGATCCGGCTCTGGGTCAGGATCAGGGTTCGGATCGGGCGAGCCGCCTTTTTTGACCAGCAGAGTAACGACGGAAGCGCCGAAACTCTTTCCAAGCAGGGAAACTGTCGCCTCCGTGGTGTTTTTGGCAGAATTTTCGCCGTTCGGGATTAGGCTGTGCGTTTCATTGAAAACCGCAGTCAGGTCAAACCCGAAAGTCTGCCCGTCGAGGGCGTACCCTGCCTCATAGGCGGGATAACTGAAAACATCGCTGAAAGCGTCAGAACCGTTACTGAAACTTATCGTCTGCGTAATCGTTCCTTTTTTGAGAGTCCAGCCGTTGCCGCTGATGTCGTCCTTTCGGCTTGTCTGCATCTCGGCAGAAGCCTTAAAGTCAAAGTTTGCAACCTCCAGCGTTCTGTCTTCTTTGCCCTCAAATGCAAAAGAAAGTGCCGGCGATTGGAATTTTTGGCGTTTTGTACCCGACAGGCTCCATGTTTCGGTCTTTTCAACATAGAGCGTAAAGGAAGAAGCGCTGTTCCATTCCCATCCTTTGCCGTATTCGGTGCGAAGGAGTTCATCTGCCGCATCAGTGCTTTTTTTGACATAAGCGGCGGTCAGCTTTTCCGTGCCTGTGTCCTCCTGTCCGTAAACGCTCCAGACGGCATTAAAATCCGCCTCGGCTCTGAAACATCCGTCCGAACCCGGAATTTCCTCCGCTCGGGAGCTGAGAAAAACGGGCGCGTCGATTTTCATATAGGGCAGGGCGGTTTTGCCTGTGCCGGAAAAATCCGAACCGGAGGCAAGAGCATAGCTTTCGTATTCAATCTCTGCCGAAATCGTCTGGCCGTCTTTAAAAGAAAACAGCCTTTCGATGTGGTGGCGCTGCGGAAGCGTGCCGGAAACGGAAGAATCGCCTGTTTCGTTCTCCAAAGCCGGCACCGGACTGTCTGTCTTGTGAAACAGGATGGTGTCTTTCGCCGGCCAGAGTTTAAGCCGTGCCTGCGGCGTCAGCGTATGCCTTGTACCACCGGAACTGTAAACTAATTGCTGTGCGCAGGTCATAAACACCGTGTCTTCAGCCACAGCGGTTTTCCACTCGTAGTCATAAGAAATCAGCATGATGTCATCATCTTCCATGCTGAAAATTGCCTTTTCGGCACCGTCGCACCCCGCAAACATCAGCACTGCCAGAACCAAAGCCGCGGCAGTCGGTATTCCGTACCCGAAAGCCGGCAGAAGCCGGAACGTCTGCAAAAAACGGAAAGCCCGCAAAAAGCGGAACGTCTGCAGAAAAAAACTTTTCTTTTTCATAAAAAAAATTATTAAACGTTAAACATATATACAAAAAAATAAAGTCTTATCTGCTCAAAATTCCGTAAAGGCGTGCCCGTGTTTGCAAAAAACTTCGCGCCGTTCTTGTTGCAAATGCAGCTATTACCAAAAATATACTTCATAATATATCAAAGCAATAATATTGTATTGGCATAATAAGACTTTTAACGCCGCTATCATAAACGGAAAAAATAAATATTCAAGCAAATTTTGTCCTTTTTGTTGTTTTGTCTAAAGTGAATGCAGCCGTGTTTTTAAAACAGATTCATAAATAATTAAACATTTTCAATTATCATCAATACAGATATGCAACAGCATATTCAGGGCGTCGAAAACCCTTTTATAAGCTTAGTCGTGTGCACCCGACTTTAAAAATTGTGCCGATGTCATACTTCCGTGAGGGGTGGATGTCGGTGAATAAGGCTCTGCCCCAATAAGCCGAGCCGTTTAAGCTTATACGGTTTTCGAACATCCGCCCGCCTAAAAGGTGGGTTTTGTTTTGACTGTTAACAAAGGATGTTTGAAATGAAACGAATATTTTCAATCTTAGCTATAGCTCTATGTATGGGCGGATGTACTGTTCACATCACAGACTTGTCAATGATTTCAAATAAAAATATTAATCTTGACAATGTTGATATAGACAGGCTTCCGCAGAAAAAACAAATAGAAGGGGAAGACCGCAAATTTATGTTTTTATTCATTCCGTTCGGCCAGCCTACCTTAAAAGAGGCTTTAAACGACGCTTTGCAAAAAGGTGGCGGGGATTTGATGGTTGATGCTTCCGTTTACTATACTTACTGGTGGCTGGGTGTCGGCGAGTTAGGAATTAAGATTAAAGGAGATGTCGTCAATACGAGGGGAGAAAAACAATGATAAAATGTAGCAAATTGCTTATCCCTGTGTTATTTATGTTACCGTCATGCACATTAAATCATGGCGATTATACGGTATTAAGCAATAAGATTGTAGATACCAGGAATTTTGACATGGGAACGGCAAAGCGGCAACGTAATGTCGAAGGCGAAGACGTTGCTCATATAATAAGTTTTATTCCGACAGGTGAGCCTAAATTATCAGAAGCTTTAAATAATGCGTTTGCAAAAACGGATACCGATGTTATGACAGATGTTACCATAAAATCTTGGTTCTGGTATGTCCCGTATGTTTACGGACAGAAAGGATGGTCAGTCAGCGGCGATGCTGTAAAAACCCGCCATAACTGACATAAAAGGAGTATCGGTGAAAAATCAGGGCGGCGGAAACACCGCCTTGATTTTAATAGTGTTATCCCGTCGGGCATAAATAGTCATCTTTCCCTTTTGTCTAATTTAAGCTTGACAGTTTTTATCGGGCGCGTTATCATAAAGCCCTAACCAAAATTTTTTAGATATGGATTATAAAGAAAGTCGGGAGTTGCTTTTGCATGCAGAAGCCCTCTCTTATGAAAATGCCTGCCAGATTCTGGATTTGTGGCAGCAGTCGCCCAGAACATATTGCGATTTTCTGCGTAACAGCGGAACCTTCGTCTTTCTGGAATCTTATGTCGGTCAGAACGAAGAAACGGAACTTCACTCGTTTGTCCAAACCAGGCGTCGGGTTCCGTCCCCGGCTGTTGCCGAAAAGTTTTTCCGGCTTGGATATGACGATCTGAACGTCCGTTTTATGGAAATAGTCAACGCTATCGTGTTTAAGCAGGAAACTGATTTGGATATCTGTGCCTGGCCGTACGTCAACAAGTTGTGCGTCCGGCACTTCAGCCGCGAATTTATCCTCAATATGTTTCTGGATATGCATTATGTCTTTGACTTTGCCAATGACGAAACCGGGGAAGTCTTTGACATCATGTACAAAAGGCTGAACGGTTCTGCTCAGGAGCGGGAACTTCTTGCCGTCAACAGTTTTAACATCGGCGGTTGGGCTTTTTCCGGACGCAACAGCAGCGAAGAAACCATTGTCAGGCTGTATCTGACGGCGCAGCACGCTTTGCATTGCGGTATCGGCGAAGAAGCCAGCTGCCGCAAACTGTTTTTGCAGTATCTCTTTGATATCCAGCACGGGATACGGCTTTTCCGGCAGGGAAAGCTGAAAGAGCAGGGTATTGTGCTTAACTGAAGCTTTTGCCGCGGGGCTTCCCCCGGCAGGGTTTCAGGCAAATCAATCGGGGCTTGTCCCCGATTTTTTTTATGCGGCGTTGCATATTCCTTTTCTCCGCTGCCCGGTTTCCACCCATCTTTCGCCATCCGCTCTCTTCTCCCGTAACTCCCCTGTTTTCCTCTCAATCCCCCGTTGCTCTCCTCTCCCACGCTCCTGTGTGCGGAAAAATATTCCCGTTGACAAATCCCCGCGGTATGCTAGCATAACCCGGAATTGAATATATGGGAGAAAAAGCATCATGTCCGCCTTATCAGACGATTTCAAAGTAAAAATCCAGTATTTTATGCCCAAGAAACTATTGTCCCGCGCCGTCGGCAAACTGGCTGCCGCCGAAATAGGGCAGGGCACGGCGTTTCTGATTGAGCGTTTTGTCAAATACTATAATGTGGATATGAAAGAGGCCAAAATCCAGGATATTGCAAAATTCAAAAGCTTTAACGACTTTTTCACCCGCGAGCTGAAAAAGGGCGCCCGCCCGGTCGTATCCGACGAAAATGCGCTGGCGGAACCGGCGGACGGCACGATGAGCGAACTGGGCGAAATATACAAAGACGCCGTTTTGCAGGCCAAAGGGCATTATTACAGCCTTGAAGCGCTGCTGGGCGGCCGCAGCGAGGACGCCGCATATTTTGAAAACGGCAGCTTTGCCACCACCTATCTTTCTCCGCGCGACTATCACCGCGTGCACATGCCTCTGACCGGCAAGCTTGAAAAAATGCTGTTCATCCCCGGCGAGCTGTTTTCGGTCAATCCGCTGACCGCCCGCAATGTGGACAATCTTTTTGCCCGCAACGAACGCGTCGTCTGTTTTTTCAATAATGAGAAGATAGGCCGTTTTGCCGTGGTTCTGGTCGGCGCGACGATTGTGGCGAGCATTGCGACGGTATTCGCCGGGCTGGTCGCTCCCGCCGTCGGCAAAAAAGTTACGGTTTACAACTATGCCAAAGACAATATCGTGCTGGAAAAGGGCGCCGAACTCGGGCGTTTCCTGCTGGGCAGCACGGTGATTTGCATTTTCCCGCGCGGCAAGGTGAAGTTCGCCAAGGGGCTGGCAAACGGCACCCCGGTTAAAATGGGCGAACGCCTCGGCGAGATAAAGAAGTAACCCGCCTCCGGAACTACTGCCTCTCCCGTTACTTCCGACAGCCGCCCGCCGGAATTGCCGCCTCTCCCGCTGTTTCCGCCAGCCGTTCACCGGGATTGCCATCTCTCTCGTTATGCACGATAATAGCTCCCGGAACTATCTTCCTCCCGCCGCTCCAAAAAATTGCTTTCCGCCCTCTATTTCCAATAGTCGGCAATCCACGTTGCCGGGCGCAGATGCTTGTAAAGTTTCTTCCAGCCGCGCGGATATTTGTCGGACTTCGGGTTTGTCGACCAGACGCCGCGCAGGGCTTCGGCAATACCCGGCTCGCCGTGAAAGGCAATCATCTTCAGCCCCTCCGTTTCCGGCAGTTTCGGCGCGGCGAAATAACGCAGCAGCGGGTGCGGCAGACAGTGGAACCGGAAGCTCTTGAACCAGTTGTCCGGCCAGAAATTGAGCTTCCCGTATTTTTGTATGACCATCGTCGACATATACTGCTGCGTTGCCGTGCCGAACTCGCGAATGACTTCTTCCGCGTGCCGTTCGTAATATTCCTTGATGTATCCGAGCGTGCCGACCACCCACGAATAGCAGCTCGCCTGGCCGATCTGGTTGGCTTTTTTGCCGCGGCGGTGCGCCCAGTCGTTAATCGCATAAACCCCGTTGTCTTGCGGATAGTCGAAAAATTCGTCCAGATTGCCGACAATCAGCGAGTCAAGGTCAAAGAAAAACACCCGCTGTCCGCGCAGACCCGCCAGATCGTCGTCGCACAGTCCCGAAGCCTTCCGGTGATTGCCGAAAACCAGTTCCGGTGCCACATTGAGCACCGGCAGCGGCCGGGAAATAATATCCTCGTTCAGTCCCTCTGTCCGTTCGGTAAAACAGTAAAAGTCAATATTGTAAGATGTGTTGCGTTTTACCGCCGCACAGAGTTTGTTGACGTCTTCGGCACCGTAATAAGTTCCCCATTTAATACAGATAACGTTAAAAGTTTTAGTCATATCAGTCCAGTCTCCGGAAAATGAAAGGTTGCGTTAAAAAATTGCGTCCGCGGCTTATGCTTCGGTTTCTGCTGCCCCGGTTTCTGTCTGCACAAGCGTCGGAAACGGATAATCCGCCGCGTTAAAACTGCCGTCGAGCAGGGAGGCAGCGTACCCTGCGACCGCCGTTTCGTTAAACAGGGCGTGATAGTGTTTCCAGCCGCGTTCGGCGGCTTTTGCCCGTTCCGCGGGAGCTTTCCTGAATCTTTCGATTTGCTCAATCAACTCTTCCGCCGACCCGAAAAATCCCGCTTCGTCTTCGCCGAAGAGGTCGCCGAAACCGGTATGCCGGTCAATGTAGGTCAGGCAGCCGTTCCCCATCGCGTGCGCCATCCGGTCGGAGGAGTAAAGATAGTCGTGGTTGCTGAGCGAAAGGTTCAAAACGCCGGTCGCTTGCTTCAGCGTGTCAAAATAAGCGGTTCCGTTAAGCATCGGAGATGAAATCCGCGGGAATAAAAAGCGGTTTTCCGGTGCCTGCCGTTGCAAAAATTCGGCAATCTCCCTGCCATAGGCCATCTTTCCGCCGAACTCGCGCAGTTTGACCGGCGAGGCCGCAAACAACAGGTCATACAAAGGCGCCGTGTTGGCAAAAGCCTGTCCGTCCTCAATCCCCTTGTCCACCGGGTTGGGGATAAAGCCGACGTTGTGCTTCTCCGGTTCAAACTGCCGCAGCAGCTTCTTGTCGGCGGTCGTTATCAGGGTGAAATCAACGGCGTCCAGCTTGCTCCTGATGTTGCGGATGTTATGCCCGCCCCAGTCGGTGTACGGGTTGATACAGTCCACGTTCCATTGCAGGATTTTGACACCCGGTACTTTGTCGCGAATTTTCAAAAGCGTTTCCGCCGTTATGATGTCGGCGTGTCCGAGGATAATCGCGTCAGGGCGGAAATGCAGGCAGTAATTGTAAAAATTCTCATTGGTTTTGCGCACGCTCCACGGCGTTTTGGTGCCGAACAGCGAGAGGGCGCGCACCGCTTCGCGGTCATTGTAGCAGATAACCTGATGTCCGAGCCGTATCAGTCCGTTGTTGAGTTTGTATGCCATGCCCGCCCACGAACATCCCCTGAGGCGCAGGGTTTTGAAATAGGCGCAGTGGACGATTTTCATCGCTTTCATAATCCAGAAAAACTCCTTGTTTTCAAAAGGTTGACGTCAATAAAACGGTGCTGAAAAAATACGACCGTTTAAATTCATCACCTCAACCGAAGTTCAGTCGAAATAAATGTTGATATATTCAGATAGTTATTGCGCTCGCCATTAGGTCCGGGTATATTAAAAAAAACGGTCGTATTTTATAATCAAAAGATGTAGAAAACATGAAAAAGCTGGCTCTGTCGTCGGAAATTTACCTCATCAAGGCATCGGAATTAAAAAAGCTGTCTCAGGATAATAGTCTTATATCTGCGGCCAAAGGCGTTAAATCTTCGGAAATTATTGTTTTGCTGAACACCGGCACTCCTGATGTCCTGTTATCCGGTGCAAAACGGATAGGGGAGGCGGCCGACGGAGACTTTCTGCCGGTACGGTTTGCCTATCGCTCTTACCCGGCGTGGCAGGCGTTTTTCATCAACCTGATTAAGCCGGTAAAGCGGAAATTTTACTCGGTTTTTCCGTCAACCTATACGACGACTCTGGCTTGCCTGCTTGCCAACAACATTACCCGCGGCGAGCGCAACGAACAGAACGCTTACCAGTGGACAAACAAAAAATGGCAGATAAGCCGCGAAGAGGCGCGCCGCCGTTACAGCGACCTGTATAATTCCATCAAAGCCAACGGCTATGACGCCAAGAGCCCAATGCTCGTTATGCTTAACCGCAAGTTCGGCATCAAGGATCAGCTGCTGCAGGGGCATCATCGCATCGGCATCTGCAAAGCCCTTAACGTCAGCGAGGTCAGCATATCGTTTTGGGCGGTGCCGCGCTCGTTTGGCTTTTTTAAATTGTTTACAAAAAGGAAAAAATCATGAAGATTATGCTGGTGCGCGACCGCAACGTGCTCAACAACAACTGGCTTGCCTATTTTGCCAATTTGCTGCATGAACGCGGGCATGAAGTGGTCATTGCCTGCGATACCTACGGCAAGCTCGGCGTTTCCGCGCCGGGGCATGAACTGGAGCCGGGGGTTAGCCTTGCCAATGTCAACGGCAAAACCTCGTCGCCGCTGCAGAATTTCTGGCGTCGTATCCGTTGCAAGGTACTGCCGTCGTGGCACCTGTTTGACCGTCTGATAAAAGCCGAAAAGCCCGATGTCATCATCTGCTATTTTCCGGTGGATTTATATAACGTAACCCGCTTTCAACATCATAAAATTCCGATAGTGCAGATGGTGCACGGTTACCCGCCGATGATTTTGGATAAGGTTCTGCACAAAAATCCGCTGTCGCGCTCCTTTTGCCGCCGCAGCTTTTTGCAGGTAAACACCTGGCAGGTGCTGATGAACTCGTATAAAAAGGAAATAGACCCGTTTTTTGCGCCGCAAAACGTCGTCCGTATCGCCAATCCTGTCAAACAGTATGCCGAAAATGAAATGGCCGATTTGTCCGCGGAAAAGAAACGTATTGTCTATGTCGCGCGGATTGAGAAAAAGACCAAACGTCCGCACTTGCTGGTTGAGGCGTTCGCCAAAATCGCCGCGGATTTTCCCGATTGGAAGGTGGAAATCTGGGGAATGCGCAAATATCCGGACTATGAAAAGGAAATCAATGATTTCATCGCCGCGCACCGTCTGGAAAATCAGGTGGCGCTGATGGGCTATACGCAGGATGTGGAGGGGCTGTACCGCAGCGCTGACATTCACGCTTTTCCGAGTGCCAGCGAAGGGTTCAGCCTGGCGATTGCCGACGCTATGTCCATCGGCCTGCCACACGTCGGGTTTAAGGATGCCCATTCGGTCAACGAGATTATCGTTGACGGGCACAACGGCTTCCTCGCCGACGATGTTGACGATTTCGCCGCCAAACTGAAAACGCTGATGAAAGACAAGGAGCTGCGTATTAAATTCGGCCGCAACGCGCACGAAGACATGAAAGCCTATGCTCCGGAAATTTTAATGAATCAGTGGGAAGAACTGTTTCAGAAGCTGTGCCCGTCCGCCGCAAAACCTCTCTAATTTTCGCCGCCGCCTTTCTGCGCTGCTTCTTATCGTGCTGCCGCTTCCAACCGCCGCACTCTCTCTGGTCTGTGCGCTCAATCCCGGCTCACTCGTTCTTCGTCCGTTTCCGGAAAATACGGTTGGCGCTTCGGTTCTTTCGCCCGCCCGGCCTCGGTTTGCGTCGCCTTTTAGTCCTCAGCCGCCCCTTTGGAGCGCAGCACTCCGGAAAGGCTTAGGAACCTATGCCCCAGCTGCTCCAGAAAAGCGAAATCCGGCTGCGGGTGAAACAGCTTGGCCTTGATGTAGCGGAAAAAGTCCGCCGTCCAATACGGATGTTCCAAATTCTTCTTGACGTATTTCCAGTTCGCCGACAGGGCTTTAAGATAAATAATCGCCGCCGTATCCTTGTCCATACTGTCGTAATAGTCAAGCAGCAGGTTGTAATGGGCGAAAAAGCGGTCATTGTCCAGCTGGTTGGTATTTTTGCTGAGGTTGTTGGTTTCCTTGGGAACCAGCACCACGTTGGCATACATCTTGACAATGCCGTCAGCAAAACGCGCCGCCCGGAGCGGAATGCTCTCGTCTTGGATAAACACGCGCGTGTCTGCGCCGCCGGCTTTTTGCAGTACCGACCGGCGGATAAGCTGCCCCATCCGGGTAAAACGCCCTTTGAGTACGGCCCGCAGCGCGTCTTTTTTATAAGAATAGTCAAAGTCTTCCGGCATCGTTTCCGCCGCAATTTCCATCGGCTCTTTGCCTGTTTTGGTAAACTGGCCGTAAACCATGTCCGCCTGATGTTTGTTAGCAAGTTCCAGCATTTTTTCGGTTGAATTGAGCGGAAAAATATCATCTGAATCCAACATCCGCACCCATTCGCCGCGGGCGAGGGCTATGCCGCGGTTAATCGAAATGCTGATGCCTTCGTTCTTGTCTTTTTTGACGATGGTAACGTTCTCAATCCCGCGCGTCATTTCCTCTATAATCTCGACCGAGCGGTCTTTGGAAAGGTCGTCGACAAAAATATACTCCGGATTTTTGAGCCCAGTCTGGTTCAAAAGCGCTTTCAGCACCGCCGGCAGATAATATTCTTTGTTATAAACCGTCATTACAAAAGATACGTCGGGTTTTGTCTTGTCGCTCGCAGTCATCGCTTCGTTCCGTTAAAAATTGCAGTCTTGCTCCGAGTATAAACCAAAAAAGCCGTCAGGCAACCGAAAAATTAAAATTTTACGCTTTTAATTTCTTCGCCGTCCTTATAGGTAACCACGCGCACCAATTCGCCGCGGCGGTTAAATTCTTTGGCGGTGCCGTCCAGTTTGTCATTTTTGCGGTAGGCCAAAACTTTCGGTTGCTCGTTGTCATAATAGGAAAAGGCAGGTCCTTCGCGTTTGCCGTTGACGTATTCCGTGTAGCTGATGAGGTGGTTGCCCGGCGTATAGAGGCGGGACGGGCCGTGGAGCTTTCCCTTGCGGTATGTTATGGACGTCTTGACCGCGCCGTTTTTGTAATATTCTTCAAACACGCCGTTCTTTTTGCCTCTGAGGTAGCTTCCTTTGCGTTTGAGGTCGCCGTTCGGATAATAGGCGATTTCTCCGCCTTCGGGTTTGCCCTTGCGGTAATAGCAGACTTCTTTTTCCGCGCCGTCAGGGTAATATTCCACGGTTTTGCCGTGCGGCTGTCCCTTTTTGTAATACGCTTCCAGCAAAACCGACCCGTCACGGTCATAAGCTTTGTACAAACCGCTGATTTTTCCGTCGACATAGTGAATTTCTTCCTGCAGCTGCATATTGTCGGCGTATTTCTGATACACGCCTGTAATCGGCTTGTGCGCCGCGTCATAACGAATGCCGTTTTCCTCGACCGAAGTCTCGTCGGTATAAAGCGTCGTCAGCTGCGCAACGTGGCAGCCGCCGAGCAGCAGCATAACCATACTGAGCGCCGCCGTTTTTTTCGCCGCCAGCCGCCGTGTTGCCAATTTGCGCAAAATCATGCGCCGCAGCGCCAGTTTTTTGGCCGCGAATTTTTGCGCCGTAATGTCCAATATGTTTTTTCTTGCCATCGTTTGTACCTCTTAACGCCATAATTATTCTGAAACTTGTTAAAAAAGCGTAAAGTATTTTGCAATAATGTTGACATTCCGTTTTAAACCCGTATCTTAACAGCAAAGGAGAATGTAACATGCTAAAGTTTTTAAGTGTATTGCTGGCCGTGGCCGTTCTTGCTGCGCCGGCCTATGCCCGCCGCAAAAAAGCCCCCGTTCTGGAAGCCAACAAAGCGTATGTGCTGTATCTTCAGGGGTGCCCGATTTGCCAAAACGCTCTGGAGTATATCAACGAACGTTATCTGACCCGCCCTGATGTTGTCCGGGTTGATTTGGAAACCGAAGAAGGGCGTTCGCTGCTGAAACAATGTGCGAAAAAATTTGGTTTCAAAAGCGTTGTCGCTCCGGTTGTCTGCATCGGCGACAAGCATTTCATGGGGTGGTCAACCAAAGCTGCCCGCGATTTTGACCAGTATCTGGTGGAGCTGCACGGCTGACGGCATAGTCTGCATCAGCCCGCTGCCGCCGGCCAAAATTGGCTGGACTGCACGGCTGACAGCGTGGCCGATGGGATGTGTCAGACTTTCAGGCTCATAATCTTTGAAACTTCCGTATATCCCAGTTTATGATAAAAAGCCATAGCGCCGGAATTGAAGCAGAAGACCTCCAGTTCAATATTGGCAATGTTGTCGGCTTTGGCTCTTGCCTTGACGGCATCGTTAAGTTGTTGCCCGATTTTTTGCCCGCGGAAAGCTTCGCTGACGGCAATGTCATAAATTTTATAATATCTTTGGTAAAGAAACAGAGTGTCGGGCTTTTCTTCTTTTGCCGCAAAAACGATTCCTGCCACTTTGCCGTCCGCCAGAGCGACCAGGCCGAAAGTGTTTTCGTTTCTGATAATCCATTCCAAATAGGGACGCGAATGTTCCTTGGGGATTTTGCGAAAATAGTCCGGCGCGCCCGAACAGTGCAGCAGGTTGGATTCGTAAAAGACATCTAATGCGCCGTCGAGATACTCCGGCGTCAAATCAATAATTTGTACGTTCATTTTCACCTCAAATATTAGTGTTTTATTGCACTTTCACCGCCAAAATAGCTTGGAAATCAGAGAATTTCAAGCACAATTTTCATGTTGCCTTTTTCCCGCCGTTTGATGTCGGCAGTGCCGGAAATTGTTTCTTTATTCTATATCTTTAAGGTGATGAAATAAAACGTTCGTTTTATTTCATCATTTTTGATATGTAATCATGATTATGCCGTTTTGTAGTATTTTTCTTGAAAAATAACATTTTACTGTTGCTTTAAAAAAATACGTATGATAGTTGAAATTAAATGAACGTTTAAATTAAACAATATGAGGTTATCCAGGAGGTTCATATGCCTGAAATAAGTGTCATAATGCCGATATACCGGACAAAAGAACAGTATTTGCGCTCGGCGGTAGAAAGCATATTGTCTCAGAGCTTTGGGGATTATGAATTCCTTATTTTGGATGACAGTCCGTGCGACGCGTCTTTGCGCGAGGTTGTGCAGTCATACCGGGACGCACGGATAAAATATGTCGCCAGTGAGCGGACACTGGGAGTCGCAGGAAGCTATAACCGTCTGCTGGAGCTTGCCTGCTGCGATTATGTGGCGGTGATGAACCATGATGATCAGTCGCTTCCAGGGCGCCTAGCAAGGCAGTATTCGTATCTGCAATGTCATCCCGAGGTGGGGCTCGTCGGCACCGGGTATAAAAAATTTGGCGAGATTAACCGTTTCAAAACAATAAAAAATCCTGCGGACGATACCGTGATTCGCGCATCGCTGCTGTTTAAGTCGTCCATACATCATCCGACCATAATGTTTCGTCGCCGCCTGGTAGCGGAGGCCGGCATCCGTTATAATGAAAATTTCATCAGTCTGAACGATCGTCAATTTTATTACGACGTCAGCCGCCGTTCCCGGCTGGCCAACATTCCCGATGTCTTGTACCGCTATCGTTTTCATAAGGATATGGTGTCCAAACGCTGCAAGCCGGAAATATATCGGGAACAATGCCTGTTTCACGATATGTGGTTCAAGTCAGGGGGGATAGAACTGAGTGCGGAAGAAAAGTCTGTGTTTGACGAATATGCGGCGCAGGGCAGATGCCATATAAGAGATGCGGAAGTGTTAAGCCGCGTTGAACAGGTGTTGGCCAAACTCGCGGCGGAAAATGCACGGCGGCAAATCGTTCCTGCGGCGGAGTTTTCCGCAATCTGCGCGCAGTATCTTGTAAAACGCTGCCTGAATGCGGTTGTGTACGGCGGGATAAATTCGACAGAAATCCTTGAACGGACAATCCTGCCGGTACGCCGGAACCGTCTGCTGCAGCTGTGTAACCTTGCTTTGCATTGGCGGGGGATGAAATGAAAGTAGCTGTTCATTTACATTTGTATTATCTGGAACAGCTTCCGGAATTGCTTGCCCGGTTGGAAAATCTGAATCGTGCCGACATAATGTGGGATTTGTTTGTAACAATGCCCGCCACCGGAAAAAACGCTGCGCATCTTTCTGCTGAGGTTATTTCCCCTGCCGCCAAAACGGACGCTCGCACCGACAGTTTCGCCGCCGCGGACGCCCAAATCCGCGCCGCTTTCCCTGCCGCCGTCATCTGGCACCCGGAAAACCGCGGCTACGATGTCGGTCCGTTTATCGACTTTCTCCACCGTATCAGCCTTGACGAGTACGACTATATTCTCAAGATTCATACCAAGCGCCGTCAACACGGCGAGTACTGCTGTTTTAACGGCGTACGTTTTCATACGGCGGCATGGAGCAAGATGTTGTTGGATGCTCTGTTGGAAACGCCCGAAATCGTCAGAAAAAATTTTGCTCTGTTGGAAAATGACACAGATATCGGAATGGTTGGTAACGGCTTTTGCCTGACCGGAGAGGCAGGTACGTATAAAATGCTGGAAGATTCCATTAAAAACGAAGCTGATAAGATGCACCTGCCACCGATTGAAGATTTCAGCTTTATCGCCGGAACAATGTTTATTGTGCGTGCCAGACTGTTGCAGCCGTTTTTGCGATACAGCATAAATGATTTTGAAGCCGCAGATTCCCAAATTCGCGATTATACGCTGGCGCATGTTTTGGAACGCTTGTTTGGAATGTCCGTAACCGCACGGGGATATAAGATTTACGGCGTTAAGTATAAGGAATATTATACGGAACGTCTGGTTGCCAGTATTACACGTTTTCTTTTTCAACGAAAGACAACCAAAGGCGGCAAAAAGATATTGAAAATATGCCGGCTTCCGGTATGGGTATCGCATGAACATTTGCCGGTATATCCGGTGGTCAGGAAATTTTCCAACGTGCCTCTGCGGCACCGCCGTTTGGCCGTTTATGCCGCATGGGACGGGAACGGATATGTCGACAAGGCTGATTTGTATTATATTCGCGCGCTAAAAGAAGTGGTGGACAATGTGATTTATGTGTGCGATAACGGTTTGGTTGCTGGGGAGGCGGAAAAACTGTCGCGGGAGGTCTGCTGCATATTGGCCGCCAGCCACGGGGAATATGATTTCGGTTCTTATAAGCGCGGTTTTGCCTATGCTCAAAATTACGGACTGTTGGACGGCGTGGAAGAACTGATTTTTTGCAACGACAGCTGTTACGCGCCGGTTCATCCGTTTAAGCCCGTGTTTGACGAAATGCAGGGGAAAAAATGCGATTTTTGGGGAATAACCGAAAATACGGAGTTTTCCCGCCATATCCAGAGTTACTTTATGGTGTTCCGCCCACAGGTCTTTCAGTCGAAAGTCTTTAATCAATTTATAACCGGCATTACTGCGCAAAAAACGGTTCAGGATGTAATTGAAAATTATGAAGTAGGGTTGAGCGAAACTCTCATAAATGCACAATATAGTTACAAATCTTATATTCCGTATCCGGAACAGTATCCGTTGCCATTAAGAGGGGCTACTAATTTAACAGCTTGTCCGGTTTGGATGATAAAACAAGGTTCGCCTTTAGTCAAAAAGAAAAGTTTTAAAGAGAAAATTTCAAATGAAGAAGGATTTTTCAAATTAAGAAAAATGGTACAGAACATAAATCCGGGCTTAGTTGAAATAATCTCATTGAGAAGTGCATGTCTTGCTGTAATAAGTGAGTGTAGAAAAAAAATTAAACGTTTCTTCTACCAAAAGAAAATCACCAAATCCGGCAAAACAATCATTAAAATTTGTAAAATTCCGGTGTTTGCAAAGCACTGCGATGTTCCGCATCCGGCGGGGAGGTAAAGGCATGACGGTCAAAGTCAGCGTCATAACCCCGATATATAATCGGGAACAATGGGTAGAAAATCTGCTGTGTAATCTTCAAAAGCAGACGCTAAAGGAAATAGAGTTTATTATCATAGATGACGGATCGGCCGATAAAACGTATGAAATATTAAAGGAGAAAGTCGGGGGTGATAAGCGTTTTTATCTTATAAAAAGCCCGGAAAACGAAGGGCCGTCTCATGCGAGAAATATAGGCCTCATGCAGGCAAGGGGAGAGTATGTCGGCTTTTTTGATTGCGATGATGCTATTCCGTCGGATTATTTTGCCAGCTTGTATCAACAGGCGAAAGCACAGAATGCTGATATTATTTATGCCGCATATAACAATCTTTTGCACCGAATAGGCCAAATCAAGGCTCCGCAGGATAAATACCGGGTTTTGAAAAACGGTGCGATATGGGATAAACTTTACCGGAAGAAATATCTGAATACGCATCATATTCGATTTACGGAAGGTTTGTATACTGCGGATAATTTGTTTGTCTTACAGGCATTTATGCAAACTGATAATATCATATTGGTTGATACGCCTAATTATGAATATACAATACAGGAAGATTCAATCGGTAAAGATACCGTAAAACAAAAGAAACGTAAAAAAGATATTGTCGAAGTGCTGAAAAGGGCACGGAAACTAAAGGAAGAAGCGCACTTGTCCAAAGAGGAACAAACCGAATATTTGCAATTTTTGCAAAGGAGCCTTAGGGATTATCCAACGGATAAACGTTTCCAAAAACGATTTTATCAAACTTTAGGATTAAAAAACGAACAGGAAAAGGAAACGACAATGAAACTGGTCATCTTAAAGCTTGTCAGGATGTTTCGCCTGATAAGCAAAGAAAAATACAATCAAAAACGCCAGATAGAACTGGTAAAGGCATCAAGCTTGTTTGATACCAAGTGGTATTTGGCACAAAACCCGGACGTTAAGACACGCAAAATGAGCGCAGCCAGACACTACGTTAAATACGGCTGGCAGGAAGGGCGCAACCCAAGCCCAAAATTTGACGGAAACCAATATTTGGCAGATTATCCCGAAGTTGCCGCAAAGAGAATCTGCCCCTTGGTTCACTATCTGATCAGCGGACGGAAAGAAGGCAGATGTTACAGCAGTGTGAGCGGAGAACATGTCTCTCCGTCATTTGATGAAATGAACTGGCGTGGCAGATTGCGGTATGCATTGGAATATCCAGTGCGCTTGCAGGAAGAATGCGACAAGCTGAGAGCTGAGATTAAAGAGTTAGAACGACAAATGAAATAGAATTTTATCAATAACAGGAATAGTTGACATGAAAAAGCAGAAGAACAAGCAGGCTATCAAAGCATCAAAATTGGCTAAGATTGAAAATATGAAAAAAAATATAATCACCGTGCGAAATGCCGAGGGAGAACCAAATACCCAAGCAGAAATTCTAATTCAGAACAAAATAGACTTTACACCCAAAGTTAGTGTCATCATCCCTGTATATAATGTAGAGGAGTATTTAAGGGAGTGTTTGGACAGTGTCGTCAATCAAACCTTAAAAGAAATAGAAATCATCTGTGTTGATGATGGCTCAACAGATAACTCTTTGGAAATATGAAAAGAATACGCCAAGAAAGATAACCGTATAACAGTAATAACTCAAAAAAATCTTCACGCTGGTGTTGCTCGCAATGCCGGTCTTGCCGTAGCGAAAGGAGAATATTTGAGTTTTCTTGATTCCGATGACTTTTTTGAGCTGAATATGCTGGAGGAAACAGTTAAAATTGCAGAGCAGGAAAATTCAGATATAACATTTTATCAATATAAAAATTACAATAATGAAACAAAACAAGCAGAAAAAGTGGCTGGAATTAACAAACAATTTCCAATAAATGAAAAAGGATATGCTGTCTTGCAAACAGAGAAGATAATATCACAACTTTTTACAATATGCAATCCTATGCCCTGGAATAAGTTGATAAGCCATCGCTTGATAAAGGAAGAAAAGCTATTTTTTCAATCGCTTCCAGCATCAAATGATGTTTATTTTTCACAGATGATATTAGCTTGTTCGCAGAAAATAGTATTATATTACAAAACATTTGCTTATTATAGATATAATCGTAGAGCTTCTCTTAAAAATAGTAGAGATAAATATCCATTAAATTTTTCTTTTGCGTATAAAGGAATATACGATACACTAAAAAATAAAAATTTGTACGAAAAATATTATAGAACATTTTTGATTTCGTATTTATCTTCAGCATTGTGGACAATTGACCATACAGATAAAGCTCGTAAACAAGTGGAGGATTTTGTTAAAGAAAACATTATTACAAAATTTTTAATTTTAACAAAGAATAAAGATGTTTTTCCAGAAAATATGATAAAACAGGTTAAAAAGTTGTTTAATCCAAAAATCATTATATCTTTAACCTCATATCCTGCGCGCATTGAAACGGTAAATCAGACCATAGAGAGCTTGCTCAATCAGACTATGAAAGCAGATAAAGTAATTTTATGGTTGGCTCCAGAGCAATTTCCGAATAAAGAGAAAGACTTACCTCAACAATTATTGGACTTAAGAGACAAAGGATTAACCATAGACTGGTATCATGACATTAAATCCTATAAGAAACTAATCCCTACTTTACAAAAGTATCCAGATTCAATAATTGTTACAGCTGATGATGATATTATTTACAGACGCACATGTTTAGAAAAGCTACTTCATTGTATGCAAAATAATCAGAATTGCATTATTGCACACAGAACATCAAGATTGATGCTGAAACAGGAAAAATTGGAGATATTTCCCAGAATTTATTATGCAAAAAGCAATCAAAAAGAATATAAGGATAAAATAAGAAAGGCTAGTGCTTTTAATATGCAAACAGGATGTGGTACTGTTTTATATCCTCCACATTGCTTTTATAAAGATATACTAGATGAGACACTAATTATGCAACTTGCGCCAACAAACGATGACCAATGGTTTTGGGCAATGGGACTACTGAATAATTTTAAAGTAATGGTATGTGCTAATAATGAGTTTAATATAAAATATGTACCAGGTACTCAAGAAGGAGAGTGTTTGTGGAAAATAAACGATAAAGGGGAAAAACTCTATTTTAGAGATTTGAACAGGATACTAAATTATTATCCTAACATAATGAAGATACTAAATAAGGAGGAAGCGGAAAATCAAAAAACTATTCTTAATATTATGAAGAATGAAGCAAAAAATATATACGCACAAGAATTAATAAATTGGTATCAAAGAACTACAAATAAATACCTTAATTTAAGTAATCCTAAAACATATAATGAAAAATTACAATGGTTAAAAATATATAATGCGACACCAATCAAAACGTTACTGGCAGATAAATATCTTGTTCGTGATTGGGTAAAGAAAAAAATCGGAGAACAGTACCTCATTCCACTGTTAGGTGTATATGATAAATTTGAAGAGATTGATTTTAGTAAGTTGCCGAATCAATTTGTAATTAAATGTAATCATGGCTCGGGTTGGAATATTATTGTCAAAGATAAATCAAAATTAGATTTAAAAGAGACAAAAGAGAAACTTGATAAATGGATGAGCTTAAATTTTGCTTTTATATATGGATATGAACTTCATTATAAGGAGATAACACCTAAAATCATTATTGAAGAATACATTAATCCCAACTTTTCAAATCACGAAATCCAATGTTGGGTATTTAATAAAGGAATAAAATTTATATCTGTTGAAACCATTAAAGATGATGATAATTTAGAAAGGGGGACTTTTTATCCAGATGGAAAGCGAACAGAGTTTGAAATATCCCCCAATCACTATAAAATGATGAAAAATATTTCATCAAGAAAAGCCTTTGATAAAGCTATAGAATTAGCTCAAAAGTTAATTATAGATGTACCATATGTAAGAATAGATTTTATAGAATATGAAGATGATGTCAAATTCAGGGAAATGACGTTTACATCGGGTTCAGGATTGTCTGTGATAAAACCAGATAAATATAATCTAATTTTAGGCAATATGATAAAGCTTCCCAAACTTGCTTATAATATAGATACAGGCGAATATTATAAATTACCAAAGAAAAGTAAAATTAAACCATATTTACTACTACCGTATAATCTGTGTCAAAAAATATATTTGAAACGTAAAAAGTACACATTAAATAAAAGACAGCTACAAAAGCAGCTGACAGACGCCCGTATCGATATTAAAAATTTCGGCAACGCGAAAAATGCCGTGGAAATTACAACTTCAGCTAAAATATCAGCGCCAGCTTGGTTTACCAATGCGCAAGGGCAGGGCGTGGTTACAGAATCAAATAAGAAAATCCAAAATATAACTATCAAAGCCATTCAAAACGGCAAACTCGTTTTGTCTTTCAAAGGACAGGATAAGCGCTACAGCGGAACACGTTTTCCTCTTTGGGTTGATTACAAGTCTATTAAAATCGATGGTAAAGAGATTTTATCTAGCCCTGTTGCAACCTGGCATGATAAGCCTTTCCGCTACGAAATGCCGGTAAAAGACGGGCAGGTGGTCAGGGTTGAAGTTGTCCAACAATATCATCAGTACGCAAAAGAAGAGTTGAAGGACGTGATTTTGAAACTCAATCCAAATTCGGATTATATCAAGAAAAATATCAATAAACTGATTGGCAAAATTTATAAGAAAATAACTAAATATAAAGTATCTCACATTTCTCAACTGCCAATAATAGAAGCAGATTATTTTATTCCTGTTGGTCATGGTTGTAGACCGGCATATTGGTTAAAAAAATATGGATTAAGGCAGGCATCATATCCATTTGATTGGATGATCTCCTATTCATTAGATACTGTTATTAATACGATTAAAAAGGGATGCTACAATTGGTTTAGTAATTATACAGAGGATAAAAGTAAAATTAATGCTAAAGTTAGATATGTGGTAGATAATGAAAATCATATAACTTCTATGCATGGATTTCCAAGCTCTTGTAGCGTGGACGCTTTCTTACCTGAATTTCAGAAAACAATGCAAAGGAGAATAGAGAGACTACAAGGATTCCTCAGACAAAGTCAAAGGATTTGTATTCTTTATAATAGAGAGGATGGTATTGATAGCTTATCTTATTTTGGGAAAAAACTGAATGAAATGTATCCTCATCTGAATATTACAATAGTTAACGTTGTAAATACTAATATCAGAAAAGATATAGAAAAATATGATATTTCTAAAAAATTAAAAATTTATCGGATTAAGGCTGATGATACAAATGAAAAAGGTGCAGATAGGAGCATAAATCCAAACTTTTGGATTGGTAATGAAAAATTATATGAGGAAATTTGTTCCAAGTTTAAAATAGTAAAGTCTTCTCCTCAAACAGTTCTATTTGCAAAAGCCAAACAAAATATTCAAGCAAGAATAAAGCTATGGCAAGATAAGTTTTCATTTGCTCATAAAATTGCACCAGTCATGGACTTGATGCAAAAAAATCAAGCCCAAATGTTAAAACTGTTACAAGATATTCAAGCGAAAAATGCAACCTTGGAAAATAAAAACAACGAGTTAAAGAAAGAAGTTGAATTATTAAAAGGAGCATTCAATACGCAGTTATCCGACTTTAAAAAGCAACAAGACGAACGTTCAAAACAGTTGATGGCAATTGGAGATAGATTGTCTATCGAACTCCAACGCGCGACAAATGAGCTCCAGAGTGCGGAACAAACTCAATCATGCGAAATAAAAGCGACATTGAGTGATTTTATAGCACAGTTAGTTGTAATGGAGAATAAGTTATCTGCCGAGCTCCTGCGTGCGACAAGAGAACTTCAAAATTATGGGATATCGGAAATTTCTGAGATAAGAAACTATTGTGCTGATTTTACTCATCAATTAGGTAATACGGAAGTAAGGCTGCTAAATGAATTGAGAACACAGAGAGAAACAGCTCAGCAAAATAAAAATAACATTATTTCAGGTATTAATCAAACAGAGCAATCTTTACATACGCAAGTTGCAAAATTTCAAGAGATGGTTCAAGAGCAACAGGCAGTATTGGATAGCGTGCAGGAGCGTCTGGAAGATTTATCTGGTTTGAAAGAAATAGATTTTGCTCAACAAGAAGAGTTAAAATCTTTAGCGAAAGAATTGGAGAATCAAAAATCTCATTTGGTGAAAGAAGTGCAAAATCTACAAAATAAGGTTCAATGTCAATATCAGGAGCTGAATTTTGCCGATTTGCTTCACGACAGCACAAAAGACAGTTCCTGGCTAAAAGACAAAAGCTTTGCTTTGTATGGTTGGGCGGCAAATTACGGCTTTATTTATACTTTATTCAGAATTTTAGATAATGTACAACCGGATCATATTTTAGAAATGGGATTGGGACAGACTTCATTGGTAACTTCACAATACATTGCGAATAATAATCCGAAAGCTGATTTGGATATTATAGAAAATGATGAAAATTGGATAAAAGTATATGAACCGAGATTAGCAAAGAGTCAAAATATCAAATTACATCAGTGTGATATAGAGTTTTTTTATTATGAAGGCGAGCAAAGCCGTAAATATAAAGAACTCAATAAAATAACCCAAGACAGAAAATATAACTTAATTATAGTTGATGGACCATTTGGTGGAGCACAAAAGTTCCCGCGTTCTAATATTGTTGAACTGATAGAGCATAATTTGGCAAAAGATTTCATCATTATGTTTGACGATGCTGAAAGGGCAGGGGAGAAAAATACGATTGCGCAGGTTAAGGCCAAACTGTCCGCTCAGGGGATTGAATTCGGAGTTCAACAGCGCGATGCCTTAAAATCGCAGGTTCTCGTTTTCAGCAAGTCTTGCGAATTTGTCAGATATCTGTAAGGGAGACGTAGACAGATGAAAAAAATATTTTTAAGTCTTATGGCATTATGGGCGGTTTGCGTCGGATATATTATCTATGATGCTTATTATGTCAGTATCCGTCCGACAATCGCGCGTATTGATGTTTATGAAAAGACAACAAACAGCGAACCTTGTTTTAATCTGGTAGATAAAAATACCGGAAAGGAATTTTACTTGGCCGAATGGATGCCAAGATCCGGTTTACAGGGATATGTAGTAGCAAAAAATGGAAACGATGAGGAACTTGAAATTATTGCCCAAATACCTTCATACAGCTATAAATATATTTGCGTAAATGATGGCAGTAAAGATAAGACATTAGAAATTTTGAAAAAGAAAGCTGAATTAGATAAACGTATTAAAGTCATCAGTTTTTCAAGAAATTTCTACAAAGAACAGGCATTGTTTGCCGGTTTGGCTGAGGCAAAAGGGCGCTGTGTTATTCCAATGGATGCAGATTTACAAGATCCACCAGAACTGATTGTTGAATTTTAAAAAAAATGGAAAGAAGGCTATGAGGTTGTCTATGGTGTGCGAACCGACCAAGGTAAAGATAGCTTCTTGAAACGTATGAGTGCAAATGCGTTTTATAAAATATTTAACCTGATAGCCGACAGACCGATACCGGCCAATACCGGAGATTACCGCTTGATGGACAGGAAAGTGGTGGACGCCGTTTTAACCATTCAGGAAAACAAATTGTTTATGAAAGGGATATTCAGCTGGGTGGGGTTCAAATCTTGCGGCGTGGAATACAAAAGACCGGAAAGAGCCGCCGGAACAACCAAATGGAATTATTGGAAGTTATGGAATTTCGCCCTTGACGGAATAACCGCATCTACTACCTTGCCTTTAAGAATATGGACATATATAGGCAGCTTAATTGCAACCATTTCTGGATTATATGCGCTTTATATTATTTTCAGAACATTATTTTTAGGTGTGGGCGTTCCAGGTTATGCCTCTTTGCTGGTATCAATTCTCTTTTTTGGAGCAGTGCAACTAATTGTCTTGGGAATTTTTGGCGAATATATCGGACGTATTTTTACGGAAGTCAAACATCGACCACGCTATATAATTGATGAAAAAAAATAAACTGCGAAGATTAAAATCTTGTAAATTGCTCCTCCGCCAACCGTATGAAGATGCGTTTAAAGCCTCAAAGTTCCCCTTGCTATTTTAGCAGCTCCGGTCTATATTAGACGGCATAACAACCAGCAGACGGAGGGAAATATGCAGGAAAACGCTTTATACACGATAACGAACGGTCTTTATGTGCTGTCTGTGCAAGACGGGGAGGGGTACGCCGGCTCTTTGGTCGATGCCGTAAGCCAAATCGCCGTTTCGCCGTATCTGATAATGGTGTCGTGTATGAATAACAGCCATACCAAAAGCTGTATAGAAAAGGCCGGCGAGTTCGGCATAAGCGTTCTGGCGAAGGAAACCGATCCGTTCGTTCTCGCCAATTTCGGCTATCAGAGTAGCCGCGATGTCAAAAAGTGGCAGAATATCCCCGCCGCGGAGATTGACGGCCTGCCGTATATTCCGGACGCTTTGGCCAAAATCAGGGTGCGGGTTGTCAACAAACTGGTATATGCGAGCAATACGGTGTTTATTGCCGAGGTAGTTGATGCATTTGACAGCCGCCCCGGCGAACCGCTGACCTATAAATATTATCGCGACGGGTTTAAGGAACAGGTCGCCATTGCTTTCAGCGCATATAAGGCCGGGCGTTCGGCCGGTAGTGCCGTGTGTAAAAAGTCCCAAACGGCAATGCCTGCGTCATCTTCATCATCAGCAGCTCAGCCGTCGTCGCCGGCCTCTGCCGAAAAACGCTGGACCTGCACGCTTTGCGGCTATGTCTACGAGGGCGATGTGCCGTTTGAAGAGCTGCCTGACGACTGGCGCTGCCCGTTATGCGGTGTGGGCAAAGATATGTTTGAACTGCAATAGCCCATGGCCTCAAAAGAGTTGACAAAAAACAAGATGATGCTATAATCAACTCAATTTAATAATTATTAAAATATAATTTATGGAAACAATCCTCATTTTTGCCTTGTTTATCTTGGCAGTATTTGGCAGAGTGGTGCATAGAAAAATGGATTCCCGCAAACGTCAGCAGAAGTATGCGGAGTATTGTCGTAATCGTGCGGAATTTTACCGCCTGGAACGGTTAAAGGTTATCAATTCGTTTTGGCGAAAGTATCGCAGCGGCACATATCCGGTGGATGTTTTGCTGCATCGGCTGAAGGAAGGCCTTTATTTTAACAGCGGCGGTTCAACGGAATGGCAGGAAGAGTTTGCGCAGGTCGTCGACGAATTAAACCGGGAAAGTACTGACGAACAGCAGCGCTTTTATCAGGAGAGCAAAGCAGTTTCGCCTTATACGGACGGCATAAACCTTGATGCTTATTATCGGATTTTCGGGCTGACACCGGAAACGCTGACCGCGGAAAGCCTGAAAAAGGCGTATCGCTCCTTATGCCTGCAATATCATCCCGACCGTAACAAACAGCCGGATGCCGCTGTCAGGTTTGACAAAGTGCAGAAGTTTTATGAAACCCTGAAACGGGAGCTGGCGCATAAAAACGTATCACGGCAGCCCTGAGCAAGCGTCTGTCATGCCCCAAACACTCTCAGCAATCGAAACGCCCGCGATAAAATCACGCGGGCGTTTTTTCTTGTCATCTGGGAGTTGTTTTGTTTCCCGTTCCGAGCTTGATGTAGCGGCTTTGAACCGCCCCGCCGGGGAATTCCAGTCCCAAACAGCCATACTCCTGCTTACTGTGCTTTCGGGTATCCGGCCGCTTCGGTCATTACGACTTCGTAGTCGCCCTCAAGCCCGAGCGCCTGTTTGATTTCCGCCCGGTCATACAGGCCGCGCACGACGCATTTCAGCCCCGCCGAAGCGCAGTACAAACTGGTATTCTGGTACATTGACCCGGCGTGCATTTCGCCGTATTTCTTGTCTTTGGTAACAAACAGCAGGTGAACCGGCGCATCTCCCGCGAATTTCTGCTCTTTTGCCAGAATCGGGCGCAGGTCTTCGCTGCCGAGCTGAACCAGCGTGTTCTTCGCCGCATCGTAGAGGTAAGAGCCGGAAGGCAGCAAAACGTACAAATCCATATCCTGCCGGTTGCGGGCCGTCGGAACGACGCGCTTGCCGTCTTCCGAAGAAATGCCCCAGGTTGCCCACAGCAAATCCGCCAACGTCTGGTCAGAAAGCATTTTCGTGTCAAACGTGCGCCCCGAACGCCGCGCCGCAATCGCCTCCATCAGGGGCATTCCGCCGTTTGCTGTGTGTTCCGGCAGTTTAATGTCCGCCGCATTGGCCGTTCCCGCTGCTAACATCATCATTGCTCCTAAAATAACTTTTTTCATATCGCCTCCATAAAATAATTCAAACGCCTTTAAAATATAACCCCGGGAATAAAAAAATCTTTGCCAAACTGGATTTTTTCCACAGCAATCGGCGTTGCCTCTCGTTGTGGAAGTTTCTTTACGCGACAATCCGTCCCGCCGGTATAACTTCTGCTCCGTTCCGGTTTCCGCCAGTGCTGCCGTCTCTCTTTTTTGAAATTTGTCAAAAAATATTGACAAAATAAAAACGCATTTTATAATAAAGGCAATTTTTTAATTATTAAAATATGATTTATGGAAACATTTAGCTTAAATTATGCATTATGCACGGGCCTGTTGCTTTTTGCATTAGGCTGCGGAGTATGGCTTTATTTCTTCTGTCGGGCACGGAGAATAAAAATGGTTTTACAAACTCTGTGCAGTGCTGCCGAGGTATATGCCGACATTCTCCGGCAGGAAAAGCTGCGGCGCGAACAGGCATATCGCGAGCAGCTCCGCCGCGAAGCGGAAAGGCGCCGTCAGGAAGAGACCCGTCGCGAACAGGCTTTTCGGGAGGCTGAACAAGCCAGGGCCGAACAGGAAAAAGTCGAAGCGGAGGTAAATAAAATCAAGGTGCTGTTTAACGGCATTTGGCTGACGCCTCAACAATTCGGTTTTTTGCAGCAAAATCCGGTGGGCAACCTGCGCGGGGCTGAATTGCGCCGTTATCTTGCCGGGCTGGCGGAACACAATCCCTTGTTTGCCGAATACCGTCAGGAAAGCAGCCGCGGGCGGAAGGGCGGAACCGAAAATTCCGGCTCCGGGCAAAACCGCGCGGGGCAGGGGACTTCGTCTTCGCAGGATTCTGCGCAGGGCGAAAGTGCCGGAACGTCAGCGTCCGCGCCGAACGCATATTACCGCATTTTCGGGTTGACGCCGGAAACGTTGACCGAACACAGCCTGAAAACGGCTTATCGCGATTTGGTCAAAAAGTATCATCCCGATACGAACCGCAGTCCCGACGCCGCGGAAAAATTCCGCAAGGTAAAGAAAGTGTACGCCTGGCTTCAGGAAGAGCTTCGCCGCAAGGAGTGCAGCAGGAGTTATGCCGGCTGATAATCAGGCGTTTGCCGTCCGCCGGGGGCTCATCATCAAAATTCACCCGGTGCAATCACCAAAATTCGCCCGGTGCACATCATCAAAAAAAGAGGCGTTCCCATAAGGGAACAGCCTCTTTTGTTTTGGAATAAGCCGCCTTCTTTACCAATCAAAATCACCATATCTATCCGAATAATGGATGCGTCCGGTGATATTGCCTCTTCTCTCCGGTGCCGAATAATGGCCGGCTTCGTAGGTGCCTTCAAACTGATAAGCGACCTTGTCAAAGGCAAAACTGGCAGCTTTGCAGGCGCCTTCTGCTGCTATAATACAGCCTGCGCCGGCGATTTTTGCCGCGGTTTTGACGCCGAATCCGGCAGCTTTGGCAAACTTTTTCAGCGTTTTAAACTGTTCCAGTTCCTGTCCCGAAACGTTGCGGATAAAGTCGTTGCCGTAAATGCCATAGTTGAACGTGCGTTCTTTTGCCAGAAATTCCAGCATCTCGGAAGAAAAGTCCTTTCCCCATGCTTCGTAGACGTTGTCCGGCAGCAGGATAATGCGCTGTCCGCCGGGTTTGAAGTTCCGGCTGTTGACAATGTTCCGTGCGTCGAGCACGTTTCCGTCGGCATCAACCGAAAACAGCCTTTCGCCGCAGACATAACGGCGGCGGAGTTCTGTCTGGTTCTTGGCCAGCAAAATCGCCTGTTCAAACGGAATGTCCGCAAAGCCGACTTTCAATTCCAGTTCGGAAACGCCGGAATACAAACTCGTTTCGCCTTTTTCGCGGGCATAATAGCCTCGTTCAAAGCAGCGCAGTTTTTTGTCTTTGGCAATTTCGCGGTAATGCCCGTTGGCAAGCAGCGTCGCAAATTCGTGGAACAGCGGCTGCAGATTGCCGTAGCCGTTAAGTTTTCCCAGAATCGGGTCACAGTAGTCAAGGCTGACCGGAGAACCGTTCATCACGCAGTGGAACGGGATAAAGTGGTCGTACGTCTCGTCTTGCGCCAAAACCAGCGTTTCCACGTTGGCGTCGGTCAAAAGCCGCCAGTTTTTAGGGTTGATGCCGGGATAATCCCGTCTCAGTTTCGCTGTCTCTTCGGGGAAGAAACGGGCGGCGGCGTCAAAGTCAATCCTCATCCAGTCGCGCATCGGCGGCGTGCGGAAACGGTTGACCAGCGCAATCGGGTCGGTTTTTTGCATAACGCGCCGTCCGTTGGCGTAGTAACAGATAATCCGGTCGGAATAAACCTTTGCCATCGGAATGTTGCAGGCAAAGCCGAGCAACGATTGCAATGAGTAGTTTCCCGCGTCAAAAACCAGCATATTGCCGATTTTCAATCCCCAGACGCGTTCGCGCAACACCAGCAGGTTTCCCTGGCCGGTAACGGAAACGGGCAGAAGCCGGGTCTTGGTTCCCGCACCGAGTTGCAGCGCCCGGTTTCTCAACGTATTGACAAGTTCCGGAGATTTGCACTCGGATTTGATGACGGCGGTATTGCTGGCAGCACGGTGAAGCTGTTGCAATTGCAAAATCGACTGGACACACATCCAATGTGCCTGAGCCAAAGTTAAGGCATTTTTTTCCATAAAGAATAATTTTAAGGATAATTAGACAAAGTGTTAATAAAATCAAAAGAAGTATAAAATATTTCGACAAAAAGTCAAGTGCTATTTTTGTTCCTGTTCGTTCCGGTGCCAAAATCCACTCGTCCCGCAGAAAAAAGTTGCACAAGCGCATTGACAAAAGCGTAAAAAACATCACTATACCTGTATGGGAGAATGTCTGTTTTGCAATCGGTTCGTCGGCATGCCGCCGTTTGACGTATGTTCCGGCAGCTTAAACTCCGCCGCTTTGGCTGTTCCTTCTGTCGACATCATCATTGCTTTTAAAATAAATTTTTCATCATATCTCCTGAATATAATATTAACACTTAAAAAAAATCAGCTCTGCTGCTTGATAAAAAAACTTGACAAAAAGCCAAAATTATCTAAACTAACGGTAATTAAAAATATTATTATAACTAAAAACATACGATTATGAAAATAATTAATGCCATCCCTAATTGTGGTCTTGTAGTCTTAGCAAACACAGGTATGCTACAGGTATACAATTCTCTTGCCAAAGACTTAGTTGTTCTAATGATTTTATTTTTTTTAATCATAGTGTTATTGGGGATAAAATATGTATTATTTACAGATGAAATCGGGTCACTAATCATCAAAGTCAAACAGAAGAAAGTCGAAGCAGAACGCCAGAGAGTCGAAGCAGAAAGGCAGAAAGTCGAAGCAGAACGGCAGAGAGCCGAACTGGAAATTCAGGAAAATCTTCGTCCGTACTGCGACAGGCTGATTGACAATTTCTGGAATGATTTTTTATCCGGAAATGAAAATCTGGAAGTTTTGACTGCCCGTTTGAAATTTTACCTGGAAGGAAGCGGATATAAAAATTGGTACGCGGAATTTTTCGTTCCCGTCAGTGAAAAGCTGAAAAAGTGCCGCCGGCCGCAGCCCTTAAAAAACGACCAGACGGCAAAAATGGAAGAAAACGTAAAAATTACGGCCGGTTACCGCCTGTTGTTTAACGGCATTTTCCTGACGTCCGAACAGTGCCGGATTTTGTCCCGGTATCCGGAAGTAAAGGAAATACGTGGCAAAGAACTCGAAAAGTTATGTCGGAAGTTGGCCGAAAAAATGCCGGAATTTGCCGAATTCCGCGAAACGGAAGACGGAGCAGACACGCCGGCATCTCCCGAACTGGACGATTTTTATGCATTTCTCGGATTGACACCGCAGACTCTGACTGCCGAAAGCCTGAAAAAAGCTTATCGCCTCAAGGCCGTATCGTGCCATCCTGACAAAAATCCGACAGCCGCTGCGGCAGCAGACTTCCAAAAACTGCAGGAGGCTTATGCTGCTTTGACCATTGAGTTAAACAAAACAGCCAAAGCCGTGTAACCGAGTGGTTACCACAGGACACGGCCGCCCGTGGTTTCAGTCGTTCTAAACAAAAAAGCTGTTCCCCCTGGGGGAAACAGCTTTTTTTGTGATAAGACGGAAAATCAGTCTTTGCCGTATTCAACCGTATGCTCATAAACGTGGCCGCTGTAAGCGCCGGTCAATAGGCAGTGCCTATCTGGCGATGAGAAGTGCGCGCCTTCAACATAAGATGTTTTCCAGGTCACTTCCTCAATCAGCATCGCAACTTTGGTAAATCGCTTGCCAATCTCTTCAAGCGTCATCCGCCCATGCACGACATCGTCTCCGAGTTGCTTGACGTCAATACCGTCCACAATTTCAAAACCCGCTGCCGGTAAAGCTAACAAGCGTTGCAGCTCAATGCTGTTTTGTGCCGTATTGTCTTCAGGTTTTCCGGCAATATTATCAGCGAACATGCATGCATTAAACCCTGTCCAATAATGATAAGCAAAATTACGCGGTTCTGCCAGTTTGTCCATAAATTCGGAAGGAAGTTTCTCTCCCCATTTTAGGAACGTTTCCTGTGGAAGCAATACAATTTTTTCCGTGCTGCCGTCCTTGTAAAACACGCTGCTTGTGACATTGCGTGCGTTAAGCAGTTCGCCGCTTTCCGTCAGCGAAAAGAACTTCGTGCCCTCGGCGTATTGCCGGCGCAGTTTGTCCAAATCTGTGGCGCAGACAATCCTTAGCGCCTCTTCATAAGGAATATCCGCGCAACCGACGGCCAATCTGATGTTCGTCTGTTTAGGAACCAAAATATCATCGTCCTTATCTTCCGTTTTGCGTTCATAACGAACTTGTTCAAAGGAACACAAATCACGGTTGTTCGCCAAAACGTCATATAGCCCTTTTTTCAGCACTTGTGCCAAAGACGAAAACAATGGAAGCAAATTCCCGTCCAATTCAAAGTCGGAAACCTTATTGCAGTTTTCCACCTCGCTGTTGTTCAAAATACAGTTGAATGGTAGATAGTAGTCATAATCTTCGTTCATAACTAAAATCAGAGATTTAGCCTCTGGATCTGTTAAAAATATCCGACGATTATCATGAGCTGAAATCAGCCACTGCGATAAATTCATCTGCTCAAGCTCCCGTGGAAAAAGTTGCCGCGCCTGTCTGGCTGTGATACGCCTCCAGCTGGCGAGCGGCGGACGGCGGAATTTGTTGACGTAACAAATTCTCGCTGCTTTGCAAAGTTTCCTTGAACCGTCGCTGTAATATTCAATGGCGTAATCCGAATAGATTTTTGCCATCGGTATGTTCAGCGCGATAGACATCAGGTCTCTGAGAGAATACTTTTCCATGTCAAAAATCAGGCGGTTATTAATTTTCAATCCCCAGACGCGTTCGGAAAAAATTTTAACCGTTACCGGATTGCCAACCGAATCGATGGTAGAAAATTTTGATTGCCGTGTTTTTGACGGAAGCAGGGCAGCTTTTTTACGCAAAGCTCCGACAACTGCGGGATAAGAACACTCTGACTTCACGACAGCAATGTTGCTTTGGTCGTTAAAGTTGTACTGGTTAAACAAATTAAACACAGCCAAAAAACACGCTTCGTGCATCTTGGCGAGAGACATCGTTTTTTCCATAAAGAATAATTTTAAGAATTAAAAAACATAAATTTATAAAATAACAGCCTGATTATATCCAAAATAGCAAAAGAGTCAATACTTTTGTCTAAAAAAACTTTAACATGTGCGTTGACAAACGTTCAAAAAAGCGTCACAATAACTTCTATAGGAGAATACAACCGCGCACGACGCTCATAACCGCTCGTCGGAAAAGCAAAAGCGCAAGGACAGGGAGAAGAAGAAATGGAGCAGAAAGTCTGTTTGATAACCGGAGCAACGGGATTTGTCGGGCAGTATATTCTGAACGAACTGATTGCATCGGGACGCAAGGTTTTGGCTTTGGGTGATTCCGAAGACGCTTTCAGCCCTCTGGCTGCCAACAACCGCCTGATAAAGGCGACGTCCGCGCTGCCCATCTCCGCCGCGGCGTTTAAGGAATACAACGTGCAGTTTTGTTTTGGCGACATTGCCGACATTTCTTTTCTGGCTTCAATATTCAATACCGCCGCCAAAAGCGGGATAGAAATTGAGTTCGTCCTCCATCTGGCCGCCGTCCGGAAAGGGCGTCAGGCCGTAAGCGGCGACGGCACCGCCAACCTGCTGGAAGTCTGCCGCGCCTACTGGCAGAGCAATCCCGATACGTTCAAGGGCTTTTTCTACGCCGCGGGCGAGGGGGATTTGATCCGTAAATTCTCGCAGAAAGACGGCTTTCCCGTTAAATTCTACCAGCTGCGCCCCAGCTTTGCCGAAAACGGCGGCAAATCCGGCGCCGGCGAAAATCTGTATCGCCTGTTTACGCCGGTGGACATTCCGTTTCTGAAAAAGTATCAGAGCCGCAGCGTCGGCAAAAGCGCGCCGGTCAGCGACAACGATTATATCCGCGAACTGTCGCAGGCCGTCGGGCGTTTGCTGAACAATATATAAGGCGGCCGGAAGCGCAATATATGAACGTTTCCCGGTTGAAACGCTTCAATCGGGAACGCTTCAAACCGGGTGGGAGTTATTATATTAAAGATTTTTGACAAAAAGTCAAATGCTTTTTCTTTCGTTAATAAAAAATTAAGCATTGACGCTCCGAAACGCTCCGGTTATATTTTTTTTCGTGAGTTGCAAATCTTTGCCGAAGGAGGAAAGTATGAAATTAAGCAAAGTTACGGCAGAACTCCTGGACTATATTCGAAAAGGCGTGTCATCGTCGCCGCATACGGCTGTTCGCACTGTAAACGCGTTGGGCAGCGGACCGTTGGCATATCGGACTTTTGGTGGCAATATGCAGAATTATGCCGCTATTGACGAACAGACGCTCGAAAAGGCGTTTGGCAGCCACTACCTGCTGACCATGATTGCCCAGGGATTGATAATCCGCCGCCTTTTATATCCGGAATCCGGCAGCTGCCATACCCTTTATTGCGATAAGGCGATATATGGCTTTTTCGCCCGGCACGGGCTGTTGGACTGCGGCGTTTGGAGCCATGTCGATTACGAAACGCTTGAAAGGAATATTACGCCGGAAAATACCGATTACCGCATATATTATTCGTATTCCAAACCGGATGCACTGTTGAAAGAAGCTGAACTGGCGGGGGAACAAGTCCCCGTTTTTTTTGTGGATACCGACCTGATTTTAAAGAAACGCCATGACGTGATAATTCCCGGTGCAGCTTCGGTCAAAGCGGCCTATTCGCATCTGGAGCAAATCGGCGGGGAATGCTATCCGCCTTTTGCGTCGCTTCATTTTCCCGAAGGCTGCAAACTGCCCCCGGTCAATGAATCGCTTCCTGCCGTCAATACCTGTCTGATGTTTTTTAATGATAAGGGGCTGCTCCGGGAATGGGGACGTTTTTTCAAAGAACTTTTCATTAATAATTGGATAAGGGAAGAATTGTCGCCGGAAGTCATTTCCCGCCAGTTGCTGGGGATTGACCAGCGTACTTTTCCGTTTATCTGCGATTGGCGCGGCATATGGGGAACGCCCGCAGTCGTGCCGTTTCTGGACATAATCTGGGAACCGCCGTTTTTTATTGACTGCAAAACCGGCCGCCGTGCCGAATGGCATTATTATACGCTGGAACACCATCCCGAACGCCCGGACTGGCATCAGGATATTATGCACACCTGGATTAACAAGAAGAATGTGGAGCGCGATGCTAAATTCCGCCGTTATCAGGGGCTGGTGATGCTGGAAATGATACTGGCTCTTAATCCCGAAGCCGAAAAGCCGCTGCGTACGTTTGCCAGCCTGCGGGAGTATTTCTCCCTTTATGATACCGGAAAGGGAATAGAAACCTTGCTGGCGGAAGGTGTGGTCTCGGCAAAGATGGATAAAAGCCTTTAACCGCGGAGGGGGAGATGGAAAAAAGGATGAAAGTATGTCTGGTAACCGGAGCCACCGGTTTTATCGGGCAGCATATGCTGGCGGAACTGGCCGCAGCGGGGCGCAAAGTGCTGGCGCTTGGCAAACCGGAAGAAGTCTTCTGCACCGCCGTTTTACGGGATGCCGGGATTCGTACTGCGGCAGCGTTCCCGGTTTCGGCAGCGGCGTTTGCCAAAAGCGATGTACAGTTTTGCTTTGGCGACGTGGCGGACGGAAAATTTATCGAATCCGTTTTTGCTGCCGCGGAAAAAGGCGGGATGGATATTGAGTTTGTCCTCCATTTTGCTGCCTGCGCCACGATTCAGAAAGCGCAGGAAAACGGAAGGGAAGCCTGGCGGACGAATTATGACGGAACAAGGAATGTCCTTGCCGCGGCGCTGCGGCGCTGGCAGCGGCACGACAGTTCGTTTCGGGGTTTCTTTTACGCTTCTACGGACAAGGTTTACGGCGAAGGCAGCCGCAATTCCTACCATGAAAGCGATGAACTGCGCCCGCTGTCATGTCCGTATGACGCCTCTAAGGCGCGCGCCGATGAACTGGTGCGTTCCGTTGCCCGGAAGAGCAGTTTTCCGGCGGTCGTATACCGCTTTTGCAATGTTTACGGCCCGGGCGATTATCACAAGAGCCGGATTGTTCCGGGGACGCTGTATCGCCTGCTGTATACCCAAACCGCTCCCGTGCTGAAGAAGTACCGGACACCGTCGGGCGGGGCGGAATCTTTTTACCGTGATATGATTTATGTCCGCGATTTAACCCGTGCCGTCGCCATGCTGCTTGACCGGCTGGAACGGGGAGGAAGTCTGGGGCGGATTCTGGGCGAGGCCTTTAATCTCGGAACGTCCAACAGTTATGCCATGGGCGAGGTTATCGGCCGGTTGTCCGAATATGCCGGCAGAAAAATCGCTCCGCGCGAAGAAATTGTCACGGCAGGCGAAATAAAGAACCAGTGCATGGATTACGGAAAGCTGAACCGGGAACTCGGCTACGCGCCGCGTTACACGCTGGAAAAAGGGCTTAAGGAAACCGCCGCCTGGTATATAGATCATAAGGAGGAAATTGATGGCCATTTTGTCTGAACCTGGAAAAATTTTGATTACCGGGGCTACGCACGGTATCGGCAAAGCTGCCGCCGAATTGTTTTGTTCCCGCGGCTGGGAAGTGTATGGAATTTCAGGAAACGGGGAAGACGGACGCGGCGCTGCGATGGAAAAAACGCTTCCCGGATTTCATTACCGCGTTGCCGATGTCAGCAATGAGCCGGAAATTTCCGCTTTGCTCGGCCGTATCGGGCAGCTTGATGCCGCGTTTAACAACGCCGGCACGGGAATAGCGCCCCAAAAACTCCCTAAGGCGGATATTGCCCGCGCCCGCCGCGTAATAGATGTCAATCTGGTCGGAACCCTGATATGCATGAAGCATGAAATTGCGCACATGCCCGGTTCCGGGGTGGTGGTAAACAATGCCTCGCTGGCAGCGTTTAAGGCGGCAACCGGCGCCGATATGTCGTACAGCGCTTCCAAAGCAGGCGTTTTGGCATTGACTGCCGAAGCAGCCGCCAATCCGGAATTTGCCGGTCGCGTTTCGTTTTTTTCCATAGCGCCCGGTTATATTGAAACCCGGATGACAGCCGCTGACAATAAAGAGGCGCAGAAACGGAGACTGCCGTCGCGGCGTTTGGGACAGCCGGCGGAAGTGGCTGCGCTGGTATATAATATTATAACCAATCATTATGCTTTTACATCGGGACAATGTTTTAATTTTGACGGAGGAGCGTTTTTAATATGAGTTTTGATTTGACCGAACTGAACGGCAGAAAATTATATGAGCGGGAGGCTGGCATTCTGCTGCCTGTAATGAGCCTGCCCGGAAAATACGGCATAGGGGATTTGGGTAACGAGGCGCGCTGGTTTATCGACGTGCTGCAAAATTCGGGACAGCAGCTCTGGGCCATGCTGCCCAACGGCCCGGTCGGCTACGGCAACAGTCCGTATCAGAGTCTGAGTTCCTGCGCCGGCAACCATTATTATATTTCTCCCGACAAATTGATGGAGGAGGGGCTGCTGCGTCCGCAGGATTTGTCCGGATTGGACTTCGGTTCCGACCCGGTGGATATAGATTACGGAAAACTGTTCGCCTCGCGGGAAAAAATGCTTCGCCGTGCTTTCGGGCGCTGGATGATGCAGGGCGGACATCAGTCGGACGATTTTTTGGCCTTTCGTTTTAAAAACCACGGCTGGCTTGACGACTACGCCATGTTTATGTCCGTCAAAGGCAGGCTGGAAAATGCCCCTTGGTACAAATGGCCCGACGGATTAAAGTTCCGCGAAAAAAATACGATGTGCAATCTTCGCCGCAACCTTAACGAAGACATCACTTTCTGGAGATTTACGCAGTTTCAGTTTTTCCGGCAGTGGGAACAGTTAAAGGAGTATGCTCATCAAAAAGGCGTCAAGCTGATAGGAGATATGCCGTTTTATGTAAACCACGACAGCGCCGACGTCTGGAGCCGCCGCGAGTTGTTTGACTTAAACCCCGACGGCAGCATCAAGCTGTTTTCAGGCATTCCGTCAGGTAACAGGGACATCCGCTGGGGAAATCCCTGCTATGACTGGGATAGAATGAAAGCGAAAAATTACGATTGGCTGGCGGAACGTATCCGCATCGGCGCCGGGATGTATGACATTATGCGCATCGACCATGCCGTGGCGTTTGTCCATTATTACGGCATCAAAGACGACGGTGCGCGCGGCGTATGGTATCCGGGGCCGGACAGCGACAGGGCATCAGCCACCGGCATTATCGACTGTGTTGCCCGGGAACGCAATATGGATATTATTGTCGAAAACCTCGGCAATAACAATCAGCGAACGCATGATTTGTATGACCAGCTGAACTGGCTCGGTATGCGCATTTTTCAACATACCGTCGGCGATATGCATTACGGGACGCGCAATATTCACCTGCCGCAGATGTATCCGCAGAATGTCGCGGCATACACCGGAACGCACGATAATGAAACATTGGCCGGCCTTCTGGCGCACAAAAGTGATGACGATCTGGAGTACATGATGACGTATCTGAAGGCTTCCAAACGCGAGGATTTGGTCTGGAACGCCATTGACGCCCTGTATAATTCTTCGGCGGCAAAAGTCATCATTCCGGTTCAGGACGTTATGTCGTTGGGCAACGAAAGCCGGATATGTTATGAACACGATTTTGAAAAATCCTGGCGTTGGCGTCTGGATAAAATATCCAGTATCAGCGAGGTCATGCAGAACCGTCTGCGCGGTATTGCCGTTTTGTCGGGGCGGGGTCATATGGACGACGCGCGGATTAAAAGCAGCGGCTGGAAGGAAATATACCGCAAGGCACGGATAGACCGTTACGGACGGTAGGGCAGGCGGCGGAAAACCGTCGGGTCGCCGAAAAGTATATTCAGGAAAACGAGGAGAATAAAATGAAACATGCGGAAAAATATATCAACGGAGACAGCTACAACCGTTCCGCCGGGATTTTGCTGCCGGTCTTCAGCCTGCCGTCGCCGTATGGCATCGGCGATATGGGAGAGGGGGCGTACCGGTTTGTCGATATGCTGCGGGAAGCCGGACAAACGCTGTGGGAGGTTTTGCCTCACGGGCAGACCGGCTACTGCAACAGCCCGTATAAAACCCTCAGTGCTTTTGCCGGAAACCCGTATTTTATTGCGCCGGATATGCTGGAAAAAGACGGTTTGCTTTTACCGGGGGAAGCGGAACAGTATGACTTTGGTGCAAATTCGGCTGATATTGATTATGGCAGGCTGTTTGCAGCAAGGTTTAAGCTTTTGCGTTTGGCGTTCGACAGGTTTTGTGCCCGCGGCGGCAAAAGTGATTCCGGATTTTTGGCTTTCCGCCGCAAAAATGCCGTCTGGCTTTCCGATTACGCCCTGTTTATGGCGTTAAAGGAACACTTCGGCTGGAAACCCTGGAACGAATGGGAAGAAGGGGCGGCTTTCCGCCAGCCGGAAGTACTGCGCGGTTATCGCCGCCGCCTGGCAGTTTCCGTTTTGTTCTGGCAGTTTGTTCAGTACGAATTTTTTTGCCAGTGGCATCAGTTAAAGGAGTATGCGGGACGAAACGGCATAAAAATAATCGGCGATTTGCCTTTTTACGTTGCTTACGACAGTGCCGACGTCTGGAGCCGCCGAAATATTTTTGCCGTCAATCCGGAAGATGCGTCCGTAACCTTGTCGGCTGGCGTGCCGGGAGACTGTTTCGCCTCCCATACTCGCAGTTGGGATATGCCGTGCTACGATTGGCCGGCCGCCGCTGCGGACAAATTCCGCTGGCACTTGGCGCGTTTTCGTTTTTATGCCGGTTTGTATGATGTTATCCGCATCGACCATGCGATTGGTTTTGTACGCTATTACGGGCTGGGGCTCGGCAGCGAACGCTGGTATGACGGCCCTGATGCCGAAAACGACGTATTTATCCCAAAACTGACCAGGCTGGCGAAAGCCTGCGGCGTGGAACTGATTGCCGAGGATTTGGGCAGCGTTCCTGAACGTGCATATCGTTTGTTTACCAAATACCGCTGGGCGGGCACCAGGGTTCTTCAGTTCGGTTTTGCAAACGGCTACGGTACCGAAACCATCCATTTGCCGTTTTATTATCCGCACAAGTCCGTCGCTTATACCGGAACGCATGATAATCCAGCCTTTGCTTCCTATTTGCAGGGGCTGGAAACGAAATATCAGCCGTATCTGCGCTATTACCTGCAGGCGTCATCGCAGGACGACCTCCAAAAACGCTGTATTGAAGAATTGTATCGCTCCGCCGCCGAAAAAGTGATTATTCCGCTGCCGGACATTCTCGGCTTGGATAACCGCGGGCGCATTGCCCATGGCCGGGATTATGCTAAATCGTGGCGCTGGCGGTTGTCTTCGCTGGATGATGTTTCGGAAGAAATCCAGCAGTGGCTGAAAAAGCTGGCATTCGCCTATGCCCGTATACCGTTTTCGCATGAACAGGGGAAAGAATATGGATGGAATTGGAAATAGGGACATCATCGCCCGCATCCGTGCCCATACGCCGCAGGGATATTGCATGGATGGAGATATCGTCGTTGCATCGGCATCGGGAAGCCGCTTTACCGATGCGGACGGCAAAACTTATCTGGATTTTACGTCGGGAATATTTACCAACAGTTTCGGCCATTGTTATCCGCCGTTTGTAGCCGCCGAAATCAGGGCTGCCGGGCTGATGGATAACGTTCACGGTCGGCGGACGGAGGCAGAATGCCATTTTTATGAAGAACTGGCACCGTTGCTGCCGTTGCCGGATTATAAGCTTATCCCCTATAATGACGGAGGTTATGCAGTAGACCGCGGCTTGAGCGACATTATTAATTATTTCGACAAGCAGCGCATTCCGATAGCGGCGTTTCGCGGCGGTTTTCACGGCAAGACGATGGGAACCAAGCTGACAATAAACGAAACCGCGCATGCGGCGCTGTTTGACAATTTTCAGGTGGACTATCCGCATTGTTACCGCTGTCCGTGGCATAAAGAACGCCAAACCTGCGGTCTGCATTGTCTGGGCGAAGTTATTGCAAAACTGAAAGAACGCCGCTCCAAAGCCGTGATTTTTGAACCCGTGCAGGGAGCCGCCGTTGTTGTTCCGCCCCGGGAATTTATGACGGGATTTGCTGATTTTTGCCGGGAAAACGGAATAATTATGTTTGCCGACGAAGTTTTGACCGGCGGCGGGCGCACCGGGTATTTTCTCGCCAGTTACGGGCTGTGGGGAATATGCCCTGACATTGTATCGCTGACTAAAGGATTGGCAAACGGGCGTCCGCTTTCGGTTTTGTGTGAACGGGAATACATCACCGAAAACCCTTATGCCGTCCGCCCCGGCGAGAGGTCTTCGACTTTTGCTGCCCATCCCGTAAATCTTGCGGTTGCATCTGCCGTTCTGGAGGAATTGAAGAAAGGGGAAATTTTCGTTCGTGTCCGCCGCAGCGGCGTCATGCTTCGCGAAGAATTGGAACGCCTTGCTGCAATGTTTCCGTCCGTCGGCGATGTTCGTTCGGCAGGTCTGATGGGCGCCGTGGAATTTGTCAAAAGCCGTAGCGGAAAGGAACCGGAAGCAGCTTTGGCGCGGGAAGTCTTTTTCCGGGCGCGGCAGAACGGGCTGGAGGCTATTTTGAGCGGGCACATTCTTCGTCTGGCACCGCCGTTGAACGTTGCCGCCGCTGATTTGGAAGAGGGGATGGCGATTTTGCGCCGGAGCATTGAACAGGTTATAAAGAAAGGATAAAAAATGAACGGTCAGAATTTCTATTGTGCGCGTTTTTATGTTACTTATCGCTGCAATTCGCGCTGCAGCTATTGCAACGTCTGGCAGAATCCCGCCTTCAAAAACGTGCCCGAGCTGTCCGCGGAAGATGCCTGCCTCTTGGTGAAACAATGCCGGGAACACGGCGTCCGCTACATAGATTTTACCGGCGGCGAACCAACGCTGTATCCGCATTTGGCAGAAGTCATTGAATATGCCAAAAAGCTGGGCATAAAAACCGAGGTAACCTCAAACTGCATTGCCTCTGCCTCTAAACGCAAAATGCTTGAAGTGGCATTCGCCGCCGATAAGTTCAATACGTCGCTGGATACGCTCGACAGTGCTGCATACAGGCAGATACGCGGTATAGATGCCTGTGAAAATGTCAAAAAAACGGTTGCCGAAATTGCTTCCGTGCGGGCGCCGAAAATAATGACTGTCGTTACCGACGGCAATATAAATGAGCTTGACAATATGATATCTTATGCACAGCGGCATCATGCCCTGATTTACCTGAGCCCGATGTTTCCCTATATGGACAAGGGCGGGACTTACCGTATTTCGGCATATATTTCCGATATAGTCAACCGGATTTTTGATGCGTACACGGTTGTCTTGCTGCATTTTATGGAATTTTTCCGAACTTCTTCTCCGTCGCAGCTGCCGCCTTGTTCGGCCAACCGCCATACGCTGACTTTTGCGCCCGACGGCAGCCTGGTGCTGCCGTGCTATCACGCCGTAAGCGAAAACGTCGCCTGGAACAAAGATTTGAACGCAGCTTTGGACAGTGCCGCTTTTCGCCGCAGTGCCCTTTCGGCCGGCACATTGGAAACCTGCCGCGGATGTTGTGTTATTCCGTATTTCGGCATCTCTTTTAATTATCAGCTGAACAAGTATTTTCTCCTGCAATCGTTTTCCGAAAAGCTGTATCATTTGAAACGCGATTGTCTGAATCCTCTTTTGGATATTTTGCATCCCGACCGTAAACATCTGCTGCAGGAACTGGAAACCATGCAGGAAGTCGTACGGTCGCTTGCCTGTCCGCCGGATATGGAAGCTTACCGCCGGAACGGCGCCTCGTTTTACCCCGTGGAAAAAAAGCCGGAAGGTTTTGCCTCTCCTCTTTATAAGCAGCCCCTGCCGCCGGAGGTATATGACAGGGAAAGCCGGGCCGCTGACTGTTGGCAGCTGACGCTCGTTCCGCATCATTATTTTGACAAGGTTTGTAACGGGATTTTCCGTCCCATTGCGTCTGCGCTTTCGGAATCCGGTGCGGAAGCAAATTCGCCAGCTGTCGGTCTTCTGCGGGACAGTATGGAGTTTGCCGTCCGTTGGTGGCGTTTTTATACTGCAACGTATTTTCGCCTTTCCCGGCCTTATGACACGACTTTGGACTCAGCCTGGCTGTCCGCCTTTTTGAGGCGGATGGAAACTTTGGAATATCCTGATGCAGCGCGTATTGCCGCTGAGGGCAAAGGGTATCTTCCTGCTGCGGACGAAAAAGCAAAAGTAGCCTGATGCCATACCGTAAAATATAATTAACTGAAATTCTGGATATAATTAACTAACCGGATTTGTAGTTCCGGTGCACTGTCAAAATAAAAAATGAATCCCGCAGTTTCTTTAATTTCGCAAAACACCGCAGATACAAAAAAACGGAAGCGTAAGCTTCCGTTTTCACTATTGGTTGTGCAAAAGGATAAATATGAGGAAAAATATACAAAAATAACACCTTGATTTTACATAACATTTAAAAATATCAAAGAGTTAGTGGAAATGCACAAATCAGACCTCTAAAATGTTTATTTTTAAGAAAAGGTCTCTGTCTCTTCAACAATTTGCAGATTTTTAGTAATATCAATAAAGAAATCTTTGCTCCATAAATCCATTTTAGCAGGATTGGTTATGAAAGGCAAAACATCTTGTTTGGCTTGATCAAAGTCTATAGATTCAAATCGCTGGTTAAGCATTTCCAACAACGTTTCTCTTGTAAACGGCTCATCTTCAGACAATGCACCGGAATCTTCAAGTCGCGCACGCAAATGTGGAAGATTAACTTCTGCCTGCTTGGCCAGATAAAAAACATAGTCATAAAGATCCCGTCCCTTAACACGGCTTTTCCAAGCACGGCAAATAACTGCATGGAGTTTGCCCGCAAACAAAGACGGCATATCATAGAGTTTAACCTGATAAGGTGTTGGCAACAAACGATATTTATTTTCAAATTGTGCAAAAGCCGGCGGATTCGTGTCAACTTCAAACTTTATTTTTATCACTTCATCAGGATTGATACCAATAGTATTAACATCGTAAATACTTAAGATATGCTCTTTGGTATTTCCTTTCAAAAAAGCTGATTTTATAGCAGAGGCTGCCGTCTTTTGTTTTTCTTCAATAGAAAACCGCAAACCTAATGAGGCCATCTCACTTTCTAACCCTGAAAAATAGCGATTAAGTTGAAAATCTGCATTTGGCGCAACCAGTGAAAAATCCAAATCTTCGGAAAAACGGTCAAGTCCGTAAAAAATTCGGAGAGCTGTACCGCCATAAAAAGCTGCGTGCTTAAAAAATCCGGCCCGTGACAGGCCACACAACGCTACTTCTTGCACAACTTCTTTCAGTGCATTTTTCTTTTCTTCTGTTGTATCGGTTTTATAATGTCCTAACATCTGCTCCAAAACAGTCTGCATTACTTATTCCTCCGGATTAACTTACGTAAAAGATTGAGATTACTTGCATGATATAATGGTACCAACTCATTTAAGCTATTCATATTAAGTTTCCAAAATTCCTGCTCGTCAATTCGCAAATCATCAAATAAAAGAGCATGCAGTTCGCTTAAATTTTTAGCCGGTGGCAATGTATAGAGCTTATCACACAATGCCTTTTCTGGTGTGGCGATTTGATAAGAATAACCATTTTCCTCGTGTAGCAAAATTCCTAACGGATAAACCTCAGAGGGAATATCTCGATACGTGAAAACTCCAAAATGGTTTTGATATTGCTTAGACTTCCTCTTTTGAAACGTTGCAGAGGTATAAGTTCGATAAACGGCTTCAGGTATAAGTGAATACATCGCCAAAGCATAATCAAAAGATAAATAAGACGGCCCGAAAATCCTACCTGCCAGATATTTTCCGGAAACATCTGCATCGGTCTCATAAAGCCCTCGTGCGACCTGTATCAATTTTCCAGATTGAAGTTCCCGGCGGATTTTTCCTTTAATGTCGGTATAATCACGAAACTTCAACGCTAAATCATCAAACGAATATATCATATTTCCTCCAATTAGTTTTATAATATAAAACTTTCTGGAGAAAATCAAGCATTTTATATCAATATCTCAGCTTTTTCACAAAGCACTCAGAAATATGCTATTATGGTTGCAAAAAGCAGAAGTCAGATATTATTTGTCTAACATTGACACCCTTGTAAACTTTAAATCGCTTAATGTATCCTCGTTTTGTCCATGTTTTATATGCATAATATAAATCCTTTTGTTATCAATGATAAAATCACTACTGAAGTTGCGACCAGAACATTGTGTTTTGATGTTTCAAAAAACATTGGCGACAATTGATACGGTCTGCAAACAGTTTCCAGACAAAAAGATTGTGGTTGTCACCCACCATGCTCCAAGCCAACAATCCATTCCAGAACAGTATAAAAACGACGCCATTTCTCCCGCATACGCCAGTAATTTAGAAAATTTTATCCTTGATCACCCCAATATCAAACTCTGGTGTCATGGTCATATTCATACCGCCTGCGACTACCAAATCGGGAATTGTCGTATTGTTTGCAATCCTCGAGGATATGTAAAACATTGTGAAAACACAGGATTTAAAAAGGATTTAGCTATTAATTTGTAAAATAAATATAATTAATTCAAATACTTTTATAAGCAATATCAAAGTTGTAAATATTTAAGTGCTTCTGCTTGCAATCACCAATATTGTTCTGTATTATGCTTAAGGATTATTTTATAAGGAACTTTTCATGGTATACCAGAGTGAAGCTGAATTAGAGAATTTATTAATAGAGCAACTTAAAGATCAAGGCTATACCTCGGTCAATATAAATAACTATCATGACCTAGAAGAAAACTTTAAAAAACAATTTTCTTTATTTAATGCCTCTAAATTAGAAAAACCATTATCAGACAAAGAGTGGGAACGCGTCTTTAACTATCTTTTAGGAAAAAGCGTTTTTCAAAGTGCTAAGATTCTCCGAGATAAATTTATCTTGGAACGAGATGACGGTAAAAAAGTTTATGTAGCTCTATTAGATGAAGACCATACAAAAAATCTATTTCAGGTGACACATCAAACGACTGTTGTTGGAAAATATGTAAATCGTTATGATGTAACACTTTTAGTAAACGGTTTGCCATTAATGCAAATTGAACTTAAACGTAGAGGAATTGATATAAAAGAAGCCGTTAATCAGGTTATGCGTTATAAAAAGCACTCATACAACGGTCTCTATCATTATATTCAAACATTTGTTGTATCTAATGGTGTTGATACTAAATATTTTGCTAATTCTGATAAAGAATTGCTATATAGCCTAGCATTCTTTTGGACAGATGAAAACAATATCAGAATTACAAACTTAAAAGAATTTTCCGTTAGTTTTCTCGCTCGTGACCATCTAATCAAAATGTTAACAAAATTCACTGTGCTAAACGATACTGATAAATTAATGATGATTATGCGCCCGTATCAAGTTTATGCGGTCGAATCCCTTGTTAGACAAGCAAAATTAACAAATCAAAATGCCTATATTTGGCATACAACCGGTGCGGGAAAAACTTTAACTTCTTTCAAAACTGCACAAATTTTAGCAACAAATCCGAACATTAAAAAGGTTATATTCTTAGTTGACCGCAAGGATTTAGACTCTCAGACAACGGAAGAATTTAATAAATTTGAAGCCGGTTCTGTTGATGCTACAGATAAGACAAACATTCTAGTAGGTCAGATGAAAGACAAAAACCGGCAACTTATCGTAACAACCATTCAAAAAATGGCAAATGCCGTCAAAAAACCGCAGCACGCAAAAATAATGGACTTGTACAAAGATGAGAAAGTTATTTTTATTGTTGATGAATGCCACCGTAGTCAGTTTGGTGATATGCACAAAGATATTGTTCGGCACTTTAATAATGCCCAGTTTTTTGGCTTTACCGGAACACCGCGTTTTGATATCAACGGAAAAGTAGCAGGTAAAATAGTCCAAACCACAGAACAATTATTCGGTAAATGCCTACACAACTACCTCATTAAAGATGCTATATTTGATAATAACGTCTTAGGCTTTCATGTCGAATATATAAAAACAATAGATGGCGATTTTGATGAGGATGATCCAACTGTCGCAGAACGTATAGATATTAACGAATTGTATATGGCCGATGAGAGAATGACTTTAATTGCAAACCATATCGTTTCCAATCATATGTCAAAAACACGTAATGGGCAATATACAGCTATATTTGCAGTGTCATCAATACCGATGCTTATCAAATACTACGATATTTTCAAAAAAATTGATCATAAGTTAACCGTAAGTGGTATCTTTTCTTATGGTCAAAATGAAGATGCCGAAGGTCATGATGAACATAGTCGTGATGCGTTAGAAAGGATTATCAAGGATTATAACGAAACTTTCTCCACTAACTTCTCTACTGACACATTTCATGCGTACCAAAAAGATATATCTGACCGCGTTAAAGGTAAGAAGACAAAATCCTTAGACATATTGCTTGTGGTGAATATGTTTTTGACAGGTTTTGACAGCAAACCGCTTTCTGTGCTTTATGTAGATAAAGACCTCCGTTACCATGATTTACTTCAAGCATATTCTCGCACAAATCGTGTAGAAAAGGAAACAAAACCGTTTGGCATCATTATTTGCTATCGCAACCTCAAAAAGCGCACTGACGATGCCATTGCTTTATTCTCAAAAGGTCAATCTGATGGTGTTTTAACGCCTGGGTTTGAATATTTTGTTGAAAAATATAACCAAGTCGTCTTGAAAATTCGCGAGATTGCTTTAGAACCATCTTCGCTTGATTATATTCAAGATGAAAAGCAGCAGCTTGCATTTGTTCTATTATTCAGAGAGTTAACAAAATACCTTAATTCATTACGCACATTTATTGAGTTTAACATTGATAGTGACAAATTATTAATGGGAGACCAAGAATACCAAGATTATAAAAGCAAATATTTGATGCTCTACCATCAACAGCAGAAAAACAAGGAAGTCGTATCTGTTTTGAATGACGTTGATTTCTGCATAGAGTTAATGGAGAGTAACCGCATTAACGTCGCCTATATTATGAACTTAATCCGGAATATTCACTTTGACGATCCAGATAAAAAGAGCTTTGATATTAAACATATTGAAGCTGAGTTGGAACGTGCAGACAATCCGATATTACTACGAAAAGTTGAATTGTTAAAGTCGTTCTTGGATAAAGTTGTAAGTGGATTACAAAATGCGGACGAAATTGATGCTGCCTATAACGACTTTGAAAATGCCGAGAAAAATCGCGAAATCCAAGAATTTGCCGAAAAAGAAGAAGTTGATCCAAAGATGTTAACCGACGTTATTTCCGAATTTGAATTCTCTGGTATCATTAACGCAGGAGACATCCGAGATAGAATTAAAACCCCAATGTCGTTGCTAAAGAAAAAGTCATTAGTTTCGCGCATTGTTAGCTTTATCAAAAATTTAGCAGAGAAATTTCAATAACAAAGGAACACAATTATGGATAATATTCAAGCACATCAAAAAGATTTATGCAACAAACTCTGGGCTATGGCTAATGCTTTGCGTGGTAATATGGAAGCCTACGAGTTCAAAAATTATATTTTAGGTATGATTTTCTATTACTACCTCTCTGACCGTACCGAAAAATATATGGCAAAATTACTAAAAGATGATGGCGTTACTTACGAGGATGCTTGGAAAAACGAGGAATTGCGTGATGCTGTAATCGATGAATCTTTGCGTGATTTAGGTTTTGTAATTGAGCCGCAATATTTATTCCGTAAAATGGTTGAAATGGTCGAAAATCGTTCCTTTGATATAGAATTTCTGCAAAAAGCTATTAATAGCCTAATGGAGTCAACTCACGGCAACGAATCTCAAGATGATTTTGATGGCTTGTTCTCTGATATGCAATTGGATTCTACAAAACTTGGCCACACGGTTAAAGACCGCTCAGCCGTTATGGCAAAAATTATTTCTGCCCTAGATGAAATTGAGTTCAGCGTTGAAGATACAAAAATTGATATTTTAGGTAATGCCTACGAGTATTTAATCGGTCAATTTGCCGCCACCGCTGGTAAAAAAGCCGGAGAGTTTTATACTCCCGCTGGTCCGGCAGAATTGCTATGCCGCCTTTCTTGCTATGGCTTAACAGATGTAAAAGCGGCTGCAGACCCGACCTGCGGTTCAGGTTCTCTGTTGTTACGTCTCAAAAAATATGTAAACGTCCGTACATATTATGGCCAAGAACTGACATCTACCACATATAACCTTGCCAGAATGAACATGATTCTGCGTGGCATTCCATATAGCCATTTTGAAATTTATAATGGCGACACTTTGGAGCATGACTATTTCGAAGAACGCGCACAGGATAAAAAATACCGCATCCAAGTCGCAAATCCGCCTTATTCAGCTAATTGGTCAGCGGATGACAAATTTTTAGAGGATGAACGCTTTAATGAATACGGTAAACTTGCTCCGAAAAGTAAAGCCGACTTCGCTTTCGTTCAACATATGATACACCACATGGATGAAGATGGGCGTATTGCTGTTTTACTTCCGCATGGTGTATTATTCCGCGGTGCCGCCGAAGAGACTATTCGTAAATATATTATTCAAAAATTAAATATATTGGATGCCGTCATCGGCCTTCCGGCGAACTTATTCTTTGGAACAGGCATTCCGGTATGTGTACTTGTGTTAAAGAAAAATCGCAACGCTAATAGCGATAATATCTTGTTTATTGATGCTTCTAAAGATTTTGAACCAGGAAAAAACCAAAATATCCTGCGTGATCAAGATATTGATAAAATCGTTGAAACCTACGCAAAACGTGAAGATGTAGAGAAATATGCTCACGTTGCAACAATGGCTGAAATTGAAGAAAATGGCTATAACCTCAATATTCCGAGATATGTAGACACTTTTGAAAAAGAAGAAGAAATTGATCTTAATGCTGTTTCTGCCGAAATTAAACAGCTTCAAGCGGATATAAAAGGCATTAATGCCGAACTGAAACCTTATTTTGATGAATTAGGATTGGATTTCCCGTTCGCAGAGGAGAACTAAATCATGACGAATGAAGTTACACAAAAAACAACCTCTAACGAGCAAAATGTATCCTCAAGTAATGGTCTTGAGCCGTTACTCAGGTTCTGTGAATTTAAAGGAAATTTACCTCAAGTAAAACTTTCTGAATTATTTCATAAATGTACGCAGAAAAATAGAAACGGAGCGATAAATAATGTAATATGCAACTCGGCTAAAAATGGATTAATTCCGCAACGAGATTTTTTTGATAAAGATATTGCAAATTCTGAGAATACTACGGGCTATTACATTATTAAAAATAACGATTTTGTTTATAATCCAAGAAAATCCAACGAAGCACCATACGGTCCAGTAAGTATATACAAGGATGCTGAAGATGGTATTGTGTCTCCGCTTTATCTTTGTTTTAGAGCAACAGCACCTCTATGTGCGGAATATTTTAAGATGTATTTTAAGTCTCCAGCTTGGCATAGATACGTTTATCTAATGGGAGATAGTGGTGCACGCCACGACAGAGTTAGCATAAAAGATGAAGTATTTTTTGATATGCCCGTACGAACACCATCACTGTCGGAACAGCAAAAGATTGCTGATTTTCTGTCGTTGGTGGATGCTCGGATCGAAAAACAGCGACTGTTAGTAGAGAGCTTAAAGAAATATAAAAGAGGTGTAATTTTCAAATTATTTAGCAAAA